>NZ_JAPZLF010000001.1:0-797940 GCF_033804645.1 Micromonospora sp. RTGN7 | reverse complement strand
ATCACGACCCTGACCATAGGTCGCCAACAACGCCTGCGCCTCAATCGGATCACCCAACGACGTACCCGTACCGTGCGCCTCCACCACATCCACATCCACCACCGACAACCGCGCACTCGAAAGCGCCTGCCGAATCACCCGCTGCTGCGACGGACCATTCGGCGCCGTCAACCCATTCGACGCACCATCCTGATTCACCGCACTACCCCGCACCACCGCCAGAACGCGGTGGCCGTGGCGCCGGGCGTCGGAGAGGCGTTCCACGAGGAGCATTCCGACGCCCTCAGACCAGCCGGTGCCGTCGGCGCCCTCGGCGAAGGACTTGCACCGCCCGTCGGGGGCGAGCCCGCGCTGCCGGCTGAAGTCGATGAACGTCTCCAGGGTGGTCATCACGGTGACGCCGCCGGCCAGCGCGAGCGTGCACTCACCGGAGCGCAGCGACTGCACCGCGAGGTGGAGCGCGACCAGGGACGACGAGCACGCCGTGTCGACGGTCAGCGCCGGCCCCTCGAACCCGAACGTGTACGCCACCCGCCCGGAGAGCACGCTGCTGGCCGTGCCGCCGCCGATGAACCCCTCCAGGGTCTCCGGCAGCTCGCCGAGCCCGGCGGCGTAGTTGTGGTACATCATGCCGGCGAAGACGCCGACCCGGCTGCCGCGCAGCGAGAGCGGGTCGATCCGGGCGTCCTCGATCGCCTCCCAGGACGCCTCCAGCATCAGCCGCTGCTGCGGGTCCATGGCGAGAGCCTCGTACGGCGAGACCTTGAACAGCTCCGGATCGAAGTCCCCGGCGTCGTGCAGGAAGCCGCCCTCCCGGGCGTACGTGCTGCCCCGCCGCTGACCCGTCGGGTCGTACGCCCCTTCGGTGTCCCAGCCCCGGTCGGTGGGGAAGCCGGTGACGCCGTCGGACGCGGTGGCGACGAGGTCCCACAGCTGCTCGGGCGAGCGGACCCCGCCCGGGTAGCGGCAGCTCATCCCGACGATCGCGATGGGCTCGTGGCTCCTGGCGTCGACGGCCCTCAGGCGTTCGCTGGTCTCGGCGAGGTCGGCGGTGACGCGCTTGAGGTACTCGCGGAGCTTGGCTTCGTTGGCCATCGGGGTTTCACCTGTCGCGTTGGTCGGCAAGCGGGGCGGTTCACCGGTCAGGAACGACCGAACTTGCTGTCGATGAAGTCGAAGAGTTCGTCGTCGCTGGCTTCGTCGATCACCTGGGCGACGGCGCCAGCGTCGCCGTCCCAGCGGGTGAGCAGCGCCCTGAGCCGCGCGGTGACCGCCGCGCGGGTCTCCTCGTCGGCGGTCAGCTCCGCGAGGGCCTCCGCCGGGGTGGCCTCGAACGCCGCCTCCAGCCGGTCCAACTCGTCGAGGAGGGTGGGCGCGGACCGGCCGGGGCCGAACTGCGCCACCAGGTACCCGGTGAGGGCCTCCGGGGTGGGGTGGTCGAAGACCAGGGTGGCCGGCAGCGACAGGCCGGTGCGGGCGGTCAGCCGGTTGCGCAGGTCCACGGCGGTCAGCGAGTCGAAGCCCAGCTCGGTGAAGGACTGCCCGGCCCCGACCGCCGACGCGGAGGCGTAGCCGAGCACCTCGGCGACCTGGCCGGTGACCAGTTCCTCGACCAGCCGGCGGCGGTCGGAGTCGGCGGCCCCGGCGATCCGGTCGCGGAAGCCTGCGGCCGGGGCGGTGCCGCCCCCGGCGCTGCGCCGGGTCCGGATGCCGGCCAGGCCGCGCAGCGCCGCCGGCAGGTGGTCGACGGTGCGCAGGGTGCGCAGCGCGGCCAGGTCGAGGCGGACGGGCAGCAGGAGCGGCTGCCGGCAGCGCCGGCTGGCGTCGAAGAGGGCGAGCGCCTGCTCGGTGCCGAGCGGGGCGATGCCCTGGCGGGTCATTCGTTCCCGACGGGCGGTGCCCAGCTCCCGGGTCATCCCGCTGCCCTCCTCCCAGAGCCCCCAGGCCAGCGAGGTGGCGGCGAGGCCGGCGGCACGCCGGTGGTGGGCGAGGCCGTCGAGGAAGGCGTTGGCCGCCGCGTAGTTGCCCTGCCCCGGTCCGCCGAGCGGGCCGGCGATCGAGGAGAAGAGCACGAACATCGGCAGGTCCAGGTGCCGGGTGAGGTCGTGCAGGTGCCAGCCGGCGTCGGCCTTCGGGCGCAGCACGGTCTCGGTGCGTTCCGGGGTCAGCGCGGTGACGGTCGCGTCGTCGAGGACCCCGGCGGCGTGTACGACGCCGGTGAGCGGGTGCTCGGCTCCGACGGTGGCCAGCAGCGCGGCGACCTGACCCCGGTCGGCCACGTCGCAGCCGGCGAAGCGGGCCTGCGCGCCGAGCCGGGTGAGCTCGGCGAGGAGGTCGGCCGCCCCGGGGGCGTCGGCGCCGCGCCGGCCGACGAGCAGCAGGTGCCGCACCTTGTGCGCGGTGACCAGGTGCCGGGCGATGATGCCGCCGAGGGTGCCGGTGGCGCCGGTGACCAGCACCGTGCCGTCGGGCAGGAGGTCGACGGCGCCCGTCGGGTCGGGCTCGGCCGGCGCAAGCCGGGGCACCAGCAGCCGCCCGTCGCGGAGGGCGAGTTGCGGCTCGTCGCTGGCCAGGGCGCGGCCGAGCAGGTCCGCGTCGGCGTCGGCGTCGGCGTCGGCGTCGAGGTCGACCAGCACGAACCGGTCGGGGTGCTCCAGTTGCGCCGACCGGATCAGGCCCCAGACGGCCGCGCCGGGCAGGTCGGTCACCTTGCCCGTGAGGTCGGCGGGCACGGCGCCCCGGGTGAGCACGACGAGCCGCCGGGCGGCGAACCGGTCGTCGGCCAGCCACTCCTGTAGGGCCGCGAGGGTCGTGGCGAGCCGGGTGCGGGTCGCCTCGAGGGGGTCGCCCGCCGGGGCGTCCCCGGCGGCGAGCAGCACCAGCCGGGGATCGTGCCGGCCGGCGTCGACGGCCTCGGCGAGCGCGGCCAGCCCGCCGGGCAGCGTGGTGCCGGCGAGGCTTGCGGCGGCGTCCAGCGCGACGATCCCGGTCGCCGGCCGGGCCGGCAGCGGCAGCGCGGTCCAGCGCAGGTCGAACAGGGGCAGCTCGGCCGGGTCGGCGGCGTCGAGCTGGTCTGCGCCGATCGGCCGGGACACCAGCGAGCCGATCCGGGCGACGGGCGCGCCGGTGCCGTCGGCGAGGGTCAGGCAGACCGCCGAGCCGGCCCGGGTGACCCGTACCCGAAGGGTGGTCGCGCCGACGGCGGCGAGCGCGACGCCCGACCAGGCGAACGGAAGTCGGGCCCCGGGCGCCTCGGCGTCGTCGTCGGTGAGGCCGACGACGTGCAGCGCCGCGTCCAGCAGGGCCGGGTGCAGGCCGAACCCGCCGGTGGCGGTGCCGTCCGGGAGCGCGACCTCCGCGAAGACCCCTTCGTCGGTACGCCACGCGGCGCGCAGCCCCCGGAAGGTGGGCCCGTGGTCGACGCCGAGCCGGTGGAGCTGCTCGTAGATCGGCTCGACCGGCACGGCGGTGGCGTCGGGCGGGGGCCACTCGGCCAGCCCCTCCGACGCGTCGGCGCCACCGGGGGCGAGGACACCCTCGGCGTGCCGGGTCCAGTCGGCGCGCGGGTCGTCGGCGGGCCGGGAGTGGATGCTCACCCGGCGACGGCCGTACTCGTCGGCGGCGGCCAGGCCGAGCTGCACCGCCCGGGCGCCCTGCTCGGGCAGGACCAGCGGCGCGGCGAGGGTCAGCTCCTCCAGCGAGTCGCAGCCGGCCCGGGTGCCCGCGTGCAGCGCCATCTCCACCAGCGCCGTGCCGGGCACCACGACCGATCCCCAGACGAGGTGGTCGGCGAGCCAGGGGTGGGTCAGCAGGGAGAGCCGGCCACCGTGGACGCGCGCGTCGTCGGTGGCCGGGACGAGTTCGGTGGTCAACAGGGGGTGCCCGGCGGGGCGTAGGCCGAGGCCGGACGCGTCGAGGCCGGACGCGCCGGCGGCCAGCCAGTAGCGTTGGCGCCCGAAGGCGTAGCTGGGCAGGTCGACGGTGCGGGGTTGGGTGCCGGCCCCGATGAACCAGGCCGACCAGTTCACCGGGGTACCGGTGACGTGCAACCGGGCCAGGGCGGCGACCGTGGCGGTCACCTCGGGCTGGTCGCGGCGCAGCAGCGCCACCTGCCGCACCGGCGGGTCGGTCGGGGTCTGCGCGGCCATCGCGGTCAACGTCGCATCCGGGCCCACCTCCAGCATCGTGGTCACCCCGAGCCGGTGCAGGGCCGCCACGGCGTCGGCGAAGCGCACCGCCTCCCGCGCGTGCCGCACCCAGTACTCCGGCGTGCCGATCTCCTCGCCGTCGACGAGCGCACCGGTCAGGGTCGACACGATCGGCACCCGCGGCGCCCGCCAGGCCAACCCCGCCAGCACCGCGCGGAAGGGCTCCAGCATCGGCTCCATCAACCGGGAGTGGAACGCGTGGCTGACCGACAGCCGCCGGGTGCGCCAGCCCTGATCCGCGCACTCCGCGGCCACCCGCTCCAGCTCCTCGACCGGGCCGGAGAGCACCACCGCGGCCGGGCCGTTGACCGCCGCCACGTCGACCCGCTGCCCGGCCACCTCCCGCACCCGGTCCTCCGCCGCGGCCACCGCCAGCATCCCGCCACCGGCGGGCAACGTCTGCATCAACGAACCCCGCGCCGCGACCAGGGCGCAGGCGTCCTCCAACGACAGCACCCCCGCCGCGTACGCCGCGCTGACCTCACCGATCGAGTGCCCCGCCAGGTAGTCCGGCCGCACTCCCCACGAGCAGACCAGCTCGTACAGGGCCACCTCCACCGCGAAGAGCCCCGCCTGGGTGAACACCGTCCGGTCCAGCAGCCCCGCCGGCCCGTCGCCCGCCTCGGCGAGGACCACCTCCCGCAGCGGGCGCGGCAACCTGCCCTCGAACCCCGCGCAGACCCGGTCGAACGCCTCGGCGTACACCGGGAACCGGTCGTACAGCTCCCGTCCCATCCCCGCGCGCTGCGCACCCTGACCGGTGAAGAGCATCGCCCGGCGGCCCGCGGCCACCTCGCCGACGATGACCCCGGCCATGGAGGCCCCGTCGACCAGGGCGTCCAGCCCGGCGAGCAGGTCGGCGCGGTCCGCGGCGACGATGACCGCCCGGTGCTCCAGCGCCGCCCGTGACGTGGCCAGCGACCACGCCGCGTCGGCCGCCGGCAGCGCCGGGTCGGTGCCGACGAACTCGGCCAGCCGGGCCGCCTGCGCGGCCAGCGCCTCGGCCGAGTGCCCCGAGACCAGCCACGGCAACACCGGCGGGGCCACGTCGCCGGCCACCCTGGTCCCCGCCCCGGCCGGCGTCGCCTCGGGCTCGGCCGGCGTGTCCTCCGGCTCGGCCTGCTCGACGATGACGTGCGCGTTCGTGCCGGAGATACCGAACGACGACACCGCCGCCCGGCGCGGACGATCCACCGTCGGCCACGGCCGGGCCGCCGTCACCAGTTCGACCGCGCCCGCGTCCCAGTCCACCTTCGACGACGGCACGTCCACGTGCAGCGTTGCCGGCACCACGCCGTGCCGCATCGCCTGCACCATCTTGATCAGCCCGGCGACGCCGGACGCCGACTGGGTGTGCCCGATGTTCGACTTCACCGACCCCAGCAACAGCGGCGTCTGCCGGTCCTGCCCGTAGGTGGCCAACAGCGCCTGCGCCTCGATCGGGTCGCCCAGCGTCGTGCCCGTGCCGTGCGCCTCCACCACGTCCACGTCGGTGGGCGACAGGCGGGCGTCGGCGAGCGCCTGACGGATCACCCGCTGCTGGGACGGGCCGTTGGGTGCGGTGAGGCCGTTCGACGCCCCGTCGGAGTTGACGGCGCTGCCCCGCACCACCGCCAGCACCCGGTGGCCCAGCCGGCGGGCGTCAGCCAGGCGCTCCACCAGGAGGACGCCGATGCCCTCGGCGAGGGCGGTGCCGTCGGCGGCGTCGGCGAACGCCCGACACCGCGCCGAGGCCGACAGGTTGTCCTGCCGGGTGAAGTCCACGAAGATGGCGGGTGTCGACAGCACACTGACGCCGCCGGCCAGCGCGAGGTCACACTCTCCCGAACGCAGGGACCGCACGGCCAGGTGCAGCGCCACCAGCGACGACGAGCAGGCCGTGTCCACGGTCACCGCCGGCCCCTCGAACCCGAACGCGTACGCCACCCGGCCGGAGCTGATGCTGCCCGCGCTACCGAGGCCCAGGTAGTCGCTGACGCCGTCGGGGACGTCGGTGGCACCGCCGGCGTAGCCGCCGTGGGTCAGGCCGGCGAAGACGCCGACCCGGTCGCCCCGCAGCGGGGTGGGATCCACCCCCGCCGACTCGAACGCCTCCCAGGACACCTCCAACAGCAGCCGCTGCTGCGGGTCCATCGCCAACGCCTCGCGGGGCGAGATGCCGAAGAAGCGGGGGTCGAAGTCCCCGGCGTCGCGCAGGAAACCGCCCTCGCGGACGCAGGACGTGCCGGGGCGTTCCCGGTCCGGGTCGTACAGCTCGGCGAGGTCCCAACCCCGGTCGGTGGGAAAGCCGGAGATCGCATCGCCGGAGGCAGCCACCAACTCCCACAGCCCGTCGGCGGACTCGACGCCGCCGGGAAAGCGACATGCCATTCCGACGATGGCGATCGGCTGCTGGGCCTCGTCCTCGACGTCGCGGAGCCGTTGCCGGGTCCGGCGCAGGTCGGTGGTGACCCTCTTCAGGTACTCCCGGAGCTTCTCTTCGGTGTCCATCAACCTGACCCATCGCGGTGGCCGGCGGAGACCTGACGTAGGCGACGGTACGAATGCGCGAATTCCTCAGGCCAGATCGGTTCTACGTCCTTTGCACAATTCAGCCGAGAGCCACGGGTCCCCTCTGCGGGGGAAAGTTATGGCCTGGCTATGAGCTGCGACAACCCCTAACCCCCGCGGCCGTCCCCTAGGGGTGGCCGCACCCGGTGGATCCGATTAGCGTCCGTTTGACCACACCGGTGTCGCCGAATCGCGCACCACCGCTGGAAGGACCGCGTGAGAATGACCGACTCAGACAACGGCCTGTGGGTGCGCCGGTTCCATCCGGCTCAGGCCGGGGCTCGGCGGTTGGTGTGCCTGCCGCACGCCGGTGGGTCCGCGAGCTTCTACTTCCCGGTCTCCCGGGCGCTCTCGCCGGCCGTCGAGGTCCTCGCCATCCAGTACCCGGGGCGGCAGGACCGCCGCCACGAGCCGTGCGTCGACAACATCCCGGAGCTGGCCCGGCAGGTGTTCGAGGTGCTCCGGCCCTGGCGGGACGAGCCGCTGGCGATCTTCGGACACAGCATGGGCGCGAGCCTCGGCTTCGAGGTGGCGCGGCTGATGGAGGCGGAGAGCGGTACGCCGGCCGCGCACCTCTTCCCGTCGGGGCGGCGGGCACCGTCGGCCTCCCGTAACGAGACGGTGCACCTGCTCGACGACGAGGGCCTGCTGGCCGACATGAAGAAGCTCAGTGGCACGGAGGCTGCGGTGCTCGGCGATCCGGAGCTGCTACGCGCCGCGCTCCCGGCGATCCGCAACGACTACCGGGCGGCGGAGACGTACGAGTACGTGCCGGGGCCGAAGCTGAGCTGCCCGGTGACGGTCTTCACCGGCGACGCCGACTTGAAGACGACGATCGACGAGGCCCAGGCGTGGGAGCGGCACACCACCGGCCCGTTCGCCCTTCAGGTCTTCCCGGGCGGGCACTTCTTCCTGGCCCAGCACCAGCCGGCGATCCTGCGTACCCTGTCGACGGCGCTGGCCGGCACGTCGGCCCGCTGACCGGCGGCGCTGGCGCGACGATCGACGTGGCCCCCACCGCCGGCGAGGTGCCGGTGCGGTGGGGGCCGCCGGGTGTCACGCCTTGTGCGCGACGGCGATCACGTAGTCGAGCAGGCCGATCTCCTTCTTGATCAGGGCCTCGTCGCGCCAGTGGTTGGCCATGCCCTTGACCGCGCTGGCCTCGGCCTCGGCCCGGAACGCCGGGTCGCTGGGGCGCTGCGACTGGAACAGCCGCCAGCCCTCCCAGGTGTGGTCCTGGATGGACTGCACGTCGACGGTGGAGAACCCGGCGGCGGTGAGCTGCTCGGCGTAGACCGTGCGGTCGTGCCAGTTCTCGTCCGGGATGCTGAACTTGATGAAGCTCAGCGGGCCCGAGTTGATCGACATCCGGGTGGTGTCGTTGCTGAGCGGGATGATGTCGGCGGTGGCGAGGGTGCCGCCCGGCTTGAGCACCCGCAGCGCCTCGGCGAAGAAGGCGCTGCGCGGGTAGAAGTGGAACGCCGACTCCAGCGCCACCACCCGGTCGAAGGTGCCGTCGGCGAAGGGCAGTTCGGTGGCGGTGCCGAGCTGGAACTCGGCCTGCTCGGCGACGCCCTCCCGCCGCGCGCGTTCCTGGGCCTGCTCGACATGCCGGGGGGTGACGTTGATGCCGTGCACCTTGGCCACCCGGCGCTCGCGCAGCCAGGCGAAGTCCTGGTCGCCGTAGCCGAAGCCGACGTCGAGGACGGTGTCGTCCGGCTTGAAGCCGGCGGCGTCGGCGAGCTTCATGGCCAGGGCCTCGCCGGCCACGTCGATGCTGGTCGTCCCCTCCTCCCAGTAGCCGACGTTCATGTACCGGGTGGTGCGGGCCGCGAACTCCACCTTCGGGGACTGGATCTCGTAGAAGCGGCGGACCCGGGTCACCGGATCCTTGGTGGTCATGGTGCGGATGACCCGCCCGAGGGTGCGAAGGTTTTCCAACATGTCAGCTCCTTGGGAGACAGCGGGTGGTCAGGGTTGCAGTGCAGGGGCGACGACCTGCTGACGCAGCTCGTTCACCAGGGTGGCCGCGCCGTCCGGTCCGGCCGCGACGCCGAAGACGTAGAAGTCGGGGCGAACCAGGAGGGCGTCGGCCCGCACGCCGGAGAGGTACGCCAGGTAGCCGCCGTCGAGATCGGTGACGGTGACCGGGCCGTTCCCGTCGGCCGGGGCTGCGTCGGCCGGGGCGGCGTCGGCGGCCCGGACGGCGACCCAGCGGGCGCCGAGGCCGTCGAGAAAGGCCACGTCGGCCGGGACGAGCGCGGCCGGGACATCCCGGGTGAGCAGCACGAAGCCGGTGCCGACGACCTCGTCGAACCAGCCCGTCCGCCCGTCGGCAGCCACCCGGCCCTGGTGCGCGGGGGCGCCGGCGTGCGGGGCCGGTGCGCCGTCCGGACCCCGGCACAGCACACCGTCGACGATCGCCTCGCGCAGCGACCGGGCATGCTTCTGCTGGGTACGCCGGCGCAGCGCAGCCAGCATCACCGAGTCCCGGCCGGCGGCCTTCTTCGGGTCGGTCTCGCAGATCACCTTCCCGGAGTCGATGGACATCCGGATGGCGTGCTGCACGTGCGCCCGCCGTTCCACCTCGTACGTGTCGAGCAGCGCGTCGTCGGCGAGCCCCCGGCGCACCAGGTCCAGCTTCCAGGCCAGGTTGATCACGTCCCGGAAGCCGGAGCTCATGCCCTGGCCGAGGAAGGGCGGCATGACGTGCGCGGCGTCCCCGGCGAGGAACACCCGGCCGGAGCGCCACGTGTCGGCGTAGCAGGCCTGGGTGGTGTAGACGCCGTACCGGTCGAGGCGGGCGGTGTCCGGGGTGATGTCGAACAGGCCCAGCAGCCGCCAGACGCTGGCTTCGCTGCGGAACTCCTCCAGGCTCTCCTCCGGCACCCGCATGAACTCCCAGCGCCGGTGATCCGGCCCGGCGGACACGGCGGTGCGGGGGCGGGCGGGGTCGCAGATCTGGAGGTTGTTGGGCTTGAACACGACCGGCTCGTTGAGCACCACGTCGCAGACCAGCCAGTCGTGGGTGAAGCCGAGGTCGGTGACGCCCGTACCGAGCCAGCGGCGGACGAAGCTGTTCGCGCCGTCGCAGCCGAGCACCCAGGAGGCGGTGAAGACCTGGGCGGTTCCGTCGGCCGCCAACGCGGTCACCTCGACCCGGTCGCCGTGGTCGGCGAGGTCGGTCACCTCGACGCCGCGCAGCACCTGCACCCCGGGCAGTTCGGCGCCCCGCTCGGCGAGCCGATCCTCCAGCCCGGGCTGGTAGAAGGAGATCGAGTCGGGCCAGCCGCCGTCGGGGACCTTGATGTGCAGCAGGGTCCGCCCGAAGCCGTTCTTCCAGGTGTACTCGCCGGAGGGCTCGATGACCGGGTCGAGGCGGTCGCCGACGCCGCAGGCGGCGAGGATGCGGCTGGCCTCGCCGTCGTAGGAGACCGCGCGGGGCATGTTGTACGGGGTGGCCCACTTCTCCACCACCCGCACCGTGAAGCCGCGCTGGGCGAGCAGGATCGCCGCCACCTGGCCCACCGGGCCGTAGCCCACGATCAGTACGTCGGTCATCGCCGTTCCCCGTCTGTCCATCTCGGGCCCGGCATCTCCAGCCCGAGTTCCGTATCGATCAGGCTGAAGATCTCGTCGTCGCTGGCCTGGTCGAGGTCGAGGTCCTGGTCGGCCTCGCGTACGGACGCGCCGCCGCCGGTGGCCCGCCACTTGGCGATCAGCACCTCCAACCGCGCCGCGACCTGCGTGTGCAACTCCGCGCCGACCACCGTCTCGGCCAGCGAACGTTCGAGGCTCTCCAGCTCGGCCAGGATCGCCGGCGCCGCCTCCCCGCCGTCCCCGACGAGTTGGGCGCACAGGAATCCGGCCAGCGCGGTCGGGTCCGGGTAGTCGAAGATGACCGTCGCGGGCAGCCGCCGGCCGGTGGCCTCGGTGAGCCGGTTGCGCAGCTCGACGGCGGTCAGCGAGTCGAAGCCGATCTCGTTGAACGCCTGGGCGGGCCGGATCGCGTCCGAGGTGGCGTGACCGAGCACGGCGGCGGCCTCGGCACGAACCAGGTCGAGCAGCAGCCCCGCCTGCTCCTGGCCGGTGAGCGCCCGGAGCCGGCCGGCAAGGTCCTGGCCGGCGGCGGCGGACTCGGCGTGGGCCCGGGGCCGTTCCCGGCGGACCAGCCCGCGCATCAGCGCCGGCACGGTGGCCCGGTCGGCCAGGTAGGCCACGTCGACCCGGGTCGGCACCAGGTGCTCCTCGGGGTTGGCCAGCCCCGCGTCGAACAGCGCCATGCCCAGGTCGGAGGGGATGGCGAGTTGGCCGTCGCGGGCGGTGATCCGGCCGGAGACGCGGTCGAGCTTGGCCGTCAGCGCGCTCTCCTGCTCCCACAGCCCCCACGCGTACGACTGGGCGGGCAGCCCCGCGCCGCGCCGGGACCGGGCCAGCGCGTCGAGGTACGCGTTGGCGGCGGCGTAGTTGCCCTGGCCGGGCACGCCGAACACCCCCGCACCGGAGGAGAAGAGCACGAACCCGGCGAGGTCGAGGTGCCGGGTCAGCTCGTCGAGGTGCCGGGCGGCGTCCACCTTGGGCCGGAAGACGGTGTCGACGCGCTGCGGGGTGAGCGCGGTGACCACCCCGTCGTCGAGCACCCCGGCGAGATGCACCACGGCGGTGAGCGGGTGCCCGGCCGGCAGACCGGCGACGAGTCGGGCCACGGCGTCCCGGTCGGCGACGTCGGCGGCGACCACGGTGACCACGGCACCGAGGGCGGTCAGCTCGGTGGTCAGCTCCGCCGCGCCTTCGGCGTCGGGGCCGCTCCGGCTGGCCAGGACCAGGTGTCGGGCCCCGTGGCCGGTGACCAGGCGGCGGGCCACCAGCCCGCCGAGCAGGCCGGTGCCGCCGGTGACCAGGACGGTGCCGTCCGGGTCCCACGCCACCGGCATGGTGAGCACCACCTTGCCGATGTGCCGGGCCTGGCTGACGTACCGGAACGCGTCGGGGGCCTGCCGGACGTCCCAGGCGCGCACCGGCAGCGGGGCGAGCCGACCGGCGGCGAAGAGGCCCATCAGCTCGACCAGCATCCGCTGGATCTCGTCGGGGTCGACACTGGTCAGGTCGTACGCCTGGTAGGCCACGCCGGGGTGGTCGGCGGCGACCCGGTCGGGGTCGCGCAGGTCGGTCTTGCCCATCTCGACGAACCGGCCGCCGCGGGGCAGCAGTCGCAGCGACGCGTCGACGAACTCCCGGGCGAGGGAGTCGAGGACCACGTCGACGCCCCGCCCGCCGCTGGTGGCGAGGAAGTGGGGTTCGAAGTCGAGGGTGCGCGAGGAGGCCAGGTGGCTGTCGGGCACGCCCATCGCCCGCAGGGCCGGCCACTTGCCGGGGCTGGCGGTGGCGTACACCTCGGCGCCCAGGTGGCGGGCGAGCTGCACGGCGGCCATGCCGACGCCGCCGGCGGCGGCGTGCACCAGTACCGCCTCGCCGGCTCGCAGCCCGGCCAGATTCACCAGCCCGTGGTATGCGGTGAGGAACACCACCGGCATCGAGGCGGCCTGGGCGAACGTCCAGCCGTCGGGCATCGGCACGAGCAGCCGGCGGTCGGTGACCGCGACCGGGCCGAAGCAGCCGGCGAAGACGCCGAGCACCCGGTCGCCGGGGCGCAGGTCGGTCACCTCGGCGCCGACCTCGGTGACCATGCCGGCCGCCTCGCCGCCGGGCGGGCCGGGGTCGCCCGGGTAGAGGCCGAGGGCGTTGAGCACGTCCCGGAAGTTGAGCCCGGCCGCCCGGATCCGGACCCGCACCTCGCGCGGGCCCAGCGGCGCGTCAGCGGCGTCGGTGGGGACCAGGACGAGGTTGTCCAGGCTGCCCCGGGCCGGCACGTCGAGCCGCCAGGCGGGCACGCCCACCGGCGGGGTGAGCGTCGCGGCGTCGGAGAGGCGGGCCAACCGGGGCGCGTACGGGGTTCCGCCGCGCAGTGCCAGCTGGGGCTCCCGGGTGGCCAGCACGACCGCCAGATCATCGGCGGTGGGCGGGGTGTCGGTGTCGAGCAGGACGAACCTGTCGGGGTGCTCGGACTGGGCGGAGCGCACCAGCCCCCAGGCGGTGGCGGCCTCGGGGTCGTCGACCTCGGCGGGGCTGTGCACGCCGACCGCGCCCCGGGTGAGCAGGACCAGCGGGGTGCCCGCCCAGCGGGGCTCGGCCAGCCACCCCTGCACCAGGGCGAGCGCCTCGACGGCGACGGCCCGGGCCCGGTCGGTCGGGCCGGCCTCGGGTGCGGCGGGGCCGCCGAGAGGGGCCAGGACGGCGTCGGGCTCGGAGGCGCCGTCGTCGACGGCCCGCCCGAGCGCGGCCGGGTCCCGGTGGTGCGGGAACGCGCCGACCGCCCGGCCGAGCGCCACCACCCGGGCCGGTACGACGGCTTCCTGCGCGGCCAGCGGCTGCCAGTCGAGCCGGAAGAGCGCGTCGGCGACGCCGGAGTCCCGGGCGCCCAACTCGGCCCGGGAGATCGGGCGCATGGCGAGCGAGCCGACCTCCGCCACCGGTGCGCCGGCGGCGTCTGCCACGGTGAGCGTGAAGGCGTGCGGGCCGGTCCGGGCCACCCGTACCCGCAGGGTCGTGGCCCCGGCGGCGTGCAGGGTGACCCCGTTCCAGACGAACGGCAGCAGCAGCCGGTCCGCCCCGGCGTCGGCGAGGCCGCCGAAGTGCGCGGCGTGCAGGGCTGCGTCGAGCAGGGCCGGGTGCAGGCCGTACCGGTCGGCCTCGGCGCGCTGCGCGGAGGGCAGTTCCACCTCGGCGTACACGTCGTCGCCGTCGGTCCACACCGCGCGCAGCCCCTGGAACGCCGGCCCGTACCCGTAGCCGTCGGCGGCCAGCCCGGCGTAGAAGCCGGAAAGGTCGACGGGGCGGGCGTGCGGCGGCGGCCAGGCCGCGAGCCCGGCGGCCGGGGCGGCCTGGTCGGCGGAGAGGGTGCCACTGGCGTGCCGGGCCCACGTGCCGTCCGCCGGGCTGGCGGCCAACCGGGAGTGCACGGTGACCGGGCGACGTCCGTCGGCGGCGGGCGCGCCGACGGCGACCTGCACCTGGGTCGCGCCCCCGGCCGGCAGCGCCAGCGGGGCCTCGATGACCAGTTCGTCGAGCGTCGGTACCCCGACGGCGTCGCCGGCGTGCAGGCAGAGCTCGACCAGGCCGGTGCCGGGCACCAGCACGGTCCCGCCGACCTGGTGGTCGACCAGCCAGGACGGGTCGGTGGCGGCGAGCCGGCCGGTGAACAGGTGCCCACGCGCCTCGGCGAGCGTCACCGAGGCGCCGAGCAGCGGATGCCCGGCAGCGGTCAGGCCGGCCGCGCCGACGTCGCCGGGGCCGGCCAGTCGGCGCGGCCAGTAGCGACGGTGGGCGAACGCGTAGGTGGGCAGGTCGACCCGCCGCCCGCCGGCCAGCGCAGGCTGCCAGTCCACCGGCACGCCGTGCACGTGCAGCTGGGCGGCGGAGTGCAGGAACCGGCTCAGATCGCCCTGGTCGCGCTGCACCGAGCCGACGACCAAGGTCGGTCGCTCGCACCCGGCGAGGGTCTCGGAGATGCTGAGGGTGAGTACCGGGTGCGGGCTGCACTCGACGTACGTGTCGTGGCCCTGCCCGGCGAGCGCGCGGACCGCCCGCTCCAGCTCGACGGTCTGACGCAGGTTGCGGTACCAGTAGTCCGCGTCCATCTCGGTGCCGTCGAACCAGCACAGGTCGGTGGTGGAGAAGAGCGGCACTGCGGCCGGGCCGGGGGTCGTCCCGGCGAGCAGCTCGGCCAGCTCGGCGCGGATCGGCTCCACCCGGGACGAATGCGAGCCGTAGTCCAGGTCGATCGCCCGGACCCGGACCTGCTCGGCGGCCAACTCGGCGAGGAAACGCTCGATGGCCGCCGGCTCGCCGGAGACCGTCACGGCGCTCGGCCCGTTGACCGTGGCCACCTCGACCCGGCCGCCGAACCGGGCGATCCGTTCCCGGGCCACGTCGGCGGGGAGCGCCACCGCGGCCATCGCCCCGGTCCCGGCCAGCATCCGGATCGCGCGGGCGCGCAGCGCCACCAGCCGGGCCGCCTCGGGCAGGGAGAACACCCCGGCGACGCAGGCCGCGGCGATCTCGCCCTGGGAGTGGCCGACCACGGCGTCGGGGCGCACGCCGTAGGAGCGCCACAGCTCCGCCAGCGACACCATCATCGCGAACAGCGCCGGCTGTACCACGTCGTCGCGGTCGAGTCCCGGTGCTCCGGGCACCTGGCGCACCACGTCCAGCAACGACCAGTCGACGTGCGGTCGCAGCGCCGCGTCGCAGGCCGCCATCCGCTCGGCGAACACGGGTGCCTGCGCCAACAGGTCCCGTCCCATGCCGGCCCACTGCGAGCCCTGGCCGGGGAAGACGAACACGATCCGCCCGGTCGGCCCGGCCTCGCCCCGGACCAGGTCGGGATCGGGACGGCCCTCGGCGAGCGCGTCGAGGGCCGCGCCGGTGCGCTCGGCGTCGGCGCCGACCAGCACCGCCCGGGTGCCGAACTCGGCCCGGGTGGCGGCCAGCGACCAGGCCACGTCGAGGGGCCGCTGGTCGGCATGCCCGGCGAAGTGGGCGCGCAGCCGGCGGGCCTGCCCGGCCAGTGCCTCGGGGGTACCCGCGGACAACAGCCAGGGCAGCACGCCGGGTTCGGCGGGCAGGTCGGCGGGTGGGGCGGGCTCCGGCGCGGCCACCGCCTCGACGACGACGTGGGCGTTGGTGCCGCTGATGCCGAACGAGGAGATCCCGGCCCGCGCGGGCCGGTCCGACCGGGGCCAGGGGCGGGACTCGGTGAGCAGCTCCACCGACCCGGAGTCCCAGTCCACCCGGGAGGTGCGCCGGGACGCGTGCAGGGTGCGGGGCAGCCGGCCGTGCCGCATGGCGAGGACCATCTTCAGCAGCCCGGCGACACCGGCGGCGGCCTGGGTGTGCCCGAGGTTGGACTTGACGGAGCCGAGCAGCAGCGGCGGGACGTCGGCCGGGCGCTGGCCGTACGTGGCGAGGATCGCCTCGGCCTCGATCGGGTCGCCGAGCGGGGTGCCGGTGCCGTGCGCCTCGACGGCGTCCACGTCGGCGGGGGTGAGCCCGGCGGCGGCCAGCGCGGCCCGGATCACCCGCTCCTGGGAGGGCCCGTTGGGGGCGGTGAGCCCGTTGGACGCGCCGTCGGAGTTCACGGCGCTGCCGCGCACCAGCGCGAGGACGGGGTGGCCGCGGCGGCGGGCGTCGGAAAGCCGCTCCACCACCAGTACCCCGACCCCCTCGGACATGCCGAAGCCGTCGGCCTCCTCGGCGAACGCCTTGCACCGGCCGTCGGCGGCGAGGCCGCGCTGGCGGCTGAACCGGGTCAGGCCGGCGGGGCTGGAGAGCACCGACACGCCGCCGGCCAGGGCCAGGTCGCAGTCGCCGGAGCGCAGCGCCTGCGCGGCCAGGTGCAGCGCCACCAGGGACGCCGAGCAGGCGGTGTCCACCGTGACGGCCGGCCCCTCCAGGCCGAGGGCGTACGCGACCCGGCCGGAGAGCACGCTGGCGGCGGTGCCGGTGAGCAGGTGCCCCTCGTCGGCGCTGTTCTCCCCGTCGTCGGAGGTGACGCCGGGTGTGTCCGGGTCGGCGTAGTCCTGGCCGTGGGTGCCGGCGAAGACACCGGTGCGGCTGCCGCGCAACGTGCCCGGGTCGAGCCCGGCGCGCTCCAGCGCCTCCCAGGAGGTCTCCAGCAGCAGCCGGTGCTGCGGATCCATGGCCAGCGCCTCGCGGGGGCTGATGCCGAAGAACGCGGCGTCGAAGTCGGCGACGCCGGTGAGGAAGCCACCGGAGCGCACGTACGTCCGCCCGGGGGTGCCGGGGGCGGGGTCGTAGAGGTCGGGCCAGCCCCGGTCGGTGGGCAGGTCGCCGATGACGTCCCCGCCGTCGTCCAACAGCCGCCACAGCTCCTCGGGGGAGCCGATGCCGCCGGGGAACCGGCAGGCCATCGCGACGATCGCGACGGGCTCGTCGAGGGCGACGGTGGTGGCGTCGGCCACCTCGGTGGCGGTGGTGCCGAGCAGCCGGGCGTGCAGGTGTGCGGCGAGCAGCTCCGGGGTGGGGTGGTTGAACACGGCGTGCGGGGCGAGCCGAACGCCGGTGACGGCGGAGAGCCGGTTGCTCAGCTCCACCGCCATCAGCGAGTCGAAGCCGAGGTCCCGGAACGGCCGGCGCGGCTCGACCCGCTCACCGCCGGCGTGCCCGATGACGGTGGCGCACCGGGTGCGGACCAGGTCCAGCAGCAGGGCGGCCCGCTCCGGCTCGCCGAGGCCGGCCAGCCGATCGGCGAACCCGGCGGCCGACGCGGGCGCCGGGTCGGCGTTCACGGCCCGGCGGGGCGGTGGGGGCAGCAGCGCCCGTAGCAGGGCGGGCACCTCGCCGGAGGCGCGGACGGCAGCCAGGTCCAGCCCGATCGGCACCAGCGTGGGCCGGTCGGCGTGCAGCGCGGCGTCGAGGAGGGCCAGGCCGGCGGCGGTCTCCAGGGGTCGGGTGCCGCCCCGGGCGAGGCGTGCCAGGTCGGCCGGGGCGAGCCGGCCGGCCATCCCGTCCGTCTCGGCCCACAGGCCCCAGGCCAGGGCGGTGGCGGGCAGGCCCCGGTCGCGGCGGTACCCGGCGAGCGTGTCGAGGAACGCGTTGCCGGCGGCGTAGTTGCCCTGGCCGGGGCTGCCGAAGGTGGACGCCGCGGAGGAGAACAGCACGAACGCGGCCAGGTCGAGGTCGGCGGTCAGCTCGTGCAGGTGCCACGCACCGTGCACCTTGGACCGCAGGGCCCGCTCCCAGCGGGCCTCGTCGAGGCCGGTGAGCAGCGCGTCGTCGGTGGCCCCGGCGGCGTGTACGACGGCGGTCAGGCGATCGGCCAGCGGGGCGAGCACCTCGGCCAGCGCAGCCCGGTCGGCGACGTCGACGGCGACCACCCGGACGGTCACCCCGGCGTCGGTGAGGGCGGTCATCCAGTCGGCGTGCCGGCCGGTGCGGCTGAGCAGCACCAGCGTGCTGACGCCGTGGGCGGTGGCGAGGTGGGTGGCGACCTGCCGGCCGACTCCACCGGTGCCGCCGGTTACCAGCACCGTGCCGCCGGCCAGCGCCGGCAGCGCGGTTCCGGCGGGCGGGTGCTCGACCCGGCGGAGTCGGGGCAGCAGGGTCCGACCGTCGCGGACGGCGACCTCGGGCTCGTCGGCGCCGGCGGTCAGGGCCGACCGCACCGTGGCGTCGTCGGTGGAATCGAGGCGCAGCAGCAGGAAGCGGCCGGGGTGTTCGGCCCCGGCGACCCGGACCAGCCCGGCGACGGGGGCGTGCACCGGGTCGCCGTCACCGACGGCGAGGGCGAGCCGGGTGTTGCCCGCGCGGGGATCATCCAGCCAGCGCTGGAGCACGCCGAGGGTGGCGAGGCCGACGGCGTGCGCCCGGTCGGGCACCGGCCGGCCGGGGTCGCCGTCGCCGACCCGCAGCACGAGCAGCGGCGGCAGCGGGCCGTCCGGCGGCGTGCCGTCGGCGAGGGTCCAGGCCGGCACCGGGGTCGCGGGGACGGCCGC
The DNA here is from genome assembly GCF_033804645.1 of Micromonospora sp. RTGN7. Taxonomy (NCBI): domain Bacteria; kingdom Bacillati; phylum Actinomycetota; class Actinomycetes; order Micromonosporales; family Micromonosporaceae; genus Micromonospora; species Micromonospora sp. RTGN7. Next base: position 779,609 of record NZ_JAPZLF010000001.1, on the reverse strand, counting down.
GGGGAGCCAGTCGACGGCGTACAGGCCGGCCGGGGCGGGGTCGGCGGTCGACGCCGGGGCGTCGGCCGGCGGTGCCATGTTCCGCAGCACCACCCGCTGCACGTCGAGCACCGGCGCGCCGGCGTCGTCGACGGCGCTCAGCGTCACCGCGTCCGCTCCGGCGGGGGCCAGGCTGACCCGCAGGGCGTACGCCCCGGTGGCGTGGACGCGCACCCCCGACCAGTCGACGGCCACCAGCCGGGCGGCGGGGTCGGTGCGGGCGGGGGTGAAGTCGGCCAGCGGGAGCAGGCGCAGGGCAGCGTCCAGCACCAGCGGGTGCACGCCGTACCGCTCGGTGTCCGGGTCCTGGTCGCCCTCCGGCAGGCGTACGTCGACGAAGAGCCGGTCCCCCGCGACCCACGCGGCCCGGGCCAGCTCCCCGGCGAGCGCCCGGCGCTGCGGGGTGGTCAGGTCGACGGGCCGGGCCCCGGCGGGCGGCCACGCCGCGACGGTGGCCGGGGCGGCATGCGGCTCGGCCGGGGCGAGGACGGCGTCGGCGATCTCCCGCCACGGCCGGCCGTCGGCGGCTCGGAGGTGACAGCGTGCCACCCGGCGCAGGTGCTCGTCGGGCGCGCCGACGGTGACCTGGACGTCGACGGCCAGTTCGGCGGGGAGCGGCACCGGCTGGGGGACGCGCAGTCGCTCCACGGTGGGCAGGTCGAGGAGCCCACCGACGTGGGTGAGCATGTCCAGCAGGGCGGTGGCGGGTAGCAGCGCCGGCGCGTCGTCGCCGGGTGCGGCCAGCCACGGGTGGGTGGTCGCGGCGAGCCGGCCGGTGTAGACGACCTGCCCGGTGCCGGCGATCGGCAGCACCGAGCCGAGCAGCGGGTGCCCGACGTCGGCCAGCCCGACATCGGCGGGGCCGCCGGCCACTGCCGAGTAGGGCAGCCAGTAGTGCCGGCGCTGGAAGGCGTAGGTGGGCAGATCGACCCGGCGGTGCGGGCCGCGGCCGGTGAGGGCGGCGGTGTCCACGGCGACGCCTCGTACATGCAGCCGCGCCACGGCGGCCAGCAGCGCGTCCGACTCGCCGTCGACGGCCCGCACGGCGGGGACGAAGGCCAGCTCGTCGGCGTCGTCGGCGAGGCAGTCCTGGGCCATGGCGGTGAGCACGCCGCCGGGGCCGACCTCCAGGAACGTGGTGACCCCCTGCTCGCGCAGGGCGCGCATCCCGTCGAGGAAGCGGACGGTGCCCCGCACGTGGGCCACCCAGTGGTCGGGCGAGCAGAGCCGGGCCGGGTCGACCGGTTGACCGGTCAGGTTGGACACCACCGGCAGGTGTGGGGTGCGGTAGGTGAGGCCGGCGGCCACCGCGCGGAACGCGTCGAGCATCGGCTCCATGCGCGGCGAGTGGAACGCGTGCGACACCCGCAGCCGGTTGGTGCGCCGTCCGGCGGCGCGCAGGGTGGCCGCGACGGCCAGCACTGCGTCGGCGTCACCGGAGAGGACCACGCTGGTGGGGCCGTTGACGGCGGCCAACCCGACCCGGTCGGTGAGGTGGCCGGCGACCTCGGCCTCGGCGGCCTCGACGGCGACCATCGCGCCGCCGTCGGGGAGCTGCTGCATGAGCCGGGCCCGGGCGGCGACCAGCGTCGCCGCGTCGGCGAGGGAGAACACCCCGGCCACGTGCGCGGCGGCCAGCTCGCCGACGGAGTGGCCGAGCACCGCGTCGGGGCGCACCCCCACCGACTCCAGCAGCCGGTACAGGGCCACCTCGAACGCGAAGAGCGCCGGCTGGGTGTAGACAGTCCGGTCGAGCAGGCCGGCCAGGTCGCCGTCGGGGCCGGCGGCGACGACGTCCGCGACGGGGTGCGCGGCGTGCCCGGCGAGGGCGCGGTCGAGTTCGACGCAGGCCGCGTCGAAGGCATCGGCGAAGACGGGGTACGCGGTGCGCAGCTCCCGGCCCATGCCGGCGCGTTGGCTGCCCTGCCCGCCGAAGATCAGGCCGAGCCGGCCGTCGACGACCCGGCCGGTCAGCACGGCGGCGGTGTCGGGGTCCGTGGTGCCCCGGGCCAGCGCGGTGAGCCCGGCCCGGGCGGTGTCCGGGTCGCCGGCCAGCACCACGGCCCGGTGCTCCAGGGCGGCGCGGGTGGTGGCCAGGGCGTGTCCGACGTCGCCCGGGTCGGTGCCCGCGCCGGGGCCGTCGAGCCAGCCCAGCAGGCGGGCCGCCTGGTCCCGCAGCGCCTCCCCGGTGGCGGCGGAGAGCGGCCACGGCACGGGCGGCCGGCACTCCTGCGGGTCGGTGTCGCCGCTCTCCGCTCGGGCGGCCCGGTGTGCCGGCTCCGGGTCGACGGTGTCGCGCGCCGGCTCCGGGTCGATGGGAACCGCCTCGACGATGACGTGGGCGTTGGTGCCGCTGATGCCGAACGACGACACCCCGGCCCGGCGGGGCCGGCCAACCTCCGGCCACGGGCGGGCCTCGGTGAGCAGCTCCACCGCGCCGGCGGACCAGTCCACCTCGGAGGTCGGGGCGTCCACGTGCAGGGTGGCCGGCAGCGTCCCGTGCCGCATGGCGAGGACCATCTTGATCACCCCGGCGACACCGGCGGCGGCCTGGGTGTGGCCGAGGTTGGACTTCAGCGAGCCCAGCCGCAGCGGTTCGGCGGTGCCACGTCCCGCCCCGTACGTGGCGAGCAGCGCCTGTGCCTCGATGGGGTCGCCGAGCCGGGTGCCGGTGCCGTGCGCCTCGACGGCGTCCACGTCGGCGGTGGTGAGGCCGGCGGCGGCCAGCGCCCGGCGGATGACCCGCTCCTGGGCCGGGCCGTTGGGGGCGGTGAGCCCGTTGGACGCGCCGTCGGAGTTGACCGCCGAGCCGCGCAGCACGGCGAGGACGGGGTGCCCGTTGCGCCGGGCTTCGGAGAGCCGTTCCAGCAGCAGCACGGCGACGCCCTCGGACCAGCCGGTGCCGTCGGCGCCCTCGGCGAACGCCTTGCACCGCCCGTCGGGGGCGAGGCCGCGCTGCCGGCTGAACTCGACGAACGCCTGCGGGGTGCCCATCACGGCGACGCCGCCGGCCACGGCGAGGGAGCAGTCCCCGGCGCGCAGCGCCTGGGCGGCCAGGTGCACCGACACCAGCGACGACGAGCAGGCCGTGTCGACGGTGACCGCCGGCCCCTCGAGCCCGAGCGCGTACGCGACCCGTCCGGAGACGACGCTGCCGGCGGTGCCGACCCCGAGGTACCCCTCGGTGCCGGGCGGGGCCTGGCGCAGGTTCGCGGCGTAGTCGTGGTGCATGACGCCGGTGAAGACGCCGGTGGCGCTGCCGCGCAGCGAGGTGGGGTCGATGCCGGCCCGCTCGAACAGCTCCCAGGAGGTTTCCAGCAGCAGCCGCTGCTGCGGGTCCATCGCCAGCGCCTCGCGGGGGCTGATCGCGAACAGGGTGGTGTCGAAGTCCGCCGCGTCGGGCAGGAAACCGCCGACCCGCACGTACGAGGTTCCCGGCTGGTCGGCGTCGTCGGAGAACAGGTGCGCGAGGTCCCAGCCCCGGTCGGTGGGGAACCCGGTGAGCCCCTCCCGGCCCTGGTCGACGAGGTCCCACAGCTCCTCGGGGGAGGCGACCCCGCCGGGCAGCCGACAGGCCATGGCGACGACGACCACCGGGTCGTCCAGGTTGGACAGCTCGGCCGGCTGGTCGGCGGCGGGCGCCGGGGGCAGGGTCGCGCCGCGCAGTCGGGCGGCCAGCCGTCGGGCGAGGGCCTCGGGGCTCGGGTGGTCGAAGGCGGCGGTGGCGGAGAGCCGTACCCCGGTGGCCCGGGCCAGCCGGTCGCGCAGCGCGACCGCGTCGACGGAGGTGAAGCCAAGTTCCTTGAAGGCCCGGGACGGGCGGACCGCCGCCGGTCCGGGCAGGGCGGCGACCTCGGCGGTGACGGCGCGAACCAGGTCGAGCAGGATCCGGTCGCCCTCGGCGGTGGTCAGCGCGGCCACCCGGCGGCGCAGCTCGGCGGCGTCCTGCTCGTCGCTGCGGCCGGTGCCGGCGGGGCGGGCCGGCCCCCGCCAGGCGGGGTGCGTCGCGCCGGCCGGGTGGACGAGCAGGACGAGGTCGTCGCCGTCGTGCGCGACGTCGAACGCGGCGAGGTCGGTCCGGGCCGGGGCGACCGACGGGCACGGGTCGGTCCCGGTCGGGGCGTCGGCGTCGGCCGTCGTGCCGACCAGCCGGGCGGGGAGGCCGGCTGCCTGGCGGCGGGCGACCAGGGTGTGCAGGGCGCCGACGACCGCTGCCGCCCGCTCCCGGCCGGCCGCACCCAGCAGCAGGGCCGCCGGGACGGCGACGGTGAACGCGGTGACGGCGGCATGTCGGGCGCGGGCGTCCAGCGCCTCGGCGCGGGCGAGCAGCCGCGCGGCGGCGGCGGGGTCGCAGAGTTCGGCGTCGGACGGGCAGAGGAAGACCGCGCCGACCGGCTCGTCGCCGACCTCGGCGGGGACGACGGCCCCGGCGGAGCACGGCGCGGTGATCGCCGCGCCGGCGGCGGTCAGCTCCGCGACCAACTCGGCCAGGTCGGTGTCGCCAGGCAGGCCGGCGGGGAGCAGCCCCAGCCGGTGGGCGCCGTGGGCGGACACCAGGTGTCGGGCCAGCGCCGCCCCGGTCGCCGTGTCCGCCCCGACGACCAGGGTCGGTGCGGCCGGGTCGACCACCTTCGCCGGCCGCGCCGGCATCCGCGCGGGTGCCGGCCCGAGGACCGGGTGCCGGGCGGCTCCGACGCGGAGGGCGACCTGCGCGGCGCCGGCATCCACGGCGGCTGGCAGCAGGGCGAGCGACGACGCGTCGGCGTCCCGGTCGACCAGCACGATCCGGTCCGGGTGGGCGGCCTGCAGGCAGCGGCCCACCGCCCAGGCCACGGTGGCCGCCGGCACCAGGTCCGGGTCGTCGGCCAGCTCCGGGGTGGACGCGTCCACCGCACCGGTGGTCAGCAGCACCACCCGGGTGGCGGCGGATCGGTCATCGGCGAGCCAGTCGCGCAGCCGGGCAGCGAGCTCCGCCGTAGCGTCGGCGTCGGCAGCGACAGGGCGGTCCGCCGTGGCGTCGGCGTCGGCAGCGACAGGGCGGTCCGCCGTGGCGTCGGCGTCGGCAGCGACAGGGCGGTCCGCCGTGGCGTCGGCGTCGGCAGCGACAGGGCGGTCCGCCGTAGCTTGCGCCGGGGCGGCGTCGGCGAGCAGCAGCACGACGTCCGGCGCGTCGGCGTCCCGGCGCAGGGCGGACAGGTCCGGGTGGGCGTCGAACCGGTCCCCCGCCGACGCCGCGCGCAGCGGCCCGACCAGCGCCGCGCCGCCCGCGCCGACGACCGCCCAGCGGCGGGCCGGGGCCGGGCCGGCAGGGTCCGGCGTGACGACCGGCGGTACGGCGGTGAGGTCCAGCGGCTGCCAGCTGACCCGGCTCAGCGTGTCGTGGTGTCCGGCGTTGACGGCGCGCAGCCGGGCCGGCCGGTCCAGCAGTAGCCGGCGGGTGACCTTGCCGGACGCGGTGCGCGGCACCTGCCCGATCTCGTACAGCTCGTCGGGGACCTTGTAGTAGGAGAGCCGCTCCCGGCAGGCCGCGTAACCGGCGGCCGGGTCGAAGCCCTCGGGTCCGGGGACGACGAAGGCCACCGGCACCTCGCCGAGCACGTCGTGCGGCTTGCCGGTGACCGCCACGTCGGCGACGCCGGGCACCGACCGCAGGGCGTCCTCCACCTCGGACGGGTGGATCTTCTCCCCGCCCCGGATGATCATCTCCTGGTGCCGGCCGGTGACGAAGATGTTCCCGTCGGCGTCGCGCCGGGCCAGGTCGCCGGTGCGGTACCAGCCGTCGCGCAGCGCGGCGGCGGTGACCTCGGGAAGCCCGTGGTAGCCGAGCATCACACTCGGCCCGCGCACCCACACCTCGCCCTCGGCGCCGGTCGGGGCGTCCAGGCCGGTCTGCGGGCTGACCAGGCGCACCTGGACGCCGGGCACGGGCCGGCCGCAGGAACCCTCGACGCGGGGCAGGTCCGGCCGGGTGACGGCGATCGACCCGCAGGTCTCGGTGCTGCCGTACGCGTCGAGCAGCGGCGCGTCGAAGACCTCGTCGAACGCCCGACGCAGCGCGCCCGTGGTGATCGCCCCGCCGACCAGGCACACCCGCAGGGCCGGGGCCCGGAAACCGGTCTCCCGGGCGGCGGTGACCAGGTGGTGGTACATGGCCGGCACCCCGGCCAGCACGGTCGCCCCGTCCTCGGCGACGGCGTTCAGCACGTCGTCGGCGGAGAAGCCGTCGATGAGCCGGGCGGTGGCCCCGACGGCGGTGACGCTGAGCACGCAGCCGATGTGCGAGAGGCTGTGGAACAGCGGCAGTGGCCAGACCACCCGGTCGTCGGGGGTGAGGCCGGGAATCGGCACGTAGCAGGAGGCGACCGACCACAGGCAGGTGCGTTGGGTGGACAGGACGCCCTTGGGCCGACCGGTGGTGCCGGAGGTGTAGAGCATCCAGGCAACCTCGTCGAGGCCCAGGTCGTCGCGGGCGTCAACGCCAGGGTCGGCGTCGGCCAGGTCGCGCCACGCGGCCACGCCGTCGGGCGCCGGGGCGTCCCCGGTGACCCAGACCCGCAGGCCGGGCCGGTCCGCGCGCAACCGCAGCACCTGGTCGAGGTGCTCCGGGCCGGTGACCACCAGCACCGCGCCGGAGTCGTCCAGCAGGTGGGCCAGTTCCGCGTCGGTGCTGCTCGGGTTCAGCGGCACGCCGACCGCGGCGGCCCTGGTGACGGCCAGCCACGTCTCCACCGTCTCGACCCGGTTGCCGAGGCAGAAGGCCACCCGCTCGCCCCGGCCGACCCCCGCCGTCGCCAGGTGCCCGGCGAGCCGGCCGGTCCGCGCCTCCAGGTCGGCGTACCCGACCGCGCGGCGGTCGTCGCGGAAGGCGACCTTGTCCCCGAACTCCTCGGCGTGGGCCTTCAGCAGACCGGGCAACGGTTGGACCAGGTCGCTCCGAAGCATGTCACCACATCCGTCCGTCGGCGAGAGTCCTCATCCGCGGCGTAGACCTCGCTCGCCGTAACGGCCCAAGTCTTCCGAGCGCCCTGCCGGTCACCTACCCCTGTCACCCCCTAAGTCGTCCCCAGTTCCGACCGCCGATCGGTTAACGGAACGGGCCGCAGGCCGATGATGGAGCGACCCCCGCAGACCGTCGTGCCCGTGCCCCCACCCGCCGCCAGTCGAGGTGCCGTCGTTGGAACGCTCGTGGTTCTTCGCCCACCTGGCCGTGCCGGCCGACGGGCACCCGGACGCCCGGATGGCGGAGTTGCTCGCAACGGTGGTCGCCGGGCTGGTCGCCGCCGTCCGCCGGGCCGACCCGCCGGCGGACTGGTTCTTCGACCCGATCATCGGCCCGGCCGGGTCGCGGCTGCGCCTCGGCTTCCACGCGACCCGCGCCGGGCTCGACGAGGTACGGCGGCGGCTGTCGGTGGCGGACCGCCGGTCCGCCCTGGACATCGACCCGTACGTGGTGCGCGACGCCGCCCGGGGCGGCGCGCTCGCGCAGGCGGGCAGCGACGTGGCCCTGGCCCTGCTCGGTGGGGGCGTTCCCTGGCTGGCTGGGGTCGAACTGCCGCTGACCGTGGCGCACCTGCGGCACCTGACCGGGCTGGTGCCGGCGGCCGACCAGCCGGCCTTCCTGTTCCTGCACTGGCAGGACCGCAGCCGGCTGCTGACCGGGGCCCGGCGGCGGGATCTGGCCGCGCGGGCGGACGCCGGGGCGGAGAAGATCGTCCTGACAGCCGGCGACCTGCCGCTGACCGCTGAGATCGCCGCAGCCTGGCGGCGGTACCTGACCCGGGTGGCGGACGTCGCCGGCCGGGACCAGCCGACCGGGGCGACACCGCGCGGCTTCCTGCTGGCGCACCACGCCCAGCTCACCCACGAGCGGTGGGGCATCAGTCCGGACGTCGACGCGCTGGCCGCGCTGGCGCTGCGGCTGACCATGGTTCGGGCCCGCCCGGGCGCCACCGCGCCGGTTCCCGTATCGCAGAGGAGACAGCAGCCGTATGCAGCCGACCCGCAGTGACAGTCCCGACCGGATCGCCGCCGACGCCGCCGAGCCGGTCCGGATCGAGGTACCGCTCGGCGAGCGCGCGTACCCGGTGCTGATCGGCCCCGGGGTACGCCACCGGCTGGCGGCGGAGGTGGCGCGGATCGGCGCGCGGCGGGTCGTGGTGGTCTCGGCCCGGCCGGCGCGGTGGACGCCGGACCCGGGCGTGCCGCACCGGGTGGTGCCGGCCCGCGACGGCGAGCACGACAAGAACCTGGCCACGGTCGAGCAGCTCTGCCGGGCGTTCGCCGATTTCGGGCTGACCCGGGCCGACGCGGTGGTCTCCTGCGGCGGCGGCACCACCACGGACGTGGTCGGGCTGGCCGCCGGGCTCTACCACCGGGGGATCTCGGTGATCCACCTGCCGACCTCCCTGCTGGCGCAGGTGGACGCCAGCGTCGGCGGAAAGACGGCGGTGAACCTGCCGGAGGGCAAGAACCTGGTCGGGGTCTACTGGCAGCCACGGGCGGTGCTCTGCGACACCGAGCACCTGACGACGCTGCCGGAGCGGGAGCGGCGCAACGGCTACGGGGAGATCGCCCGGGCGCACTTCATCGGCGCGGGCGAGCTGCGGGACCGGCCGGTGGCGGAGCAGATCGCCGCCTGCGTGGCGCTGAAGGCGCGGGTGGTGGCCGCCGACGAGCGCGACTCGGGGCTGCGGCACATCCTCAACTACGGCCACACCCTGGGGCACGCGCTGGAGCGGGCCACCGACTTCGCGCTGCGGCACGGCGAGGCGGTCGGCGTCGGCACGGTCTTCGCGGGCCGGCTGGCCGGCGCCCTCGGTCGGATCCCGGCGGGCCGGGTGGCCGAGCACCACGAGGTGGTGGCCGGGTACGGCCTCGACACCGCCCTGCCCGCCGGCCTCGACCACGACGAGCTGATCGCCCTGATGCGGCGGGACAAGAAGGCCACCGCCGGGCTGTCCTTCGTCCTGGACGGCCCGACGGGGCCCGAGCTGGTCGCCGACGTCCCGGAACCCGCTGTCCGCAGCGCCCTCGCCGGGATGTAAGGGAAGGGCACCTTGGCCCGGAGGACTGAACCGTTGAGGGCAGGATGGCTCCTCATGACCGACTACACCCGCCTCCTGGCACGCATCGCCGCGAGGGCTGAAGCGGATGAGCCGATGACACCGCACTCCGATGGCCTGCCCGACGCACTGCCTCAGAGCGGGATCAGCACCGCCGAAGAGCGACTCGGATTCACGCTGCACCCCTTGCTGGCGGCAATCTACGGGGGCTTCGCGAACGGTGGTTTCGGGCCGGACTACCAGCTGTTCAGTCTGACGGACGGACCAACATCCGAGCAGGCCGTCGATCACTACCTTGAGGCCCGAGCCACTCACGCGGGCACCGAGTGGGCCTGGCCGGAAGGCGTACTTCCGATCTTGACGTGGGGTTGCGGCATGTACGCGTGCGTCGACTGCCGAAGCGACCAGGGAACCGTGCTCCTCTTCGAACCCAACCCGGGTGATCCCGATGCCGCCTGGTGGATCGACTCACCCAGCCTGGCGGCATGGTTCGAGCACTACGTGCAGGACACCGGCTGGTGGATCAAGGCCGAAAACGGCGAAGACCTCGACGACATCCCGCTATGGCCGGACGCCAGAAGCCGCGCAGCCAACTGAGTGAAGCCGACCAATCCCCGCCCCGCCCCCGGGGATCATGGAGTGAGCGCCATCGCTGCCGGCGTGTCGTGACGCTAACTCCATGATCACCGCGACTCGGGTGGGGGCGGGGGTGGGCCCTGCTGCCGGTCGCGCACCGGGTCGCACCCTGGGTGGACGGCCGCGCGGGCACACCACGGTCGGTCATCGGCAACGGGTGGGTGGTTGACCGAACCGGTAGGGGCGCGGTTGCCCCTCGGGCGCGGCGGCGGGTCAGGGGACGAGGGCCGCCGGGCAGTACGCCAGCAGGTCGCCCGGCGCGTGCGCGACCACGTCCGGGCCGGCGGCGAGCAGGGCCGCGACGTCTCCGCCGTGCCAGGTGGTGGCGACCGTGGTGGCACCGGCGTCCCGGCCGCTGAGCAGGTCGATGACCGCGTCGCCGACCATCATGGCCTGCGCCGGCGCGACGTCGAGGTGGCCGAGCGCCTGAAGCACGATGTCCGGGGCGGGCTTCGGTCGGGCCACCTCGTCGGAACCGATCACCTGGTCGAACAGGCCCAGCACGCCGAGGGTGTCGAGCAGCGAGCGGGCCCGGGGGCCGCTCTTGCCGGTGGCGATCGCCATCCGGATGCCGCGGGTGTGCAACTCCTCCAGGGTCTCCCGGACACCCGGGAACAGCGGCACCAGGTGGGCCATCCGATAGCTCTCCCGGACGAACGGCTCCTCCATCTCCAGCGGCAGCCCCATCAGCCGCATGATGTCCGGGAAATACCGGCCCATGTGCCGGTTGTACTCCTCGAACGGCGCCGGACCGTCGCCCACCACTTCGGCGTACGCGATGCTGAAGGCCTCGCGCATGACGGCGGAGCTGTCGACCACGACGCCGTCGAGGTCGAACACGACCGCGCGGATCGGGCCCCGCCCCGCCACGGCCGGGAGGGTCGCGTCCACGTTGGATGGTGGTTGGCTCATGGCTGCTCCCCGGTGCGAGTGAGGTCGCCGGTGGTTCTCACCGGTCGCGTTGGCCCGCCAGCGCGTGCTCCCGCTCCGGCCGGGTGGGCCGGGCGCAGCGGTAGATCCGTTCGATGATGTCGATGGTGCGGTGTGCCTCGGCGACGGCCGCGCCCCGGCTGACCGGCGCGGCGAGCAGTCCGGGCAGGGCGTCGAGTTGGCGGTCGTACTCGCCGCCGATCGGCTCGGCGGGCAACGGCAGCCGGACGGTCTCCCCGTCGCGGGTGCGGGTGAGCACCGGGGTGGGCTCCCGGTTCGGGCTGAACCCGAACGTGCAACGTAGGGTGGCCGACCCCGCGGCGCCCTGCACGGTGATCGTGGTCCGGTCGAGGGCCTCGTGGGACGCCCAGCAGGCGTGCAGGGCGATCGACGCCCCGTCGGCGGTGAGCAGGAACCCGCGGGCGGTGTCCTCGACGTCCCCGCGGGCCCGGCCGCCGGGCCCGGCGTCACTGCGCCAGGCGGCGTGGGCGGCGCTGTCGTTGACGAAGTCGTCGGAGACGCTGCCGATGACGTGGGTGACCGTGGCCGGGCCGAGTATCGGCAGCACCGTGTCGAGCAGGTGCCAGCCGAGGTCGACGAGCGCGCCGCCGCCGGAGAGGTCCCAGCGGGTGAACCAGCCGCCCGCGTCGGGCACCCCCCGGGCGCGGACCCAGGCCACGTCGACGTGCCGGATCGGGCCGAGTTCACCGGCTGCGTCGGCGAGTGTCCGGACGTCGGCCCGCCACCGGGCGGCGCTGCCGGCCAGCAGCACCGCGCCGCCGGCGCGTTCGGCGTCGGCGAGCAGGTCGGCCTCGGCGGAGGTGAGGCAGACGGGCTTCTCGAGGAACACCGGTACGCCCCGGCGCAGCAGCCGGGCGGCGACGGTGGCGTGCAGGTGGTTGGGGACGGCCACCACCACCAGGTCGACCGCGCCGACGGGCAGGTCATCGACGTCGGCGTACGCGAACGGGACGCCGTGGGTGTCGCGGGCGGCGTCCCGGGCGGCCGGCTGCGGGTCGACCAGTGCGGTGACCTCGAAGGCCGGGTGTGCGGCGAGCCGGGGCAGCCAGATCTCCCGCCCGGCCCAGCCGAGGCCGGCCACCGCGACCCGGACCGGGCGGTCGGGCTCGGCGGCCGGGGGCAGCGCGGTCATTCGGCGAGGATGTCGGCCAGCACAGCGGCGATGTCGTGCATCTGCTGCTCGGTGCCGAGCAGGGTGCGGTGGTGCAGCCAGACGCAGTCGGAGTGGATCTGCTCGACGTTGGGGCAGCGGGCGGCGAGCGCCTCGACGGTCTCGTCGGGGGCACCGGCCTTCCAGAAGCCCTCGCACCGGTAGATCGCCCGGAACGCCACGAACGCCGGGATACCCCGGGCGATGAGCGCGTCGACCACGGCGCGGCGGCGCTCGATGGTGATCCCGGGGACGCGGAACATGGCCATGTAGTGCGGGTTGCGGTCAGTGCGCGGGTCGCAGGTCTGCGGCACCACGCCGGGGATCTCGGCCAGCAGGCCGGCCAGCAGCGGCCAGCGCTGCTCGCGTACGGCGATCTGACCGTCCAGCCGGGCGAGCTGGGCGCGCAGCACGGCGGCGGTGAACTCGCTCATCCGGTAGTTCGAGCCGGTGGTGCGGTGCAGGTAGTCCCGGTCGGTGCGGGGCCGGCCGCAGCTGTGCAGGAGGAACGCCCGCTCGCGGGTCTCCTCATCGGGGAAGAGCACGGCGCCGCCCTCGCCGGCGGTCATCAGCTTGCCGTTCTGGAAGCTGAACGCGGCGACCGAGTCGAGCGCCCCGGCCCGCTTTCCCTGCCACTGCGCACCGTGGGCGTGCGCGGCGTCCTGGAGCAGCGCCACCCCGGCGTCGGCGGCGACCTTGTCGAGGGCGTCCATGTCGGCGAACTGGCCGGCCATGTGCACCGGCATGACGACCTTCGTGCGGTCGGTGATCGCGGCGGCGACGGCGGCCGGGTCGACGCAGTAGGTGTCGAGGTCGACGTCGACCGGCACCGCGACCGCGCCGAGGCGCTGCGCGGCGAGCGACGACGAGATGAAGGTGAAGGCGGGGACGATCACCTCGGTGCCGGGACCGACGCCAAGCACCTCCAGGGCGACCTCAAGGGCGTGGGTGCCGTTGGTGACGGCGAGCGCGTGCGGCGTGCCGTGGTACGCGCCGAACTCCGCCTCGAAGGTGTCGACCTCGCTCCCGCCCATTCGCCACCACTGGCCCTGTTCGAGGGCGCGGATCAGGCCGGCTCGTTCCTCGTCACCGAACTGCGGCCACTCGGGGAACTCCGGCACCGTCGACGGCTGACCACTCATGACTTCCCACTTCCCATCCCAGGACGACCAGCGGTTCCCGGCCGGCGCGCGGCGGCTGCGCGCATCCCGCGGACCCGCGCTCGACGGCAGGCCCGTGTCGGTCGGCCGGTCGAGGCGGGGACGCCGCCGTCGGAGCGGACAGCGTCATCGGCTCGCGGTGGACGCTAACCGACCCGGCAGGAGGCTCACCTCCCCTAACGGCCCCTACCCACCCCTTAGTTCGATGGCGTGCCGACGACAGTCCATGCGGTCGCTGGCGACGGCGTAGTAAGACTGCGGGGAATCTGTCGCCGGCCCGGCCTGGCCGCCCGCCCGAGGTGGCCGTCCAGGGTCGTTCCCCGCGAGGTGAGCTATGTCCGACGTGCTCCTGTTGAACGGTCCGAACCTGGGCATCCTCGGTCGCCGCGAGCCGGAGATCTACGGCACCGACACGCTCGCCGACATCGAACGGGCGGTCGGCGAGGAGGTCGCGGTGCGGGGCTGGCGGGTGGTCGCGGTGCAGCACGACTGCGAGGGCGCGCTGGTCCGCGCGGTGCAGGAGCACTACGACACGGTGGGAGCGATCGTGAACCCGGGTGCCCTGATGATGGCGGGCTGGAGCCTGCGCGACGCGTTGGCCAACTATCCTCGCCCGTGGATGGAGGTCCATCTGTCCAATGTGTGGGCCCGGGAGAGCTTCCGGCACGACTCGGTGCTCGCCCCGCTGGCCAGCGGGATCATCGTCGGGCTGGGCTCGCTGGGTTACCGGCTGGCCGCCCGCGCTCTGGTCGCCAAGGTCGAGTAGGGCGACGCCGGCCCGAACCGTCCGGGATAATCACCGCCGGTGGCCCGGCGTGTCGCCCCACGACGAACGGCCGCCGGGTCCGACCACCCCTGGGCCGCGAGCCCGGCCCGACCGACCGACCGCCCGACCGCCCGCCCGGCCGACGGGGCCGGAGCGGACTGCCTCCCCCGAAGGAAGTCACGTGCTAACCCCCCTCATCACCCTCACCGTCATCCTGGCCGTCGTGTTCTCGGCCACCGGCGTGCTCAAGCTCGTCGGCCAGCGACGGATGTGCGAGCAGATGGACCACATCGGCGTCTCGGCCGGCCTCACCAAGGTCGTCGGGGCGCTGGAGCTGGCGGCGGTCGTCGGCCTGGTCGTCGGGCTCTACTGGTCGCCGGCCGGGATCGCGGCGGCGGTGGGCCTCGTCCTCCAGATGATCGGCGCGGTGGTCTACCACCTGCGTGCCCGGGACCCGCTCTCGGTGGCGCTGATGCCCCTGCTGTTCGGGGTGGCCGCCGCCGCGGTCGCGGTGCTGCACGTGCTCAGGGGCTGACCGCGGTGCCCGGGCAAAGCGGCGTCGGTGTCCTCGGGGTCGACATCGGCGGCACCAAGGTCGCGCTGCGCGCGGAGGAGGTCGACGGCGACGCCCCGGCGACGCCTGCCGGCGCGGCCACGGCGGAGCGGGGCACGAGCCCGGGCGCGTACGAGCGGATCCTGACCTGGCCCGGCGGCGGCGTCGAGGCCGACGTGGCGGCGCTGGCCGGCGCGGTCGGCGCGCTGCGCGCGACGTCCGGGCTGCGGTTCGCCGCCGTCGCGGTGGCGATGCCGGGCACCACCGACCCGACGGGGCGGGTGACCGTGTGGCCGGGCCGGCCGAGCTGGGCCGGGCTGCGGCTCGACGAGACGCTGCGCCGGATCTTCCCGGGCAGTCGGACCGCCTGGGCCGACGACGGCGACCTCGCGGCGCTCGCCGAGGCCCGGCACGTCGGCGCGGATGACGTCGTCTACCTCGGTGTCGGCACCGGGGTGGGCGGGGGCGTGGTGCTCGGCGGCCGGCCGCTGCCCGGGACGGGGCGGGGCTCGCCCGAGGTCGGTCACCTGATTGTCGCCGTCGACGGGCCGCGCTGCGACTGCGGCCGGCACGGTTGTCTCCAGGCGATCGCCTCCGGCCCGGCCACCCTGCGTCGGGCCGGCGCGCTCCGGGGCGCCGAGGTCACGTTCGCCGAGCTGCGTGACGGGCTGGAGCAGGACCGGCCGTGGGCTCACGACGCGGTCCGCCCCAGCGGTACGGCCCTCGCGGCGGCCGTGGTGAGCCTCGGCGAGCTGGTCGACCCGTCGGTGGCGGTGCTGGGCGGCGGGTTCGCCGCCGGGCTGCCCGGCTTCGTCGGGCTGGTCGAGCGGGAGGTGGCCCGGCTGGCGCGGCCGGGTCGACCGGTGCCGGCCGTCCGGGCCGCCGCCCTGGGTGGGCTCTCCTCGCTGCACGGTGCCGTGGCACTGGCCCGGAACCTGTGCTGACCGGCGCACCGACCGCTCGGTCGGACCCGCCGCCGCACCGGCCGGCAGCACCGCCACCGACGCCCGACCCCGCCCGTCCAGGGCCACGTCCAGGGTCAGCTACCCGAGAGGAACCAACATGATCAGCATCGGTGTCATCATCGGCAGCACCCGGCCGGGCCGCAAGGCGGAGGCGGTCGCCCGTTGGGTCCGGGACATCGCCGCCCAGCGGGGCGACGTGACCGTCGAACTGGTGGACCTCGCCGACCACGCCCTGCCCCGCCTGAACTCGCCGCTGCCACCGTCGATGGCCCCGTCGACCGATCCGGAGGTGCGTCGGTGGGCCGCCCGGATCGCGGCGTTCGACGCGTACGTCTTCGTCACCCCGGAGTACAACCACTCGGTGCCCGGGGTGCTCAAGGACGCCATCGACCACCTGTACCCGGAGTGGACGAACAAGGCGGCCGGGCTGGTCAGTTACGGCGTGCACGGGGGCGCTTCGGCCGCCGAGCACCTGCGGCTGGTCCTGGCCCAGGTGGAGATCGCCGACGTCCGCTCCCAGGTGTCGCTCTCCCTGGTCACCGACTTCGTCGGTTTCCAGCACTTCCGGCCCGGTCCGGCGCAGGCCACGGCCGTCGGCGGGATGCTCGACCAGGTCGTCGCGTGGGGCGGAGCGCTGCGCGGCCTGCGTGGGCGCTGACCGCCCCGCAGCGACCGCCGGTTTCCGAGTCTTTCTCGCAAATCTTGTGGTCCGGAAATCGTTGACGCGGCCCGCCGGGTAGCACCGCGGCCGGACCGGGCAAGGTGCGCTTCCCCCGCGCCGGGCCGACCACGATGCCGCGCCGGCCAGGACGCCGCGCCGGACCGGCCAAGACGCTACACCGAACCGCCGCGCATTCAACAGACCAATTAGGCAACTCATTTAAGGTTTAGCAAAGAGTAAACGTTGTAAAAGGGCGCTGATGAGGACCGCGTGACCTCTTTTGCATCACGCTTACGTAAACGTCGTCGACAATATTCCTATCGATGCCGAATAGGCGTAGCGTGCCGCTTCGTGTCATCGTCTGACCGATCATCCGACGGGTCCACGCCGAGCGGCCCCGAGCCGTCCGGCGGCCCGGCCCGCCTCGCCGGCGCCACGGTGGAGCGGCTCGCCCCCCATCCACCAACAGTCGACACGCCGCCTCCCGACGAGGAGGTCACCCACCGGATCAGCGGCGACGGGGTGGCCCGGGCCACCCGCGAGGCCCAGGAACTGGCCGCCCAGTTCGAGGAGGACCAGCCCGGCCGGCAACTCACCGGGCCGGTCGGCGTGCTGCTCGGCGCCGCCTCGCTGGCCGTCGCGCTGCTCAGCCTCTGGCAGGTCTTCCGACCGCTGTCACAGGGCAGCAAGTTCTACCTGATCATCTTTCTCGCGGGGGTGCTGCCGCTGGTCTTCCTGGCGTACCCCGCCGGGCTGCGCCCCCCGCGAGCCCTGCGCCGGCCGGCGGCGGACCCGACCCCGGGCTCGCCGGCGGCGGGCCCCGACGAGCCCCGGGTGACGCCGGCCGGGCAGCCCAGCGGGCTGGACTGGGCACTCGCCGCGCTTGCCCTGATGGTCTGCCTCTACCCGGTGCTACCGCTGCCGGTGGCCAGCGGAGGCAGCGGCGGATACAACGCGTTCCTCGACCGACAGGGCCTGCTCTCCCCGGTCGACGTGGTGCTGGGCACGCTACTGCTGGTACTGCTGCTGGAGGCGTGCCGGCGGGCGACCGGCTGGGTGCTGCCCGTGGTCTGCCTGGTCTTCCTCGGCTACGGCTACTACGGCGGGCTGTTCCCCCAGTCCTGGCCGGTGGCCCACGCCGGGCTGGACTTCACCCAGCTCGTCGACGCGTTCTACAACTCCGACAGCGGTTTCTACGGCACCCCACTGGACGTCGCCGCCTCGTACATCGTGCTGTTCACCATCTACGGCGCGGTGCTGGACCTCTCGGGCGCGGGCCGGTTCTTCGTCGAGTTGTCCGCCGCCGCATTCCGCCGCTCCCGCACCGCGGCCGGGCGCACCGCCGTGGCGTCGGGGTTCCTGCTCGGCACGGTCTCCGGCTCCGGGGCGGCCACCACGGTCAGCATCGGCGCGGTGACCTGGCCGATCCTGCGCCGCGCCGGGTACCCGGCCGAGCGGGCCGGCGGGATGCTCGCCGCAGCGGGCGTCGGCGCGATCCTCTCCCCGCCGACGCTCGGGGCCGCCGCGTTCATCATCGCCGAGTACCTGGGCGTGTCGTACCTGCGGGTGCTGGTCTGGGCGACCATCCCGACGGTCCTGTACTACCTGGGCATCCTGCTTTCCGTCGAGATCGACGCCCGGCGGTTCCGGGCCCGGCCGGTCAGCATCCAGGCGATCTCCCCGTGGCGGCTACTGGCCCGGTCCGGGTACCACTTCGCCTCGCTCTTCGTCATCATCGGCTGCCTGGCGGTGGGGCTCTCGGCCACCCGCGCGGTGGTCTTCGCGACCCTGCTCGCGGTGGCGCTGTCCTTCCTGGACCGCGCGCACCGGCTCACCCCGGCCCGGCTGGTCGCCGCCGGAGTCGCGGGGGTACGCGGGGTGCTCGCCGTGGCCGCGGTCTGCGCGGCGGCCGGGATCATCACCGCCACCACCACCAAGACCGGCCTCGGGCCACAGGCCGCCGCGCTGCTGGTCGGCGGCGCCAAGGCGGTCAGCACCGACCCGACGGTGGTCATCCTGCTCACCGCCGTGCTCGCCGCCGTCGCGCTGACCCTGCTGGGCCTGGCCGTCCCGGTCACCGCCTCGTTCGTCATCGGCTGGGTGATCATCGGGCCGGCGTTGCTCGACCTCGGGGTGGCCGCACCCGCCGCCGCGATGTTCGTCTTCTACTTCGCCGTGCTGTCGGAGGTGTCGCCGCCGACCGCGCTCGCCGCGGTCGCCGCCGCCGCGGTCACCGGCGGCCGGCTGGTCCCCACCATGTGGCAGACCCTGCGGTACGCGCTACCGGCGTACCTCGCGCCGATCGCGTTCGTGATCACCCCGAACGGGCTGGGGCTGCTCGCCACCGGCGGTCCGGCCCGGATCGCCTTCGCCACCGCCGCGTCCGCGCTCGGCGTCGCGGTCCTCGCCGTCGCCGCGGGCGGCTGGCTGCCCGGGGTCGGCCCGGCCGGCGCGCCCGAGCGGGTCCTCGGCGCGCTGGCCGGGCTGACGCTGCTCTGGCTCGAACCTGTCCCCGTCGCGATCGGCGCCGCGCTTGCCGCCGCCACCGTGGCGGGTTGTCTGTTCCGACGCAAAATCGCCACCCAATCCGGCGAACCGCGGGCCGGGAGACCGGCTCAACTGAAGGAGGAACCCACGTGAGGCGCACCAGCGCACGACTCGCGGCCGTCGCGAGTACGCTCGCACTCGTCGCGACCGGCTGCGGCGGCAAGCAGGACGGCGCCGCCAAGGACGACACGGCCAGCGAGATAACCTGCACCGTCGACAAGGACACCCGGATCGGCATCGCCACCGGCAACGCCACCGGCGTGTACTACGTCGTCGGCAACGCCCTGGCCAACCAACTCTCCGGGGCCACCGGAGGCAAGCTGACCGGCACGGCCGCCGAGACCGGCGCGTCGGTGCAGAACATCGAACAGCTCGTCGCCGGCAACTACGACGTCGCGTTCTCGCTCTTCGACACCGCCGTCAACGCCGCGCAGGGCAAGGGCAGCTTCACCGCCCCGCAGCCGGTCGAGGCGCTGGCCCGGATCTACGACAACTACACGCAGGTCGTGGTGCGGGCCGACGCCGGGATCAACTCGGTCGCCGACATGGCGGGCAAGCGGATCTCGACCGGCTCGCCCAAGTCCGGCACGGAGGTGATCGCCAATCGGCTGCTCACCGCCGCCGGCCTCGATCCCGCCAAGGATGTCCAGGCGCAGCGGCTGGACCTCACCAAGACCGTGGACGGGATCAAGGACGGCAGCATCGACGGGCTGTTCTGGTCCGGCGGGCTGCCGACGGGCGGGCTCACCGACCTCTTCACCACCTCCGGAGACAAGGTGAAGTTCATCGATATCAGCCCGTTGCAGCCGAAGCTGGCGGAGCTGAATCCGGCGTACCAGCCGGGGACTATCAGCAAGGACACCTACAAGACGGCGACCGACACCCCGACGGTCGTGGTGCCGAACGTTCTGCTGGTCCGCAAGAACCTGGACGCGAACGTCGCCTGTGCGGTGACTAAGGTTCTGTTCGACAAGAAGGACGCACTTGCCCAGGCCAGCCCGGCCGCCGCCGGCATCAGCCTGGACACCGCCCGTCGCACCGCCCCGGTGCCACTGCACCGGGGCGCCACCAACGCGCTGACCGCTCTCGGCGCGAGCTAACCCCCGTCGCCGGGCCCGGCCACCGCACCGGGCCCGGCGATGCGCACCCAATCCACCCCCACCGCACCACCACCCCCACCGCCCCGGAGGCCCGCGTGCCCCAGCCCGGCACTGCTGACGTACGCCGGCACAACCGGCCCACGGACCGGACCAACCGGTTGTGGTCGGTGCGGACCCAACTGGTCGCGCCGATCCTGATCGCCACGGTCGGCCTGCTCGTACTCGGCACCCTGCAGACCCGGACGGCTCTGGCCGCCACCGCCGACGCCGAGCGGGCCCGGGTGCTCGCGGGCACGGCCACCGCGACCGTACGACTCGTGCACGAGCTGGAGCGGGAGCTCGCCGAGACGGTCGCGCTGCGCCAGCGCGGCGGCGCGTCCGGCCGGCAACTGGTCAACGCGCAGCGTCAGCGGGTCGACGCGGCTGCCGAGCGGTACCGGTCGGCCCGCGACGACGCCCGGCGGGCCGCCCCGACGCTGGTCGGCGCACTGGACGGCGCGGACGGCCAACTCGCCCAGCTCGACGACGCGCGAGGGCTCGCGCTCGGCGCCCGCCCCGCCGACCAGCTCTACGTGAGTCTGGTCGAGACGCTGCTCGGCGTCGCCGACGCGCTCCCCGCCCAGCTACGCGACACCGACCTGGCGAACGCGGCCCGCGAGGTGGCCGCCGTCGCCGCCCAGGAACACTTCGCCGCACTGGAACGGGACCTGCTGCGGGCCATCTTCTCCCGGGGCGCGCTGGCACCGGGCGAACTGGCCCGGGTGGCCCAGCTACGCGGGGCCCAGGAACAGCGGCAGGCGGAGTTCTCCCGGATCGCCAGCCCCGCCTCGGCGGCCGTCTACAACCGACTGCTCGACGGCCAGGACGTCGCCACCGCCCGCCGGATGCGCGACGGCGCCCTGGGCGCGGACACGGCGCCGGAGGCGCTGGGGGCCGACGGCGACGCGTGGTACGTGGCGCAGAGCGGGGTGATCCGCCGGTACAACCTGATCAGCCGGGGCCTCTCCGAGCAGTTGGACCGGCAGGCGGCCGAGCTGGCCAGCACCGCCTGGCGGGACGCCCTGGTCAGCGCCGGGGTCACCCTGGCCGTGGCGGCGCTCTCCTTCGCCGCCGCGAGCCTGCTCGCGGTGCACACCAGCCGCCGGCTGCGCCGGCTGCGGGTGGCCGCGCTGGCCATGGCCCACCGGGAACTGCCCGACCGGATCGCCTCCATCGCGGCCGGTGGCGTCACCACCGGGCGGCCGACGATCGCGAACCCGGCCGACAGGCTGCCCGCCGGGCAGGCCGACGAGAAGGGGTCCGCGCTCGACCTGGCCGCCGGCATCGCCCGGGGACGCGACGAGATCGCCCAGGTGGCGGACGCGTTCGACACCGTCAACCGGTCGGCGCTACGGCTCGCGGGGCAGCAGGCGGAGCTGCGGGTCGACATGACCCGGATGGCGGAGGCGCTGGCCCGGCGGATCCGTACCCTGATCACCCGGCAGCTTCGGCTGCTCGACGAGTTCGAGCGGGAGGAGACCGACCCGGACGCGCTGGCCCGGCTCTTCG
Source organism: Micromonospora sp. RTGN7 (assembly GCF_033804645.1). NCBI lineage: Bacteria > Bacillati > Actinomycetota > Actinomycetes > Micromonosporales > Micromonosporaceae > Micromonospora > Micromonospora sp. RTGN7. Next base: position 758,471 of record NZ_JAPZLF010000001.1, on the reverse strand, counting down.
CCCTCGACCACCTCGCGGCCCGGCTGCGGCGCAACGGGGAGAACCTGCTGGTGCTGGCCGGCGGCGAACCCGGGCGCGGGCAGCACGGCGCGCACCTGATCGCCGACGTGGTGACGGCCGCCGCCGCCGAGATCGAGGAGTACACCCGGATCGAGGCGGACCTGCCGCTGGCGGCCATCGACGCGTCGGTCGTCGGAAACCTGGTGCACCTGCTCGCCGAGCTGCTGGAGAACGCCACGGCGTACTCGCCGCCGCACGCGATGGTGCGGGTCGACGGCCGGCGCGTGATCGACGGTCTGGTCCTGCGGGTCCACGATCGGGGCATCGGGATCAGCGCGAACCGGCTGGCCGAGATCAACGAACGGCTCGACACGCCGGGCACGCTGTCCAGCGCCGCAGCGGGCAGCATGGGACTGCACGTGGTCGCGCACCTGGCCGCCCGGCACCACATCCGGGTGTCGCTGCACAGCGGCGGCGGGGGCACCACGGCCACCGTCGAGGTCCCGGAGACCGCCCTCACCCTGGCGGAGAAGGTGGTGACCCGGCCCGTCCCCGCCCTCACCGCCCGACAGCCGGCGACGCCGTCGGCACCGGGGCGGCCATCGATGCCGGAGACCTGGTTCTCCCCCGGCCGTACGGCTGCCGGGCCGCCGCCGCCCTGGTCGCCCGAGCCGGTCGCCGGGCAGCTCACCGCGGTCTCGGCCCTGGCGCGTTCCCAGCACGCCCCGACGGTGGCGCTGCCGGTGCTCGGGGCGAAGCCGCACTCCGCATCGGCCGGGCCTGCCGGGATGCCGGCCGGCGGCGGCATTGCGTGGGGCGGGCCGACGTGGGGCGGCGGCGCGGCATGGCGCACGCGCACGGCCCCGGGTGCGGCCGGCCCGGCACCGGGCAGCGCGGCATGGGGCACGGCCCCGGGTGCGGCCCCGGGTGCGGCCGGCCCGGCACCGGGTCGTCCGGCGCCGGGCGGCGCGGCGCTGCCGCAGCGCGTTCGGGGCAGCCAACTGGCACCGTCGCTGCCCGACCCACAGCCGGCCCGGCGGCAGCCGGACGACCTGCTGGACCCGGAACTCGTCCGGGCCCGGCTCTCCGCACTGGCCGAGGGCGTCGCGACCGCGATGCGCCGCAGCCAACAGAGCGACCCCACCAGGAGAACCTCATGAATCCGCAGCCGAGCACCGGTCTCGACTGGCTGTTGGCCAGCTTCGCCACCCAGGTTCCCGACGTCGCCCACGCCCTCGCCGTCTCCGGCGACGGCCTCAAGCTGGCCTCCTCCCCGGGCCTCTCCGCCGACCAGGTCGACCACCTGTCCGCCGTGATCAGCGGCCTGGCGAGCCTCACCGTCGGCGCCGCCCGGTTCATGAACGCCGGCCGGGTACGCCAACAGATCGTCGACATGGACGGCGGTGTCCTGCTGGTGATGGCCGTCGGCGACCGGGCGCTGATCGGTGTGCTGGCCTCGCCCGGCTGCGACCTGGGCCAGATCGGCTACGAGACGGCGATGCTGGTGCAACGGGTGGCCGAGGCCCTCGAACCGGTGGCCCGGTCGTGACCGCTCGCCCCGCACCGCCGCGCCACGGGCGGCCCCGTCGGATGCTCGCCTCGCTGGTCGCGCTCTCGGCCGTCCTGCTGGCGTCCGGCTGCGGCAGCGACGCGGCGCCCCGGCCGACGCCCTGGCACGAGGGGCGGATCTTCCTCGCCACCGGCAACACCACCGGCGTCTACTACCAACTCGGCGGCGGGTTCGCCGACCTGATCAGCCGATACCTGCCCGGTTACGAGGCGCGCGCCGAACCGACCGGGGCCTCGGGAGAGAACATCACCCGGGTCACGAGCGGCGACATGGAGATCGCGTTCAGCCTGGCGGACACCGCCGCGGACGCCACCGCGGGGCGGGATGCGTTCCAGGGCCGTCCGCAGCAGGTACGCGCGCTGGCCCGGGTCTACAGCAACTACACCCACGTGCTGGTGCGCGCCGATACGAAGATCACCCAACTGTCCGACCTGCGGGGCAGGCGGGTCTCCACCGGCTCCCCCCGCTCGGGCACCGACGTCATCGCCGGCCGGCTGCTCACCGCTGCGGGAATGGACCCAAACAGGGACGTCGACCGGGCCCGACTCTCCCTGCCGGACACCGCCGCCCGGATGCGGGCCGGCACCCTCGACGCGATGTTCTTCTCCGGCGGGCTGCCCACGCCGGGCATCACCGACCTGCTCGCCGCCGCCCCGGGAAAGTTCCGGTTCCTGCCGATCGCCGACCTGATCGAGCCGTTGACCGCCGTGTACGGGCCCGTCTACACCACCGCCGACCTGCCCGCGAAGGCGTACGGGACGCCGGCGGCGGTGCCGACGGTGACGGTGGCCAACATGATCCTGGTCAGCGTCGACATGCCGGACAAGCTGGCGTACGACCTGACGACGCTGCTCTTCGCACACCAGACCGAGCTGGGGGCGGTGCACCCGGAGGGGCGCAACTTCGACCGGATGAGCGCGGCCAACACCGACCCGATCCCGTTACATCCCGGCGCGTCCCGCTTCTACCAGGGCGGATGACCGGGGCGGCCCCGGACAGGCGGGCCTCGGACGAGCATAGACTGACGCCATGAGGCGGCCCGCATGAGCACCGGCGCGCGCTCTGCCCCGCCTACCGGCCACATCTGCTGGCGGCGTGAAGCGTGGCTGACCGCCGTCCCGGGGCTCGTCAACGCCCTGTGCGACGGAGCCACCCGGATCGTCCCGCGGGTGGAGGCGACCCGATGAGGACCGGTGCCGCCGTCGATCACCACGGCTACTTCCACGAGGCGGTCTGCTACGGCTCCGAGGAGGAGTTGCTGGCGGTCACGGTGCCGTTCCTGCTCGACGGGGTCGCCGCCGGCGAGCCGACGGTGGTCTCCTTCGGCCCACGCAACGCCGCCCTGCTCCGGGGCGTGCTGCCCGCCGACTCGGGGGTCACCTTCCTCGCGGGCGGGGACATCCACGCCCGGCCCGCCGCCGTCATCCGGTCCTGCCGGAAGATGCTCGCCGGGCACGTCGCCGCCGGGGCACGGCAGATCCGGATCATCGATGAGCTGCCGCGGGTCGCGCTCGGCGCGACCTGGGACTGGTGGGCGCGGTACGAGTCGGCGATAAACCACGCCTACGACGACTTCCCGCTGTGGAGCCTCTGCGCGTACGACACCCGGATCACGCCCGCGTCGGTGCTGGACGACGTGGCCCGGACGCACCCCCGGCACCTCACCCCGGACGGCCGGCACGTGCTGAGCCCCGCCTACGCGGAGCCGACGGAGTACCTGCGGGAGGACCGCCCGGTGCTGCCCGATCCGCTCCAGTCGACGCCGCCGGCGGTCGAGTTGGCCGCGCCCACGGCCGCGCAGGCCCGCGCCGCCGTTCGCGCCGCCGACCGGGGGCTGCTGCCCGCCGCCGACGTCGAGGACCTGGTGGTGGCGGTCAGCGAGGCGGTGACCAACGCGATCCGGCACGGCCAGCCGCCGGTGCGGCTGCGGCTGTGGGTCGGGGCGGACCGGACGGTGGTGACGGTCTCCGACGGCGGCGAGGGGCCGAAGGCCCCCTTCGCGGGGCTGCTGCCGATCACCGACGGCACGGAGGGCGGGCTCGGCCTCTGGATCACCCACCAGTCCTGCAACCACGTCACGTGGCAGCGGGGGCCGGGCGGCTACACGCTACGGCTGACCGCGGGGAACCCGCACGTCACCGCCGGAGGCCGCCCGGCCCTGCCGGCTCAGGGGATGGTCACCCCGTAGGCGGCCAGGATCTCGTTGATCGGCTGGTAGTAGGTGGTGCCGCCGGAGGTGCAGTTGCCGCTGCCGCCGGAGAGGATGCCGATGACCTTGCCGGTGGCCGCGATGTAGAGCGGGCCGCCGCTGTCGCCGGGCTCGGCGCAGATGTTGGTGCGGATCAGGCCGCTGACCGAACCCTGGGCGTAGTTGACGGTGGCGTTGAGGGCGGTGATCGTGCCGCACCGCACGCCGGTGGTGGAGCCGCTGCGGCAGACGGCCATGCCGATGACCGGCGTGCCGGCACCGGTGATGGTCACCGTTCCCGGGTACGTGTAGACGGCGCTCGGGTGGGCGGTCGTCGGGGAGGTGTAGCGCACGATCCCGTAGTCGTTGCCGGGGAAGCTGGTGCCGGTGCTGGAGCCGAGGAGCGTCGTGCCGGCGCCGTCGGCGTACCAGGTGGCGGCGGCCGTCGTGCAGTGGCCGGCGGTGACGAAGTAGTACGTGCTGCCGCTGCGGACGTTGGCGCCCAACGAGCAGCGACCGCCGCCGCCGTAGACGGCCTGTCCGCCGGCGATCAAAGTGCTGAGCCGGCCCGGCTCCCGGCGGACCACCGCGCCGGTCCCGGAGAGCCGGGTGTGCAGCCCGGCCAGTTCGCTGTCGTTCACCGTGTCGTCCACGGCGACGGTGGTCCGGCCGGTTCTCGGGTCCACGGTCCAGGCGGTGCCGACCGGGCCGGCGGCGGGCAGGGCGGCCGGCAAGACGGCTGGGGCGGCGGTGGGGGCGGCGGTGGCGGCCGCCGGCGGTGCCAGCAGGGGGACGGCGAGCAGGAGGGCGAGCAGGGGGAAGCGACGCATCCAGAGCCTCCGCACATCGGTGAACGTGGATTCCATACAGCATCCGCGCTGCGCCCACCCGGTTCAATACGTCGAGATGCTTCGATGCAGTCCGCCTCTGGCGGATCACCGACACCGCAGCGGTCAGCGGCCGATGTCGGCGTACCGGGCCTCGGTGGCGTCCTTCTGCGGCCCCCACCACCACTCGTTGCGCCGGTACCAGTCGATGGTGTCGGCGATCCCGTCGGCGAGGTCCGTGTGCCGGGGCCGCCAGCCCAGCTCCCGTCGGATCTTCGTGCTGTCGGTGGCGTACCGCAGGTCGTGGCCCGGCCGGTCGGGCACCACGTCGAATTCGTCGACCGGGCGCCCGAGCAGCGACATCGTCAACTCCAGCAGGGCCCGGTTGCTCCACTGTGCGTCCGAGCCGATCAGGTACGTCTCCCCCACCCGGCCATCGGCGATGATCCGCAGGATCGCGTCGTTGTGGTCGTCGACGTGGGTCCACTCGCGGACGTTCTCCCCGGTGCCGTACAGCCTCGGTCGCCGCCCCCGCAGGACGTTGGTGATCTGCCGGGGCAGGAACTTCTCGACGTTCTGGTACGGGCCGTAGTTGTTCGTGCAGTACGAGAGGGTGGCCCGCACCCCGTACGCCCGCACCCACGCCCGGACCAGCATGTCCGCCGCCGCCTTGGTGGCCGAGTACGGGCTCGACGGGTCGTACCGGCTCTCCTCGGTGAACCGCTCCGCGCCATCCAGCGGGAGGCTGCCGAACACCTCGTCGGTGGAGATGTGGTGCAGCCGACGATCGTGCCGTCGCACCGCCTCCAGCAGCACGAACGTGCCCTCCACGTTGCTGCTCAGGAACGGGCGCGGGTCCTGCAGCGAGTAGTCGACGTGGGACTCGGCGGCGAAGTGGACCACCACGTCGGCGTCGCGTACCAGGCCGTCGACCAGATCGGCGTCGCAGACGTTGCCGTGCACGAACCTGATCCGGTCGGCGACCTCGGCGAGGTTGGCGCGGTTGCCGGCATAGGTGAGCGCGTCGAGCACCGTCAGGCGGCCATCCGGGTAGGCCGCCAGCGCCCGTCGGACGAAGTTCGCGCCGATGAAGCCGGCGCCGCCGGTGACCAACAGGTGAGCCATGAAGTGATCCTAATCGATCCCTGGCGACGGCGCGGGCCCAATGGGTGACTCGTGGTGGGCCCCGCACTCCCCGCAGTACGGGCGGGTGTGCACCTCTGCGCAGTGCTCCCACGGGGGGACCCGCTGCTCGGGTGCCGGATAGGGCGAGGGGCCCGACCGGTCCGGCGCGGGCTCCGGCCCGCCGGACACCCAGGAGGACGTCTGCGGCGCGACCACCGCGGAGTACTGCCAGCGCCGCAGGTCGACGCCGGGCTTGAGACGCACCTCGCCGACGGCGGCGTCCGTGATGTCCACGATCCGTTCGAGCTGCCGCAGCTTGTCGTCGTGGCCGCCCGCGCGGGCCAGCGCCACGGCCCGGCCGAGGTGGTGCTCCGCTTCGGTGAGCCGGCCGACGCCGGCGGCAGCCAGGGCCAGCCGCACCTCCTCGGCGTACCCCTGCTGGTGGGTGTAGTGCGCGACGGTCTCGTGCACCCGGGAGAACAGCTCGATCTCGTCGGTCCACTGCACGTCGACGGGCACCTCGTCGCCGTCCGTGGCCCCCTCGACCCGCACGCTCAGCCAGCCGGCCCGCCGCCGCGCCTCCGGGTTCAGCGCGTCGACCTCCAGCGCCACGTGGTAGTCGCGCCGGTCCGCCGGGCTCCACGCGCCGAGGGGGAAGTCGGTGCTGCGGTCGTCGGCGGGGACGCCCCTGGGGGTGAGGTCGGCAATGGTCGGGTAGACCTGCTTGACGAAGCGGATCCGGGCCAGCGCGCTGGTACGTACCCGCAGGCGGGCGTCGGCGGTGCGACGGGTCAACGCGCGGTCCAGCACGGCGGCGAACTCGGCGGCGAGCCCGCCGAGGTCCTCCACCGGCACGACCGGGTTCGCGCCGAGCGCGTCGGCGATGCCGAGCAGCTCCGGCCCGTCCCAGTCGTGCACCCCGTCCGCCGAGCCGATGGCCCGGCAGTCCACGGTGAACCGGCCGGCGCAGGCATCCACCGCCGCCTTCAGCTCGGCGGCTTGCTGGGACTCGTTGCGGCCGTCGGTGAGCAGGATGGCGTGCCCGATCGCGTCGGGCCGGGTGCCGAGCAGGTCCCGGGCCAGCAGCAGCCACCTGCCGATGGCGGTGCCGCCGTGCGGCGACGCCTTGCGCACCGCGCGCCGGGCCACCGCGCGGGTGCTCTCGTCGGCGATGGCGAGCCGGCGCTGCCCTGGGTAGATCATCGCGGCTCCGCTGGTGCCCTCCACCACGGCGAACGCCACCCCGTCGGGCAGCGCGTCGACGGCCGCGAGGGTGGCCGCGCGGGCGGCCCGCATCTTGGCCTGCGGCGTGCCCATCGAGCCGGAACAGTCGAGCAGGATCACCTCGGCGAGCCCGTCGTGCCGCACGTCACCCCCGGCCGGCCCGGCCCGGACGGCGGCGACGACGTCGACGATCCCGCCGTCGGCCGGCAGGTACTCGCTGTGGTGCGCGGTCAGGTCAAGCCGCAGCCCGTCCGGTGCGCTCACGCGGGGCTCCTTTCGTCGTCGTTCCCGTCGGCCGGGGTCACCACCAGGTCACCGGCCGGTACGCGTTGGCAAGGTCCACGAGCGCGATGCGCTCCTGCCGGTCGCCGGTGTGCCCGGCCAGGGACCGGCAGGTGCGTTCGAAGACGCGGCGCAGGGTGTCGGGGTCCAGCCGGTGGCCGAACAGGCGCCGGTCGGCGTACCGGGGGTCGTCGAGGTCGCTGCCGAGGGCGATCCGCAGGATGTACGCCTCGACCAGGTCGCGTTCGGCGAACGCGGGCAGCTTCTCCACGACGGCCGCGGCGTCGAGCGCGGCGTCGAGCCGGTGGCCGTCCTCCGGCGCGTCGAGCAGCATCCGCACCGCGCAGGTCACCGCCACCGTCGAGGCGCGGGAGGACTCCGGCACCGTGAGCAGGACGGCCGCCGCCGCGCGGGGGCCCTCGGTGACGAACAGACAGCGGGCCAGCCCGAAGGCCGCGGCAACCACCCCCTGGTCGGTCTCCCACACCCCCCGGTGGTGCGCAGTCGCCGCGGGATGGTCGCCGGCCACCTCGCAGGCCACCGCGTACGCCAGGCGGGCGGAGACCTCGCCGGGCAACCGCCCGTACACCAGACCGAACAGGTCCCGGGCAGCCTCGCTGTCGCGCTGCACCAGGGCCACCAGGCCCCGGTGCCACCAGAGCGACCAGTCCCGCAGGTCGTCGGGGAAGTCGGCGAGCAGCAGCCCCGCCTCGTCCGCCCGGCCGGCGGCGAGGTGGGCCCGCACCATCCGGTAGGTGACCGCCGCCGTGTGCTCGGGCGCGGCGCCGAGGAGGGCAATCAGCTCGGCGGGCTCGGCCGGGCCGAGCGAGGCGAGGAAACCGGCCGCCGGGTCGTTGCCGTCGACCAGCGGCATCGGCAGGCCGAGCGCGATCTCCACCACGTCGAGGGCGTCGGCGTCGGCGTGCAGCGCGAACGCACACGCCGCCGGGCTGAACAGCGTGGACCGGGTGGGTCGGGGGATGCCGTCGGCCGCCGAACGTACCTGCCGCCGAACGCCCCTGACCTGTTCACGCATCTCGGCGGCGGAGCCGAACCGGTCTTCGGGTTCGACGGCGGTGGCCCGGGCCAGCAGCCGCGCGAACGGGTCGAGCCGCGCGGGCAGCGGCAGCCGCAGCAGGTCCTGCCCCACCGGCAGGGGGCGCAGGTCCGCCGAGCTGACCGCCAGGGTCAACGCGGCGAGGGTACGGCCGACGGTGTAGATGTCGGAGCGGACGCTCGGCCCCGCCGGGCCGAGCCGCTGCACCTCGGGGGCCTCGAAGCCCGCCGTGCCCCAGGGCGGGCTGACGGTGTTGTCGATCCGCCGGGCCGCGCCGAAGTCGACGAGCTTGAGCGGGCCGTCCAGGCCGTACCCGCCGATCAGCATGACGTTCTCGGGCTTGAGGTCGCAGTACAGCCAGCCCCGGTCGTGCAGGTACTCGAAGGCGTCGAGGATCTGCACGGCGTACCCCAGCGCCTGCGGCACGTCGACGGCGGCCGGCCCCCGGTCCGGGCCGATGGCGCGGCGGGCGTCCTCCAGGGTGCCGCCGTTGACGAACTCCATCACCAGGTACCCGACGCCGGTGTCGGGCTCGGGGCGCAGCGCGTGCGTGATCGTGACGATGCGGGGGTGGTTGAGCGCGATCAGCGCCTGCCGTTCCGCGACGAACGCCGCCGCGGCCTCCCGGTCGGAGGGATTGCGCTGCCCCTTCAGCACCCGCCAGCTGCCGTCCATGTCCTCGTCACGGGCGAGGAAGACCCAGCCCACGCCACCGTGCCCGAGGCAACCCTCGATCCGGTACCGCCCGGCGCGCACGTCGCCCTTGGCCAGCGGCGGGGTGAACGAGTAACGGGTGCCGCAGTTGGGGCAGTACCCGCTGACCCGGGGCACCCTGCGCCGGCAGGTCGTCTGCGGGCAGTAGCGGGAGTGTTCAGGCACGGCGGGCTGGGGCAGCACCGCCTCCAGCGGGTCCCGGGCCCGGGCCGTCGGGATGAGCGCCGGGTTCTCCCACGGGCGGGACCGGGGGCGCCACGGGTCGCGCGGCGCCGGGACGGGTGGGTGGGCGGAGGCCGACGGCTGCGGATCGACCGCCGACGGACGCGCCGACAGACCCGCAGCCGGCGCGATGCCGTCACACGGGTGGCCCCACAACCGGCAGAAGCCGTCCTGGTCCACCGTTCCGGGACAGTTGCGTTCCACGCAGGAGCGTATTGCGGACGTCATCGCGTCACCTCGTTCACGGCCTGCTGGTAGGCGCGGACCGCCCGGCTCGCGGCGGTCACGGCGAAGCCGTCGGAACGCAGCCGGTCCCGTGCCTCGCGGTAGCTCTGGTCAAGGTCGGGGTGCTCGGCCCGGTCCTCGTCGGCGGCGCGCTGCCGGTACGCCTCCAACCGTCCGCTGAGTTCCAGGTGGCACCGGCCGCGCAGCCGCCGTCGGGCGGCGTCGACCAGGTCGGCGGCCCGGTCGAGGGCGGCCGCCAGTTCGTCGCCGCCGGAGCCCGGGCTGCCGGCGGGTGGCTCGGCCCGGGCCACCTCGGCCCGGGCGAGCAGCCCGTCGACGTCGAGCGTGGCCACCGGGATCCCGCCCTCGCCCAGTCCCTCCCGGGTCGCCTCGGCCACGAGCCGCCGCAGCCGCTCCACCGCCGAACGCAGCCGCCGCTCCCGGGCCGGCAGCCGGTCCGGGTCGTCGTCGGCCGGGGCGACCGCCCGGCGCACCGTGGCCAGGTCGTCCGCCAGGCCGGCCAGGCCCTCCCGCCAGGGACCGGGGCGACCGCATCCCACCGGGTCCGTCGCGGCCTCCCGCTCCAGCTCGGCGAGCCGCGACGCGGGTACGTCCAGCAGCGCCGGGTCCCGGCCGGCCAGCGCGGCCCGGTGCCGCAGCTCCGCAAGCTCCCTACGCAGCCGGTCGAGGTCGGCCTCCACGAACCGCACCGCCACCCGGTACGCGTCGACGAGCCGACAGATCGTGCCCCGGCGTTCCCGGGCCGCCCCGACGATCTCGTCAAGGGTCAGCCGCTCGACCCGGGGAGCCTCGCCCGTCACGGAGGTGAACGTCACCTCGATCGGGTCGGTGAGCAGCCGGGCGAGGAGCGGGGCGTCGCGCCCTTGCGCCGGGCTGGGCGCGTCGTCCGCCGGACCGGGACCGGGGTCCGCCGGACCGGGTGCCTCGGCCGCCGGACCAGGTGCCTCGGCCGCCGGGTCGATGGCCAGCGACAGGCAGCCGAGCGCCCGTAGCTCGTCCCAGGCCGCGTTCTCCGTCCCGGCGGTGACACCGGTGAGCGGGAGTCGGAACTCACTCATGATCAACGTCTGCGTCTCCAGCAGCCACTCGGACGTCAGGTCGTGCGCGGCGCGCACCGCGTCGAGCCGGCCGCTGTCCGACATCACGCTCCCGCCCCTCAGCCGGGCGGCCACGACGTGACCGAAGGGCCCGGCGTCGGCATGCCCCGGTCGGGGTGGTGGGCGAGCCACCGCTTGTGCGCCGTCGCCCACAGCTTGGAGGCCCGCATGGACTCCAGGACGTGGTTGACGAACCGGGCCAGCGCCAGGCTGTCCGGGTTGTCCCGGGCGAACGCGAAGGCGTGCGGCTCGTCGGTGAACCAGGTGCACGGCCACCTGCCGTCGTGGTAGCGGCAGAACGGGTCGTTGTTCGGAGGCGGCTCGGTCACCAGCGCGGTGTCGGTGGCCATCTGGGTAAAGCCGAGCAGGATGTTCTCGTCCGTGCTCACCCCGTCGACCTGGCCCTGACGCAGCATGACCAGGCAATCGATGGCGTGGGCGGCCTGCACCGGCACCGGCCGTCGACCGCTCGCCGTCCGGTAACCGACGATCATCGCGAGGGAGGTGGTCTGCGCCGCCGCGCAGATCCGACGGCCGCCGAGCTGCTCCAAGCCCGCGTACTCCGGGAGACCATCGGGGCGACCGTCCTTGCGCCGAACCAGCACCGTCTGGCCCGAGTCGAGGTAGTCGTTGGAGAAGATCACCTGCTTGGCGCGCTCACAGGACGCCGTCAGGGAGGTGGCGATGAAGTCGACCCGGTCCGGGTGGTTCGCCTCCAGCATCGCGAAGGCGCCCTGGCCAGGCGGCACCACCTTGAAGACGATCCGCTTCCGCGGGTCCGCCTCCCCCGGCCAAATGGCCCGGGCCACCGCCAGCACCAGGTCGATGTTGAAGCCCTCGAACTGCTGGCTCTCGGCGTTCCAGTGGCTCATCGTGGCGTCGGACAGGTCGACGCCCACGACCAGCCCCTCCCCCGGCCCCCGGCCCAGGACGGCCTGCGGCGGGGCGCTGCTCGGCGCGAAGCTGCTGCGCACCGTGCAGATGGCGTTGGCCGGCCCGTCGCTCGTGGGGAGCTGCTTCGTGTCCGGGGGTACGGCGGGCGGGACGGCCGCCGGGGACGGCGGGGCCGCCGTGCACGCCGCCGGGGCCAGCAGCAGCACCCCGGCCAGCGCCACCCGGACCGCCACCCGGACCGCCACCCGGACCGGCGCCCGGACCGGCGCCGGCCGCCGTCGGCCGAAGGGGTGGGCCACCGCTCGCGTTGTCGCCTGTGTCGTCATCGGCCCACCGCCCGTCTCACCGGTACTCGACCAGCCGTTGCCGTAACCCGAGGACGACCGCGGCACCGGCGAGCAGTGCCACCCAGCCGGCGGTCCCGCCCCATTGGCGCGGTGCCGCCTCCAGGCGCTCCACGCCCGCCGTGACCAGCTTGTCGCCCTCGTCCAGCCGGTTCGTCAGGGTGGTGGTCGCCGTGTCGAAGGACGCCCCGGCACGCCCCCCGTCCAGCACCGCGTCCACGGCCTCACGGAACGCGTTCGGCTCCGAACTCTGCCGGGCGGTCCAGACGGCGGCGAGGGTGCTGCAGTCCACCCCGTCCGGGCCGTCGCAGAGGCGCCGGCCGTCGAAGTCCCGGTGGTGGCCGGCCGGGTCGACGCTCGCGCCGAGCCCCAGGTAGATATCCGCCCGTCCCGCCAGCAACGCGCCGAGCCGCTGCTGGGTGGCGCGCTGCTCGTCCACCGCCTGCTCCAGCGCGGGGAGCCGGTCGGCGGCGGTCGGCCAGTGTGACCACGAGGCGACGGCCATGGCCAGCACGGCCACGACGCCGACGGAGGCGGCCAGCAGGCCGATGTTGAGCCGGCGGCGGGTGCGCCGCCACAGCCACCACTGCACGGCGACGAGCGCCGCCAGCGTCAGCAACGGCATCAGCAGGGAGGCCGCCACCCACCACCGGGCCTCGTCGCGGGCATTGCGCAGCAGTCTGGTGTCGTAGCCCCACAACGCCTGGGCGGCGGTGAGCAGCTGGGTGGCCAGGTAGTGCGAGGCCTCCCGGGCGTACGCGGACGCGAGCACCCCCTGGGTGGTGGCCGTTCCCCGCGCCTCGGCCACCGTCAGCGCGTCGGCGAGGATCCGCTGGTAGACCTGGAGTCGGGCGGCGATGGCCGCCAGTTTGGCCAGTCGGTCCGGGTCGTCGACCGCCGCGCCCATCGACGCGTTCAGCGCGTGCTCGACCTCGTGGATCTTCCGTTGGTAGTTCGCCCTGAGCCCGGCCAGCCGGTCCGCGCCGGGCGGCAGCAGGAACGCGGCGCTGGCGGCGACGTCGGCGTCGGCCAGGCCGACGTAGATCTGACGGGCGCTCGTTCCGGTCCGCGCGGCGGCCGAAGCGGACCGTTCGCCCAGCGTGCTGGCCGGCCCGCCCGCGCCCAGGGCCACCACGGCCGTGGCCACCAGCAGGGCCGCGAGGACGATCCCATGGACGATGATCCGGGCGGGGGTCGTACGGAACGGGTCCCGCCAGCCCGCCGGGGCGCCCCGGTCCGGGTGCGCCGCGCCACGGGTCAGCGTCGCGGTCGACGACTCGGCCCTACGGCCAGCTTCCACACGTACGGTCATCCGCGCCCCCGTCCACCCCCGCCCCGCGCCGCCTTCGGCTCGCCCGCCGGGTCGTGGCCGGCGCGGATGGGCACCGGCGGGGAAGACCCAGGATGGCAGAGCAGCCGGGCGGCCCGCCGCACGTGTCCAGTATCCGACCGGTCACGATCGGTGCAGGCGGGGAACGCGCCCCGCCCGCACGGGGTCACCGCCGCGGCTCACCTCCTCCGGCGGTCGAGCCCGTTCCGGCCTATCCGCCGTCGGCCGGGCCCGAGCGGTCCGGCCCGGCTGCGGCCGAACGCTTGGCGACCACCACCGCAACGCCGTCGAGCACCCGCTGGAGGCCGAACTCGAACGCGTACTCCGGCCCGTACGCCGCGCCGTGCTCCTCACCGGCCGCCGAGCCCACCCGGGAGGCCGTCGGGTAGCTGCCCGAGTTCACGAACCTCTCCAGCCAGGGGGCGTGCGACTGCCACCACTGGCCGTCCGTCATGCCGGTCTCACGCTCCAGGTCGGCCACGTCCAGCGCGGCTTGCGCCGCGCTCTTGACGTGCCCGAGGACCAAGGTGAGCACGGCGTCCATCTCCACGTCGTTGAGGCCGATGTCGGCCACGGCGCCCAGCTCGTAGTCGTACTTGGCGAGCAGGTTCGGGCCGAGCACGGGCCGGCTGGTCTCGGCGCGCAGCAGCCACGGGTGGGCGCGGTAGAGCTTGAGGTTCTCCCGGGCGACCTGCTCGGTCCGGGCCCGCCAGCCGCCGGGGACCTCCGCCGGGCGCGTCATCTCGCCGTAGAGCGTGTCGACCATGACGTTGAGCAGCTCGGCCTTGCCCGGCACGTACGTGTAGACCGACATCGTCCCGACGCCCAGCGCCTCGCTGACCCGACGCATGGTGAGCGCGTCGATCCCCACCACGTCGGCGATCTCGATCGCCGCCCGGACGATCCGGTCGACGCTGAGCCCCGGCCCGGCGCTGCGGCTGGTCGGCTCCCGGGTGCGCCAGAGGATGGCCAGGCTGCGGGCGGGGTCGATCTTGCCCTTGCGCTCGTTCGGCATAGTGCCGCCAGCTTACCGGGAACATACCGTACCGCGTACGGGCTGATTGGCGTCCGCACCGATCAGCCCGTTGCGGGTCAGACGGACTGGAACTCGACGGCATGGCCGGCCGCCCAGCGGGCGAGCGGCTCCCCAGCCGCGATCAGGACGGGCCGGGACCCCAACCGGCCGGCCGCGGCGAGGACGGGTCAGTCCCGGGGCAGGTCGAGCAGGGCGTCCGCCGGGTCGAGGCTGGGCGGACCCGCCGGCCACCACTCCCCGGACCGCTTCCGGAACGGGTACCAGCGGCCGTCCTGGCCGTACCGCACCTGGACGTCGCGGCCGATGGTCCACCGGTTGCGCCAGCTCTTCACCTCGGGCGGAACGCCGTCACCCTCGCCCGCCTCGCGCAGCGCATCGGTGGCCCGGGTGATGAGCTCCTTCGGCGGGCTGAACACCGCGTCGACGACGTACACGCCGGCCGCGCCCGCGTACTCCCAGGCCTTGATCGCCCGGGGCAGTTCGGCCGCCCGGCCGCTGGCCTCGCCGAGCCGCTTCGCCGCCCGGGAACGGGGCATCCGGGCGGCCAGCCGCACCGCGTCCTGCCAGGCGTCGGGCTCCGGGGCGAGCACCTCGTCGGAGGTCGCGGCGAGCAGGTGCCGGGCCCGGGCCGCCGCGTCGGCGGCGAGCACCCCCAGCGCCTCGGTGTCGATCCCGGCCGCCTCGTGCTCGGCGAGCAGCGGGGCCAGCGCCATCGGCTCACCGGACACCGGCCGGGGCGGCTCGGGCAGCGGGACCGGCGGCGCGGCGTACGCCTCGACGGCGGGCGTACCGGCCAGGGCGTCGTCGTCCGCGACGGCGATGGACCGGCGGGAGTTGCGCTGACGCAGCTCCTCGATGAGCTCCGCCTCGCCCCTGCCCCGCAGCAGCAGCAGCACGAACGGGTCGCGGTCGAGCAGCCAGGACGCCTGGTACGACAGCGCGGCGGCGTGCCGGCAGGGATGGTCCCAGGACGGGCAGTCGCACTCCGGTTCGAGGTCGCCGAAGCTGGGCAGCAGGCGCACCCCGGCATCGTCGGCGGTGTTCACCAGGTCGTGCGGCATGTCCCGGTCGAGCAGGGCGGCGATGTGCCCGGCCTTCGCGGCGACCGTGTCGAGCAGCCGGTCCCACTCCGCCTCGGCGAGGGTGCCGACGCGCACCACCGTCTCGTGCGGGGTGTACTGGTCGCCGTCGTGCACCGGCGCGGAGATCCGGCCCGGGCTGACGGTGATCGCCCCGACCTGCCCGGCGAAGGCGTACCGGCGGCCCTTCTTGAGCTGTTCGGGGTCGAGCGCGGTGCGCTCCATCGCCTCGATCCAGGCGTTGCCCCACCAGGTGTCGGCGAACTTCTTCCCGATCCGTCTGCCTGGCCCGAACGCCGGGAAGCTGCGCGCCCGCTTGTCGTCCTCGCAGCGCCCGGTGTCGCCATCGGGCTCCAGCTCGTCGTCGGACTCGTCGGACTCGTAGTCGAAGTCCACGTCCCGCCCCCTCATCCCTCGTCGCGGAGCTGCACGAGCCGGAACAGTTCGGCGTCGGACAGTTCGGTCAGGGCGGTCTCGCCGCCGGTGAGCACCGCGTCGGCCAACTCCCGCTTGGACTCCAGCAGGGCGGCGATCCGGTCCTCCAGGGTGCCCTGGGCGATCAGCCGGTGCACCTGCACGGGCTTGGTCTGCCCGATCCGGTACGCCCGGTCGGTGGCCTGTTCCTCCACCGCCGGGTTCCACCACCGGTCGTAGTGGATGACGTGGTCGGCCCGGGTCAGGTTGAGGCCGGTGCCGGCCGCCCTGAGGGAGAGCAGGAACACCGGCACGTCGCCGGCCTGGAACCGGCGCACCATCTCCTCGCGCTTGGGCACCGGCGTACCGCCGTGCAGCAGTTGCGCCGGCACGCCCCGCTCGGCCAGGTGCCGTTCCAGCAGCCGGGCCATCTGGACGTACTGGGTGAAGACCAGCGCGCCGCCGTCCGCGGCGAGGATGGTCTCCAGCAGGTCGTCGAGGAGTTGCAGCTTCTCCGACCGGCCGGTGAGCCTGCCGTGCGGCTCCTTGAGGTAGTGCGCCGGGTGGTTGCAGACCTGCTTGAGGCCGACCAGCAGCTTGAGCACCAGGCCGCGTCGGGCGATGTTGGTGCTGCTGGCCCGGATCTCGGCCATCACCTCGCCGACCACCCGTTGGTAGAGCATCGCCTGCTCGCCGGTGAGCGAGACGAGGTGGTCGGTGACGGTCTTCGGCGGCAGCTCCGGGGCGATGCCGGGGTCGGACTTACGCCGGCGCATCAGGAACGGCCGGGCCAGCCGGGACAGCCGCTCCACGGTGGCGCCGTCCCGGTCCACCTCGATGGGCCGGGCCCAGGTCGCCCGGAACGCGCCGATCTTGTCGAGCAGGCCGGGGGTGGTCCAGTCGAGGATCGCCCACAGCTCGGAGAGGTTGTTCTCCACCGGGGTGCCGGTGAGGGCGATCCGGGCTCGGCCCGGAATCTCGCGCAGCGCCTTCGCGGTGCCGCTGAGGCGGTTCTTGACGTACTGCGCCTCGTCGGCGACCACCATGCCCCAGGGGTGGGCGGCGAGGTTCCCGGCGTCGACCCGCATGGTGCCGTAGCTGGTCAGCGCGAACCCGTCGGTCAGGCCGTCGAGGGAGCGGGTGGTGCCGTGGAACCGGCGGACCGGGGTGCCCGGGGCGAACCGCCCGATCTCCCGCTCCCAGTTGCCGAGCACCGACGCCGGGCAGATGACCAGGGTCGCTCCGGCGTTCGCGGGGTCGGCCTGACGGCGCAGGTGCAGCGAGATGACGGTGACGGTCTTGCCCAGACCCATGTCGTCGGCGAGGCAGCCACCGAAGCCGAGCGAGGTCATCCGTTCCAGCCAGCGAAGGCCGCGGAGCTGGTACTCGCGCAGGGTGCCGTTCAGCGCGCTGGGCGGCTCCAGCGGCTCGGGCCCGCCGTCGGGCTCGGCGATTCGCTCGCGCAGCGCGCCCACCCAGCCGTCGGCCACCACCTCGACCCGCTCGCCCTCGACCTCGGTGCTGCCGATCAGCGTCGCGGCCAGGGCGTCGT
Organism: Micromonospora sp. RTGN7; assembly: GCF_033804645.1. Taxonomy (NCBI): domain Bacteria; kingdom Bacillati; phylum Actinomycetota; class Actinomycetes; order Micromonosporales; family Micromonosporaceae; genus Micromonospora; species Micromonospora sp. RTGN7. The sequence continues at coordinate 741,270 of NZ_JAPZLF010000001.1, read as the reverse complement.
ACGCCTTCAGCGGCTTGAGCTGCCGCTCGCGGGCCTTGCGGGCCAGCTCCGGCTCGACGGCCACCCACTGGTCGCGCAGCCGGACGATGGGCCGTGACTTGGCGACCAGGTCCATCTCGGCGACGGTCAGCGGGGCACCGGCCAGGATGAGCTGCCAGCTCAGCGGCAGCAGCACGGCGGAGCGGAAGAACCCGGCCACCTCGGCGGGCTCCTCGGGCGGGGAGCTGACCAGCACCCGGGCGTTGAGCTCGCGGGAGATCTGCGGCGGCCACTCGATGTCGATGCCCACGACGGCGAGCCGCGCCTCGGCACCGCCGAGGAGGTCCACCAGGTCCTCGTCGAGCAGCTCCAGCTCGACCGGCGCGGCCTCGTCGAGGAGCCGCTCCAGCGGCGGCCACACGGTGGCGGCACGCCGGACGGCGAGCATCGCCTCGAAGGTGGCCCCCTCGCCGAGCCCGTGCTCGTCGCCCTCCCAGAGCGCCGCCGCGTCGCTGACCAGGGTGGGGTCGGCGAGGCTGCGCATCCGTACCACGGCGTTGATCGGCCTGGTGTCGAAGTCGCCCTGCCCCTCCAGCCGCAGCGCCACCCGCAGGCCGGTGTCGACCCCGGCGGAGACCTCCCCCGCCCAGTCACGCAGGTCGTCCACCGGCTCGGGCTCCAGGCTGGTGAACCGGGCGTCGCCGGTCAGCCAGGTCGCGGCGGGAATGCGCGGCAGGGTGTCGGCCACCGCGTCGAGGAAGGCGCGGACCAGCCCCTCCGGGTCGGGCAGCACGAGCTGCTCGGCTCCGGCGTCGACCGGCACGGCGCGGGCCTCGGGCGGCATCGCCGCGGCGAGGGCCCGAATGCGTTCCACGTCGGCGACGTCGAACGGCCCCACCCGCCAGGCGTCCCAGCCCTCCGGGGAGACCCCCGGCAACAGCCGCCCCCGGGCGGCCAGGTGCAGGCCGGTGACCGCCGCCGCCGACCAGAACGCGGCGGCGGGGGTGACGTCATCGGCGTCGCGCAGCGCGACGAGCTGCCGGATCGCGTCGCCCACCGGGACGGCGCAGACCGGGACCGTCCACGCCGCCACGGGGCCGTCGAGGGGCAGCGCGAGATCCAGCTCGCCGCACTCCCCCAGCTCGTCGAACTCCTCCGGCAGGGCATGTCCGGCCGGATCGTAGAGGCTGACCGTGCCGGTCCGGGGTGGGTCGCCCGGCTCGAAGACGACCGCGAACCGCCCGAATCGCACCGTGCCTCCAGGGTGGTCGGGCGGGCGGCGACCGCCTGCCGACGGAGCAACGTTAGCGTACAACGTACCGTAGGCTGACCTACTGCTGTCCCGGCTGGACCGTCGTCGGGGTGGTGGATGGCGATGCGACGCGGCGCTCCGAGAAAACTCATCAGCGACTCAAGGAGCGGTACTTGCTCAACGACAACGGCAGGAAGATCACCGCCAGCGCGATCGGCCAGATCACCGCCATCGCCGGATAGTGCTGGACCACCCAGGATTCGCCGCCCCAGCCGGGGTTGCCGAACAGCTCCCGGATCGCGCCGACGGTCGCCGACAGCGGATTCCACTCGGCGACCGCGCCCAGCCAGCCGGGCATGGTGGCCGGGGAGACGAACGCGTTCGACAGGAAGCCGAGCGGAAACTCGAGGGTCTGCACGCCGGCCACGGCTTCCTGCCCCTTCATCACCAGGCCGAGGAAGATGCCCACCCAGACCAGGGCGAAGCGCAGCAGCAGGATCAGCCCGAACCCGGCGAGGGTGTCGCCGACGCTGCCGTGGGCCCGCCAGCCGACCGCGAGGCCGGCCAGCACCATCACCGCGAGGGTGACCACCGCGAAGAGCATGTCGGCCACCGCCCGGCCGATCAGCGGAGCCAGCGGGGAGACCGGCATCGACCGGAGCCGGTCGGTGACCCCGCGGTCCATGTCGGCGGAGACGGCGACCGTGGTGAGACTGATGCCGAACACCATGGTCATGGCGAACATGCCGGGCATCAGGAACTCGCGGTAGCTGCCCCCGCCGGGCACCTGCAACGCACCACCGAACAGGTACGCGAACATCAGCACCATGGCGATGTTGAACCCGAGGGAGGCGATCAGCGGCCCCGGGTTACGGCGCCAGTGCGCCAGGCTGCGCTGGGTCAGGGTGATGCTGTCGCCCAGCAGGGAGGGGCGGCCGGGCACCACGTCCGGCGACGTGGTGCCGGGTAGGGTCGCACTGGTCACGCGGAAACCTCCTCGACGTTCTCCGAACGGGGTGCGGCGGACGTCGGCTCGTCGCCCTTGCCCTTCTTCGCCTTGCCCTTCTTCGCCTTCCCGGCCGCCTCGGCGGTCTGCGGGCGGCGGCCGGTCAGGTGCAGGAACACCTCATCCAGGGTCGGGCGGCGCAGCGCCACGTCCTCGACGACGACGCCCGCAGCGTCGAGCCTCCGCAGCACCTCGGTGAGCGCGGCGGCCCGGTGCCCGACCTGGGCGCTGACGAACCGCCGGTCCGCGTCGACCTCCGGCTCGGCGGTGGCCACCTGGCGGAGTTGCGCGGTGGCCGCAGCCAGGTCGGCGGCGTCGTGCACGACGAGGTCGATCCGGTCGCCGCCGAGCCGGGCCTTCAGGTCGTCGGGGGCGCCCTCGGCGATGACCTTCCCGTTGTCGATCACCGAGATCTGGTCGGCGAGTTGGTCGGCCTCGTCGAGATACTGGGTGGTGAGCAGGACGGTGGTGCCGGAACGGACCAACTCCCGGACCGACTCCCACACCTCGTTGCGGCTGCGCGGGTCGAGCCCGGTGGTCGGCTCATCGAGGAAGAGCACCGACGGCGTGAGGATCATCCCGGCGGCCAGGTCGAGCCGCCGCCGCATGCCGCCCGAGTACGCCTTGACCGGCTTGTCGCCGGCGTCGACGAGCCCGAACCGCTCCAGCAGTTCGTCGGCGCGCTGCTGGGCGCGCTTCGTGCCGAGGTGGAACAGCCGGCCGAAGATGACGAGATTCTGGTGCCCGCTGAGCACCTCGTCCACCGCGGCGCCCTGCCCGACCAGGCCGATGCGGTAACGCACCTGGTCGGCCTGACGCGCCACGTCGAAGCCGGCGACCTCGGCGCGGCCGGAGTCGAAGCGCAGCAGAGTGGACAGGATCCGCACGGAGGTGGTCTTGCCGGCCCCGTTGGGTCCGAGCAGGCCGCACACCGTGCCCGGCCGGACCTGCAGGTCGAAGCCGTCCAGGGCGTAGGTGTCCCCGTACCGCTTGCGCAGCCCTTCCGCGACAATCGCGTAATTGCCCGCTGTCACGTCGCTCCTTCCTGAAAACTCCACGGGAACCTGTCGATGACGGTTAACGTACGACATACGGTAGCGCATACGGTGGCCCGTGCGGCAGCAACTCGTAGTAGGCGAAGGAGAGTCCGCCGTCGTGGGAGACGGTGAACGCCTGCCGGCGTTCCAGCTCCTCCAAGGGCGGGCCGGCCGTCGCCGTCGCCGAGCAGCCCGGTCGCACCGCTGGGCGGCCGGGGTCTCGAAGAAACAGTGCGTCCAACGAGGCGATCAGCCTCGACCGGATGAGACTCGGCGACGAATGGCGCGCGGCCCCACCCCCACCCCCACCCCCGCTCCACCCGCAAATACAGAGAAAGAGTGGCTGTCCGACGCGCGATAGCCACTCTTTCTCTGTATTTGCGCACCGAAGGGGTGGGGGTGGGGCGTCGCGAGCGCTCCTCGGGATTTCGGGCACGGAATTGCCGCCGGCGGCGACAACCGTTTCGCCGGCATTCGACGGGCCGATCGGTTGCCAACTGCCACCGGGAGGACGATGTTCGAATGCTGCGGTGCGGCAAATACGCGCACGACGGCGGCGGCGGCACGCACCGAGGGTGCCCGAACTGATCACCTTTAATGCCCCGACGCACCCCTCGACCTCCGCAAAGGCCCACCCAGCGGGCCATCCGCGCGATTGGTGCCAGGCCGCCCGGGACCGCCCCATGTCCACCACAGTCCCATCTGGACGACCTGTCCGGATGCGGAGCTTTAAGACTGACAGAGACCCTCGCGTGGCCTTTATCTGACTATTCCCCTAAGGCGTCCACAGACAGTGGATTCGGCCTTATGTAGACCAATTCATTCGACGCATTTAAACATTGTCAAAGATCTTTACGGGTGCTCTAATGATGGCGACGTGAGCGAGATCGCCACGTCAGTCCCGCTCAATTCGTTGGAGGCCGCCATGGACAAGAAGATCGAGACGAGGCGCAAGCCGGCCAAGGTCGTCGTGCGCAAGCTCGAGAAGCTGGAGACCACCGTCGCCATCATCGACCCGGGCTGCCGCAACGACATCTGCGGCTGATCGGACCCAGGGCCGGGGCGCGGATCGCCGCGCCCCGGCCGCACCTTCGGACGAAGGAGTTCTGCGGGCATGCGGCGACCACGGATCAAGGGCATCCACAAACCGGTGCGACTGACCCCGACGCTGATCAACATCGGTGGTCGGCAGGTGGGCATCGGGGCGGAGATCGACGACGAGGACGGCTGCCTCTGGTCGCTGCTGCGGCTGATGGACGGTACCCGTACCCGGGCCGAGATCGTCGGGGCGCTGACCGCCGAGCGACCCGAGATGACCGCCGACGAGGCGTCCGACGCGATGGACACCATCATCAACGCCGGGTACGTCGAGGACGCCGCCGCGCCGCCCCCGCCCAGCCTGAGCCCGGCCGAGGTCGACCGGTACGAGCGGGCGTTCACCTACCACGCGTGGGTCGACCTCACCCCGCGCCCGTCCCGCTTCGACGTGCAGGCCCGGCTGAAGGCCAGCCGCGTCGTCGTGGTGGGCCTGGGCGGCACCGGTTCGGCCGTGGCCTCCTCCCTCGTCGCCGCCGGGGTCGGCACGGTGCACTGCGTCGACTTCGACGTGGTCGAGTCGGGCAACCTCACCCGTCAACTCCTCTACACCGAGGAGGACATCGGTGCCCCGAAGCTCGGCGTCGCCGTGGACCGGCTGCGCCGGATGAACTCCTACGTGACGGTCACCGGCGAGGAGACCCGGGTCGACTCCACCGAGTCGATGGTGGCCCTGATGCGCGACCGGGACCTGCTCGTGCTCTGCGCCGACCAGCCGCTGCACACCATCCGGGAGTGGACGAACACCGCCGCCCTGCACACCGGCACCCCGTGGATGATCGCCCAGTACGCGGGCCCGATGGCCGTCGTCGGCCTGTTCGTCCCGGGCCGGACCTGCTGCCAGGACTGCCTGCCCAGCGTCAACGACCGGCTCCGCGACCAGCACGGCGCCGAGCCGGAGGAACTGTTCGAGTTCACCGGCCACGCGGTGATCGCGCCGTCGGCCAACCTCACCGGCCACCTGGCCGCCCTCGACGCCGTGCACCACCTCGGCGGCATCCCCGCCAGCACGCTCGGCCGGATGTACCACCTGAGCCTCACCGACCTGACCTACCACTACGTGGTGAACCCGACCCCCGGGCACAAGTGCGAGACCTGCGGCTGGCTCGGGGAGGAGCGGTGATCGCCCTGGACGCCGACAGCCGCCCCCGGGTCGGCCACCTGGTCGTCCGCGAGGAGGATGCCGACGAGTACGTCGTCGGCGACCCGGCCACCGGGAACTTCGTCGTCGTACCCGAGGTCGGGGCCCGACTGGTGCGGCTGCTCGCCGCCGGCCGGACCGTCGCCGAGGCCGCCGAAGAGGTGGAGCGGGAGACCGGGGAGGCGGTTGACGCCCTCGACTTCGTCGAGGTGCTCGTCGACGCGGGCATCATCGACGGGCGTACCGCCGAGGACGCGGCGCCGCCCGTGGCCCGGCACTGGTCGGTCTCGCGGATCCCCGCCCGGGTTGTCCGGCCGTTGTTCGGCCGCGTCGCCTGGGCGGGGTACGCCGGCTGCCTCGTCGCGACGGTCGTGATGTTCGCCGCCGAGCCGTCGCTGCTGCCCACCTACGAGGACACCTTCATCTTCCCCGACATCGTGCTCAGTCTGCTGATCACCAACGTCGTGGTCATCGCCCTGACGATCGTGCACGAGGTCTGGCACGCCCTCGCCGGGGCCGCCGTCGGCGTGCCGTCGCGACTGCGCATCGAGCGGCGCGGCATCTTCCCGGTTCTGGAGACCGATCTGTCGGGGCTATGGGCGCTGCCGCCCGAGCGCCGCTACGGCCCGTTCCTGGCCGGCATGGCGATCGACTGCGTGCTGCTGTTCGGTGCCGTCGCGCCCCGGTTCGCCTGGTCCCGCGGCTGGATCGACCTGCCCCCGGGCCTGGTCCGGTTCCTCGCCATGGTGGTGTTCAGCCAGGCGGTGAAGCTGGCCTTCCAGACGCTGGCGTACCTGCGGACTGACATGTACCTGGTGATGGCCACCGCCACCGGCTGCCGGAACCTGCACCAGGTGACCCGGCTGTCGCTCAAGCGGCTGGTCCGTCGGCTCGACCCGCAGGAGGCGGCGATCCTGCGCGACGCGCACGCCCGGGACCTGCGGGTGTCCCGCTGGTATCGGCTGCTCTACGTCGCCGGGCTGATCTGGATGGCCTGGTTCGTCGTGCACTTCCTGTGGCCGAGCGCGAAGGTCACCTTCGGCTGGGCGGCGGGCGTCCTGGTCGGCGCGCCGTTCGCCAGCTCCTACTGGTGGGAGGGGATCGCCCTGTTGCTGTTCACCTCGCTCAACGTGCTGTTGCCGCTCGGGGTGGTCGTCCGCAACCGGATCCGGGGCGGGAGGGCCGCCACGTGAACCGCCCCTGGTTGGGCACGCTGGTCAGCGTCGTGGTCACCACCCTGAGCGTGTTGACCATGTCCAGTCTCGGCCTCGGGGTGGCCCTCGGGTTGGCCGACGACACCGCCGCGCTGCCCTGCGACCGGATGCCGGGTACCCCCTCGCCGTTCGAGGGCGACCGACATGTGGCGTACGAAGGAGCGGCGCACGCCCCGTACCGCACGGTACCGCCCACCTCCGGCCCGCACTCCCCCCGCGTGGTCACCCCGGGGATCTACCGGGAGCCGGTGCTGGAGGAGTTGCAGGTGCACGCCCTGGAGCACGGGCACGTCCTGGTTCAGTACGCTTCGGACGTCTCCGCCGCCGACGTCAGCGCCCTGGAGCGCCTCGGCCGTCGGTACCCCCGCGACGTGGTGGTGGCGCCCTACCCGGCGCTGGACCATGGCATCGGGCTCAGCGGCTGGCAGCGGCTCCAGCGGCTCGACGGCCTCGACGAGAAGGCGGTCAGCGAGTTCGTCACGAAGGTCGCCGGTCGCTACGACCACTCCTGGCAGCACGGAGCGACGGACTGCGTACCGGCGTGACGGGTCCTGTCCGTGCCGCCCCACGCCCGGCCGAGCACGACGGCAGCGGTTCAGCCGGTGGGCATCGGGGCCGGCACCGCGCTGCTCATCCGGCCCGGGTCCCAGTACGAGTCGTCTGGGATGGGCAGCACCGTACTGGTCGCCCCGACGTCACCCAGGGTGCCCGACGGCCCCGCCGGTGACTCCCCCGGGCCAGCTCGGCGGGCCACCACCCCGGCCACCACCACGGCGACCACCACCACGGCGATCGCGGCCCCCACCACCGCACCCCAGCCCCGCTTCATCGCCCGCTCCCCTCCGTCGCGGCCCGGCCCGCACCGGGCCGGATCGTCGGCCACCCGGTCGAGGACCGGACGACCCGTTGCTTGGACGCACCCCGCCCCCGACCGGATCCAGCGGATCACGGTCGGGGGCGGGAACCACCCGATCGGGTGACTCAGGTCCGGTTCGCCACCGAGACGTAGACGTCCCACACGGCGGTGTCGAAGTAGGAGCTTCGGTTCACTCCGGCGCCATCCAGTGTGCTCATGATGCCGTCGACGTTGCCCAAGGTTGTCGAGTCGCTGTACCCCTGCAACCAGAGCGACCCGCTCGAGCCTCCGGTGAAGCCGCAGTTCATGGCCATCTTGTTGCCGGACTGGTACGAGTTGCCCTGGCAGTACTGCTGCCACCCGCCGTCGTAAGGCGGCGCCGCCGGATAGGCCAGAATGGTGATGAACTGCTGGTAGGGGTAATTGGCCATGATCCCGTTACCACCGACCACGTTGACCAGGGCCTGGTTGGAGGAGTTCGGCCACACGGTGATCCAGGAGACGTCACGGCTGAGGTCGCTGCTGTTGATCCACGCATTGAACGTGGTCAGATACTTCGCCGACCACTGGCCGTACGGCGCGCTGCCGTAGTTGTAGTAGGGGACGAAAACCCAGTTCTGCATCCACTGGCCGCCCGCGCCGCCGTGCACGCAGTGCCCGGCGCTCATCACGAGCAACTTGGAGCCGCTGTTCACGGTGCCCGCCGAGCAGACGTAGTTCCCGCCGTTCGCCGGGTTGTAGAAGAAGACCTTGCCGACCGTCGCGGAGGCGTTGACATTGGTGCCCATGCCGCCTCCGGCGGCCGTCTTGCCGAGAGCGTTGCTCGACACGGTGGGCGCGGCGGCCGGCACGGAGCGGGCCGGACCGGTCGGGCCCAGGGCCGTTCCGGACTTGGTGTCGGCCTTCTTGACCAGCGTGTCCGCCGAGATCGCGGTCCGCATCCGCTCGGGGGTCCAGTAGTTGCTGGCCTGGTCGGCGACGCTCTGGCCGCTGCGGGCGGCGGCGGCGGAGACGCTCGCCTTCGCCGTGCTGGCGGTCGCCGCGCCGGAGGCGTCCTGCTCGGGGGCGGCCTGTGCCGCGCCGGCACCACCCAGGGTCATCACCGCAGCGAGCGCGGCGGACGCGGTTACCGCCGCCACCCGCCGAATGTCCGGAAAGTGCATTCGTTCTCCCTCCACGAAGTACATTGGCGCTTGTCGAAGCGCCTGCACAGCATGGGGGACATCTGAACAGGAACGTAACCTTCCCGGAGCGTCAAGTCTGTCGCTGACAGTGTGTCAGTGACATGACTTACCGTGGTTGACCAACATCGAAGAGTGATAGAAGGTCGGTAGCAGTTCCGGACCAGCGTCGATTATGTGGGGAGAACGCCGATGGGCCGGCTCACCCGTCCACTCGTGCCAACGGGTCCCCTGGCCGATTTCTACGAGCAGCTGCACGAACTCCATCTCGCCGCCGGCCAGCCGAGCCTGCGCCGGCTGCAACAGTTGACCCGGGCCGAGCGGCGGCCCCGGGGGATCAACCCGACGTCGATCCACGCGGCCTTCGTCCGCCCCCGCCTCGCCCGTTGGGAGGTGGTGGGCGAGGTCGTGCGGGCGCTCGGCGGCGATGTCAACGCCTTCGCGGCGCTGTGGCGCCAGGCCCGCCGCTGCCAGTCGCAGGACGACGGTGAACCAGGCACTCCGGGGCCGTGGACACCCGCCGGGATCGGTCCCGTGCCCCGCGAGCTTCCCTCGGAGGTGCTGCCGTTTACCGGGCGTGGCCCCGCCCGTGGCGCCCTCGACAGCCTGCTCGCCGAGGGCGCGGCCCGCGGGGCGATGACGACCGTGCTGCTCACCGGCGCACCCGGGATCGGCAAGTCCGCGCTGGCCGTGGAGTGGGCGCACCGGGTGGCCGGGCGCTTCCCGGACGGTCAGCTCTACGCCGACCTGCGCGGCGACGGGTCGGGGCGACCGCCGTCACCGACGGAGGCACTGACCGCCTTCCTCAACGCCCTCGGCGTCGCCACCGCCGACCTGCCCGGTACGCCCGCCGCGCTGGCCGCCCGCTACCGCACCCGGATGGCCGGCCGCCGCGTCCTGGTGCTGCTGGACAACGCGGGCACGACCGCACAGATCCGCCCGTTGCTCCCCGCCTCGCCCGGCTGCCTGGTCCTGGTGACCAGCGGGGACAGCCTCGCCGAGCTGGTCGTGCGGCACGGTGCACGCCGACTCGTCCTGGGCCCACTGAGCGTCGAAGCCGGGGTAGAGTTGCTGCGCGGGCTGCTCGGCGACCGGGTCGACGCGGAGCCCGAGGCCGCGTACGAGCTGGTTCGACGCTGCGGCGGTCGGCCGCTGGCCCTGCGGATCGCCGCGGAGCGGGCGACGGCCCACGACGCACCCACGCTGGCCGCCCTGGCCGGGGCGCTCGCCGATCCGGCGCTGGCGGCCGAGCGGGACCGCGGCTGGCCGGCGCTCCTGCGCTGCCCCGTCGACTCGCCCCGGTTGGCGGTCGGCTGACCAGCCTCGACCGGGCCCGCCGGGGCGGACGTCCTCGTCGCCGACCGGCCGGGTCCTGCGGCACCGCCCGGGACCGCCCTCAGTCCTCGGCACGCCAGCGGTAGAACTCCTTGGCCACAGCGTCCTCGGGGCCGCGCCAGGTGTCCGGGTTGTATGGGGTGATGAACGCGCTGAGGTCCTCCATGATCTGGGCGAAGGCCGGCTTGGCGTGACTCTCCCGCATCGCCTGGGCGAACGCCGCGTCGGTGCGTTCCAGCAGGTGCAGGTAGACGTCGTCGATCGAGTACAGCCAGCGCCCGGCAACGCCCAGCTCGATCGGCAGCAGCCCCGCGTCGGAGTCACCGAAGACGCGCGCGACGTGGGGCTCGGCCCCGGGCTTGATGCGGGCGACGATGACCGTCAGGTTCCCATCGGCCGACTCCGACGTTTGCGCCGAGCTCTGGTCCGGAACCCAGCTGTAGAACTCCTTGGCGACGGAGTCGGACGGGTTCTGCCAGTTCTTCGGGTACGGCGTCACGTACGGGGCGATGGCCTCCGCGATCTGCTGGAACGCGGGCAGTCCCCGGGCCTTGCCCAACGACGCCCTCGGGTCGATGTTGCGCTCGATCACGTGGATGTACAGGTCGTCCAGCGACAGCAGGGTCCGGCCGATCACGCCGAGGTCCTGCGGTCGGGTCGTCTTGTCGTAGTAGCCGAAGACGTCGCCGACGATGCCCTCGCTGCCGGGCACGATGTGACAGACGATCACGGATCGGAAGACCATGGCTGCTCCTCAGGTGAATGAACATTGACCGGGTGGACGGTGACCGGGTGGACGTGGGTCTCCGGTGGTCGATCGGCCGGGCCATCGGGCGGGTGTCAGGCGTCGAACCGAACCGGAAGCTCCAGCAGGCCACGGAACGGCGACGCCGCCGGCAGCCGGTGCAGCTCGGCCACCGGCACCGCGAGCCGCAGCTTGGGCAGCCGGCGCAGCAGGGCCCCGAGGGCGAGCTGCGCCTCCATCCTGGCCAGCGACACCCCGAGGCAGTAGTGGACGCCGTAGCCGAAGCCGAGGTGCGGGCCGCGCTCGCGGCGGAGGTCCAGTCGGTCCGGGTCGGCGAAGTGCGCCGGGTCGTGGTTCGCCGAGTTGATCACCACGCCGACGACCGACCCGCGCGGAATGCAGACGCCCTGGTAATCGACGTCCTCGGCGGCGATCCTGGGGCTGGCCACCGGCAGCGGGCCGTCGAACCGGAGCAGTTCCTCGATCGCCGACGGCAGCAGCTCCGGCTCCGCGCGCAGCAGTTCGAGCTGGTCGGGGTGGGTCAGCAGGGCGACCACGGCGTTGCCGAGGAAATCCGCGGTGGTCTGGTGCCCGGCGAAGAGCAGCAGGAAGGTGGTAGTGACGAGCTCGGCCTCGGAGAGCTCCCCGTCGTGGTCGCAGGCAGCGATCAGCGCACTGATCATGTCGTCGACCGGGTCGGCGCGTCTGGCCCGCACCAGGTCGGCGAGATAGCGGTGCAGCCGCAGTTGGGCCTCCTGCACGGCCGCCCTCTCCTCCTGCGGGGTCCGGTGGGACGACCCGGACGTCCTGATCACCTGCGTCCAGTCGAGGACCCGCTCGTGGTCGGTCTCCGGTATCCCGAGCAGGTCGCTGATCACCATCATCGGCAGCGGAATGGCGAACTCGCGCATCAACTCGGACTCGCCCCGCGGGATGATCTTGTCGATCAGGTGCTCCACCAGCTCGGCCACCCGGGGCCGCAGCGCCTCGATCCGGCGCGGCGCGAACGCCTGCGACACGATCCGCCGCAGCCTGGTGTGCTCCGGCGGATCCGAGTTGAGCATGTTCTTGTTCAGGCCCTCAGAGTTCGGCCCGAAGAGCCGCAGGTAGTGCTGACCGGGGCCGTAGAGGTCCTTGGACAGCCGGGGGTCGGTCAGCGCCGCCCGGGCGTCGTCGAACCTGGTGACGAGGTACGAGTCGAACCGCGGCGAGCTGACCGGGCAGACGGGGGTGTCCGCCCTCAGTCGCGCGAAGGTGGGATAGGGGTCGGCAGCGAACTCGTCGGTGTAGAGCTCCGACCCGAGGACGGGCTTCTCGGTCATCACGACTCCTCGGACTCACCGCGCACGACGTACAGGACCTGGTAGGTGTACCGCTGCGCGGACTCGCGGAGCTCCCGGACCACGCGCATGAGGTGGTCGCGGTCTTCGCTTCGGCCGAAGGCGTCCAACCGCTCACGGTCCGCCCAGTCGCTGACGATCAGATAGCTGCGGGGATCGTCGGCGTCACGGATGAGGTCCTGGTGCAGGCAGCCGTCGAGAGTACGGATCTTCTCGGCGGCCGAGAGCCACGCCGCCTCGAACCGCTCCTCGCAGCCTTGCCTGGTACGCATCGCGAGCACCGTACGCACTGTCGTCATCCCACGACTCCCCGTGCCCGCCGCATTTCACTCATGAGGTCTCCTTCGCCGGCCTGTGCGAGGGAAAGTCTGCGAGGTCCGCCGTCACCCCAGCGTCACGAGGCGCCAAAAACCACGGGCATCCTGTGACACTTCGTTGACACCTCTGGCCTGCCACCCGACGGCGGCTCCACCGGTTGGCGGCCGGTGACGACGGCTACGGCTGCCCGGGAGCGCAGTTGTTGCTCGTCCGCCTGACCGTGTATTCGGTGTCGTCGTGGGTGATGCCGGACGGGGCGCCGTCGAAGTGCGTCTCGACCTTCTCCCAGCCCCGGCGCTGCTCGTAGTGCAGGTGCGGTGCGCCCGAGTTGCCGGTGCTGCCGACCCGCCCGATCTGCTCGCCCCGGGCGACCCGCTGACCGACCCGGACCGGCGGCGCTTCGAGCAGGTGGAGGTACTGCGTCTCCCACCTGCCACCGTGGTCGATCTTCACCCAGTAACCGCCGCCCCGGCCGCGTGGGCCGTCCGGGTCGTCCGGGGTGCGGCCACCCACGGAACCGTTGATCCCCGCCTCGGTGACCCTGCCGGCGTAGGAGGCGAGCACCGGCCGCCCCCACGCCTCACCCTTGGTGGGGAAGAGGTCGACGTCGTAGTCGTCGTGGCCGGGGTAGGTGCCGAGCTGCCAGGTCTCGCCGCAGGCAACGGGAAGCTGGAACAGCGGGCGCGGGCCCGGTTGCCGCAGCAGCGGAACCACGACCACGGCGAGGGCGAGGCCGACGGCGACCACGCCGAGCAGACCGACGACGCGGACGACCCTGCTCCGGACGGAACGGCGGACGCGGTGCCTGCTCGGGTGGCCGGTGCTCACCGTCCGAAGCATGACAGACGCCGGCAATCGGGCCCGTCGAGCCCGCCGGCGCCGTGCCGACCTGCGGTCATGGCGTGGCGGCAGCGGGACAGGTCGGTGCCGTGCCGACCTGGATTCGTCGGGCCGTGGCGTGGCGGCAGCGGGACAGTTCGGTGCCGTGCCGGCCGACGATCATCGGGCCATGGCGTGGCGGCAGCGCGCCAGTTCCGCGCGCAGGTCGCGGCGCAGTGCCCGGTCCAGGCCGGGCTGATCGAGCGCGTTGGCGAAGTCTCCGGCGGCCTCGTCCCACCGCCCGAGCCGCATCAGCGCCGTGCCCCGGTTGTAGCGGGGCACCGGCGCCGCCGACAACATTACCGCCCGGTCCAGGTCGGCCACGGCGGCGGCCACGTCGCCGCATTCGAACCGGACGGCGGCGCGGTTCGTCCACGCCTCGACCAGCTCCGGGTCCCCGGCCAGAGCCCGGGTGAACAGCTCGTCGGCGTCGGCGGGGCTGCCGCGCTCCGAGCGGACCAGTCCGAGGGTGCAGAGCAGCGCGGGCTCCTGCGGAGCCAGGGCCAGCCCGGCCCGCGCACCCGCCTCGGCCGCGTCGAACGCGCCGCGCCGCAGGTGCAGGTTGACCAGGGCGATCCGGGCGTCGAGGTGCCCGGGGTCGATGGCGAGCACCCGGTCCAGGTCGTCGCGCGCCCGCTCGGGGCGGCCCCGCTCCTGCTGGAGCACCGCCCGGTTGTAGTACGCCTCGGGCAGGTGCGGGCCCAGGCGGATTGCGGTGCCGTAATCCTTGATCGCGGCCCGCGACCGCCCCGCCGCCCGGTGCAGGGCGGCCCGGTCGACGTAGTACTCGCAGTTGCCGGGGTCGTGCGCGATCACGGTGTCAAGGTCCGCCAGGGCCCGCGCCGGTTCACCCAGGGCCAGGTGCACCTGCGCCCGGTTGTGGCGTAGCCGGGCCAGGTCCTGCGGGCGCTCGCCGGGGCCGAGCACCGCCGCCAGCCGGGCCAGCCCGTCGTCGATCAGCCGCAGGGCGCGGTCGGACACACCCGCCTGGTTGTCGAGCAGCGCCAGGCCCTGCTCGTAGAAGACGGTGGAGACCACCCGCTGCTGCCGGTCGTCCAGCCCGGCCGCGAGATGGAGCGCCCGTTCCAACCAGTCCCGCGCCTGCGCCGGGTCGCGGTCGGCCACCGGCAGATGCCGGGCGTAGAGCATGGCGGTGGCGTACGCGGCCGACATGGTGATCTTCGGATCGTCGGTGGCGGCGCGCGCCTCGTGGTAGAGCTCGAGTGCCTCGGTCGCCTCGTCCAGCGCCGCGAGGGCGGTGGCCAGGCCGGTGGTGAACGCCCACCAGTGCCGCAGGTCGCCCGCCGGGGTCACCATGGCGCGCCCGCGCCGGGCGGTCCGGGCGGCGTGGTGGTAGAAGCCGCCGGCCAGACTCTCGCCCAGCGCCGTACGCAGCGATTGCGGCGTCGGATCGGCCGCTGCCGTGGGGTCGGGGCCGCCGTCGCGCAGGTCCAGGCTCAGCAGGCCCGGACGCCGCGGGGACGTCCCGAGGCTGCGGGTCAGCGCGTCCAGCAGCTCGCCGGTGGTCTCGTCGGCGCTGCCGACGTGGTCGAACCGCACCGTGACCGGGTGCCGGAGCGTGCGGGCCCAGGCCGCCACGAACTCCGTCGCGCCGTACGCCAGGCAGGCGGTGCGCCGGGCGGGATGAAACCGGATCGGCTCCTCCTCGGCGGCGGGCCGCGCCGCGTGATCCAGCCGGGGCGCGATGGCGTTCAGCTCCACCGTGTGGCGGGAGGCCAGACGGGGACGGTCGGCGGCGATCCGGGCGAGGAAGTCCGCGACGCCCGCGTACGGCCCGTGGTCACGGTGGCAGTCGTGGCCGCCCGGCTCGCCGGTCACGGGCGGACGGTCCGCCACAGGGGCGGGCGCCCGAGAGCGCCCGCCGCGCCGGGAACTACCAGCACCACTCGAACCAGAGTCGGCGGGCGCCGGAGAGCAGGCGGAGCGAACTCTTGCGGTGGATGGCCATCTTCCTCATAGTGCACCTCCATTGTGGTTCACTTTTAGACTGGCCCAGAGCGTAAACCCGATCATCATGAATGTGAAGGCTTCTCGTGATCGCGGTAGACATGGGGATTCTCGCGATCTTTGGCCGGATTCCGCACGTCGGCCAGAGCCACCTCCGTTGTCTGCCGTCCGTCAGGTCCAGTCGTCTGGGCGGAGCGTGGCGAGGAGGAACGCGTGGACGAGGCGACCGGCATCACCGAACGGTGTGTCGCCATCAGCCGGGCGGCCTTCGGACGAGGCGACCTGGACGCGGCACTCGCCGATCTGCACCGGCTCCCCACCGGGCTGGCCGTCCGGGGCGTCCTGGCGGCCGACCTGATCTCCGCGCTCCTGCGCTCCGGCTCGCCGACAAAAATCTGGGACCGGACACGGCAGATCGCCGAACTGCTGGAGATCGCCGAACGACACCCGCCCGACACGGCGGAGTGGCCACAGATGCGCGCGAGGGCCCGCACCGTGGCGCTGCTGCGGGCCGGCGCGGCCGGGGAGGTGGCGGACGACCGGGCAATGCTCGCGGAACTGGACTCCCTCCTCGACCAGGCCGGCGGTGGCGACGACCCAGCGAGCGCGCCGCTGGCCGGCGCGGTCCGGACCGTCCTCACCTACCTGCGGGCTCTCGACAGCGGCGACGAGGCCGCGCTGCGACGCTTCCCGGACGAGGTGGCCCGGCTCCGGGACCGGCTGGCCGGCGACCCCGCCATGGCGCACTTCGCGGACATCTTCGCCGGTCTCGTGGACGTCATCGGGGCGATCCAACGGGACGAGGACCCCCGGCCGTCCCTCGGCCGGATCCGGCAGGCCGCCGAGCGCCTGACGCCGGGCGACCCGCTACGGGCCGCCGTCGAGGAGGCGGCGATGCTCGCCAATCCGATAATCGCGATGTACGACGGCAGCTCGGATGCCCCGGCGCCCCCGATCACCGACGAGCAAATCGCCGCCATGACAAGCCTGACGCTGCGGCCGGATCTCGGCGCGGAGGGCCGGGCGGCCTACCACGGGGGCGTCGGCGGCGCCGCCGTCTACTCCGGCTGGGGGGACAACCCGGCCCGCGTCGAGCAGGGCATCGAGCATCTCCGCACGGCGGTGGCCCTCGCCGGCCCCGACAGCCCCAAGCGCCCGGTCCACCTGCTGGGGCTCGCGGTCGCCCTGTACCACCGCAGCGACCTCACCAGCTCCACCAGCGACGTCGAGGAGGCGGACGAGCTGCTCGAACAGGCGCGAACCCTGGCCGGCGGGCCGGCGCACCCGATGTGGGGGGCCATCAACGAGATGCTGTCGTACACCCGGCGGCGGCGCGGAGCCGTGCCGGACCCGCACAAGGTGGCCCTGGAAGGGCTCCAGGAACATGCCTGGAAGGTGTTGCTCCAGTCCGACCTGCCGGCCGCGAACCTCGCCGCGCGCCGGGCGGCACGGGAGGCGACCGACGTCGCTCGGCAGTGCCTCATGTTCAACGACCCGACCGACGCCATCCGGGCTCTCGACGCCGGCCGGGGACTCGCCCTCCACGCGGCCACCGAGGTCCGTAACATCCCCCGCCGCCTCGACGACGCCGGCCGGCCCGACCTCTCGCGCCGCTGGCGGGAAGCCGCAGCGGCCGGCTCGGCGGAGAGTCTCCCGACCGGCCTGCGCCACGAGGTACTGACCGTGCTCGCCGCCCCGGGTGGCGGCGGGGTGCTGCTCGACGCGCCGGGTCTCGACGAGATCCGCACCGCCCTGGCCGCCCTCGACGCCGACGCGCTCGTCTACCTGGTGCCGGGGGACGGGCCGGTGCCGGGCTTCGCGGTGATCGCGCCGGAGCGGGGACCGACCGGTTACATCCCCCTGCCCAACCTGCACGTCCGCAACGACCTCGACGTCGAGCGGTACCTCACGGCCCTGGCCCGGCGGGACGCGGTCATCGCGGACCCGGGCCGGGACCTGACCGCCCTCGACGACGTGACCGACTTCGCAGCCAGCCTCGACTCGGTGTGCGACTGGGCCTGGCGGGCAGCGATCGGCCCGCTGGTGGAGCGGTACCTGCCCACGCTCGCCCGTCCCGACGCCGGCCGGCCGCCACGGGTGGTCCTGGTGCCGATGGGGGAACTCGCCCGGTTCCCGTGGCAGGCGGCCCGCCGGTCCGACGGCACCTACGCGGTGCAACTGGTCGCGTTCTCGCAGGCCGCCTCCGCGCGCATGCTGTGCCACTCGGCCGCCCTCGCCCCCGTGCCGTCCGCGCCGGTCGGCCTGGTAGTGGGGGACCCGGACACCGGCAACATGGCGCCGGACCTGGCTGCGGCCCGAGCCGAGGCGTACGCCATCCACCGGTCCTTCTACCCCGGCGGGAGGTACGTCGGCCGGCGGGTGGACGGCTCGACGAGCAGATCCGGGCCCGGCAGCGTCGACGAGGTCCGGGACTGGCTCACCAGCACCAGCCCGGGCTCCGGCGCCATGCTGCACCTCGCCTGCCACGGCGTCATCAACACCGACCCGGAGTCCGCCACCTCCTACCTTCTGCTGGAGGGCGGCGGGCGGTTGACCGCCGAGGAGCTGGTGGAGCTGACGGCACGGTCACCGGAACGCGCCATCGGCCTGATCGTGCTCGCCGCCTGCCGCACCGGCCAGGCGATCAACGGGTACGACGAGGCGTACAGCCTGGGCACCGCGTTCCTCGCCGGCGGGGTCCGGTCGGTGCTCTCGACCCAGTGGGCGATCCCCGACCGGGCAACCTCGGTGCTGATGTACATGTTCCACCACCACGTGAGGGCCGAGGGGCTGCCCGCGTGGGAGGCGCTGCGGCGGGCGCAGATCTGGATGCTCGACCCCGAGCGGTCGCTCCCGGACCGCATGCCGGAGCGGCTCCGCCAGCAGTTGCACCACGAGGAACTCGCCCAGGTCGCCGCCTGGGCCGGATTTGTCCACTGGGGATGGTGAGCCGCCGGATGGTGGCCCCGAGCAGGAGAGGAAGACCGTGGCAGAGGACACCGAGAAGGAGCTGAGGGCCCGGCTGGCCCGGCTGACCGGAACCGCCCGCACGCGCCCGCTGCTCGAACTCTTCCAGATCCTCGCCAACCGGTACTGGCGTGCCGGGCCCGGGCGGCCAACCGCCCTGCCCATGCTCGACGAGGCGATCGACTGCCTGGCCGAGGCGTACGGCCTTCTCCGGCCCGGCGACCCGATGCGGGCACAGGTCGCCAGCCAGCTGGGGTGGTTCCTCGGCACGCGGCAGATCGCGCACGGCGGCCCGGAGAGCGACCGGCCGCGGGCGATCGGGCTGCTGGAGGAAGCGCTCGCGGCGTCCAATCTGCCGCCCATGTTCACGTGCATCGCGCGGTTAACCCTTGGCCAGCTCCACCTGGTCACGGTGGTCCGCGGGTTGCAGTCGCTCGACATGTCGAGCCTGCTGGCGGGAGCGGGCCACGGGCCCGCCCGCACGGAGGCGGACCAGGCCATCGACTGTTTTCAGCTGGTGCTCGCCGGTGACCTGCTCAGCACGGAGATGGCCGAGGGAACGCGGACCATGCTGGCGTGTGCCGAGACGGTGCGGGACCTGTTCGTCGGAATCGACGCCGGCACCGGAACCGACATCGACTTCGGGCCGATGATGCGGGCGATGGCCACGCTGCAGGAGGTGCAGCAACGGATGGCGGACGGGGTGGAAGCCGGCACGATGCCGCGGCTGCCGAACCTCCTCGGCGGGCGGGCGACGGCCGCCGTGGACCCGCTGGACTACCCCGTCACGGTCCTGCGCGGGCCGGAGCCCGCGCCCGGCGACGGCGACCGTGTCAGGCGGTCGGCGGCACCCGTCGACCTGGCGACGCTGCGGCGCGCCCTGCGGGAGCGGGTGGCGGGCGGCGGCGACCCGCACGCCGCCTTTGCGGCCCTGCTGCGCCCGGACGCGCCGCCGCCACCGGCCGGGCTGGTCGACGACCTGGTGGGACTGGCCACCTCCGTCACCCACGCGGCGGGTGCCACCGCCACCGCCACCGACCGAGTCGTGCTGGCCGTGGCGCTGTACCTGCGCGGTCGCGACGACGCCGACGACGGGTGGGGGGACGCCGACGACGACGTCCGGGCCTCCGCCATGGCATTGTCGACCGCTGCGGATGCCCTGCCCGCCGACCCGTCCGGTGCCGTTCCGCTCGCCGTCGACCTGGCGAGACTCCTCGACGGGCGCAACCCGGAGGGGCGGATCGGCGACGCCCTCCACGAACGGTTCGTCCCGGTGGCGCAGGCGCTGCGCGGCGTCCGGGTTCAGGCCCTGGCCTGGTCCCGGCCGAACGGGACGCGCCTGCTGCTGCACACGGACGACGGCAGGTTCCGCGATGGCCGCCCCGACGGTGCCCTGCCGCCCCGGGTCGTGGTCGTCGGCGCCGAGCCCCTGCCCGACGACGACGCCGTGGTCTCCCACGTCGCCTCCGCCCGACAGGCGGGCGAGTTGGCCGGGCGGGTCCCGCTCCGGGTCACCGAGGCCCCGATGCTCGTGGTAGACCCCCGGGGCGGCCACGACAACGCGAGCCTGGTGCGCCTGTGCCGCCGCCTCTACCCCCGGGCGGTCGTCCTGGGGCGCGCCGATGGGGGCAGCGACGGCCCCGGCACACCGGAGGAGGTGCGCCGCCGCCTCGACGCGTCGATGCTGCACCTGACCTGTGGCGTCAGCGCCACCGGGGCGCTGGAGCTGGCCGGGCCGGCCGACCTGGACCCCGCCTCGATCACCGGGTGGACGACGCGCACCGCAACCGAGGGCGGCCTGGTCGTCCTGCCGCCCACCGGCGACGGGTCCGTTCCGCTCGCCGAGGCGTTCCTGGCGGCCGGCTTCACCGGGGTGGTGGGCTGGGCCCGGCCGGTGCCCCGCCCGGTCGCCACGCTGATGCTGGCCGTCCTGCACACCGGCCTGGTCCGCGGCGGCCTGCGGCCGGCCGCCGCCGTTCGCGCGGTGCGCCGCTGGCTGGCGTCCCCGAACCGTAGGACGCCGGCAGGGCTGGCACCGGCCCCCATGGACGTCGCCGGCCCGACCCTCGCGGACCCGGCGTACCGCAGCGCCATGGTGTACCACGGGATCTGAGCCGGCCCGCGCCGCCGGCTCAGATCCCGGGCTCGGGAACCTCGATCACGAGGGGAACGGTGACGGTCACCCAGTCGTACGCGCCGTCCTCGGCGGACGCCACCAGGTCGCGGTGCTGGACGGTGCGACCGACCCGGTCGAGGAAGCCCTGGACGGCGAGCGGCCCCCGGGCCGCGTCGCGCGGGTCGTCCAGCGCCGGCATCTCGAACGGCTCCGCGCTGAACTGCTCCTCCGCCACCACCAGCTTCAGCCAGTCCCGCGCCCGCCTACCCGGTTCGACCACGGAGCCGGCCGGCAGGGACGCCACCACCCGGCGTCCCCGCAGGGCCGCCGCGCGCCCGCCCGGGGCGACGTAATCGCCCGGAAACAGGTCGGCGTGGACCCGGAACCGCTCGGTCAGGTCCAGCAGGACGCAGAACAGCCGCCGGTCGCTGCGGTTGTGCAGCCGGACGAAGACGGTGGGCGGCACCCACCCGGCCGGGCCGGGCTCGTAGCGGAGCCTGACCACGCCGTCCCCGTCCGCCTCGACCGGCGCACGGGTGAGCGGCGCGATCGTCTCCCCCGGTCGCGCCGCGACCACCTCGACGGCCACCGCGCCCGCCAACCCGGTCACCGGGTTCGTGAGGTCGCGCAGCTGCCGCCACCGGGCGATGTGCTCCAGCGCCCGGACGGCCCGCCGCGCCCCGCCGCCGACGACGTCGGTCAGCTCCCCGGTCAACCGGACGCCGTGCCGGTCCTCCACCCGGGCTATGCCCGAGCGCGGCGTCCGTACCCGCAGTTCCGGGACCGTGTCGGTGCCCACCGGGTCGACCGGACGCAGGTGCGCCGACGGCCCGCCGTCCGGCCCGGCCGTGCCGAGCGCGGCGAGGACGGCGGCAGCGGTGGCACCGTCCTGGTCCGCGCCGCCCACCGCCACGGTGGTGGCCGGCAGCGGCACCCGGCTGAGCACCACCCGGTACTGCCTGTCCGGCTCGGGCCGCCACCCCACCGGCTCCACCAGGCTCCGCTCGGCGAGCAGCTGGACGGCCTCGGCCTCCCGCGCCGGCGGCCCGCCGACGACGGCGACGCGGACCGCGCCGGCCGTGGCGTCGGGGGGCGGGAACAGACCGTGACAGCTTCCCGCGTTGACCTCCCACCCGTCGCGGGCGTACCGCAGCACCAGGCCGGACGGCGGCGGCGCGAGGCGTCCACCGAGGAAGGGCCGGTCGGCGATGCCGCGACCGGGCGGAACGAGCTGCGGCACCTGCCGGTACGCGTTCTGTTCCACCTCGGCCTGGGCGGCGATCAGCAGATCCCGGTACGTCGCCGTCGGGCCGAGCCGGCCGAGGGCGCGCAGCAGCGCCCAGCTGAACAGCCCTCGCCGCCGGCCGCCCAGGTCCATCTCCTGCGCCGCCTCGTGTGACCGGCTGGCGGCCAGGACGACGTGGTCCGGCGCGGGCGTCGACGGGGGCTCGTCGCCCGCCAGCTCCGGCAGCAACAACTCCCGCCCCGGCGACGCCGGCATCGGCTCCACCGCGCGGGCCCGCGCGCCCGGTTCCCGATCCTCAAGTTCCCGGGTGGCGCCCGCGGAGTGGCAGCTGTCGAGCACCACGGCCACGTGTCCCGCCCGGCGGGCGACGGCGTCGAGCAGGATCGACAGCTCCTTGTCCAGCAGGTCGGGCACCCCGCCGTGGCGGCTGTCCGCGCAGACCAGGGTCTGCACCATGTGGGACGGTTCGGCGTACCACCACTGTGGGGCAGGAGCCTGCGATCCGTGACCGCTGAACCAGAACAGGGCGGTGTCCCCGGAGCGGGCCCGACCGAGATGGGACCGCAGCGCCCCGATCACCGCCGCCCGGGTGGCCTGCCCGTCGGACAGCACGAGCGCGTCGAGCTCGACGCCGGGGGCCGTGCGGGTCTGCAGGTAGGCCAGGGCGTCACCGATGTCGACTCGGCACCCGCGCAGGTCGGACACCGCCGGTGAGCGGTACCTGTCGATGCCGACCAACAGGGCGTACAGGGTGCTCATCCGGCCTCACCCAGGCCGACGTACAGCCAGCCGTGTTCGACGAAATCCTTGGCTGGCAGGTCCACCGTGACCGGGGCGAACTCGGCCGGCAGGGGTGGTTGGGTCGCGTGCGCGATGACGTCCTGGAACAGCACGTCGGGCAGCCCGAGGACGAAGTCGACCGCCGGTCGGGCGGCCAACGCCTCCCGTAGGGGCGGGCTGTCGAGGATGCGGTGCACCGCGACGGCCGCCACGCCGACCCAGCCGTTGGCCGCCGCCTTGACCAGTCCCCGGTGCAGCGCGACCCGCAGCCGCAGCCGGTCCGCCGGTGCCCGGCCGGTGTTCAGCTCCCGTAGGTGCCGCTCCAGGCCGCGCACCAGACGGGAGATCACCACGGTCTCGTCGATGCCGACCGGCAGCACGGTGAACTGGCCGTCGCCCTGCGGTTGGGGGGTGACGTCGGAGTCCGACACACCGGCCGCCCGCCGCGCCAGGGACAGCAGCGCGACCAGGTCCCGCTGGACCTGCTCGGCGGCGGTGGTGCTGCGTCTGCTGTAGCCGGACACGTCGGCGGCCATGCAGAGCCGGACCGCCGCGCCGTCCACGGTGCAGCCCGGGGAGAGCGTCTCGTCGAATCTCACCGACTCGCGCAGGCCGGCGCTGTACCGCTCCCGGCCACCGGCGACCCGCACCCGGACGTCGAGGGTTCCGGCGACCCGCGTCGTCCCGGCCGGCAGCTCCAGCAACGCGTGCATGCCGTGGACGCGGGGCACCAGCAGCTCGCCGCGCGGGTCCTCGTACGTCCAGCCGAACTCGTGGCGGTGAATTCCGAAGACGTGGGCGCGGGGCGTTGCCGCCCGGCTCGCCAGCCGGCGCAGCCAGCCCGGACGGCCCTGGGCCGCCGCCACGACGTGCGCCGCGGTCGGCGAGGTCGGCTCGGCGTCATCGGCCGGGTAGGTCAGGCCGAGCGCGCCACCGTCGCCGTCCAGCCGCGCGGCCAGCGCCCGCACGTCGGCCAGCGTCACCTCGAAGCACGCGGCCGTGTACCGCTGCCCCCTCGGCAGGGCGGCGAGGTCGAAGGCGAACAGCACCCCGACGTACGACCCGCCTGTCGCCTCGGCCCGGCGGCGCAGGTACACCGGCAGGTCCCGGACGGGCACGGGGTACAGCAGGGGCCGCCCGCAGCGCACCGGGATCGGGGCGGTGGCCGACCTCCCGTCCGGGGCCCGGCCCCCGGTCGGGACCAGTTCGCCGTCGGCGAGCAGGTCGGCTTCCCGTAACTCGTCGACCGCGCCCTCGCGCGGGTCGTCCGCGCCGGTCACCGGGCCGCCCCCGAGACGCTCGCGACCCCGCCTCGTCGCACGGGCGCGACGTACCGCCAGGTGAACGCCGCACCGCCCAGCTCCACGGTCTCGCCCGGGCCGCAGGTGCCGGCCTGCCGGCCGACGGCCGAGCCGTCCGGGGAGTAGCGGATCACCAGGTGGATCTCGGAGGACGCGGCGGAGGCACGGGACGCGGTCACCTCGCCGTATCCGGGCAGCCCCGCCGATCCGGCGGTGAGCGCGGCCCGACGGCCCGCCAGCGGCAACTCGCGCTCCTCCCCGCCGGGTGCGCGTACCCACAGCGTCCCGGCGAGGGGCGGGGCCAGCCGCCGCCGGCGCACCCACCACCCGACCCCGGCCAGGGCCAGGACCAGCAGCAGTGCACCGCCGGTGACCCACCACCTGAGGCTGCCGCGCTCGGCGGAGAGGGACACCCGGGTCGCCCCGCCGTCCAGTCGCGGCGCGAAGGCCAACCCGAGATCACCGGTCAGTACGTCCGCCCACGGTGAACCCACGTCGCCACTGAGGGTCAGCGTCGTACTCGCCGTGACCTGGGACAGTGGCGCCACCCGGCGGGGTCCGGCGTCCCACTCGACGGTCACCGGCACGGTCGCGGTGCCGCCGACGGGCAGCTCGACCGGGCCGGCCGGCACCGTGACCCGGAGGTCCGGCCGGTCACTGCGCACGGCGAGGTGATCGACCACCAGCGGGATTCTCGTGGCGGTCGACCGGAGCCGGACCTCCAGCCGGGTCCGGCCTGCGGCGATCCGGCCGGTGGCGGCGGGCCAGGTCACCTGGATGCCGTGGGACACGTCGTCGCCGAGCACATTGCGGGCCTTCGCCGCGCGGGCTGCGGACTTGGGCTGCTCCAACTGCTCGCCCAGCCGGTCGATCGACGCGGGGGCGAGAATCCGGGCACCCGGGTAGACCCTGGCCAGCAGCGGCGCGCCGGTCGACCCCGCCAGGGGCACGGCGTACGCGTTCAGGGAGGCCTTCCGCAACGACCGGCCGGCCCCGGCCAGTTGGTTCCACGCGTACCCCTGCTCGAACGGGTACGCGCTGCCGGTCGGTGGGTCGTGCCGCCCGTCGGTGAGCAGGACGACCGTGGCGATCTGCGGCGCGCCCTGGCGGTTCAGCAGCCGCAGGCTCGTCTCGATCGCCGCGCCGATGTCGGTGTGTTGCCCGTCGGCGGTGCGCGGCAGCTTGCCGACGACCTGGTCGGGGAAACGGCCGGCCGGGCCGTCGTGGACCACTCTCGCCGAGTCCGCGAAGGCCACCAGGGCGATCCGGTCGTCCGGCGCGAGCGCGGCGAGGAACGACCGCAGGGACGCCTTCACCCGCTCGTACCGCCCGCCCTCGCGCATCGAACGGGACACGTCCACCAGCACCACGTAGTCGCCCGCCACCCGGTTGACGCCGAGCGCCGCGTACACCTCGTCGCCGGCCGCCGGGGCCGCCGTCACCGGGCCGCCGGGCAGGCCCACGGCGGTCAGCGCCGCGAGCACCGCCAGGAGACCCGCGGCCGTACGTCGAACACTGCCCACCTGATCGCCCTCCGCCCGTGCCGTCCGTCGACTGTGCCTGACGGACGGGACCGCCCGACGTCGGCGACGCGGTCCGTCAGACATGACCGAGACGCCCGCCGCGGCAGCGGAGGGGACCAGGGAGGGAGCACGGGGTGCACGAGGAACCGCAGGGTCCCGCCGAGGAGGAACCCGCCGTAGGGGCGGGCCCGCAGGTGGGCGTCCCGGAACCCGTCACGGGCCCGGATCGGCTGGACGATCTGGCGCAGCGGCTGGGCGGCGAACTGGCCGGGCTCCGGGCCGAGGTCGCCCGCGAACACCACCGTGCGGCGGCCCGCGAGCAGGTCATCGACCGGCTGCACGAGGAGAACCAGCGCCTGCGTGCCGGCGAGCGGCTGCTGCTGCTCCGCCCGTTGCTGACCGACCTCCAGCGGCTGCGCCACGACCTGCTGCGCACCGCCGCGGGACTGCCCGCCGGGTTCGACACCGCCGCGGCGGCGGACCTGCTGCGCAGCTACGCCGCCAGCGTGGAACTGACCCTCGAACGGGGTGGTGTCACCGTGCTGGTCCCGGTGCCCGGTGCCGCGTTCGATCCGTCGACGCAGCGGGCCACCGGGACGGTACCGGCCGTCGACCCCGGCCAGGAGGGAACCGTCGCCGAGGTCGTCCTGGACGGCTACCACGACGTCGAGGCCGGGCGCACGGTCGTGCCCGCCGCGGTCCGGGTTCACCGCTGGCTCCCCGACCCGGATCTCGCCCCGGCCGGAACCGGGCCGGAGCCCGCGAGCACCACCCAGCCCACGCCCAACCCGTGACAACCCGAGCGGACCAGCGGACAGGAGCACCATGTCGGACGAGAACCTGACCTTCTTCGGCATCGACCTGGGTACGACGTACTCGGTCGTTTCCTACATCGACGAAACCGGTCGGCCCGCCGTCGTCCGCAACGTCATCACGAACGACGAGACCACCCCGTCGGTCGTCTATT
This sequence comes from Micromonospora sp. RTGN7, assembly GCF_033804645.1. Classification (NCBI taxonomy): domain Bacteria; kingdom Bacillati; phylum Actinomycetota; class Actinomycetes; order Micromonosporales; family Micromonosporaceae; genus Micromonospora; species Micromonospora sp. RTGN7. Next base: position 715,024 of record NZ_JAPZLF010000001.1, on the reverse strand, counting down.
TCGAGGAGGGCACCGGCGAGGTGGTGGTGGGCGAGGCCGCCAAGCGGGTGTCCCGGCTCTACCCGTCCCGGGTGGTCGAACGGGTCAAGCGGAGCATGGGCAGGGAGGCGCAGTGGGAGTTCGACGACACCACGTACACCCCCGAGTCGATCTCCGCGCTGATCCTCAAGCAGTTGGCCCAGGACGCCGAGTACTACACGAAGCGCCCGGTACGCCAGGTGGTGATCACGGTGCCGGCGTACTTCGGCCTGCTGGAGCGGGACGCCACCCGCAACGCCGGCACGATCGCCGGCCTCGACGTCGTCGAGGTCGTGCCCGAGCCGGTCGCCGCGGCGCTGCAGTACGACCTCGGCGGCGAGAGCAGCCGGACGGTGCTGGTGTACGACCTGGGCGGCGGCACCTTCGACACCACGGTCATCCGGATCGACGCGGACACCGTCGAGGTGCTCTGCACCGACGGCGACCAGCAGCTCGGTGGCGCCGACTGGGACGCGCGACTGGTCCAGTACCTGGTCGACGAGTTCGTGGGCCACTCCGGGCCGGCCGACGATCCGACCCTGGACGAGGAGTTCATGCAGGATCTCGCACTGACCGCGGAGGAGGTCAAGCAGCAGTTGTCGACCGTCACGTCGCGCCGGGTACCGATGCGCTACGCGGGCGCGTCCACGTCGGTGGAGGTCACCCGGGATGCGTTCGAGGAGATCACCCGGGACCTGCTCGACCGGACCGTCGAGTACACCGAGCGCACCTTGAACACCCTGGGCGACAAGCTGGGGATCGCCGATCCGGCGGCGGCCATCGACGAGGTGCTGCTGGTCGGGGGCTCCAGCAAGATGCCGGCCGTGGCCCGGCGGCTGGCCGAGAAGTGGGGCTGGACGCCACGCCTGCACGACCCCGACCTGGCGGTGGCCAAGGGCGCGGCCCGCTTCGCGCTCAGCCGGGCGCTGTGGGCGTGGGACGGGCAGGGCGAGGCGCCGACCGCCGAGGAGAAGCAGCAGCGGGCGTCGGCGCTCGCGCTCACGCTCGGGGTGGACGAGGAGTCGCTCTCCAACGCCAGCAGGCGGATCGTCACCGTCCTTCCGAAGTCCTTCGGTGTGCGGCTGCAGGACACCTCGGCACCCGACTGGCGGTCACAGCCGGAGAAGATGTTCGTCGGGCACCTGGTCCACGCAAACGAGGCGCTGCCCATCGAGGGCCGCAAGCTGGACGCCAGCACCGTCGAGGACGGCCAGACCGCCATCCAGATCGCGATCTACGAGCAGGCCGGCGCCGCCGAGAGCCCCGACCTGACGGCGAACAAGCCGGTGGACCGGGGCGCGGGGGTCATCGACGGCCTACCGCCGCTGCCGAGGCACTCGCCCATCGCCATCACCATGGGCGTGAGCCCGGGGGGAGAGCTGAGGCTGCACGCGGTCGAGCCGACCTCTGGGCAGGAACTCACCATCAACGTCCAGGTCAGCGTGCTCAGCGAGGACGAGGTGCACCAGGCCCGGGAGGTCGTCGCGGCGCTCACGGTACGGGGCTGAGCTGATGGCGTTCGACCAGCGCGCGTACCTGCGGGACGTGATCATGCCGTTGCGGGACCAGCCCGGCGGACTGTCGCCCACGGACCTGGCCCGGCACTACGCGGTCACCCCGGACATGTCCCCGGCCCAGCTCAAGAAGCACCTGACGGCGATCCGGCGGCTGTGGAACCAGCGTTCGGGCGGCGTCGACGCGGGGGCCCGGGTCTGCGCGCAACTGTTCAGCCGGGACGAGCAACTGCGCAACGCGCATGACGAGGACATGTTCGAGCCACGGTGGTGGCAGGAGCGGGCCGAGGAGCACAACCGCGGGTCCCGCGCCGAGTCCGAGCGGTTCGCCCGGGACCTCGCCCGGGCGTACGGCGCGCTGGGCCGGATCACCCGGGGCCAGCTCAAGGAGATCGCCGGGCACTGGCCGGGCCTGGACGCGGGCCAGATCGACGAGGCGGTCCGACGCGCCGACCTGGCGGTGGTGGATCCGGTCGAGCTGCCCACCAGCTCCGGCATGGAACGCACGGCGTACCGCGCCCTGGCCCGGCTCCAGGACCTGCTCGGCGCGCCCACCGTCGTCCAGGTGGTGCACCCCGACGGCGCGCCGTTCCGGCTGCTCGGCCCGGAGGCGGTGGCGCTTGACGCGGCCACGGTACGCGCCCGCACGCAGGAGGCGAACCGGTTGGCCGACGCCGCCGCGGTCCGGACCCGGAAGGAGGCCCTGGGCCTGCTGGAGCGGGCCGTGAGCAACGGCGTGGACCTGCGGGCGCTCGCGGTGTTCCAGGTCGTCGAGCGGCTCCGGGCCGGGCGGGCCAGGGGAATCGCGGACGGCATGCTGGTGCCGATCGCCACCGACGCCGGACTGGCGCAGGGCGACGCCCAGTCGGTGGTCGCCAGCCTGCCGGTCGACGCGGACCCCGAGGCCAGCCCGGCGGACAGGATCCGTGACCTGGTCGCCGACGGGCAGCTCCTCGCGGCCCGGCAGGCCCTGGCGGTGCTGCCGACCGACGACCCCCGCCACGACGAACTGCGTAGTCAGGTGGACGCCCTGTTGGGCGAGGTCGAGTCGCTGCGGCGGGAGGCCGACGAGGCGGCCCGGACGGAGCGCGAGGAGGAGGCGGCCCGGCTGCTGCGCTCGGCGCTGCGCATCGCCGGTGACGACGACGGTCTCGCCGATCGGCTGGGCGCGCTCGCGCCGCCGCCCCCGCGCGACCTGTCGGCGCGGGCGGTGGACATCGGTGTCCGCCTGACCTGGACGGCACCGCCCACCCCGGCGGCGGAGGTCCGCTACCGGGTGGTCCGCGCCGACCGCCCGCCCCGCTCGTCAGCCGCCGGCGAGGTGGTCGTGGAGGGCTCCCTGACGGAGGCGACGGACGGGGCCCCGCCGCCCGCCCGGCCCCTGCACTACGGCGTCTTCGCCAGCGTCGGCGGGGACTGGTCACGGCCGGCGACGGTGCGGATCCTGGTGGTGCCGCCCGTGGTGGCCGTGCGGGTGTGGGTGCGCCCCGACGCGATTTCCTGCGCCTGGCGGGCGCACCCGGCCGCGGAGGGCGTGCGGGTGCGGCGCACCCTCGGCCGGCCGCCGGCCTCCCCGCAGGACGGTGAACCGGTGACCGCGAGCCACACCGGGCTCTCGGACGACACCGGCGACGGCAGTACCGACCGGTACTACGGCATCGTCACGGTCTACCGCGACGAGCACGGCGAGGAGGTCGCCTCGCCGCTCGTGGTGGCCCGCGCGGTGCTGCGCGACACGGCCCCGCCACACGTGGAGCGGCTGCGGGCCCACGTCACCGCGGTCGACGCGCAGACCGCGACAGCCCAACTCGCCTGGCTCACCCCCGCCGACGGCACGGTGTCGGTCCGCCGGTCCGAGCTGACCCCGTCGTGGGCGGCGGGAACGCGGATCCGCCGCGACGAGATGGAGGGGTACGGCGAGGCACTGGTCAGCGACCGACTTGAGCAGGGGGCGGAGACCCTGCTGGAGGTGACCGTCCCGAGCGGGCGGTTCGTGTACGTGCCGTTCACCGTCGACGCGGCGACCGGCACCGCCGTGGTGGGCGAGCCGGTCCTGCTCGGGGTGACCGAACCGGTCCGGCAGCTCGTCGTCCGACGCACCGGGGACGAGATCACCGTCGCCTGGGTGTGGCCGCCCTCGGTGCACCTGGTGGAGGTCACGTTCACGTCGCCGCACGGCCCGCCGGTGGTCCGGCGGCTGACCCGTGGCCAGTTCACCGAGTCGGGCTGTCGCATCCCGGTCTCCTCCGGCGGCGGCCGGGTCTCCGTCCGGACGGTCGAGCGCGGCGCGGCCGGGGAGACGTTCTCCGTCCCCGAGTCCGTGCCGGTCGACCGCGTCCCCGTGGCGATCGGGTACCACCTCCAGCGCGTCGGCGGGCCCTTCAGCCGCAAGCGGCTGCTGAGCGTCGACGTCGACCGGCCGTGTGAGGGGGTGGAGCTGTTCCTCGTGGCCGCGTCGGGCCTGGCCATGCCGGTACGACCGGAGCAGGGCACCGTGCTGGCCCGGGTGACCGGTCTCCGCCTCCAACCGGACGCGCCGTGGCAGCTGCCCTTCACGATGCCCTCCGGCCTGGCCAGGCCGTACTGGCTGCGTTGTTTCGTGATCCAGCCGACCGGGGCCCGGGTCACCGACCCGATCCATGAGATGAAGGTGTCCTGACATGCCCACCCCCTCCTGCCCGTACTGTTACACCAAGATCGACCTGCGAGCGCCGTGGTTCCGGTGCACGGGGCGTCGGTCACCGGGCAAGGACCCCTGCAAGCCTCAGTGGGACGAGGCCAGGGAGCGGGAGATCGGCATCAAGGAGATGGTGCTGCCGTCGTTCGCGGGGGCCCGTCGCGCCCTGCGGGCGGTGACCGCCTCGACGTGCCCGCACTGCGGCGCCGAGTCCGCGGTGAAGGTCTGCCCGACCTGCCACAGCCGGCTGCCGGCGACGTTCGGCGAGGGGCGTAGCCCGCTCATCGCCATGGCGGGCGCGCGGCACACCGGCAAGAGCGTGTACCTCAAGGTGCTGTCGCACCAGTTGCGACACGGCATGGGGCAGCGCTTCGGCGCCGACGTCCGGTTGGTCGGCGACAGCCAGTTCCGGGCCGAGACCGGCGGCGGCAGGGACTTCCTCGATCCGGCCGGTGCGCTCTTCCCCGACGGCGGGCTCTACCAGCGCACCAGCCAGGCGGAGTTCGGCCGGCGCGAGCCGATCGTGTTCGCCTGGCGGCAGAACCGGGGGATCACCGGCTACGAGACCACCTTTCTGTCCTTCTTCGACACCGCCGGAGAGGACCTGATCGACCAGGAGACGGTCGACAACCTGCGCTACCTCGGCGCAGCCGACGCCCTCATCCTGCTGCTCGACCCGTTCATGATCCCGCAGGCGCGGGACCGGATCCGGCTGCCGGCGTCGGCGGTCGACACGCACGCCAGCACCATTGACGTGGTCAGCCGGGTGACCGAGAACCTGCGGATCAGCCACCGGCTCGGTGGCCGCCGGAACATCACGATCCCGGTGGCGGTGGCGTTCGCGAAGATCGATGCGTTCTTCGACGTGCTGGGTCCGGACCATCCGCTGGTCCGCCGTCCGGCGCCCGGTCCCTTCTACGACGAGCAGGCCGGGCGGGTCACCCACGAGCACGTCCGCGCGTTGCTGCACGAATGGGGGGCGGACGACATCGACGCCCACCTCACCCTCAACTACCGCCACTTCCGCTACTTCACCGTCTCGGCGCTCGGGGCGGAGCCGGACTACGACGAGAACAAGGTCGACGCGCGTGGGGTCCAGCCGTTCCGGGTGGACGAGCCGCTGCTGTGGCTGCTCAGCGAGTTCAACGTGGTGCCGCGCACCAGGGCCGCCCGATGACCGGTCGGTTCGAGACGTTGGTCTACACCGACTGCCGCCCCGGTCAGGGGCTCAAGGGCGGCGCGGGGTTGCAGTTCCAGGCCCGATCCTCCGACGAGGCCGCCGCGGGGGAGGATCTGGTCAGGAACAACCTGCTCTACGAGCCACCGTCGTCGTGGATGGCCGACCGGCGGCCCGTCGCGCAGTACCCGCCCTCGTTCGCGCACATCCGGTCCGGCGGCCTCCTGGCCACGGCATCGGGGGTCTACCTGGGTCGCGAGGCCAACGGCACCCGGGAGGGCAACCAGCTCACCCACGCCATCCTCACCACCGATCCCACCAGCTACGACGACCTGCGGCCGGCGCAGCTCTTCCGCGCGGCGTTCTGGTCGACCGAGCCGGCGCGGACGACCCGCAGCGCGCCGGTGGAGCTCACCGCCGGGGCGGGTGCCGCCCTCTCCCCCGCCCACGCGCGGGACTTCGTGCTCGCCCAGCCCGACGGGCCGGAGACGCTGCGCGCCCTGGTCTCCGCCCTCGCCGAGGCCGGGCAGCCCGGCCGGCGGCGGGTGCTCTTCGTCGGCGACGACACGGCGTCGGTCGTGTCGTGGATCGTCGCGGGCACCCTCCTTGTGCCCCGTGAGCGGGCGCTGGAGTTGGGGTTCAAGGTGTTCTCGACCGACCCGGCGCGTTCCGCCCTGCCGATCGTCGCGGTGCTGCCCGAGTTCGCCGGCTCGGCCGGCCGGGTCGACAACGAACTCGGCTACGCGGTGTTCGACCTGTGCCGGCACGAGCACACCCCGGTGGCGCCGACCGCCGCCGCCCGCCGCTGGGTGGACCTGTTCCTCGCGGAGGACCCCCGGGACGTGGTGGACGCCCTGCACGTGGCGACCGAGTCCGGGATCACCCTCGCGGGCGAGCAGTCGGACGAGGTCGCCGCCGCGCTCGGGCTGGCCGCCATCCTGCACCGGAGACCGAACCCCCGGTACGCCAAGGCCATCGTGGGCTGGTTGCGCACCGGGCCGGCGAGGATGCGCCACGCGTACGGCGTCGACGTCGCCGACCTGTTCGCCGAGACCCCCAAGCGGTGGCCGCAGGAGGTGCTGGTGCTGCTCGACGAGGTCGGCTGTGACGGCCTCGTGCCCGGCCGGGCCGCCGAGGTCCGGCTCGCCCTCATGATCAGCGAGGTCGAGGCCGCCCGGCTCCGGGGTGCGGTGACGGATCGACCGCTGCCCGCGTTGCCGGCCGGCGAGTGGAACGCGGACCACGACGAGCAGGCCCGGCAGGTTCTCACCGACGCCCTCACCTCGGGGGTGCCGCCGCTGCTGCTCGCGGCCCTGTTGCAGGTGGCCGGCCGGTTCCGCGTCGACGTGCGGTGGGACGACATCAGGGAAACCGCCGAGCCGTTCCTCGGGTACTGGGCGGACCATCCCCAGGAGATTCGTTCCCACGGCTGGCCGTGCGCCACTGCGCTGGACGAACGGCTCATCGCCGTGCTGGGCGAACGCGCCCTGGGCGGCGAGGCGGCCCAGGCCGAGATCGGCGACGCCTGGTGGAAGGCGCTGCTCCGCCGCGTCGGGACGTTGCAGCAGCCACTGGCGGAGGCGGTGCTGGGCGCGGCCGTACGGCACAGCGACAACCGGGCCGCCCTCGTCGAGCAGCACCTGCACGAGGCCCGGCACGAGGCCGGGCGGTTCTCCTGGACGGCGGGCGCGCTCTGGAGCCGAACGCCGCCGACGACCGCCGAGCTGGAGCTGGTGCGGGACCTCGCTCCGGAGGGCACCCGGCCGCCCGCGTGGGTGTTCCGTGAACTCGTCGCGCAGGTCACCGGCAGCGCGGTGCCGACCCCACGGCTGCTCGACCTCTGCCGGGCGCTGCTCGCCGGCGGGTTGATGACGGACACCTCGCAGGTGAACGGGGAGCTGGAGGACGACCACACCCTGACCGCAGTCGTCGCCGAGCTGCGCCGGGGTCCGGACGGTGAACGCACCGCGACGCTGCTGCGGCACCTGCGCGGGTGCTCGCCGCGCCTCGTGGAGATGCGGCAGGCCGACGTCGCGTCGGCGCTGGCGCGGGTGGTCGCCTTCCAATCCCTGGACGCGGTGCTCGACCGGCACCCGGCCCTGCTGGAGCCTCTCGTCGCCCGGCTGGCCGAGGCGCTGCACCACGAGGACGCGGTGGCGTCCGCCGTCCTGTCCTACTACCTGCTCGCGGGGGCGGGCGGGTCCGCGACCCCGCAGGCGACGCGGCTCGAACAAGCCCTCGGGCACTGGCTGACCCGGGCCCAGGACGAGCAGATCGAACGCGCCGGCCGGCACTTCGGCCAACTCGACAGCGCCTGGCGTGACGGCTGGCAGCGGCACGTCGAGGCGTACCGCCACCGGCGCCTGCGCTATCGGCTGACCCACCCGTTCGGGCGCCGGTGACCGATGCCGTACATCTGGCTCTTCATCTACGTGGCGGCCTGCGTGACGTGCCTGGTCTTCGTCTCCGCGCCGCTGGCCATCGTCGGAATGGGCGCCGGACTGGTCGGCGGCCTGGCCCTGGCGCTCGGGCTCGCCGGCGTCGTCCTGCTCGGCCGGGCGTCCTGGGCCCGGGTGTGCACCCCCGAGCAGGTTCGCCGGGGCGCTCTGCCGGGGCGGGTGGCACCGGCCTTCGTCCGCCGCGACCGGGCCTGGCCGCAGTACTTCGCCGCCCAGGTGCTGCTCGACGTCCGCGCCGTGGCGGAGCGAACCCTCACGATCACCGGTCGGGTCTGGACCCGGCCGCTGCCGTGGGCGCGGGCCCACCAGGCCTGGTGGCCGCTGTACGTACCGGTCGTCGCCGTCCAGCTCGGCGTGTCGCTGGGCGCCGCCGCCGGGGTCCTGGGTGTCGCGCTGGTCGCGGCGGGTGTCACGGCGGCGGCCTGGCTGGTCGGCGGGGCCGCGGTCCGGCTGCTGCGCGGGGCGGACGCGGGCTGGCAGGCGGTGCGGCGCTCCCGGGCCAGTTGCCGGCACTGTTACCAACTGTCGGCCGTGCCCGCGTACCGGTGTCTCGGGCCGCACCCGACGGATGACCGGCTGGCGGGCGACGACCTGCACCGGGACCTGCGGCCTGGCCGGCTCGGCGTGCTGTGGCGGCGCTGCGGCTGCGGCTGGCGGCTGCCGACCACCGTCCTGCGGGCCGCCTCCAGCCGCCGGCTGGAGGCGTACTGCCCGAGCTGTGGGGAGGCCATGCTGCCCGGTGCCGGGGTGGTCACCGACGTCCGGATGCCCGTGTTCGGTCCCGCGTCGGCCGGCAAGACCCAGCTGATCATGTCGGCGCTGGTGGGGCTGCACCACGGCGGGGAGGAGGCCGGCGCCGACGTGTCCCTCCCCGACGAGCGAGACCGGCAGCGGCACGAGATGTACGCCCGCCTCATCCGGGACGGCGAGTCACCGGCGAAGACGGACGCCGGCGGCCCACCCGTCGCCGTCACACTCCGGCTGGCCCTGCGGTCGCGGGTCGCGCTGGTGCACCTCTTCGACGCGGCGGGCGAGAACCTCGTCGACCGGGAGCAGAACGCCCGGCTGGCCTACCTCGACCACGCCCGCTCGCTGATCTACGTCCTCGACCCGTTCTCGGTGCGGCGGGTACGTGACGAGTACGCCGAGGGCGCGCCGGACGTCTTCGCCGCGGCGAACCCGGCGACGCATGACCCGGAGGACGCCTACAACGCCACCGTGCAGCGGTTGCAGGACTACGGGGTCCGCACCCGCAGCCGGCGGCTGGCGTTCGTCGTGTCCAAGGCGGACCTGCTCGGGAAGCTGTCGGCCGGCCCCGGGGACCCGGACGGGGTGCGGGCGTGGCTGGTGGACAACGGGCTGGGCAACCTCGTCCTGACGGCCGAGCGCGACTTCGGCGAGGTGCGATTCTTCCTGGTCTCCGGTCGACGCGCGGGCCGGGAGGGCGGTTTCGGACCGGCGAGTTGGATCCTGGCACGGGAATGGGGCGGCCTTGACTGACGACGGACGACAGCAGCTCCCGCCGGCCCACCGTGCCGCACGGCTGACGGTCCTCGTCGCCCTGGCCGGCGTGCTGGTCGCCGGCCTGCTCGCGGACGGCCTGACCGGCGTCGTCGGCGCGGCCTGCCAGCGCGGCGCGAGCGTCATCGCCCAGCTCTGGGCACCACTGCGCGACGACGGCGACACGGCGTGGTCGTAGCCCCTCGGGCACACCGCCGCCGGCCGTGCCCACCGGCAGGGATCCGGTCCCCCACCGGCAGCCGGACCCGGTGAGGTCAGGCGTCCCGGATCACCGTGCCGTGCGGCCCGACCGACAGGTGCAGGGAGACCTGCCCGGGATGGTCGAAGACGTGCCCCACCAGAGGGTCCCGCACCAGGCGGTCCAGGACGTCGCGGATGCTGCGTACCCCGAGCCGCAGCGCCTCCGGCCGGCGCATCACCTCCTGCACCCGCAGCACGACGGCCTCCTCGTCGACGGTCAGTCGCACGCCCTGGCGGCCGGCGCTGGCGGTGAGCTGCGCCAGCAGCTTGCGGACGATGCGATCGACGAACTCCGGTCGCAGGAGGTCGAACACGGTGATGCCACCGCCCAGCCGGCCGAGCAGCTCAGGCCGCCCGAGCCCGGTGGTGAAGTGCTCGCGTACGGCCCGTTCGAAGTGCGTGGTGACCGTGTCGTAGTCGGGCAGTTCACCGCCGTCGAGCCAGCCGTACGTCTCGGCGGCCCCCAGGTTCGACGTGAAGATGATGATCGTCTCGGAGAAGTAGGCGGTGTTGCCCAACGCGTCCGTGAGCCGACCGTCGTCGAGCACCTGGAGGAACTTGTCGAACACCGAGGCATGCGCCTTCTCGATCTCGTCGAAGAGCAGCACGCTGAACGGGCGCTGGCTCACCCGGTTCGTGAGCTCCCCGCCGCGTTCGTGGCCGACGTACCCGGGTGGCGCTCCGGTCAGCCGCTCCGCGGAGTGCGACTCGGCGAACGTCGACATGTCGAACCGGGCCAGCGCGGTCTCGTCGTCGAAGACGAACTCGCTCAGCGCCCGGGCGAGCTCCGTCTTGCCGACGCCGGTAGGCCCGACGAAGAAGAAGATCCCCTTGGGGCGCGACTCGGAGCTGTGCGGGTCGGCCACGAAGTCGATGCCGACGGTGGCGGCCGTCAAGGCCCGGCGGACCCGGTCGACCGCGACGGGCTGGCCGACAACCCGGTCCTCGACCGCGGGGACGAACTGGGTGAGCCGGTCCCGGACCTGCCGCCAGGGGTCCCGACGGGGGCCGAAGAGGGTGCGTTTCATCAGCGTCCGGGGCTCGTCCAGCGGGATGCGCTGGAGTTTGCTCATCCGCCACAGGCCGTCCAGCTCGGTGACCGCCATGCCCTCGCTGAGGTTGGCCAGCACCCTCAGGTCGTCAGGTGCCCGCCGGGCGTCGGCCGCCTGGTGGAAGTTGCGGGCCTGCTGGTGCAGGTACACGTGCCGCTCGTCGAAGGTCGGCAGCGCCGCCTCGACCACCTGGACGTACGGCCGGTCCCGGTAGAGCCAGGCCGGCAGGGTGCCCAGGTCGTCGGCGACCAGCACGAGCAGGTTGCGCACCGCGCCGGTCTGGGCCGCCTCGGTCATCGCCTTGGCCATGGTGCCCAACAGGCGACGCTCGGCGTCCCCGCCGCGGTCGGGCGGGGCGAGCATCAGATCGACCAGGTCGACGATGAAGGCCGACGAGGTGGTGCCCTGCCGCAGCACCATACGGATCGTGGCCAGCGCGTCGTACGGGTTGCTCAACGTCGGCGCCGGGGCGTCGCGCAGCGCGGCGGCGAACCGGTTCCGGACCGCGCCGGCCCGGCCGGTCGACACCGGCGGCTCGGGCCCGGTGGACCGGTCGCCGTCCACGGCGGTCAGCCGCTGGAACTCCCGCTCGTCGTCCGGGCCGGCGAAGCTCAGCCCGTCGATCAGGTCGTAGTAGCCGGTCAGCTGGTAACCGAAGACCGACAGCAGCCCGGTGACCGCGTTGCGCAACGGCTGGAACGACCGGTCCCACCGGACCAGGTCACGGACGTTGCCGTGGATGATCACGTGCCGGCCCCGGGCGATCTCCGCGGTGACCCGCTCCAGCCAGGCCGCGGCCGGGCGGGCCGTGGGCCGACCCGGCGAGCTGTCACTCACGGTCGGCTCCGGTCGTCGTGGCCGGCGCGCTCCTGCGCCTGTCGGGCGGGTGGCCTGGGCCTGCCGGGTTTGCCCTCCCAGTACAGCCCGTCGGCGGCCACGCCCTGCCGGCCGAGCTGGACGTGGAAGCGTTCGAGCAGTTCCTCGGTCAGGTCGCAGCGGGAACTCTCGCCGTCCGGCGAGGTCTCCACAACCGTGTCGGCCCCGTCGCTGCGGTACTCCAGCCGGTTGCCCCGGCCGTCACCGGCGTGCACGGTGAGCTCGATGGCCGACCCGTCGGCGCGCTGGGCGAGGAAGACCACCGTCGCGTCCCGCTCCGCCAGGCTGCCCGGCACCACCCGCAGGCCGGCGGCGGGCAGCGCGGCGCTGGCCGCCTCCACGATGACCGCCATCCGCTCCAGCTGGTCGAGGCGGGCGTCGACCTCGGCCGTCACCACCTCGACGCGTCGACGCAGCCCGGCCATCCGGTGCTCCCAGCGGCTCAGGTTTCCGGCGTCCCGTTCCGCACGCAGGTCGGCCACCTCGGCGCGCAGCTCGGCCGCCTCGGTCACCGCGACCCCCGCCGCCTCGGCGTCAGTCAGCACGACGGTCAGCCGGCTGGCGATCTCGTCGGCCTCCGTGGCCAGCCGCAACAGCTGACCCTGCCGGTCACGGACCGTCTCCAGGTGCGCCCCGACGGCCTCGCCGAGCCGCCGGTGGGTCTCGGTGAATCTCCGGGCGTCCCCGGTACGGTCCTGCGCCTCGGTCCGCAGCGCCGCGACGGACCGGTGCCCGGCCGGGTCGAGGCGTTCGCCGTCGACCAGTTCGCGCAGCGGTTCGAGGATGAGGTCAAGGGCGTGGCCGTGCTCCCGGCGGGTCAGCTCCCCGGCCACGGCGGCGGTCAACGCGTCCGCGCGGCGCTCGGCGCGACGCAGCTCCCCGCCGGTCCGGGCGAGGCCGGCCTCGTCGGCGGGCTGGGGCAGGCCGGCGACCCGGGTGACCTCCACGGCCACCTCGGCGCCCTGGGGCAGCGCCCGGGACGCGTCGGCGAGGTGGCGCAGCCGCGTCGTCAGGGCGTCCCTGCGCGCGGTCGCGGCCACGATGCCGGCGTCGAGCCGCCGCCGGCGGGCCTCCTCCCGGCGTCGCCGACGTTCCTCCTCGCGCCGCAGCCTGGCGGCCTCCACCTGGGCCCGGCGGGCGGCGTCGAGCGCGACGGTCGTGTACTTCGGACTTCCGGACATCATCGGCCTCTCTCGTCGGTCTGTGCGGGATCGGCGGACGGCGGCGCGGTGTCATCGGACGGCGCGAGCACGATTCCCCGGGCCGCCATGGCGTCCTCGAACCCGGCGCGGAAGTCGGCCACCGGCGGAACACCGATCCACTCGACGCCGTCGCCGGTCAGGTGCAGCTCGATCCCCGCCGAGACGTCCCGGTCCGGCGGCGCGTGCCGGTCGGTGAGGAAGTGCAGCCGCTGGTTCGCGGAGCCGCGCCACCTCAGGTCGGCGTGGCGGGCCGCCACGTAGGGACCGTCCACGAGAATGTCGAGCTGCCCCAGCAACCGCCGCTGGGCCGAGTCGCCGCGCTGGCGCAGGTGCTCGATCGGGTATCCGCTGAACGACATCACCGACCAGTCGCGGCCGGCCCGGATCCGGTCCACCAGCGCGCTGAGCCCCGCCGCCTGTGCCATCGGCTCGCCGCCGGAGAACGTCACGCCGGTGATCTCCGGCGGCAGGCCGCCGAGCCAGCCGGCCAGGTCGTCGACGGAGCGGGTGGTCCCGCCGGTGAAAGGCAGGTCCTCGGGCGCGACGCAACCCGCGCACCGCAGCGGGCAGCCCCGGACCCAGACGACCGCGCGCAGACCGGGGCCGAGCACGGCGGTGCGGTCGGCGACCCGGCTGATCCCGATCGTCGTCGTCATCGTCCGCCTCCGGGGAACGGGTCGGGTGCGCCGGCCTCGACCATCCGGCACCAGGGGCAGTGCCGGGCCTCGCGCGGGTACACGTGGGTCGCCACGGCTGGGCAGGGCGACAGGCTGTCCCTGGCGTACGCGAGGGCCGCCGCCCAGGACTGCGGGCCGGGGCGGGCGGCGGGCGCGGCGTACCCGGCGTCGAGGGCATCGCCGAGCCGGCGGCGCAGCACCCCCGGCAGGGCCTCCGGCGGGACGGCGGCGGCGGGCACCCGGACGTCGGCGCCGAGCAGCCGGCACCGGCGGAGCCGGACGTTGTCGACCTCCTCGACCGGCCCGGCGGCCTCCCGGGGCACGCCCCCGAAGGGGTGGAAGCCGAGGCAGGTGAGCTGCGCCACCAGCACGGCCAGGGCCCAGTGGTCACTGGCCGGTTCCCGCCTGCGCGACGGCTCGTCCAGGTGCTCGGGCGCCGTGTACTCGGGCCGGGAGAACGGGCACGTCAGGTCCTCCCCGGTCACCGGGTCGCGCAACTGCCAGCCGTCCGCGTCGATGAGGCAGACACCCCCGGACGCGGAGACGAAGACATTCGCCGGTGCGAGGTCACCGATCACGTGCCCACGCTGGTGCACGACGTGGACGACACGGGCCAACTCCTCCGCCACGGTCAGCCACCAGGACCACGTCGCGCCGGGCAGCATCCGGGCCCGGACGGACGGATTGAACAGGGTCGGCAGCGGGGCGAAGTGCGGGTGGGCGAGCCGGGGCGCGGCGTAGCCGAGCAGCCGGCCGTCGTCGCGCCGGTACACCGCGGCACTCGGCCAGGCCACCAGCGGCTGCCCGGGCCCCCCGACCCAGCCGGCCGGGTCGGCGAGCATGACCCGCAGCCGGTCGGCCAGCTGCACCCGGTCCGCGCGGTGCAGCACCTTCACCACCGTGTCCGGCCGGTCCCGCAGCCCGAAGACCCGCCCCTGGGAGCCGGCCGATCCGACCGGGGTGCCCAGGCTGGCGGCAGAGCGGCGTCCGTCCGGGGCGATCAGCCACACGTCGAGGCTCATCGGGGCACCGCCAGCACGAGGGTGCGGTCGTCGTCGGTGAGCGCGCCGACCCGACGGCCGCAGAGCAGCCGGGTCAGCGCCGTCGGGTCCGGGTCGGCCGCCTCGACCAACGCGAAGAGCTGCCCGAAGGCTGCGGCGCCCGGCCTGCTGGGCCGAGTCCCGTCGTACTCGACGAGGAGGCTGTCCAGGCCGTCGGTGCACACGGCGAGCCCGGTCAGGTCGGGCAGCCGCGCGACCAGCCGGCGGGTGTCCGTCCCGGCCCGCGCCGTCGGCAGCAGCGCCGTCGCGCCGGGTGGCCGGCCGGCGGCGTCCGGCGGGGCGGCCAGCAGGGCGAGGTCGCCACCGTCGGTGCGGACCACCACAACACCGTCACCGACGGCGAGCACGCCGACCCACGGGGGGTGGGCGACCACCACGGTCACCGTCGTGGCGAAGTCCTCGGGACGGAACCCGCCGGCGGCCCGCGCCAGGGCCCGCGCCGCCCGCCGGAACCGCCGGAAGAGCTGGTCCCGCGCGGCATCCAGCAGGGCGGACCAGGCGACTGCGGTCCCCGGTGGATGGTCCCGGACGAGGGCGACGAGCACCTGCGTCGCCAGCACGACGACCATCGACGCGCCGGCTGCGGCGCAGCGTCGCCCGCCGGCACCGTCGGCGACGACGAGCAGCAGGACACCGTCGACCTCCCGCACCGCGTACGCGTCCTGGCTGCTCACCCCGGCGCGGGCGTGCGCCCCGCCCACGACACTCCCGGCCAGGACCGACCACCGCGCCGTCACCAGAACTCGTCCCCGTACACCTGGCTGCGCACCTGCTCGAAGTCGACGTGTTCGGACGTGGCCACGAGGATCAGGTCGAGCAGCTTCCTCAGGTCGAGGTCTGCCAGCGGGAAGTAGCCGTTGGCGGTGGCGAGCGCCCGCATCACCTCGTCGTCGACGCCCGGCACGCCGAACGCGAACAGCCGCATCCGCCCGGTCGAGCGCCACTGTTCGAGCCGTCGGGCGAGCGGTTTCCAGTCGTCCGTCGGATTGCCCTCGGCGTCGGTCGGCGCGCCGTCGCTGACCAGGATCAGCCGCGGGCCGCCGGTCTGCTGGGCGTGGACCGTCTGTACCTGCCGCCGCCGTTGCTCCACGAGTGACAGCGCCAACTCCACCGCCTCCACCATGGGCGTCGCGCCGCCCGCCACCAACGGCGCCAACTCCAGCCGCGACGCGGGTACGAAGGCCCCGCCGTCGTCGGCCGACGGGGTGCCGTCGCCGGACACCACGCTCACTCCGCCCGCGCCGAAGGTGACGACCACGAACTCGACGTCCCGGAGCGGACCGCGGCCCTCGGCGCGCAAGGTCGGCAGCCAGCGGGCCAACTCCCGGTTGAGCGCGTCGATGGCCACCACCCCGTTGCTCTGGGTGGCGGCCATCGAGCGTGAGGTGTCGATCAGCAGGGCCACGAACCGACGCCGGTGCGTGTCGGTGACGAACTCGACCTCGTCCGGCTCGTCCGTGTCGTCCTCGAACAGCGCAAAGGGGTTCACCGGGGGGTCGCGCCCTCGGCCGGGTCCGCCGGCGTCGCCGGGGGTCGCCGGACCACGTTTCGGGTGCGGGACCCGACTGCCCGCGACCGGGTGGGGAAACTCTCCACGTCCCTACCTGACGGACCGCGCAGCCGTCCCGCCCGCACCTCGTCGCCGCCCGGACACCACGTCAGCTGTCCGCGCCGGCGGCGGCCCAGGCCACGCCGTACGCGTAGCCCTGTTGCAGGCCGACGAAGGCCGACGACACCTCGCCGATGCTGTCCGGGCTGAGCCGGTCCCCGCCCGGCGCGCGGTCGTCCACGGAACGCGGCGGCACGCCGTCCAGGCGCCAGACCAGCGCGGGGCCGCCCCCCGGCGGGAACCGCAGCCGTACGGTGCAGCGGGCGCACGGCGCCAGCGGCTGGAAGACGTAGTGCTCCCGGATCGGCTGACCCGCCGGAATGCGGTAGTGCAGGCACAGCTCGTGCCGCTCCCCGGGTGCCAGGATCCGGGGCAGGGTGAGGACGAGCCGGAAGAACTGCCCCTCGTTGTGCCGGGTCACCTCCCGGATCCGGGCTCCGTAGAGGACGTCGACGGCGACGTCGTGCTCCGGCCGGTCGTCGCCCGGTCGCCGGGGCAGGCTGAACTGCACGGTGATCTCCCCGACCGGCCGGATCGCCACGACGTCCCGTGTCTCGTAGAGCTCGGGTGACGGCGTGTCGAGCCGTAGCAGCGCGTGCATGCCGTGCAGGTGCCAGGACGGGCCCGTGTCGGACGGGGTGTCCGCGACGGCGGCGCGTACCAGCCGGGACACCGCCTCGTCGATCCGGCGGCGCGCTGTGCGCTGCTGGCACGACAGCTCGCGCGCAAGTTGGTCCGTCCGCCGGTCCAGCCGCAGGTAGGAGTGCTCGGGATCGAGCGCGTACGCCAGCACGAGGGCACGACGCAGGTCGGTGGGCATGTCCGCGGAGAGGGCCAGCAGGGTGGCCCGCACCTTCGCGCGTACCACCGGGTCCGGCTCCGCCGGCGAGATGCCGCACAGGTCGGCCAGTCGCGGCCCCAGGCGACGGAGCAGGGGGCTGCTCTGCAGACCGGGACCCCGACGCAACTCCAGCAGTTCCTGCCGGAGCCCGTCCTCGTACGAGGGGCGGGGTTCGCTCCCTGGGCGCAGGGTCGTCTCCTTTCTGCGGGTGGTCCGTCAGACGGTGGGGAGGCTACCGGTCCGCAGCCGGCGGCGCGGCCCGTCCCGCGCCGGCTGTCCACTTCACGACCATCATCTGACCAGCAGATTGGCAATCGTCTGGCCAGTGCCGATCGGCAAGTGGCACGAGTATTGACGCGTCACGTCGTATTCCAGGGCGGAGACCGTGGTGCCGCCCGGGTGCCGCAGGCATTCCGCCGCACCGGCACCCGCCCGGACCGGAAGCGTCCTCAATGGTCCACGAATCGCCCTTGCACTGCCCTGGGGGCAACGCACGGCGCGCACGTCCGACATATTTGTATCGATCACCGACAACCATTTTCGATCTGCAAATTGCAGATGACAACCCCCTTAGCTCGGCACCTGTTCCGGGAGAAGCGTCATGACGAACGTGAATGACACGACCTCGCTGCCATCCCCACGCGCCGCCACCGACACCCCGGCGGTGGGCCGGACGGCCCGCGCGCTGCTGCCGTCCCGCCCCCGGTCCGAGGTGAGGGAGCTACGCGACCTGGCCCGCCGGGGGGAGCTGGCGGCCCGCGCGGCATCCGCGCCGCCCGCGGCCCGCGCCCGGCTCGTCAGCGCCGCGTACGACATCGTCTGGCCGATCGTCTTCCAGCGGGTGACCCGGCCGGTCGAACGCCGGCGGGGCCACTGGGCCTGCGCGACCGCGGTCCAGATGCTCGCCGACGACTGCCTCGACCGCCACCACGACGACGTGGAGGCCGTCGTCACCGACCTGATGGCCAACGCCAGGGTGCCGATCATCGACGTGGAGCGCTGGGTGTCCGCCCGGCTCACCGCCGCCACCGTCGACGGTCACCGCCGCCGGCGCGGCCGACGGGGCGCGCTGCAACGCCCCCGGGTGCCGGGCTGGCTCGCCGCCGAGCTCGGCGAAGACCCCTGGCTGACCGACCTCGCCGTGCAGATCCTCACCTGGGTCGGCGTGGCCACCACCGCCGGCACCCAGCTCTGGCCGTTGGACAGTTGGGCGCAGCGGCGGGAGTCGGTGACCGGCGACCTGACGGGCAGCGACGGCCCTGCGGTGTCCCGGGAGGTAGACCGGGTGCTGGCCGCCATGCGGCGGCGACCGCGCTGGTACGCCGACTACGTGGAGCGTCCGCTCGGCGGCAAGCGCCCCCCGGTCCTCGCCGCACCCGGCGACGGGGTGGCGGACCCCCGCCCGCTACTGCCCTTCGGCCCGCAGGAGCGCGCCGAGGCCCAACTGGCTGACCTCGCGTCCGCTGCCGTGGCGGCGATCGGCCGAGGGCTGCGGTCCGGAGCGGACCCGGTGGCCACGGTGGTGGGGGTCCTCGGCACAGTTTTCGGCACGGGCACCGCTAGCGAGGAGATCGACCGGACGCCCGACGGCGCACCGCGCCCCGACGAGTGGGTCTCAGCCCTGCTCGACGACGCCGATGCCGTCCGGCGCGTCGTCGACGAGGTGCTGCGTGTCATCGGTGCGGCCCCCCAGTAGCCGAAGCGTCCGGGCCCGGTCGGTCACCAGGGCCGCGAGGGTGGCCGGGGGCACCCCCGCCGCCCTCGCGGCGCGCCACGCCTCGACGAGTTCCCGCTCAAGGAGCCGCCGAAGGCTCTCCCGGTGCCGGGGCGAGAGTTCTTCCGGCATCGGGGCGGGTGCGGGGCCGGCCGGATCGTCGGGGCTCACCGCCGCACCGCCGCACCGCCCGCCGGCCGGTGACCCCGGCTCACCGCCGCCCGCCGCCCGCCGCACCCCGGTCCGCCCGCTCGACCGGGCGGTCGGACGGTCTTCGCCATCTCTCCTCCGATCCGTGCCACACCAGCCTGCGTCACACGCCCTCACCTGACGGACGGCCGGGCCCCACGGGCGCAGACCGCCGGCCCGCCGGTCATCGGGCGCGTCCCGTGACCGGCGGGCTGATCTGCGACATCATGCTGTCAGCGGCAGGACCGCCCTCGATGTGACTCCACGTCCCCTCCCCTCGACGTGCCGGACCGTCCAATGCGGGTATTGCATCCCCTCCCGGCGAGCGGTATTCCGGGAAAGGACGGGATCTGCCGGCACGCATCAGGAGGACACCGCATGTCTGCCGCACCGCCGGACGACGACGCAGCCTGGTCCACTGGGTCCTTTATGGACCGGGTTGCCTCCACCACGCGCCGGGAGCTGCTGGCCCTCGGCGTCACCCGCACGGTGTCCGCCGGCCGGCGGCTGCTCGCCGAGGGGGCTCGGGACACCCACGTCGAGGTGATCCGGCGCGGCTTCGTCAAGGTCACCGCAGCCGCGGACGGGACGGAGCGGCTGCTCGCGATCCGCCTGCCCGGCGATCTCGTCGGCGAGTTCGCGGCCATGACCGGTCAGGGTCGCACCGCGACCGTGACGGCGTGCGGCGACGTGGTGTCCACCGTCATCAGGCAGGCAGACTTCCTCGCCTACCTCGGCCGCCACCCCACGGTGGGTGCCCAGGTCACGGCCACCGTGGGCGAGCGACTACGGTGGGCGAACACCCGCCGGGCGGACTTCGCCGCCTACCCGGTGCACGTCAGGCTCGCCCGGGTGCTCGCCGACATCGCGGCGCACTGCGGCCGGGCCGACGACGACGAACTCGTCATCGGGGTCGACCTGAACCACGCCGAGCTCGCGACCCTGGTCGGAGCGGCGACGGACACGACCCAACGGGCGTTGCGGACCCTCCGGGAAAAGAGACTGATTCGCACCGGCTACCGCCGGATCGCGGTTGTCGACCTGACCGGCCTCCGCGCGCTCGCCGCCCCCGATGAGCCGCCCCCCGATGAGCCGCCCTTCGATGAGCCGCCGACCTGAAGGGGCCCTTCCCCACCCGGTCACTCCCGCCAGCCGGCCAGTTCGATTCCCTTGGCGAGTTCGACCCGGAAGCCCATGGTGATCTCGGTGCTCTCCCCGGGCGCGAGTCGTAGCCGCCAGGTCAGCTCGCCCAGCTCGGTGCGTTCGGCTGGCGGTGGGGTGAGGGTGGGTTCCCGGACGACCACTGCCTCGTCGCGGGATACCGGGAGTTGGTCGCGTACCTCCACGGTCGCCGGTCGGGGTGTGTGGTTGGCCACGCCGATTCGGTACTCCACGTCCCGCCGTCGGGTGGAGCCGAGGGTGGCCCGGGTGTCGGCGCGTCGGCGCAGTTTCCGTTCTACCCGTAGCCGGTCGTCCACCCCGAGTGCCAGTTCGGTCTCCTCGCCGGGTGCCCACGTCGGCAGTCGGGTGGCCGTGACGAAGTCGGCGCCGTGGAAGACTGCCGCTGGGCCGGGGAGCAGCGTGTGTGCCGAGGTGTTGCGGACCGTCGCGCGTAGGTGCGCCTCGGCCGCGTGGACCGGCACGGTCACATGGTCCAGTAGGGCCGGCAGGTCCAGGACGGCGATGGTGGCCCGGTGCGCGCTGCCGTCGGCGGGTACCGCGACCGGGCGGGCCGGCCGGTAGGTGGCCGCGCTGACCCCCTGCTCGACCGCGGCGACGCTCTCCCGCACCTTAGGGGCGCGGCGGGCCGGACCGGGCCGTACCGCCCGTGAGGGCCGGCGGCGCGCCGGGCGGCGGGGATCCCGGCCACATGTCGAAGCTGGCCGCCGGCATGGGCGTCTGCGGCGGCGCCGGCCGGACCCGGTCGAGATACCAGGGCGACAGTTCGGGTACGCCGGCCGCCGCCGCCGGGCGGGCGGTCGAGAGCTGGAGTACGCACTCCGGCCAGTCCTCGCCGGTGTCCTGACTGACCAGACCGAACCAGGTCACGGTCATGGTGCCGTCGACGAGGTTCCTTACCCCGGCTCTCCTCGGGCAGCAGCCGGTTCAGCGCCGGCAGTCGGTCGCGTATGGCGGTTGCGGTCAGTTCGCGTCCCAATCGGTGGCGAGCAACCCGAGAATGACCTCATCAGCGAAGTCCCCATTCACCCAAGCCGCGCGGCGCAGGGTGCCTTCGGGCACGAACCCCGCCTGGGTGGCTGCTCGTATCATCGCGGCGTTGTCTGCCAGCGTCTCGATCTGCAACCGATGCAGGCCGCGCACCGCGAGGCCGTAGTGGCACAGCACCCGGATGACGTCGGTGCCCAGCCCACGGCCGCGGAAGGCCGGCCTCAGCGAGATTCCGATGTGAGCCATTCTGTTATGCAGGTCGATGCCCCACAACAGCGCCTCGCCCGCCAGTTCGTCATCGGCGAGTTGCACCACCGAGAAGCACGCGGCATCGTCGGTGGGGTCGGAAACCGTGTATGGCGACGCGGCTGAGCCGGGTGCGATCGGACGCCATGGACGGGAGTCGGCCTTTGACCGGGTCGCGACGTCGTCGTAGAGCTCAGACTGCAGGACGGGAACGTCGGTTTCGTGTCGGGCCCGCAGCCCGATCTTGTCGCCACGTAGCATGCCGTGTTCCTACCCGACCGACCTGTCGTGATCAACCTGGTTGTTCGCTGGACACCTCGCGAACTCCGGCCTGGGCGGCGGTGGGTGTCTGCTCGGGCCGGACGCCGGGCAGCGTCCATGGTTGCCGCGGTGGGTGCGGCGTCGCGAACGACATTCGGCACCACACCACGGCCACCTACGCGATCTCGTTGACCTGCCCGCAGTCAGGGTTCGATCGGGCGGACCCGGCCGTGGTACCGCTCCAGAAGGTCGGCATTGCGCGCGTCGCCCGAGGCGAGATTCGCGGATGTGTACACCGGCGGGTTGATGCCGCGCTCCAGCAGGCGGCGGCAGACCAGTTCGGTGAGGAGCTGCGCGATGAGCACCCCGGTGAACGACGAGATCGCCCCGATCCGAACCTCTGGGGTGATCTCCAGTGCCGCGTCCCCGGCCGGGGCGTGGTTGTCGATCACCACATCAGCCAGGTCGGCGAGATGCGCTCCCTGGGTCGTACGCGCCCCGGCGGAGCGGGTGTGTGCGAGTGAGGTGACGGCGATGATCGGATGCGCCCGATCACGGGCGAGCGCCGCCATCTCGGTCACGGCGGCGTTGATGCCGGAGTTGGAAACGATCAGAAAGGCATCCTCCGGGGAGGGCTTGGCGAGCTCGTAGATCCGCTCGGCCAGGCCGGACTCGCGCTCGTACGTCGGGTCGAGGATCGGTCCCGGGTCGGCGCCGCCGTACATCACGAGATCCTTGACCGCCAGCATGCTGACGGGGACGAGACCACCGGCGCGCGCCGCGAGTTCGAGGGTGACGATCCGCGAATGGCCGGTCCCGAACGTCTGCAGGACACCACCGGCGGCGATCGTGTCGGCAACGAGCGTGGCCGCCGACTCGATCGCACCGAGTTGGGTGGCGAGGATCTGTTCGAGTGCGCTCCGGGCGATGTTGGCGTAGGCGGGTTCAGACACTGTTCCTCCTGGAACGGTCATGGTCGCGGGCGGCCTCGACGGCAGCCTCGACGGCGGCCTCGACGAGGATCTCGCCGCTACCGGCGCTGACCGGGCTGGCATAGGTTTCGTAGCAAGGTGGTGTGTCGCGGGTGGGCAGGTAGCCGAGGTAGCCGTTCGCGTAGCCGAGGACGACGACGTCGGAAACCTGGTCCCCCGCCCCAAGGCGGATCGCTTCGCCCAGTTCCAGGAACATCTCGCCGGGCACGCCAACGATCGTGACCCCGTCGAGGTGCACCGCCGCGACCTCGACCACATATGGTTCGGTGCGCCGGCGGGCGGCCTGCTCCTCCGCGATCCGCAGCCCCTGCTGCAGGACCAGACGGATCCGACCGTCTCCGACCTGCGGGGTCGGGCGGGCGGACGCATCGAGCTCCGCCGGCTGTTTGGGCCGTAGCCGGACGTTCCGCGACACCGGTGGCCGTACCGGTGCCGCGGAGTTGTGGCCGACAGGTGGCGACGGCTTCAGGCGGCCGGCTACCCGGGCGCCGAGCCGGTCCACTTCGGGTCGCCCGGTTCCCTGGCGGGTGTGCCGGGTACTGATGTCGCCGGCGGCGCCGGTGGCGACGAGCACCCATCTGTCGGGTGCGGACAATGCTCGGCGAATGCCGCCACTCAGGTCCGCGCTCACCTGGTTGTTGTCGGCGGGCAGGACGGTCGGGTGGACCGGGGAGATCACTATCAGGCCGACCACGTCGGTACCCGCGGTGACCACGATGGTGTCGACGGGAATGTCCATCGCTGGCGGGTTCGCGAGGTTACGGCGACCCGCGAGCCCGGAAACCAGGGTGCGGGTGGCGCCGAGCCGGGCTGCCCGCTCGGATGCCATGGCGTGGCGCGCGGCCGCGAGTGATGCGGCCACGAGCCGGTCGCCGACGGGCCGTGGCGTGACCCCACCGCCGGGGAAACAGCCCGCCTCGGGGCTCGCGTGCGTGTGCGTGGCGGCAACCCAGCAGGAGGACACCCCGATGCCCCGCATGGCGGTCCGGATCCGATCGACAACGTCGACATTCACGCAGATCAGGTCCGCGACGACCAGCGCGAACCGGTGGCCGTCGTCGGCGAAGGTCACCACGTGGACCTCTATCGGGTCGAGCACGCCCTGTACGCCCTGGGATCGGTCGACGTATCCACCCATGGGTTCTCCGGGCACGACCGCGAAGCGGGCCGTCCCGTGTCCGACCCTCACGCGTCCCCGCCCGGGTTCTGGTCCGCCAGCAGGCGGGCGTAGGGACCGGTGCCGAGCAGTAGCGTGGGGCCGCCCTCAAGCGGCTCGGCCTTGGGGCTGACCAGCGGCAGCCCTCTGGCGTCGAGTTCTGCGGACAGTGCCCGGTGGAAGACGCTCCCCTGGGCCAGTAGCCGTCCGCTGTACGACACCTGACGTTCCGCTTCGCTGAGGCGAAGTCGGTTGATCGCCGTCTCCGCCGTGTCAGCGAGATCGGTTGCGGCCGCGGCGCAGATGCGGCTCGCCACCGGGTCGGCCTGGGCGGCCGCGTCGAGAACATCGAGAGCGAAGGCCGCCGTGCGGGGGATCATGGCGGGGTCCCGGTAGTACCGCTGGAGCGCCGCCAGGTCGACGCCCCCGAGCGCCGCGACGAGGCGGTCGGCCAGCGTGGTTTCCGGCCCGACCCGGTCGTACGAAGCCGTCGCGGCGCGCATCCCGGCCAGCCCGATGGCGAACGCGCTGCCGCGGTCGCCGAGATGTGGACCCCACCCGTCGAGGCGGGCATAGTTGCCGTCTGCGGCCACCGCGAGAACTGTTGTCCCGGTTCCGACGCACAGGACCACGCCGGCGCCGTCGAGGGCGCCGGCATGGGCGAGGACGCTGTCCTCCACGACCGCGGCGGGACCGCCGAGGAGCCTCGTGATGGCGCGGGCGAGGCGTCGACGCTCGGCGTGGTCACCCGGTGCGCCGGTCAGACCGGCGAGCACACCTGCCACCTGTGTGGGCAGCGAGATGGTGTCCGCAGCGCCGCGGATGGCGTCCAGGATCCGGGCGACGCCGTCCTCGCCTGGCTGGTAGACGAAGCCGGGCCCGATCCCGAGCTGGCGACCGCCTGGAGTGCTCAGCAGCATCCTGAGCTGTGATTTCCCGCCGTCGATGGTGATGGTAGCTGTCATCGTGACATCCCAGCGGTCAGGCCGGCGACGATCTGCTTGGTCGCCAGTGCGAACACCACCGCCAGCGGGACCAGGGCGATCACGAGCCCGGCGAACAGGGTGCCTCGGTCGGCGGCGAACTCACCGAAGAACCGGGTCAGCCCGACGGGGATGGTGTATTTGTCGCCGCTGCGCATCAGGACCAGCGGATAGAAGAAGTCGTTCCAGGTCGGCGCGAACTGGAAGACCGTGACCACCGCGAGTGCCGGACGCATCAGTGGCAGCACGATCGAGACGAACAGGCGTCCCTCGTGTGCTCCGTCGATCCTCGCGGCCTCCTCCAGTTCCCCGGGCAACCCCCGCATGAACCCCATGATCACGAAGACGGAGAACGGAATGCCGCCCGCCGCGTACAGCAGCACCAGCCCGATCCGGCTGTCGATCAGGCCCATCGACTGGAACATGTAGAACACCGGCAGCAGGCCGAGCTTCGCGGGAATCATCAGACCCGACAGGAAGAACGCTGCCAGCAGAGCGCGTCCCCGGAATCTCCACCTGGCCAGGGCGTAGGCGGCCAGCGCCGACACGCTGACACACAGCACCACCGAGGCGCCCGTCACCGCCAGAGAGTTGATCAGGTACGTCGAGATCGACGCGGTCTCCCAGGCGCGGACGTAGTTGCTCACGTCGAACGAACTGGGCAGCCCGACCGGTGCGCGAAGGATCTCCGCGTTGGACCGGAACGAACCCATCAGCACCAGCAGCAGCGGGCCGAACGCGATGCCGGCGTACGACCACAGAATGACCTGGATACCGATGCCGCGGGTGAGCGGACGCCGGCGGGTACCGTCCGGGCGCGCTGACCTGCTGGTGGTTCCCGGCGTCGTACGAGGGGTGGTCATCAGGGCCTTCATCTACGTCACCTCCCGACGGCGCAGCGCCCGCTCCAGGACGACGGATATCCCGAAGATGAACACGAAGATGAGCATGGCCAACGCCGAGGACTCTCCGATCGCGTTGCTGCCGCCCTGGAAGGCGGTCCGGTAGTAGAGCAGGCCCAGCACGTCCATGGCGCCTCCGGGGCCACCGTCGGATCCGCCCAGCGCGTAGACGAGGTCGAAGATGTTGAAGCACCCGATGAACGTCAGAACGGTGATCACCCCGACGGCCGGTATCAGGAGTGGGAACCTGACCTTCCAGAAGGTCCGGGCGGCTGACGCGCCGTCGATGGCGGCCGCCTCCTCCAACTCGCGTGGGACACCGGCCAGGGCGGCGCCGAAGATGAGCATGGGCCCGCCGATCCACTGCCAGGCGTTGACCAGGATCAGCACCGGCAGCGCGGTGTCCGGCTCACCGAGCCACGGGCGTGCCCATGAGTCCAGGCCGACGCCTCTGAGCACGTAATTGATCGGGCCGAAGGTGGGGCTCAGCAGGAGCGACCAGATGTAGCCGACGATCAGCGGGCTGATCAGGTAGGGAAGCGAGAAGAGCGTCTGGAACAGCCGCTTTCCCCACGGGTTCCGATGCAGGAGTACGGCCAGGCCCAGCCCGATGGTGTTCTGGATCGCCATGGTGCCGACGAAGAAGAGCACGTTGTGCCCCAGCGCGGCGGTGATCTCCTCGCTCAACGGGTAGCGGGTGAAGACCTCCCGGTAGTTGCCGATCCCGACGAAGTTCGCCTGGCGGGTGCCCTCCCAGCGGAACAGGCCGTAGTAGAAGGCCGTGACCAGAGGTACCACGACGAAGAGGCCGTAGAGAGCGAACGCCGGTAGGCAGAATGCCGCGATCCACCCCAGTGAGGTCCGTCCTGCCTGGCGGCGTCGCCGCCGGGCAGGACGGACATTCAGTTCTTGGGCCGGAACCACTGATCGACTCCTCGCTGGACGTGTCCGGCCGCATCAGCGGCGTCACGTCGCCCGAGCAGATAGTCGGAGAAGGCCGCCGAGGCGAGATCCCAGGCCGTGGGTGACCCACCGGAGAAGTACGCGTAGGTGACGTACGGGCTCGGGTTCTCCTGGTACGCCCGCAAAGCCTGGGCCAGGAGCTCGTCCTGGGGCTGGACCTTGGGGACCGCGGAGATCTGACGCAACTCGTGGGAGTACGCCCGGCCGAACTCCTCCGACGCCATCCACCGCACCAGGTCCAGCGCGGCCTTCTGCTTGGGGGACTTCGCCGAGACTCCGAAGGAACCGTCGACGTAGCCGGGAACGAGCGTCTTGTCGACCGCCGCGCCAGGCGCGGGCGGCACGTTGAAGATGCCCATCTTCAGGTCGGGGTTGGCCTTCTCGAACACGCCGAGTTCCCAGATCCCGCCCGGGAACATCGCGGCGCGGCCGGAGGTGAAGAGCGCCTGCGCGTCGGCGTAGCTGACCCCGGACGACTGCGGTGGCCAGTACTTGTTGGTGCCCTTCCAGGTCTCGAGCGACTTCACCCAGGGGCCGTCGGTGAACTTCGCCCCGCCGGTGATCATCTTGTTCAGGTAGTCGGTGCCGCCGTAGGTCGTGGCCCCGAAGATCTCGTGCTGGATCGGCAGCATCCAGGTGTCGGTGACCGTGCTCGCCAGCGGGATGACGTCGGAGCCCTTGAGCTTGTCGAACGCCGCGATCATGTCCGCCCAGGTGGTGGGGGCCTTGATGCCGTGATCGGCGAAGAGCTTCGCGTTGTAGATCACGTGCAGGGTCTGGAGTGCGAACGGCACCCCGTAGACCTTTCCGTCGCTTTCGCCCCGGGCACCGTCGAGGACCGGCTTCGGGAAGCCTTCCAACTCCTTGATCTGACCATCGAGGGGCACCAGACCGCTGGCGGCGACCAGCGGCTGAAGAAGGCCGTAGGAACGGAGTTGTGCCACGTCCGGGCCGTTGGCGTCGGTGAGCCCTGTCTTGAGGATCGTGTCGTACTCGGTGTTCTTGTAGGGGACGTACTCCACGGTGACACCGGGGTTGGCGCCCTCATAGATCTTGAAGATCTTGTTGTACGCCGCGACATCCTCCTGCCGCCATCCCCAGACCTTCAGGTTGACGGCGTCACCGCCGCCGCCGTCGTCACCGCTGCCTGGCGCGCATGCGGCGAGCGTGACGGTGAGCATCGCAGCTGCTCCCAACACGCCGTACTTCCTGGGCATCCAGAACTCCGATCGTTGTAATCGCCACCCCACCCAACCGGCGGAGAGCCCGACTGTAATACTGGTATAGACCGCTGGTCAACGGGTAGGCCGACGTCACCGAGAAGCGCGGCCCCGCCCCGTACGATGACGTCGATCGAGCAGGAAGGAGACAAACTCGTGCCGAGGACCCGACATGAGCCGAGCGACGGAGCGCTTGAGTCGTTGCTGGCGGAGCAGAACCGTGGCAAGGGCAGGCACATCACCGACGTGCTCACCGCCCTGGTCCTGAGCTCACGAGATGGCGCCCTGCTCCCCTCCGAGCGGGTGCTCGCCGAGCGGTTCGGAGTTGCCCGGATGACCGTCCGGGGCTCCATCGACGCGCTGGAGACGAAGGGGATGGTCCGGCGGGTCCCTGGACGCGGCACCTTTGTGCAGCATCCGACCCTGACCCACTCGGAGATATTCCGCTCGTTCAGCGAGGACATGCGAATGCGCGGTATGACGCCGGGCGCCAAGAGCTACCGCGCCCGCACCCGCCCGGCCACCCGCACCGTCGCCACCAGCCTCGACATCGCTCCGGGC
Organism: Micromonospora sp. RTGN7; assembly: GCF_033804645.1. Taxonomy (NCBI): domain Bacteria; kingdom Bacillati; phylum Actinomycetota; class Actinomycetes; order Micromonosporales; family Micromonosporaceae; genus Micromonospora; species Micromonospora sp. RTGN7. The sequence continues at coordinate 686,744 of NZ_JAPZLF010000001.1, read as the reverse complement.
GAGCCGACCCACTACATCGAGCGGATCCGCACCGCCGACGGGATCCCGATGGCACTGGAGCGGACCAACCTCCCCACCGCGCGTTTCCCCACCCTGCTCGACGTGTTGGGGCGCGACGACTCGCTCTACGACATCCTGGGTCGCGCCTTCGGTGTGCGACTCGAATCGGCACGGCAGACCGTGACCATCGCGCGGCTGACCGCCACCGAGGCGAAGCGACTCGAGGTCGCCGAGGACGAACCGGCGTTCCTGATAGAGCGCATCTCCGTCGACAACATGGGCAAGGTCGTGGAGTTCGGGCGGTCGCTCTATCGCGGGGATCGGTACGCCATCCGGATGCGCGTCAGCCCACCGCCGCAGGGCGGCTGACGCGCATCCGGAGGGTCTGGCTACCCGATTCCGGCGAAGTAGTGCTCCTGGATCTCGGTCGCCGTCAGCGCGCGGTCATAGATCGCCGCCTCGTCGAGGTCACCCTGCAGCCGCTGGGACGTGTCGTCCCCGCGGCCACCGAGCTTGATGCTCGCCGTGCCGCTGCCCGGGGCCACCGTCGTCGCGACGCTGCTGTCCGCGATGCCGTCGAGGTACACGGTCAGCCGCGATCCGTCGAACACGGCGACCGCATGGTGCCACTTGTTCGGCGTCAGCGGGGTACGGCCGGACACGACGCCGTGGCCCTTCCCCGGAGCGCCGAGCGACCACGCCTGCAGGACACCGTTGCTCGCCCTCAACGCGAACCCGTTGACGGCCGGCCCGGTGTAGCTCTCGATGATCGCCTGCCCCGGCGCCGGAACGATGGTGTCGAGCTTGACCCACGCTTCCACCGTGAACGGTCCGGCCAGGTTGGTGCGCGGGGCGCGCGGCACTTCGATGTAGCCGTTCGAGAGGTCGGCCGCGCCGTCGCCGGCAAGCACGCCCTCCGCACCCGGCTCACTGCTCTGGTAGGTTCCGTTCTGCCCACCGGTGGAGCTGTCGACGGCGGTCCTGGAACCGGCCGCGTCGCCCAGCCTCCAGTAACCGGACGGGTTGGCCCTGGTCACGAAGTCCGGGTAGGTGCCCTCCCCCACGATGATCGTCAGTGGCAGGTTCACCGGCGCGACGCCGTCCTTGTGGAACGTCACCGTCACCTGGTGCCGGCCCGGGGCAGTGCCGGAGGGGACGGTAACGGCGACCGGCACGCTCGTGACGATGGTCCGACCGTCCGGTCGCGCCTGGAGAACCTGAGTCGCCGGGGTGACGGTCCAGCCGTCCGGGCCACTGGCGGCGACACTTCCCTTCACCCGGCCCTCGTCGAACGCCTCGAGAGCGACCTGGAACCGCTTGGTCGCCCCGGGTGCGATGAGCGCGCCCGACGGTTCGACCGAGACTCGGCCACGGAGCACGTCGGAGTAGTGCGGGACGATCTCGTAGACGCGCGGCGCGACGCTACCGGGAGTCCACTGGATCCGTACCGCGCTGGCCGCCAGGTCCTCGGCCCGCACCTTGGTGAATCCGTCAGCGAGCTGCCCGAGGTCCACCCAGGTGCCGTCGACGAGCGCCTGGATCATGCCGTCCGCGGGAGCGGTCGCGTCCTGTACCACGGTCACCGCCGACAGCCTGTGGGGCTTGGTGATCGGGACCGTGATCGCGTCACCGGCCTGCGGCACGCCGGCGGCGACGTAGACCGTGTCGTCGCGCCGGTCGGTCAGACTGCCCAACGAGGAACCCGATGCGGCAGCCGGTGCGCCGATGGCCGCCCCAAGGTCCCCGTACCAGCGGTCACCGATGTAGGCGTCGTTCTGGGACGCCGCGAAGCTCAGGAGTTCGTCGACCGGACCGGGGCTGATCTGGTGCCAGGTGCGGTCGAGGATGAGGCGGGCGCTCGACTGGTCCCGTCGGGCCACCCAGGCGGCTTCGCTGGCGCCCTTGTCCTGGGCCTTGAGAATACGCAGGGCTGCCCGACCTGCCTGGCCGGTAACGCCGACTCGGTCCAGCCAGGGTGCGATCTGCTTGAGCAGAACCGGGTTGTCGAGCTTTGCCCGTAGCGCGGCGGGGAGTTCCTCGAGGCGCCGCAGCTCACGGTCGACCCGGGCGAGCTGGGCGGTCACGGGTCGGCCGGCCCGGTAGTCGGCGATGAGCCGGGTGATGAGCGCCGCGAACTCCGGCCGGGTGGTGGCGTCCAGGACGCTGGCCCGGTTGTTCTCGGCGAAGAGCCGCAGCTCCTCGTACGCGTCACCGCCGAGAATCTGCAGGGTGTGTGTCCAGGAACGTTCCGCGTCGTAGGCCACCGGGTTCCAGGCGTAGTCGGCCTGGGTGCCGAGGGCGATCTGCGAGGCGTCCTGGAAACCGACAAGCTCGTTGAACGAGATGCCGATCGTCTTGTCCGCCATGCCGGCGTCGCGGTTCGTCAGCGGGCCCAGCAGCAGCCGGTTGGTGCTGTAGTCGTTGACCGGGTAGTTGTCCCAGAGCATGATCCGGTGCCGTGACCACACGGCCTGGGCAGCCTGGAGGTCCGCCTCGGTGATACTCGGCGAGACCACTGCCGGCCCCGTCCAGTAGAGGTCGACCTCGGTGCTCAGCAACTCGTCGAAGCGGTCCGTGTACGGGGTCTTCGTCATGCCCCAGTACTCCGTCGGCACGGCCACCATGCGGCTGGCGCCGGGGTGCTTCTCGATGAACTCCTTCTGCATGAAGTTGGTGACCTCGGCCTGGGCCACCGCGAGCGGTGACCGGTCGCCACGGTAGGCGTCCCGGTCCTCCTGGCAGGCGAAGTTGCCCGACACGTCGTCCCAGGCGATGACGTAGCTCCGGACGCCGATCTCCCACATCTGCTCGAAGCGTGCCAGCAGCTTGGCCCGATCGGCTTCGCGCACGTGGCAGATCCCCTTACTGGGGGCCATCGGCGCCTCCGGCGAGATCCGGTACACGAAGTCGACATGACGCGACTTCGACAGGTCGACGATCTCCTTCATCAGGGCCAGTTCCGCCGGCTCGTACAACGAGCCCCAGTTCGAGCCGGTGCGCAGGTCGTCCGCCGGTCCGTAGAAGTACTGGTTCATCTTGTGCCGCGCCAGGAACTCGATCTGCGAGCGCCGGTCCTCCTGCGACCAGACCGGCCCGTAGAAGGACTCCATACCGCCACGGACCTGGTACCCCGGCCAGTCGCGGACCTGCACGCCGCCGACGGTCACCCGGGATCCCTTAGATACGAGCAGTTGGCGAAGCGACTGGACCGCGTAGAAGGTGCCGGTGCCGTCCACACCGGAGAGGACGATCCGCGACCGGCCACGCTCGTCGTGACCAGCCGCCAACACGTACCCCTGACCGGGCAGCGACTCCGGACCCGCGACGTTGAGGGCGCGTAGCGCATCGGTGCTCGCCGGCGTCTCGCGCGGCCCGCCCAGGATGATCATCGGTGCGCGTGCCGCCAGGTCGCTGTTGCGCACGATCCGGGCGGTGATGCCGTGCGCGGAGAGCAGCTCCACGAGCGCTGTCTGCGCCGCCGGGTCGGCGGCCTCGCCCGCGACAACATCGATGTTGTCGGGCAACGCCACGGATCCCGGGCGCGAGTCGATCTGCTGCGGCACCGGAAGGATTCGAGCCGCCTGGCTGGGAGCCCGTCGCTCGGCGCCGGCGGGCAGGGGGGCCAGCACGCCCACGGAGAGCGTGACCGATGCGGCGAGTGCGACAGCGCGGCGACAACCGCGAGATGAGCGTAGAAGGAACACGCGACCTCCACTTTGTTAGTTCAGGGTCGGTAGCTGTTGCCGGTGCGTGCCGGCTCGGAGCGCAATGGTGTAGCAGGCAGGGGGCTGACCGGCACAAGATCCGCCGGCCCGTCCGGTCAACAGGGGAGCCGATCGGCCGTCGGGGCCGGATCCCGCGTCGTGCCTGAGGATTGGTCTATGCCAGTAACGAGAATCCATGCTGCTCCTGGTTACGTCAAGACCCCACCAACCAAGTCGAGGCTGCCGAGGCAAGCTTCGGCCCCGGTGGGCGTACCGCTCACACCCGATTTCCGCTGATCACAAGCGTCATGTAGAGCTAACAGCCGGGTTGTTCATACTGGTCTAGCCCTGATCCCGTCTGTCCGTCCCCGGCCGAACCCGTCACACCCCGCACGACGGGCGCCGGCGAACGCGCTCAGCGCCGGTGACCGGGAAGAGGTCGCGACGGGCCCGGAAGGAACGTCCCGCACAGCGACAGCTCCTGCGGCGTACCGTCGTCGGGATCGGGTGGGGCGATCCGATACGCGGTGGGCTTGTAGCGAGATCTGTTGACGCCAGCCCTACCGTTCACTGGCAACGATCAGTTGCCGACTTCGACCTCGGCCGGCCGTAGTCTCACCTGCCAGTTGTGAGCGGCATGGCTGACGACGACCGCATCGAAGCAGATGCCGACAGCCGGAAGCTCGCTGCCACGCGGGACTGTGGTTATCTCCACCAGGCCCAGCGCATCCGGCTGACCGTCGATCTCGACGAAGACACCGAACGGCCTGGCCGCGAGCACCCGTGCCCGGACTCGTCTGCCCACAGGCAGTACCGACATGGTCTCCGGCCACGATCGCTCTGCTCGTTCAGCTCTACGGTCGAGCAATCTCCAGACCTCGTGGCTCATGGTCGCTCATCCATCTTGAAAGGCCTCCGATCCTTCTCGCCCTCGCCCTCGCCCTCGCCCTCGCCCTCGCCCTCGCCCTCGCCGTGGACCCGGACACCACGAGACCACACCCGGACTCAGCTACGAGGGCAAAATTATCGGACGGCGATGTCGAGAACCGGTGGCTTGCTCCGTCCCTGGGGTGAACGTGACCACAATGGGTCACACCAGCACCGAGGAGAAACACGATGGCCAAGTATCTGCTGCTCAAGCACTACCGCGGCGCTCCGGCTCCGGTCAACGACGTGCCCATGGATCGGTGGACGCCGGAGGAGATCTCGGCGCACATGCAGTACATGAACGACTTCGCGGCCCGGCTCGAGGGGACCGGCGAGTTCATCGACGGTCAGGCGCTCGCCCCCGAGGGGACGTTCGTCCGGTACGACGGTGAGGGGCGCCCGCCGGTCACCGACGGCCCGTTCGCCGAGACCAAGGACCTCATCGCGGGCTGGATGGTGATCGACGTCGACAGCTACGAACGGGCCGTCGAGTTGGCCGGGGAACTGTCGGCCGCCCCCGGGGCGGGCGGGAAGCCGATCCACGAGTGGCTCGAGCTGCGCCCGTTCCTGACCGCGCCGCCCAGCATCAGGGAGTGAGCTCTCCCCTGGACGAGGCCCTGCTCCGGAGCCTCCCACCGAGCGTGCTCGGGATCCTCGTCCGCCGCGGAGCCGACTTCGCGGCGGCCGAGGACGCCGTGCAGGATGCGCTGGTCGAGGCGGTCCGCGTCTGGCCGACCGACCCGCCCCGGGACCCGAAGGGCTGGCTGGTCACCGTGGCCTGGCGCCGGTTCCTCGACGCGACCCGGGCGGACGCCTCCCGCCGCCGGCGCGAGGACCTCGTCGACGAGGAGCCGCCGCCCGGGTCCGCGCCCTCGGTGGACGACACGCTCCAGCTCTACTTCCTGTGCGCCCACCCGTCGCTGACGCCGTCGTCCGCGGTCGCGCTCACGCTGCGCGCCGTCGGCGGGCTGACCACCCGCCAGATCGCCCGGGCCTACCTGGTGCCCGAGGCGACCATGGCGCAGCGGATCAGCCGGGCCAAACGCACCGTCTCCGGCGTACGGTTCGACCAACCCGGCGACGTCGCCACCGTGCTGCGCGTCCTCTACCTGGTCTTCAACGAGGGCTACTCCGGCGACATCGACCTCGCCGCCGAGGCCATCCGGCTCACCCGGCAGCTCGCGACCGCGATCGACCACCCCGAGGTGGCGGGGCTCCTCGCCCTCATGCTGCTGCACCACGCCCGGCGGGTCACCCGGACCGCGCCCGACGGCAGCCTGGTGCCGCTCGCCGCGCAGGACCGCGGCCGATGGGACACCACGTCGATCGCCGAGGGGGTCGAGATCCTGCAGGCGGCCCTCGCCCGCGACCGGCTGGGCGAGTTCCAGGCCCAGGCCGCCATCGCGGCACTGCACGCCGACGCGTCCACCGCCGGGGAGACCGATTGGGTGCAGATCGTCGAGTGGTACGACGAGCTCGCGCGCCTGACCGACAGCCCGATCGTCCGGCTCAACCGCGCGGTGGCTGTCGGCGAGGCCGACGGACCGCGTGCCGGGCTGGCGGCACTCGCGGCGCTCGACGCCGCACTACCCCGCCACGCGGCGGTGGCGGCGTACCTCCACGAACGCGACGCCGACCCGGCGACGGCGGCACGGCTGTACGCCGAGGCGGCTCAGAAGGCCCCCAACCTCGCCGAACGCGACCACCTGACACGCCAGGCCGCCCGCCTCAACGCCCACGCGGAGGTCCCGAGGTTCGAACTGGGCAGCTCGCTGCGCTACTTCACCCGGCACCTGGGCTGATACGCCTGTCGTCCGGCACGCGCTGAGCGGGTTCCAGGCCCGGTCAGCGCGTTTCAGCGCACCAGGCGTCGTGGCGGCGTGGTGATCAGGTTTGCGTTTGCCGCCGGCTCGTACGGCTGGTTCCTGGCGGACCTCGCCGTCGGCCCCCATTCACGAACATGCCGTACTGTCGGACGCGCTGACTGCTGATCGGCACCACGTGATGGCGCAGAGTGCACGCGTCGGCTTTGGTGGCGGTGCGGGGTGGCCCGGCCGACGGCTACGGCCTGGGAGATGTGATCGCAGAAGTGGTAGGGCATGAGCGTGGGGTCGCCGACCTGGTACGACGTGCCCTGCCTTCCCTGCCGCAGGAACTACAGTTGTTGGGAAGCCTCGTACACCAGCTGCCGTACCCATCGTTGGCGGAGGTGGGCGGCGGATGGAAGCCCTGATCGCCAGCGGCGAAGCCGTCGACCGGCACCGGGAGTTGGTCGGCTTCAACCGCGACGCCCACCTACCGGACCTGGCCGAGAGGGTGGTTCGGTAGCTTTCGTCCATTGTGGGTTTGGCGCGGCATGTGAATGTGAGCCGTGGTCGTAACCGGTGGGGTCCCGGCCGCGTTGGGCTGATCATGGGTGAGCGTGCGGCGTATCCGAGTGACCTGACCGATGAGCAGTGGGCTGTGGTCGGTCCGTTCCTGCAGGCGTGGAAGGACCGGCATCCGTCGGTGTCGGGACATCAGGGCCGTTACGAGCTGCGGGAGATCGTGAACGCGATCTTCTACCAGAACCGGACCGGTTGTCAGTGGGCGTACTTGCCACACGACCTGCCGCCGAAGTCGGCCACCTACTACTACTTCGCATCGTGGCGTGATGACGGCACCGACCAGGTGATTCATGATCTGTTGCGCTGTCAGGCGCGGGAGAGGGCCGGGCGGGCGGAGGACCCGACCGCGGTGGTGTTAGACACCCAGTCGATCCGGGCGACCAATCATGTCCCGGCCGCGACGACCGGCAGGGACGCCGCGAAGAAGGTGCCAGGCCGTAAGCGGGGCCTCGCCGGTCGACGCCCTGGGGTTGATCATCGCGGTGGTGGTCACCGCGGCGTCTGTCACCGACAACGCGATCGGCGTGCGGCTGCTGGACAACGTGGTGGCGCACACCCCGACGGTGACCAAGGCGTGGGTCGACGCCGGGTTCAAAGATGAGGTGCAGATCCACGGCGCCGTGAACGGTATCGACGTTGAGTAGGTCCTTCGGTCCGACACCACGGCGGGGTTCGTGCCGGTGAAGCGCCGGTGGGTGGTGGAGCAGACCAACGGCACGTTGATGCTGCACCGCCGTCTGGTCCGCGAGTACGAGAGCCGACCCGCCTCAGCAGTGTCACGCACCTGGTGGGCCTCGACGGCGAACCTCATCCGCCGGCTGACCGGCACCACCACCGCGTCCTGGCGCGACCCGGGCCACCAACGGTGACGCAGCCGTCGCTGCTGACCCTGCTCACCGAACGCGAAACCGCCGCCGGCCTCGCCGTCGAGCGGCTCCGCGCCCAGATCGCCTCCCTCGCCGATCAGCTCGCCGCAGCCGAGACCGAGGTGGCCGAACTCGCCATCACCCGCAAGACGCTCCTGAGCCTGGGCGGACATCTCGACGCGACCACACCTGCCGACCCGACGGTCGCGAGCCCCGCCTACCAGCAGATCCTCGCCGCGTTCCACAGCGCCACCACACCGATGCGCGCCAAGGACATCTGCCGCGCCCTCGGCACCGGTATCACCCCGAAGGACACCGAAGGGCTCCGAGCCAAGCTCAAACGCCTCGTCGCCCGCCAGATCCTCACCGAACCCGAGGCCGGCCTGTTCACTCTCGCCTCGCCGACGCCGTCCGCGTAACCCCCCGCCAACAGGGCCTCTAACGAGCTACAAGCCCACATTGGACATAGGCTCCCGAACCACCCTCTGAATCGGTGCACGACCACGCCATCTCATTGGACAGGGCGGGCCTGCGGGATGAAGCCCTGGAGGCCAGCGCCGAAGCCGTCAACCTGTACCGGGAGTTGATCGGCCTCAACCGCAACGCTCAGCTACCGGGCCTGGCTGCCTCGGTGCACAACCACACCATGCGGTTGGCGGAGGCGGGCCGGCGGGTGGAAGCCCTGGAGACCAGCGGCGAAGCCGTCAACCTGCGCCGGGAGTTAATCGGCCTCAACCGCAACCTGCACCTACCGGACCTGGCGGGGTCGCTGTGGAGCATGGGATGGGTCACGGTTCTGTTTGAGGCCTGGGAGCATGCGCCACGTGCGATCGAGGCGGTCACCGAGGCGGTACACATCTACAGCGAACTCTCCGCCACTGAGCCTGATGCCTTCGTTTCGCTGCGCGACTCCGCCGCGAAGACCCTCGACGAACTCAACGAGAAGTAGAACCACACGCGGCGGCTGCGGCTGGAGCGTGGCCACCGCCGATACCGCCCACCCTGCACGCCACAGGCAGGGCCCGGCAACCCGGGGCTTGGCCCCTGATCCTGGACACGGGGCTTATGCGGCCGGGGCCAGCGTAGCTGGCGCTGGCCGGGTGCTCTTCTAGTAGGTGATCGGTGGCTGCTGTCCGAGCCGGGAGTGGCGTCGGACGGTGTTGTAGCGGTGCAGCCAGCGGAACGTGGTCAGCCGTGCTTCGCGTTCGTCGGTGAAGGCGCGCCGGCCTTGTAGGGTCTCGCGTTTGAGGGTGGCGTTGAACGACTCCCGCAGCGGCGTTGTCGGCGGAGCTGCCGACCGCGCTCATCGACTGCCGCACCCCTGCCGCCGTGCAGGCCTCGGCGAAGGCCCGAGAGGTGTATTGAGCTCCGTGGTCGGTGTGCATGATCGCCCCGTGCAGGGTGCCTCGCATTTGCTGCGCGGCGTGGAGGGCGTCGATGACCAGGTCGGTGCGCATGTGATCGGCGACCGCCCAGCCCGCGAGGCGCCGGGAGTACAGGTCCAGGACCGTGGCCAGGTAGAGGAACCCGCGCTCCCCGACCGGTAGGTAGGTGATGTCACCGACGTAACGCTGGTTCGGCCCGGGGGCGGTGAAGTCCCGGCCGATCAGGTCCGAGGCCTTCGCCGCGGCCGGGTCCGGCACTGTCGTACGAGTGCGCCTGCGTAGTCGTAGCCCGTGCACGCCGAAGCGGCGCATCACCCGGGCGACCCGCTTACGGTTGACCGCCAAGCCGGCATCGCGGAGTTCGGCGGTGATCCGAGGCGCTCCGTAGGTGCCGTCATGCGCGGTTTGCACCGCCCGGATCCGACCGACGAGAGCCGCATCCGCAGCCTCCCGCGCGGCCCGCGTTTCGGCGGCCGCGCGCCAGTAGTAGAAGCTCGAGCGGGACACCCCGATGATCTGACACCACCGCTTCACGCCGTAGCGCTGCTGATGGTCGGCAACGAACTGGAAGCGGTTCACCAGCGCGTCTCCCCGGCGAAATACCGGGCCGCCTTCCGCAGAATGTCCCGCTCCTCCTCCAACTCCCGGACCCGCCGCCGCAACGCGGCGTTCTCGTCCTCCACCGAGCCAGCCGCCGGCGACCCCGCCGGCCCGGCCACCGGACCCCGACGCTGATCATCAGCACGGACCCGACTACGCAACGTCTCCCGATTGACCCCAAGATCGTCAGCGATCTGCGCGATCGTCGCCCCCGGCCGAGACCGGTACAACGCGACCGCGGTCGACACTCAACCCTCGGCTACCTCAGCCCTGCGGCTTTCGAGGCCACCAGCTCACCACCGCTACCGATCGACCAAGCCGCCTAACTAAGATCAACACAACGGCCCTGTCCGTCGAAACGGGTCAAGCCCAGTCGGTGGCCGGCGGGCACACCCGAGGGTGCGCGCAACCCCGACCGGCCACCTCGCCCCACTCCGGCCACCTGCGACCCCATAGACTCGCATCTATCAGAGCCAGGCGTAGCGCCGATCCTACAGTCGCGAGCCCTGCGCACCTCGCCTCGACGCACGGCGTAGGCCCCGAACCACCGGGGGAGGATGAACGGTGTGGCACGACACGTGATCGACGGACGGACCGCCCTCGACCGGGCGGGAGTCGTGGCCTACACCGGAGCGGCGTACTCCACGGTCAACCACTGGCACCGCCACCGCGCCCGGTTCGGCTTCCCCAAAGGCTTTCAGCACGACGGCCGTGAGTGGTTCTGGCTCGACGACATCGAGGCGTTCCACATCGCGCACCAGGCCGCGAAACGCGCCGAGCTGACAAAGGTCGACCGCCGCGGCGACTCCGACGACCTCATCGGCTCTGGTACGGCGGCAAGGGTCCTCGGCTACGGCTCGTACCGCAACCTGCCCGACACCCTGCTCGACCACCCCGACCGCGTCGAGGTGCTGCCCGACGGGCGACTACGCCGCCTGTGGCACCGGCGCACCGTGTGGAGCCGTGGCCGACGCACGCACCGGCCGGCAATCCACCGGCCGTACCCCCGGCACGACCGGTGCCCGAAAACCACACCCGTAGGCCGACGACCCTCGACTTCCAGCCGCCGTCGCGCTCCTGACCGAAGCTGACCGCACCGGGCGCGACCGGCGGGGCCTCGGCGTCGCGCTGGCCCGGCAGCTCGGCATCACCGAGCGCACCGCGCAACGGCTGCTTGCAGCCGCTTACGCGGCGAGCGGTCCCACTTCCTGCCGCACCTGAGTACCGCCCTATGTCGCCGAAACCGAGAGTCCGCCTTTCAAGCTGCTTATGGGACCACGGTTTCAGACGGTGTCCCTACGTTGCTAGCGACTAGTAGGGTAGTACCGTCTAGTTAGGATACTCCGAGAGAGTCAATGACGTGTCGAATCCAAGATCGAAGCGAGTCCGACGCAGGTCAGGCATCCAGAAGGGGAGCAGTGCGTCTCCTGTCGACATCAGTCCCCACCCGGGATCGACAGAGCCGGCTGAAATAACTGAGGCGGGGTCGGATCAACGCGAGCCGGCACCATTGGATGCGAACACCTCGGAGGGCTCGCCCGATCGGCCCTCCGACAGCCCACCGGCTCGGGTTTCGCGGCGAGGGCTAGTGCTGGGAATGGGCGGAACTGTGGCAGTCACAGTGGTAACCCTCGTCGCGGAGAATATCTACAATTGGGCAACCTCATCAGCCTCCGCCGTAAACAACGACCGCAATGTGGAGGAGGCTAAAAAAGAGTCAATCCAGAAGCAGCCACCATTTTCGGTTAATGCATACTATTACCATCGATCAACTGAGGCAAGGGTGAGGCTATTTCCGCAACGGTTGACTGCCAAGGAGGAGCAGCAGCTACTCGCCCTGCAGCGAACGTTAAAAGAAGTACCGGAAGGGCTCGAAGTTGGATTGCAGGCGGTGGTGCAATTCTCCCGCCAGGGAACTCCTCGCCTGTTGACTCGAGTCCGGCTATCGATAGTTGGCGGCTGGACCCAGCCGATTTTTGTGAGACAACTACGCGCCAAGGTGCTGCAGCGCTCTCCTCCTCTGGCAGGGGCTTACCTATTCCACGGAGATCAGGGCGGGGAGGCGCCATTGGAGATTGGATTCAATCTAGACGAGACTCGAAGCCTTGCTCGAGTTGTCAAGAAGGACGGCATTAGTCTCGGTGAAGCCTATATGGACCGTCACGTTCTAGAGCTTAAGCCGGGGGAGCCAAAATCGATCGACGTACAGGCTTTCACTGACCGATCTTACTGTGAATGGGTTATAGAGCTAGACTGCGACCTGGGAGACGAAAGACGCACCGTGACAATCGATGACGATGGTAAACCGTTTCGAAGCACGAGGCTGGCACCTCATTACGAAGACAGATACTATGCCGGTATTGCTGGAAAATGGATAGCCGAGGGCGCTGGACCCGCCGTCTTCAAAATATGAGCGGCCGTTGGCGCCGCCGGGCTCTGCTCATGACCGTCTGGATCCTTGCTGCGGTAGCAACTTTCACCACAGCTCGGATGCTGCGAACGGACGACAGCGGAGATCGAGGAAAACCGCAGGTCGCCGCCACTGATGCCGCTGGTGTAGACGGTGCGATAGACGTGACTGCTGCTTTCAACTTGGCTGTGCACAGCCCTGAGACGACTTGGCAAATTACTGAAGACCAGGCTCGGAAAGGCCCACCTCGGGAAGTGGAAAACTGTCGCCAGTTCGCAGCATGGGCGCAACAGAATGGGGCAATTCAGGTTGGCATTGAGCCCATCCATATCCTGTCACTGCAAGCACGGCGCCCCATTGATGCACTTTCCATAAGTGTCGAGGCGAAACCTGTTGCACCGACACGCCCCCGACCTGAGGAAGGTCCATGGGTTGCGATGACTTGCCGCAACGATGGATCAGGTCCTAAGGCTTCCCCTGTAGGCGGTCTTCGGCCCGAGAGCGAGGTAAGCCCAATCGAACCTTACGTTCTCAGCGAAGGGCAAACGCTCGAACTGCCAGTTACCCTGTCTTCAGAGTTGTTTCCGTCAAAGGTCTCTGACTATGTGCTAGAAGCGATAATCGAGGTCGACGGAGTTTTGGAATCACATGAACTGAGGAACGGGAACGGCTACTACCGTTGCTGCGGACGCATCACCTTTATGGGATATCTCTCCGCCACCTACGAGTGGACGCTCTCACCCGTGCGACACCTTCGACAATGTGAAGAGTTGCGGTACGTGGGCAAGCCACCGCCACAGAAGTGTTCTATCAGCAATCGATGACGCCGTCTCGTCCTTCGTGTCATGGTCAATGCTGTGTACCACGACGATCCGATGTTTTGCGGGCCTGGCCCAGGGCCCCGGCAAAGTTGTGATGGTGTCCGGCTTGAGTGGTTCGGAGTGGAAGCGCCGTTTTTGGTGGCAGCAAGACGGGCATGACCGGTTCAGAAGATCATCAAGGTTCTCTACGCCACGGTGATCTATCCGAAGTGAGTCATGCTCGCCCTGTCATCATCGCTGATCTCATCCTTGTCCTGCGCCGGCTCTGACCGTGCCCGAAACCGCTGGTGGGCTGCCTGATCCGCGAGCCCGGCGAGGTATCCGGCACCGACTGCCGGTCGTGGTGACCGCCGCGGTCTGTGCCGTGGTGGCCGGCTACCGCTCGTATGCCGCGATCGCCGAATGGGTCGCCGATGTTCCGGACACGACCGTCCTGGCCCTGGGCATCGCCCCGGATCGGCGGCCGTCCGAAACGATGATCCGCCGGCTGTTTGCAGGCCCTGGATCCGCAGTTGCTGACCGCGGCGATCGGCGGATGGCTCGCCGGGCGGGCCACGGCCGGCACCTCGTCAGGCCGGCGGGCGATCGCGGTCGACGGCAAGACGCTGCGCGGATCCCGCACCACCGACACCGCCGCCCGGCATGTGATGGCCGCCTGCGACCAGGCCAGCGGTGTCGTCCTGGCCGACACCGACGTGGACGGCAAGACCAACGAGATCACCCGCTTCGCCCCGTTGCTGGATCAGATCGGCGATCTGCGCGACGCCGTGATCACCGCCGACGCGCTGCACTGCCAGCGTGACCACGTCACCTACCTCGCCGAACGCGGCGCGCACTGGATCCTGACCGTAAAAGGCAACCAACCGAACCTGCACGCCCAACTCACCGCCCTGCCCTGGCGGGCCGTCCCGGACGCCACCCGCGACACCGACCGCGGACACGGCCGCCGTGAGATCCGTGCCCTCAAGATCCTGACGATCTCCACCGGCATCGACTTCCCCCACGCCGCCCAAGCCATCCAGATCCGCCGCCGCAGACACCGACTCGACCAGCCGAAACGCTTCACCACCGAAACGGTCTACGCCATCACCGACCTCCGCGTGCACCAAGCGAGACCAGCACAACTGGCCACCTGGATCCGCGGGCACTGGTCGATCGAGAACAAGGTCCACTGTTAAGTCGGCCTGGAGCGCGGTGTCGGGGTTACCCCCGATCCGTTTCACCAGGCCGCTCGCCGAACCCGGCGTGCCTGTCTCCAGGCACCGGGCTCTCCACGGCCGTCGCCGTCAGGTTGGTCGCGTCAGCCGGAGCCACGGGTTGGGGATCGCTGCGCCTCGATAGCGGTAACGGGTGACCGTGACCGAGGCGAGGTCGAACAACGCGATCCCGTCTGCTGCCAGCGGTTTCCACCGTCCATGCGTGGTGAACCGATGGCGGAACTGCGTCCACGTCCACCGGTGTAGCGTCCGCCACCACCGTACGACCCTGTTCCACACGAAGTGGGCCAGCTGCCGGAAGGTGTTCTTGGCGACCGCGTGCCGGAAGTACGTGGACCAGCCGCGCAGGATCTGCCCGAGGCGGATCAGCACGGCTGCCGGGTCCTGCCGTGATGTCCTGCGGGTCAGGGCACGCACCTTGCTCTTCAACGACCGGATCGGCCGGTCACCGAGGAACGTGTAGACGTGCCACTTCAACGACCCCCTCTTACGCCGTCGTTGGATTCGAAAGCCGAGGAAGTCGAACCCTTCGTTCATGTGGACCACGCGGGTCTTCTCTGCCGACAGGCGGAGCCCGATCGTGGCCAGCACACTCGCGATACTCTCGCGCAAAGCCTCGACGTCGTCTCGCTCACCGCTCACCAGGACCGCGAAATCGTCCGCGTAACGGACGATCCGCCAGTTCGGCAGGCCCTTCTGACGTCGATACCGGCGGCGGCCGTCGGTACTCATGATCCCACCCGGCTTCCACGGCGCGTGGACGTGCTCATCGAGCACGCTCAGCGCGATGTTCGCCAGCAGCGGGGACAAGATCCCGCCCTGTGGTGTTCCCGTGGCAGTTTCCTCAACATCACCGAGTTCGGTCATCACCCCGGCTTTGAGGAACGCCTTCACCAGCGCCAGCACACATTTGTCCTTGATCCTCAACCGGACCCGGTCCATCAACGCGGTGTGATCGATCTCGTCGAAACACGCCTTAATGTCGGCGTCCAGCACCCACAGGTAGCTTCTGCTCCCGAATAGGTGGATCTCAGCAATCGCGTCCTGCGCCCGCCGCCGGGGCCGAAACCCGTACGAGACCGGCTCGAAGTCGGCCTCGAAGATCGGTTCCAGCACCAGCTTCAGCGCCGCCTGCACGACCCGGTCCGCCACGGTCGGTATCCCGAGACGGCGAACCTTTCCCGACCCGCCTGGCTTGGGAATAGCGCGTTCCCGCACTGGCAAAGGTCGGAACGTTCCCGCCTTCAACTGGGAACGCAGGTCGTCCAGGAAGCCCGGCACGCCCATCTACTCCTCGACATCGGCGACCGTCAGGCCATCGACGCCAGCGGAGCGGGCGCCCCGGTTGCCGGCGACCCGGTCGAACGCCACGATCAGCGTCGCCGGGTCGTGCACGAGATTGAACAGGTCATCAAACCGGCGGCCGGGTTCGGCCGCCGCCCAACGGTGAAGCTTGGCCTGCATCCCCGATACCCTGGCGAACGGATACCACCCCTCGCCCGGACCGCCGGGATTCCCCGGTGGATCTTTCGGCATTACAACCTCCTCCCTCCTGCAAACCGCTGCCGTCCTTCCCCATGTGACCGGGTCTCCCGGCCTCGGAGTACTACGACGGCTCCGCCCCACCCCGATCCGGTCGGTCGACGGTGGACCCAGCCCGCACCTCACGCTGGCTGCACGCGGCACTGGCAGAACCGGGGCGGTTCCCGTGTTCACTGTTGTTCGCTCGACGAAGGAGGAGCCCTGCTATGTCCCAGCGGCATCGCCACGACTACCCCGCAGCACTTCACCGTGGCCTCCCGGCGGTCAGACACAGAACCACCCAGGAGTTCCCCTCCGACACGTAACCGAGGGTGCGCACCGCATCCGGCCCACATCCGCCAGGTTCCAGGCCGGTGACATCTTGAGGGACGTAAACGCAGGTTCCTCTCGTACTCCTCTTCATCCCGCTCGCCGGACCCGCACCATCTGGCAGTACTGACACGCCCCGGCTTTGTCAGGGCCGCTCCCACCTTCCCCGGCACCTCCCGGGTCAGGCTGCCCTCAGCTCCACCGCCCTGCTGCGACAGGGTCAGCGGCGAAGGTCTCTCACCTCCACTCGAAACAACAGCGCCTCACGGCGCACACGTCAGAGACGTCACCTACGACGAAGACCGCAGCCAGATCCGCACCGGCACCGGACCGAAGTCATGGCAGCTCTCCGCAACGCCGCCATCAGCGTCCTACGCCAGGCCGGCGTCACCAACATCGCCGCCGGCACCCGACATCACGCCCGCGACAGCAACCGCCCGTTGGCACTCCTCGGCATCACCTGACGCATTGCCGGGGCCCTGGTGTGCAGGTGCCGCCGGCGCTTCGACCGAGGGTGGAGACTGTCGACGAACCCGAGAGCCCGGTCGCCGCTCCAATCGCTGTCATCTCCGTCAACAACGCGCAGCCCCGGTGCCTTACCTCGGCGAAGGGCGAACCATGCTTCCCACGGCGTCACCCCCTGCGATTGGCGCCGTAGGCAAGGGGTGACGGATAGGTGATCAAGGTAGGTCACCGACTATTCACCTCGCGTCAAGCGCTGGGCACGCTTCCCGCGCTGACTCACCAGCGACTCATGATCTCCACCCAGACGGCAAAAAGGCCAGACCCGGAATTCCCGGAACTGGCCTCTGCCTGTCGATATTCAAGGTGGGCGATGCTGGTATCGAACCAGCGACCTCTTCGGTGTGAACGAAGCGCTCTCCCACTGAGCTAATCGCCCTCAGCGACGCTGACTCTACCCGACTGCGGGACCGGACCGCGAATCCGGGGGGGTCAGTTCGTCGCGAGGTAGTGCAGCAGTCGGGCCACCAGATCGATGCCGAAGCTGTACTTGAGCGAGAGCCAGACCACCGCGGCGACGAAGACGAGACCCGCGGACCCGAGGACGAATCGCACCGGCATGGACCGGCTGGTGACCCAGCGGGTCCAGCCCTGCACGTGCCCTCGGGTGAAGGCGAGCAGCCGGCGGGCCCAGTGGAACTCCACGGCCCAGATGCCCAGTCCGGCGATCACCAGCAGCCAGCCGGGGCCGGGCAGCGGGATCAGGGCGATACCGATGGTGACGACGAGGGCGCCGGCGATGGAGATGAAGATCTTGAGGGCGACCCGGCCGGTGGGGTTGGCGCGGATCAGGTCGAGGGTGGTGCCCACCCGCTGCCGGAAGCGCCCGCGGCGCCGCTCGGCGACCGCCGTTCCGCCCCCGGCTCCCGAGCTGTCGGGGCCACCCCAGCCGCGCTGATCCTTCGGCACTGCGTACCTCCGCCATTCGGCTGCACGGCCCCCTCCGTTCGGAGGGCTCGACCGAGCCGTCGCATCCATTGAGGATCGGTTAGTGACCATTTCGCCCTCCAGTGTCGCCCCGGCCCGTCACTCCATCGGACCACTGGACGTTACCGGAGTAAGTCGACGTCTGAACTACCCCGATGCCGGGCGGGATCAACCACTGGGCAAAACCGGATATCGTACAAGAATTTTCACATTCTAGCGGCGTTTCCGACCCCCTTCCCACCACTGGGTGAAGTCAGCGTATGGCGGAGCGTAGCCAGAGGTAGCACCTGAGTATGGGAAAAGCGGAACACGCGCGTTCCGCAGCGGTGCCGGGGGGAGAACGTCCATGAGTGTCATTCGACCGACGACCGTAGAGGTCGAGACGTCGCTAAGGCTCGTCGCGCCTGACGCCACGGCTCTGCCGGTGCGTGCCAGCCTGCGTTACGACCCTGCTGATCCGTATGCGGTCCATGTCCTGTTCCATGCCGAGTCCGCCGGCGGCGAGGCGGTGAGCTGGTCGTTCGCCCGCGAGCTGTTGGTCACCGGCCTGGACGAGCCGGCCGGCATCGGTGACGTCCGGGTCTGGCCGTGGGCCACCCCGCGCGGCGACTTCGTCGCGTTGGCGCTGTCGTCCCCGGACGGCAACGCCCTGTTCGAGGTGCCGCGCAGCGTCCTGGTGCGCTTCCTGCGGCGGACCTACGTCGTCGTCCCGCGTGGCCGGGAGGCCGAGCACCTGGACGTCGACACGGCGGTGAACCGGCTGCTCGCCGGCCGCTGAGAGAGACAGCCGACCCGAGCCGCGCGGATCTGCCGAGTCCGCGCGGCTCCGGCTCACCACGACCCGGGGGTACGCCCACAGCGCCCAGCCGCGCGTCCTGCCGCACCGTCGACCGGGTCCCGCAATACCCGCTCAGCCGTGCGTCGTCATCCCGCCGTCGACCGGGATGACGGCCCCGGTGAGGTACGCCCCCGCCCGCGACGACAGGTAGATCGCCGTGCCGGCCATGTCCTCGGGGCGCCCGATCCGACCGAGCGGGACCTGCTGCTCGATCGCCGCCCGGGAGGCCGGGTCGTCCAGGGCGAAGGCCAACATCTTGCTCTCGAACGGCCCCGGCGCGATCGCGTTCACCGTGATCCGCTCACCGGCGAGCTGGTGGGCGAGGCTGCGGGTGAGCATGTGCACGGCCGCCTTCGTGGCGGAGTACGCGTACACCTCCATCAACGGCACCCGGATGCCGTCGATCGAGCCGATGTTGATCACCCGGGCCGGGTCGTCGTCGGTGGCCGCCGCGCGCAGCGCCGGCAGCAGGGCGGTGGTGAGCCGGAAGACCGCCTTGACGTTGACTGCCCAGAGCTTGTCGAACGCGCCCTCCGGGTACGACTCCAGCGGCGCGCCCCAGGTGGCCCCGGCGTTGTTGACCAGCACGTCGAGCCCGTCGACCCGTTCGCGGACGGCCGCAGCCAGGCCTTCGGCCCCCTCGTCGTGTCCCAGGTCTGCGGGAATCGCCTCACAGCGCCCCTCGGCGGAGAGCTCCTTGGCCACCGCCGCGCAGACGTCCGCCTTCCGGGAAGAGATGATCACGTGTGCGCCGGCCTGCACGAAGCCCCGGGCGATCATCAGCCCGATCCCCCGCGAGCCGCCCGTGACCAGGACCGTCTTGCCTTCGACCGAGAACAGATCCGTCATGCCCATCCCATCGCTGTTCGGGGGCCGCCGGTGGTCCGCCGGGACCAGGCGCTACCGATCGGTAACCTAATCCGGCCACCGCACCGGCGACAAGCCGCCGCCAGGGGACAAGTCGCCGGGTGTGGTTGCCGCCGGGCGAACCGAGCCACGCCGGGATGCGACCGCCCCGGACCCGGGCTACCGTCGCAGATGATGGTCACCTCCGGTCAATCCTCCCCGGCAAGCCCCACCGACCAGACGACAACCCGCTCCGCCCAGGCGACAACCCGCTCCGCCCCCGACGCCGACGCCGCAGCGCGCGCCGCCGGTATCGCCGCCCTCTCGCTCGGCGATTTGGCCCCGGACGCCGAGTGGCGACGCCCCGTCCTGCTCGATGCGGACCTCGTCGTCCTGGTCACTCGCGGCCACGGCACCGCCGAGCTGGACTTCCGGGCGCTGCCCTGCCGTCCCGGCACCCTGCTGCGGGCCCGCTCCGGTCAGGCGCTGCGCTGCGTCGGGGCCCAACTCGACGCACTGGTGATCCGGTGGACGCCCGCCGCCCTTCCGCGGGATCCGGCCCTGGACGTCGGCGGCGCCGACGTGCCGGCGTACCGGCAGCTCACCGGCGAGGACGAGGACGCCGTGATCGACGAGGTGACCCAACTGGTGGGAGACCTCCGGCGGCAGCCGGACGTGCCCGCCGCCCGCGCCCTGCTCCGCCACCGGCTCGCCGTGCTGCTGCTGCGGCTGCGGCTGCTGCCCGCCGGCCCGGCGGAGGCGACAGGGCTGGCCGACGGGGCCGGGGGCGCGGCGGGGATGACGGACGTTGCCGGGGCCGGTCCGCGTGCCGAGAACAGCACCTTCCAGCGGCTCTGCCATGAGATCGAGCGCGGCTACCTGCACACCCGTCGGGTGGAGGACTACGCGGCCCGTCTCGGCTGCTCGGTGCGTACCCTCACCCGGGCCTGCCTGGCGGTGACCGGGCGCAGCGCGAAGCAGGTGATCGACGAGCGGGTGGCCCTCCAGGCCCGCCGGCTGCTCGCCGCCACCGACGAGCCGATCGCCCGGATCGGCCGCCGACTCGGCTTCCCGGAGCCCACCAACTTCGGCCGCTTCTTCACCCGCGAGGCGGGGGTCAGTCCGGGCGCGTTCCGGGCGGCCAGGGGCTGGCCGGCGCGCATCGAGCGGGAGCAGCAGTCGGACCGGGAGGGCCGCAGACAGGCACCGCACCGCGCCGACCGCGAGCAGGCGACGCACCACCACGACCGTGAGCAGGCACAGGACCACGGGCAGGCACAGGACCACAGGCAGTCGGCGCACCAGCACGACCGCGAGCAGGCGTCATGCCGCAACGGGCGTGAGCAGCCGCCGGCCGCGCGTGTCGGTGGGGCGCGGCGGTCGGACGCCCCGGCCGGCCCGCCGCGCAACCGGCGGGAGCATCCCCCGGCGGGGGGTCGGGAGCGTCCGGCGGGGGCCGGCGGCGGGCGGGACGGGACGCCGGCCGGCCGGATCGTACGGCCACGACCGCCCACTGACCCGCCCGGGAGGACGGCACGGGCATGATGAGGGGGTGCAGATCTCCGCGCGTGGCGACTACGCGGTACGGGCAGCCCTGAGCCTGACCACCGCGTACCCCTCCCTGATGTCCACCCAGGCCATCGCGGCGGAGCAGGACATGCCGCGCAAGTTCCTGGAGGCGGTTCTGGCCGACCTGCGCCGGGCCGGGCTGGTGCGGGCCCAGCGGGGCGCGGAGGGCGGCTACACGCTGGCCCGTCCGCCGAAGGAGATCACCATCGGCGCGATCCTCCGTGCGGTCGACGGCCCGCTGGCCGGAGTGCGCGGGAGGCGCCCCGAGGAGACCAGCTACGAGGGGTCGGCGGAGAACCTGCCCCGGCTCTGGGTGGCCGTCCGGGCGGCGGTGCGACAGGTGGTCGACGAGGTGAGCCTCGCCGAGATGGCCAGCGGTCGACTGCCCGGCCACGTCCGGCGGCTGATCGCCCGCCCAGACGCCTGGGAACCCCGCTAACCCCCCACCCCCACCGCCCCGCGGTGATCATGAAGTTATTGCACGACACGCCGGGGCGGACGGCAATAACTTCATGATCACCGCGCAGCCGGGCGGGGGTGGGGGTGGGGGGTGGGGGGTTACCGGGCGGCCTTCCACGGGTCGAGGGCGGTGGTGTACGCGGTTCGGTGGCGCAGCAGCGGGGCACCGTCCTCGCCCGCCCCGAGGGCCAGCGGCTCGGCGATGACGATGGTGTGATCGCCGGCGGGCACCCGATGCACCACCCGGCAGAGCAGCACGGCGAGCGCCCCGTCGACCAGCGGCACCCCGAACGGGCCGGGCGTCCAGCCCGAATGCGCGGCGAACCGGTCGATGCCGGTGGTGGCGAAGGTGCGGGCGACCTCCTGCTGCCCGGAGGCGAGCAGGTGTACGGCCACGTGCTCCGCGCGTTCGATGGCCGGCCAACTCGACGACGTCCGGCCGAGGCAGAACGACACCAGCGGCGGTTCCAGCGACACCGAGGTGAACGAGGTGGCGGTGAACCCGGCCGGCGGCAGCGGCGGGCGACCTCGGCGAGCGGAGTGCCCGGGCGCGGTGACCACGGTGACGGTGGCCGCCTGGCGGCGCAGCAGGGCGCGGAACAGGTCGGTGTCGACCGGGCGCAGCTCGACGGCTCCGACCGCCGGGCGGTCCACGGTGGTCACGCCGTCACCGCCGGCGCGGCGGAGGGGCCGAACGGGCGGGACAGCCGACCCCGGGCGGGACGGACAACGGCGGCGGTGGAGGGCGGCGTGGTCGGCAGCGGGCGCGAGGATGGGGACACGGCTGTCTCCTGATCTGTCGATCCGGGGAGGTCCACGAGGGTTGCGGTGCGGCCCTGCGGTTCGGGACACGGACGGCACGCCGCTCCGGTGGGAGCGGACGGGCGGGGAGCACGTGGTGACGGAGGCCGAGCCGACTGACCGGTCAGCTCAACAGAGCGCGCTCGCGTGCCGGGCCAGGTCGACGTGCGCACGTGCGATGCGGAGGAGCTCGTCCCGCTGCGACATGACCTCATGTTGCCCGCGTCCCGCGCGGCCGGTCAACGAACTTCCACAGGATGAGATGCGCATGTCCTGATCCAGTGCACATGGCCTTCACCAGCATGTTCCACCCCCACATAACCCACCCGTTGGGTGGAGATTCTCCGGGCAGAACGGCGCACGGTCCAGTGGGGACACGGATGGGTTTCAGAAATCGCCGTTTCGGGCATGTTCGATGACGACACGGCAGGGATAACGGTGACGAAGGGAGCCCCGCGATGGGCCTCATGTTCCGCAAGCGCAAGAAGTACGGCCCGATCATCCTGAACTTCACCGAGAACGGCTTCTCCTCGTGGAGCATCAAGATCGGCCGCTGGTCCTGGAACTCGCGAGCCAAGGCGCACCGCGTCGACCTGCCCGGCCCGCTGTCGTGGAAGCAGGACAAGTCCCGGTCGTGACGACCCGGGGGTGAAACGGGGCGCCGGTGGTCCACCGGCGCCCCGTTTCACGTCCACGCCCCGTCCGACGCGGCGGCTACCGTTCCGCCACGCAGACCCCGTTCGACGCCTGGGTGTCCATCGTGCTCAGGCAGCTGACCCGTCGCCCGGGGCGGCGGTGATCACGACGTCCCCACCGAGCCGGCCGTCCTGCGGGTCGCGGGTCACCGTCGCGGAGTCGAGCAGACCGGCCACCGCCCGGGTCGCGTCGGCCACCCGGAAGGGCGTGGCGGTGAGGGCGTACCGGCGCAGCTCGGTCACCGTGCGAGGGCCGAGGCGGCCGAGCTCGGCGAGCAGCTCCCGCCCCAGCGGGCCCGGGTCCGGCTCCCCTACGACGTCGATGATCCGCCCCTGCGGGTCACCCGGGTCGCGGTAGCCCGCTCCGGCTGCACCGACGGCCCAGAGCGCGTCCTTGAACGCCTGGAGGCTCCGGTCCGACGTGGTCGCGAACGCGATCCGCCGCTCCTCGGCATCCTTGGCCGCCTCGACGGGCACGATCAGCTCGACCTCGGCGACCAGCGGGAATCCGGCCGCGTCCAGCGCCGGGCGCAGGGGCGAGCCGGGGCCGTTGATCAGCAGCAGGTCGGCCGGACGGCCGGCCCGCACGGCGGCCAGCAGGGCCGGGGTCGGATCCGCCCCGTGGGCCACGGTCAGCAGCGGGGCCCCGGCTGCCCCGGCGGCCTTGAGCGCAACCGGCAGGCGCGTCGGGTCACCGGGCATGACGTGCACGGTCACCTCGGCGGGCAGGGTGGCCTCGACCGCGCCGAGCCGGGCCGGCAGCGTCTCGTCGCCCTCAGCCAGCACCAGGACGGTCAGCCGGAACCCGCGCAGCCGGTCGGCGAACTCCGCCACCGCCCGCAGCGCGGCGTCCGCGCCCCCCGCGTCGGACCCGGCGTACGCCAGGGCGAAGGTGGCCCGCCGGGCGCGGTGCAGCGCCGCGGGCAACCAGGCGTCGAGCTGTCGGACGAGCAGCTCGCGGAGGACGGAGTCGATCGGCATCCTGTCGTTCTACCGCACCGCCCACCCGGCACGGACAGGCAGCCCCACCCGGACACCCGGTCAGCTGGGGACGGAGATCCCCACCCCACCGCGCGTCTGACCGCCGTAGCGCTGCCGCTCGCGGTCCAGGTCGAGGCGGCCGATCCGCTTGCGGGCGGCCAGCGTGGCGTCGTCGAGCCGGTCGGCCGGGACCAGCCAGACGATCTCGAACTCCAGCCCGTCCGGGTCCTGGCCGTAGAGGCTCTTGGTCGTGCCGTGGTCGGAGGTGCCCACCAGCGCACCGGCGGCGGCCAACCGCTCGGCGGTGGCGGCAAGCTCGTCGAGGGTGTCGACCTCCCAGGCCAGGTGGTAGAGGCCGACGGTGGACCGGCCTGCGGTGGAGTGCCCGGCGCCCCGGCCGATCTCGAACAGCCCGAGGTCGTGGTCGTTGGTGGAGCCGGCTGCCTGGAGGAAGGTGGCGCCCCGGAACCCGTCGGGGGTCATCGGGACGGGACGAAAACCCAGCACGTCGCGGTAGAAGGCGACGCTGCGGGCCAGGTCGCTCACGTAGAGGACGGCGTGGTTGAGGCGGTGGATTCCCATGCCGTCCACCGTAACGCGATTTGGTTGAACGTTCAACCACCCGACTATGCTGGTGGTCATGACCAGTTGGCTGGACCCCGACGAACAGCGCACGTGGCGGGCGTACCTCACCGCCTCCCGAGCGCTGATGGAGATGCTCGACCGCGAGTTGCAACGCGACGCCGGTATGCCGCACGCGTACTACGAGATCCTGGTGCGGCTCTCCGAGGCGCCCGACCGGCGGCTGCGGATGAGCGACCTGGCCGACGCGACCGGCTCCTCGCGCAGTCGCCTCTCGCACGCGGCGGCGCGGCTGGAGGCGTCCGGCTGGCTCCGGCGGGAGGAATGCCCGACCGACCGGCGCGGGCAGGTCGCCGCGCTGACCGACGCCGGGTTCGCCGCGCTCGCCGCAGCCGCTCCCGGCCATGTCGAGGGGGTACGCCGGCACCTCTTCGACGCGCTCAGCCCCGCCCAGGTGGACCAGCTCCGTCGGATCAGCGAAACGCTCGCCGACCACCTGACCGGATGATGACCGAATCGCGATCGTCGAGGGGTTGTACATATTGTCGTCGGACGGCCACGATGGGGCGTGTCCTCCGCCTTCGGTGAATTGACCGTCCAGGCGCACCACCTGGTGTCCGCCGGCGACCTGGCCGGCGCGCAACAGCTACTCTCCGAGGCGCTGAGCGACGCCGATCCCCGCCCCGACCAGGCGTCCCCCGAGCTGGCCGACGCCGCCGGCCTCCAGGCCCGGGTGCTGATCGCGCTGGGCGAGCCGCACTCGGCACGCGGCTGGGCCGCCTTCGCGTACGCGGCGACGACCCGGCTGCACGGCCGCTCCGACCCGCGGACGGTCTCGTCGGCGGCGACGCTGGCCGCGGTGCTGCACCGGGTCGGCAGTCACGCCCGCGCCGCCCGGCTCTACTCCGACGTCGTCATCGAACTGACGGCCTCCGACGGGCCGGAGTCGCTGCGGGTGCTCGCCGCCCACGCCGACCTGGCCACCGTGGAGTACGCCCGGGGCCAGTGCGAGGTGGCCCGGGAACGGTTGCAAGACGCCTGGGAGTTGCACCGGGAGGTGTACGGCGACGGCCACCCCAGCGGCATCAAGATGCTGGCCCGGCTCGGGTCCATGCAACGCGACTGCGGGGAGTTCGCCGAGGCGCACGACCACCTTGCCCTGGCCCGGGAGCTGTGCCTGCAGCACCTCGCCGTGGACGACCCCCTCGCCGTGCAGGTGGCGGCCCTCGCCCGGGCCGCTGCCAACCCCGACCACGTCTGCGCGGGGGCGCCTCGGGCCGTACGGAACGCGCCGGCCGCGCCCCCGGACGTCCCCGTGATCCCGGCAGCCCGCGTCCCACCGGCCGCCGAGGGGCCACCGGCGTACCCGCCCGAGTGGCCGCTGGACGACCCCGCCGAAGGGTCGCCGACGTACCCGCCCGCATGGCCGCTGGACGACCCGTCCCCGCACACCGTCCCCGCCCCCCGGATGCCCCCGGAGGACGCGGCCTCCCCCGCCGCCCCGGGAACCCCGACGGCGTTCCCCGCCGCTGACGACGGATGGCCCCCGGAGGGAATGGACGACGACCCGTGGATCCGGGAACACGCCGCGCCGAACACCCCCACCCACCTCGGCGGCGACCGGTGGACCGGGCGGGACGAGGCCCGGGACAGCCCGGCGTACCCGGAGGAGCACGACCGGTGGACCGGGCGGGACGACGCCCGGGACACCCCCACGTACCCGGAGGAGCACGACCGGTGGACCGGGCGGGACGAGGCCCGGGACACCCCCACGTACCCGGAGGAGCACGACCGGTGGACCGGGCGGGACGAGGCCCGGGACACCCCCACGTACCCGGAGGAGCACGACCGGTGGCCACGCGAGCCGGAACAGCCGGCGGAGGGCGCACTGCCCCCGACCGCGGTCGGTCTGGCCGGCAGCGTCGAGGCCGAGCCGGCCGGGGTGCGGGCCACGCGCCTGCCCGCGGTCCGTCAGGACCGGTCGCGGCTGCTCCCGGTGTTGGTCCCGCGCCCGCCCGCGCCGCCGCCGCGCCGGCTTACCCCACTCGTGGTGGTGGGCGGCGTGACCGTGGTGGTGCTCGGCACGGCGGCGGTGGTCGCCGGGGTCTCCCGGGTCGACGGCCCGGGGCAGGCCCCGTCGCCCTCGCCCACCGTTTCGCCGGTTTCAGACGCCCCGGGAGCCCCGGGCAGCAGCGCGCCGGCCAGCCCTCGGGCGGCCGCCTCGCCCGGCACCCCGCCTGGCCGGTTCACCCTCCGAGACAACCGGGATAACATCGCCCTGAACTGGACGTACCCGGCCGGCGCGAGCGGGCCGGTGGTGCTCGCCGGCGCCCCGTCGGGGCAGGAGCCGCGCGCGTTCGAGACCCTGCCGGCCGGCAGCACGAGCTGGCTGGTCCACGGGCTGGACACGACCAACGACTACTGCTTCACCATCGCGGTGGTGTGGGCGGCGGACACGGTCGGCCGGACCCGTCAGGTCTGCACCCGCCGCCGCTGACCCCGGTACGCACCGGACGGGAGAGGTGGTGCCATGGAGGCGGGTGGCACGGCGGAAACCGGTGGCGCGCTGGAAACCGGTGGCACGCGGTGAAGCCGGCTGGCGTGGCCGAGGCGGCTGCGCCTCAGGCAGCCGGGGCGGTCAGGGCGGCCGGGGCGGTCAGTGCGGCCGGGGCGGTCAGTGCGGTCAGGAAGGCGTCGGCGATGACGGCGTGACCGGGCAGGCCCGGGTGAATCTGGTCGTCGGCCCAGCGGCTCGACGGGCTGTGCCGCAACACCCGGTCATAGGCGGCCTGGGTGCTCACGTGCACCGCCTCGAAGTCCTTGGCGAGGGCGGCGACCACTGCGGCGTACCGGTCGGTCTCGACGCGCTGCGGCTCGTCGACGTCCGCCTCGATGAAGAACGGATCGGCGAGGATCAGCCGGCACCCGGTGGCGTCCACGGCCCGGCGCAGCAGGCCGCGCAGGGTGCGCTCGTACTCGTCGATCGGCACGGCCTCGGCCTCCCGGCCGGGGATGAACGCGCGCCAGATGTCGTTGATGCCGATCATCACGGAGAGCCAGTCGGGGCGCTCGGCGATCGCGTCGGCGTCCCAGCGGGCCGCCAGATCCCGGACGGTGTTCCCGCTGATCCCCCGGTTGACCCAGGTCAGCTCCCGCTCCGGGTACCGTGCATCGACGAAGGCGCGGACCAGGCTCAGGTACCCGTCGCCGTAGGGGGCGGCAACGTCGGCTCGGCCGCAGTCGGTGATGCTGTCCCCGATGAAGACGATCCGCTGACCTGCACCCAGCAACATCGCGCGGCTCCATCCCTCGGCGGCGTGGTCCCGCCCAACCGTGTGGTGGGAGAGGTCGCCGCGCGGTATCTTTTGCAGTTCAGGCACAAAAAAAGAACGGCGCAAAATTGCCGTTCTTTTTGGAATTCTAATCACTAGGGAGACGGCTTGTCAAGGCACTCCGACGGTCCCGACGAGCTGCGGCACGACGACGAGATCGGTCGCGAGCAGGAGTACGTCTCCGTGCTCTACGGCCGGCTGGACGGCATGCGGGAACAGGCCGCCCAGCGGCTCGGCGAGGAATTGCGCGCCACCGGCGGCACCCAGCAGGCCCGGTCCCAGCGGGACAGTGCGGTGCGGATGTACGCCGAACAGGTCGAGCAGTTCTCCGCCGTGGAGAACGGGCTCTGCTTCGGTCGGCTCGACACCGACGACGACGCGCGCCACTACATCGGCCGGATCGGCATCTTCGACACCAGCGGCGACTACGACCCGCTGCTGATCGACTGGCGGGCCCCCGCCGCCCGGGCCTTCTACCTGGCCACCGCCGCCAACCCGCAGGGCGTACGCCGACGGCGGCACCTGCGGACCCGGCAACGGAAGGTGACCGCCCTCAACGACGAGGTACTCGACCTGGCCACCGCCTCCCCCACCGCGCACGAGGAGCTGACCGGGGAGGCGTCGCTGCTCGCCGCGCTCACCGCCGGTCGGACCGGCCGGATGCGCGACATCGTCGAAACCATCCAGGTCGAGCAGGACCGGATCATCCGCGCCGACCTGCCCGGGGTGATGGTGGTCCAGGGCGGCCCGGGCACCGGCAAGACCGCGGTCGCCCTGCACCGCGCGGCGTACCTGCTCTACACCCACCGCAATGTGCTCGCCAGCCGGGGCGTGCTGCTGGTTGGCCCGAACGAGACGTTCCTGCGCTACATCTCGCAGGTGCTTCCGGCGCTGGCCGAGACGGGCGTGCTGCTGCGTACCCCCGGGGACCTTTTTCCCGGGGTCAGCGCCCGCCGGACCGAGCCGGCGGAGGCCGCGGCGCTCAAGGGCCGCGCCGAGATGGTGGAGGTGCTGACCGCAGCGGTGCGGGACCGGCAGTGGGTTCCCGACGAACCACTGGTGATCGAGGTCGAGCGGGAGGAGCTGCGGCTGGACCCGGAGACCGTTCGGGCGGCCCGGGACCGCGCCCGCCGCACCGGCCGGCCGCACAACCTGGCCCGCGCGATCTTCGACGTCGAGATCGTGCACGCCCTGGCCGACCAGGTGGCGGACCGGATCGGATCGGACCCGCTGGGCGGGGAGAACCTGCTCGACGAGGCCGACGTCGCGGAGATCCGCCGTGAGCTGCGCGAGGAGCCCGAGGTGCGGGCCGCGCTGGACCGACTCTGGCCGGTGCTCACCCCGCAGCGCCTGCTCGCCGACCTGTACGCCGACCCCGACCGGATCGCCGCAGCCACGCCCGACCTGACCGACGCCGAACGCGCCCTGCTGCACCGCGAGCCGGGCGGCTGGACGCCGGCCGACGCGCCGCTGCTCGACGAGGCCGCCGAGCTGCTCGGCGAGGACGACCGCGCCGCCGCGGCCCGCCAACAGCGCATCCGGACCCTCCAACGCGAGTACGCCGAGGGCGTGCTGGAGATCGCCCGGGGCTCCCAGTCCATCGACGTGGAGGACGTGGAGGAGGAGGCGAAGGAGATCCTCAGCGTCAGCGACCTGCTCGACGCCGACCGGCTGCTGGAACGCCAGGAGGAGCACGACGGGTTGACCGCCGCCCAACGCGCCGCCGTCGACCGGACCTGGGCGTTCGGGCACGTCATCGTCGACGAGGCGCAGGAGCTGTCGCCGATGGCCTGGCGGCTGCTGATGCGCCGCTGCCCGAGCCGGTCGATGACGATCGTCGGGGACGTGGCGCAGACCGGGGCGCTCGCCGGCACCCCGTCCTGGGCGGACGCGCTGGAGCCGTACGTGGCACAGCGGTGGCGGCTGGAGGAACTGACCGTCAGCTACCGCACGCCCGCCGAGATCATGGCGGTGGCCGCCGAGGTGCTGACGAAGATCGACCCGCACCTGCGCCCACCGCGCTCGGTGCGGGAAAGTGGAGTGCCGCCGTGGGACCGTCGGGTCGACGAGGACCGGCTGGCCGCGGAGCTGACCGCCGCTGCGGTCGCCGAGGCGGCCGTCCTGGACGACGGGCGGCTCGGCATCATCGTCCCCACCGGCCGGGTCGACGAGCTGGGCGCCGCCATGGTCGCGACGCTGCCCGAGGCGGCCGTCGGCGAGCAGCCGGAGTTGGAGAGCCGGGTGGTGGTGCTGACCGTGGCGCAGGCCAAGGGGCTGGAGTTCGACTCGGTCCTGATCGCCGATCCGGAACGGATCGTCGCCGAGTCCCCGCGCGGCCACAGCGACCTATACGTCGCCCTGACCCGCGCCACCCAACGCCTGGGCATCCTCCACCCCACCCCCTAACCACCCCACCCACCCCACCCGGGACATCGCGCACTTTCACGGAATCAGTGGCTATTCGGCGCCGCGAAGCCACTGATTCCGTGAAAGTGCGGCCCTCTCACTCGTTGGTGAAGTTGCCGACCTGGCTGGCGCTGCTTGACTGGTCACTGGTTGGGGCGCCTGCGGGGGTGCTCAGGCCGCCGGTGGTGGCGTCGCCGGTGGTGGTCGGGGCGACCTTGCCTCGGTGCTGTTCCGGCTGCCGGGCCAACCGGCGGACGCTCGCCGGGCCGGCGGTGCCGCCGGTCGTGGTGACCGCGCCCTGGCCCCGGGTCGGGCCGCCGTCACGTAACACCTCCGGGTCGATCCGGGCCTGCGCCACGTCGTCCGGGTCCTCCTCTTGAAGGACTCGCGTCTCGTCGGTCTGCGGCACGGTGACCTCGTCGAGGGCCCCCTCGCCGTAGACGCCGCCGGCGATCCGTTCCTCGGCCTTGCGGGCAGACTCCCGCATCGTGTCGTCCTCACGCACGTCCATCACCTCGCAGAACTGTCGGAGCAGAACTGTCGGATCTGCGGTGCGTGCCCGGGCACGCACCGAACAAACCAGCGCCGATCCGGACGTCGGGAATGAACGTCGCGGTCCGTGAGGAAGGCGATCCGGTACGGCGGACGGCTGCGGCGGGCACCGCTATCCGCGGACCGGCGGGTGTTACCTCGCCGGGCCCCCGGGTAGTCGGGGGGTGTCCCCGCCAGGAACGTGAACCGTGCCGTGGCCGAGACGCGGTAGCGGGGCGAGGGGACGCAGGCAGGACTCATCGCATCCTGAGGAGGACAAGATGAGCACGCAGGCTGCATCCACCAGGCCGATGAACCGTACCCAGGAAGCGCCGAACCGCGCGATGAACGACATGCCGAACCGCGCGATGCAGGAGGCACCCACCCGGCCGATGCCGATGATGCACGACGGGCACCGGGAGCCGGCGATGGCACCCGGCTCGGAGACGAAGCAGTCGTTCCTGACCACCGAGTTCTGGGTCTGGGCCGCTGCCGTGGCCGTCGTGGTGATCGCCGCCTTCTGGCGGGGTTCGGCCACCAACGGCCTGAATATCAACAATCCGGGTCAGGCCTGGCTATACATCACGCTGCTGACCATCGGGTACCTCGGTAGCCGCGGGCTGGCCAAGGCCGGCAGCAGCTTCCGCAGCGGCTCCGAGCGCAAGGCGGCCCGGCACTAACGCCAACCGATCAGCTCCAAGCAGTACGGTGGCCCTCCGGGATCTCCCGGAGGGCCACCGTCGGACGTGGAGGACTACTCCTCGTCACCGCCGAAGCCCCAGTCCTCGGAGAAGTCACCCTCGATGGCGTCCTCGATCATTTCGCCGGCGACCATCCCGCCGACCGCGCCGAGCGCCGCACCGGCGACGACGCCACCCATCCCGACACCCCGGCTGTGCCCATGGCCGTGGCCGGGCGACATCGGGTAGCCGTGCGGGGCGCCGTAGCCCTGGACCGGCACGCCGAAGCCCTGGGCACGGTGGCCGCCGTACTTCGAGGTCAACTCCTGCAGCCAGCCGTCGACCACCTGGGCCCAGTCGGTGCGCTCCGCGTCGGTGTGGGCCACCGTGTACCGGCCGAAGACGTCATGGCCGGCGCTGAGGAACCCACCCCGCTTGTCGCACTCCAGGATCACGTCGATGCCGCGCTGGCTGGTCACGAAGGTCAGCTCGACCTCGTTGATGCTCTGCGCGTACTGCGGCGCGGCGAAGAACTCGACCTCCTGGTAGAACGGCAGCGTCTGCTGCGTACCCCGGATGTGGCCGTGCTCCAGGTCGGCGCCCTTGAACCGGAAGCCGAGCTGGGCAAAGGCATCCAGGATGCGTTCGTGCACCGGCAGGGGGTGCACCGCCACCTGGTCGAGGTCGCTCTTGTCGACCGCCCGGGCCACCGCCACCTCGGTGCGCAGCCCCATCGTCATGCCGCGCAGGCGCTGGCCGTACACGTCGGTGATCGGGGTCTCCCACGGCACCTGAAGCTGAAACGGGATCGACAGCTGCTGCTTCGGGGCAAGCTCGAAGGCCCCGGCGACCGGCATCCGGTGGAACTCCATGATGCCGGCGTACTCGCTGTCGCCGCCCTCGATCTCCACCCGGGTGACCAGGCCGACGGCGATCTGCTCGATCGCGGCCGACGAGTCCCCGCCGACCAGGTTGACCTGACCCTCGAGGGTCAGGCCCGGCCGGGTGTTCGGGTTCGCCAGGACGGTGTCCACTTTGGGACCCCCCACGCCGAACGCGCTCAACATCTTCTTGAAGACCATCAACACTCCAGTAGACGGATGTGCGCGCTCCACCCTGGAGCGCTGCCGCTCACCGCCCGACCTTATTCGTCAGCGCTGTGAGATGCCTGTGAGCAGCCTCGGCGCGTCGCAGGCTTGACCTTGACCTTCGGGGAAGCTCCAGCCTGGTCCGTGCCGGTCGCCGCGACCGGCACGAGGAGGATGTCAACGTGGGGCTGCTGACCATCGGGGCGTTCGCCAGAGCAGTACGCCTGACACCGAAGGCGTTACGGCTCTACGACGAGCTGGGATTGCTGCGACCGGCCGCCGTCGATCCCGAGTCGGGGTACCGGCTCTACGCCCCGGCCGCCGAACTGCTCACGCTGCTGGCCGGCGCGGTCGCCGACGCCGACCGCGCCGCAGGCCACCGCTGGCAACTCTTGACTCATGCCAGACCCTCCGCAATCTCCGCGATCAGCTTCGCCGACTCGCGCGAGTCGAGTGCGGCCTCACGGAGCCGATCGTACGCAAGCGACTAGCGCTTTGACTTGGGTGATTCCATGAACCGGCGTCCACCCAACATCTCCGCGTAGGCAACCTCCGGGTATGGCTTGGGCATTCTGAAGACGACAAAGGAGCCGTCCAAGCCGGCGTGCAGGCCAAGCCTTGACGGGAGCACCCGGACATCAATGCTCGGCTTCAGGAGCAGCTCGCCCACGTGTTGGAGCTGCCCACACATCAGCGCGGAGTCACCCACGGGGCGTCATAGCACGCTCTCGTCGATGACCGTCGCGATGCGCAGAGGCGGATCGCGATCGAGAACGAGTTGCCGGTCCAGTCGCAACTTCAACCACTTACCGACGGAGAAGTCGGTCACTTCCGCGCCCTCGGCGTTGCGGATCACCGCCTTCGCGTAGGCCCGCGTCTGCATGAGCCCTGGCATCAGGGTCGCATCCCACGAACAGATCTGCTCCGCTCTGGTCTCTAGCCATGGAAAATCGATGAAGGACGTGTCCACCAGCTCGTCGTAGTCATCGTCCCACCGGTCGGTGCGCCAGGCATCCTCGGCAAGCTAGATGAAGCGTTCGCTGGCGTCGTTGCCGCAGGTCGAGGCGGCCGGCACCACCGTCTCCGCCGAGGACGCCCAGCACGTACGACACTGGGTGTTCTGCGACCGGATCATGCCCGCCCGCCGGCGCTGCACCCGCCGCGCCCACCACGACGGACCGTGCGACCCGGCGGGCGTGGCGGGGTGAGAGAGGGGTACCCCTCTCTCACCGCAGGAGTTAATAAGGTGCTCTCCCTTACCCGCAGGCCTGCTCGTCGAGCTGCACGTCGGCGTCCGCCGAGGGGGCGCGCGGCGCCGTTGTGGCGGGTGCCGCGCGGATCGGGTAAGGGCGCCCGCCCCTCTCGGCATCGCCCGGATCAACCGTTGCGGGCTCGGCGCGGGTCGACGCCGGTCCGCACGACGATCAGCTCGCCCACCTGCTCGCGGAGCTGACCGCGCGCCTCCGGAGGCAGCCCCGCGTCGGTGACGAGCATGTCGGCCTCGGACAGCTGGGCGATCGTGGCCGTCCCGATCGTTCCCCACTTGGTGTGGTCGGCCAGCACCACCAGGCGCCGGGACGCCTCGACCAGGCACCGGTCGGTCCCCGCCTCCAGCAAATTCGGGGTGGTGAAACCGGTGCGCGGGCTCATGCCGTGCACACCGAGGAAGAGCACATCGACGTTGAGGGAGCTGATCGCCGCCTCGGCCACCGGCCCGGTCAGGGCGTCCGACGGGGTACGGATGCCGCCGGTCAGCACGACCGTCTGGTCCGCGCGCGGGTTCTGGTGGAGGGCCTCGGCGACCGGGATCGAGTTGGTCACCACGGTCAGCCCCCGCACCTCGGTCAGCAGGGCGGCCAGCACGGCGGTCGTGGTGCCGGCGGAGAGCGCGACGGCCATGCCGGGCTCGACCAGGGCGGCGGCGTGCTCGGCGATGGCCCGCTTCTCGGCCCGCTGCCGCAGCGACTTAGTGGCGAAGCCGGGCTCGTCGCCGGGCCCGGAGCCGGCCAGGGTCGCGCCACCGTGGACCTTGTCGACGAGCCCCCGCTCGGCCAGCACCTCCAGGTCGCGCCGGATCGTCATGTCCGAGACGGCGAACCGGCTGACCAACTGGCTGACCCGCACGCCGCCGCGCTGCCGGATCAGCTCGAGGATCGCTGCCTGCCGCTGCTGGGCCAGCATCCGGATGACCTCCTTCGCGCCATTACCGTAGGGGCGTGCCAGCGGCCGGAGCCTCGCGGACCACGGCCACCTCACCGGCCGGCACGACCAGGTCGCCGGCGCAGGGCGCGCCGGTCAGCAACTCCACGCCGGTGACGTCGAGGCGAGCGTCGGTGTCGGTGTGGTTGATGACGAAAAGCCAGCTACGGTCGCCGTCGCGCCGCCGGACCGCCTCCACCTCGGCGGGGACCCGTGCCGCCGGGCGCACCCCCGACTCGGCCACCAGCCGGGCCACCAGCCGGTCGGTGGCCGTCGCGTCCAGCCGGGTGCCGACGTACCAGGCCGCGCCCGCGCCGACCGGGTGCCGGGTCAGCGCCGGCACACCCGGCAGCGGACCGTCGGCGTACGCGGCGAGCACCTGCGCGCCCTCGGGGTGCAGCCACTCCGTCCACACGTCGGCGGCAGAACCGTCGTCCAGCGTGACCCGCTCCCCCGTCCGCAGCGGAAAGAACTCCTCCACGCGCACGCCCAGCAGCTCCCGGAACGCCCCCGGGTAGCCGCCGAGACGGATGTGGTCGTGCTCGTCGACGATGCCGCTGAAGTAGGTGACCAGGGCCGTGCCGCCCGCCTCGATGAACCGGCGCAGCGCCGCGGCGTGCGCGTCACGCACCAGGTACAGGGTGGGCACCAGCACCAACCGGTAGCGGGACAGGTCGGTGCACGGGTGCACGACGTCGGCGGTGATCCCGGCCCGCCACAGCGCGTCGTGCAGCGCGCCGAGACGATCGGCGTACGTGACGTCGACGCTGGGGTGCGAGTCCAGCTCGACGCCCCACCACGCCTCGTAGTCGAACAGGATCGCCACCTGCGCCTCGACCCGGCTGCCGCGCAGCTCGGCGAGGGCCCCGAGGTCCGCGCCGAGCCGGCACACCTCGCGGAACACCGTGGTCTCGGCCCCGGCGTGCGGAACCAGCGCGGAGTGGAACTTCTCCGCCCCGGCGCGGGAGGCCCGCCACTGGAAGAAGAGCACCCCGTCGGCGCCACGCGCCACGTGCGCCAGGCTGTTGCGGCGCAGCTGCCCGGGGGCCTTGGCGACGTTGCGCGGCTGCCAGTTGACGGCGCTGGTGGAGTGCTCCATCAGTAGCCACGGCCCGCCGCCAGCCACGCCCCGGGTGTGGTCGGCCGCCAGCGCCAGCCCGACGTGGGCACGCGGGTCGGCGGCCGTCAGATAGTGGTCGTTGGCGACCACGTCCACGTCGGACGCCCAGGAGTGGTAGTCGAGGTGTTTGGCCGCGCCGATCATGAAGTTCGTGGTGACCGGCTGCCGGACCAGCCGACCCAGCACCTCGCGCTCGGCGCGCAGCTGGGCGCGCTGCTCGTCGGAGGAGAAGCGCAGGAAGTCCAGCTGCTGGGTGGGGTTGGCGAAGGTCGGGGCCGTACGCGGCGGGTTGATCTCGGCCCAGTCGCCGTACCGCTGGCTCCAGAAGGCGGTGCCCCAGGCGTCGTTGAGCCCGTCCAGGTCGCCGTAGCGCTCGCGCAGCCAGCGGCGGAACGCCTGCGCGCTGACGTCGCAGTAACAGTGCGCGTTGTGGCAGCCCAGCTCGTTGGAGACGTGCCACATCACCACCGCGGGGTGCTCGGCGTACCGGATGGCGAGGGCCTCGACCAGGGCCAGTGACCGCTCGCGGAACACCGGCGAGCTGGGGCAGTACGCCTGCCGGCCGCCCGGCCAGAGAATCGCGCCGTCGGCGCGGCGGGGCAGTGTCTCCGGGTGCCGGTGGGCCAGCCACGGCGGTGGGCTGGCGGTGGCCGTCGCCAGGTCGACCGAGATCCCACCGTCGTGCAGCACGTCGATCGCCCGGTCCAACCAGCCGAACTCGTACGCGCCGGGGGCGGGCTCCAGCAGCGCCCAGGAGAAGATCCCCACCGACACCAGGTTGACCCCGGCCCGACGCATCAGCGCAACGTCCTCAGCCCAGGTGGACTCGGGCCACTGCTCCGGGTTGTAGTCGGCGCCGAACCACATCTTCTCGCCCTGCCATCGCCGCATGGATGCAGAGCGTGCCCGGCCGCGACTGCCGAGTCAACACCTTCAAACATCGAGCGACGTCATGATCCTTGGCCTGTTGTCAAGCCGTCGGCGCCCCCTTGACAGCGCCCGGTGGACGAGTAGCTTGAGGCGCCACTGGCAATTCGTGTTCGCCAATGTGGATTCGTGATGGATCCGGGTGGGTGATCAAAGGAGGCATCATGTCCCGTCCCCGCACCCGAGCCGAATACCTCGCCCGACTCGTACCCCCCTCCGTGGCCGGCCTCAACCGTCGTTCGCTGCTGGCCGGCGCGGCCGGCACCACCGCGCTGCTCGGCACCGGCCTGCTCGCCGGCTGCGGCTCGGACTCCGGCGGATCCGAGGTCAAGACGGTGTCGCTGGGCAGCAACCAGTCCGACCCGAAGCCCAAGGAGGTCGTCGCGAAGGTCGTGGACGGATTCCAGATCTCGTCCGGCCTTCGAATCGCCGTCAACACGGTCGACCACAACACCTTCCAGGAGAACATCAACAACTACCTCCAGGGCAAGCCGGACGACGTCTTCACCTGGTTCGCCGGGTACCGGATGCGGTTCTTCGCCCAGCGCGGCCTCGCGAGCGACCTCAGCGACATCTGGAACCTGCTCGCCGGCTATTCCGAGGCGTTCAAGAAGGCGTCGACCGGGGACGACGGCAAGCAGTACTTCGTGCCGACCACGTACTACCCGTGGGCCGTTTTCTACCGCAAGTCGGTCTGGCAGCAGCGCGGCTACCAGCCGCCGAAGACCCTGGACGAGCTGACCGCCCTCGGTGCGCAGATGAAGAAGGACGGCCTCACCCCGATCGCCTTCGCCGACAAGGACGGCTGGCCGGCGATGGGCACCTTCGACATCCTCAACCTGCGTATCAACGGCTATCAGTTCCACATCGACCTGATGGCCGGCAAGGAGGCGTGGACCTCCGAGAAGGTGAAGAAGGTCTTCGACACCTGGGCCGGCCTGCTGCCGCTGCACCAGGCCGACAGCCTCGGCCGGACCTGGCAGGAGGCAGCCCAGTCGTTGCAGCAGAAGAAGTCCGGCATGTACCTGCTCGGCCTCTTCGTCGGCCAGCAGTTCAGCAACGAGGAGCAGGACGACCTCGACTTCTTCACCTTCCCCGAGATCGACCCGGCGATCGGGGCCACCGCCCTGGACGCGCCGATCGACGGCTACATGATGGCCCGCCGGCCGAAGTCCGAGGCGAACGCCAGAAAGCTGCTGGAGTACCTCGGCTCGAAGGAGGCCGCCGACGTCACCGTCCAGAACGATCCGGCCACCCTGGTCGCCAACGCCGGCGCGACGACCAGCGGCTACACCGCCCTGCAGAAGAAGGCCGCCGAACTGGTCGGTTCGGCCACCGAGATCGCCCAGTTCCTCGACCGGGACACCCGGCCGGACTTCGCCTCCACCGTGATCATCCCGGCGCTCCAGCAGTTCATCAAGGACCCGAAAGACATCGGCGGGCTGCTCAGCAGCATCGAGAACCAGAAAAAGTCGATCTTCACCGACTGACGACGGCGAGAGGGGAAGGACACCGTGTCCGACCTGCCCCCGATCCATGCGGATCGCGCCGCGCCGACGCCGGCCACGGCCACCCCCACGGATGGTCGTGGCCGTCGGCTACGGCTCCTGTCCCGCACCGACCGCGTGGTCGTCACGCTGATGGTGCTCGTACCGCTGCTGCTGGTCGTCGGCCTGGTCTGGCTCCCGGCGACGGCCACCGTGGTGCTCTCCGGCACGAACTGGGACGGCATCGGTCCGCTCGACGAGATCGAGTGGGTGGGTGGCCGCAACTACTCCGACGTGATCAACAACTATCCGCCGTTCGTGCCGGCGGTGCAGAACAACCTGCTCTGGCTGGCCGCGCTCTTCGTGGTCGCCACCCCGTTCGGCATGTACCTGGCGGTCCTGCTGGACAAGGAGATCCGGGGCAGCCGGTTCTACCAGACGGCGCTCTACCTGCCGGTGGTGATCTCCATGGCGCTGATCGGCTTCATCTGGCAACTCATCTACTCCCGCGACCAGGGCCTGCTCAACGCGGTGCTGGGCACGGAAACCGACTGGTACGGCGACCCGGACGTCAACATCTGGGCGGTCCTGGTGGCCGCTGGCTGGCGGCACGTCGGCTACGTCATGCTGCTCTACCTGGCCGGGCTGAAGGGGGTCGACCCGTCGCTGCGGGAGGCCGCCGCTGTCGACGGGGCCTCCGAGACCACCACGTTCTTCAAGGTGGTCTTCCCCGTCATGCGGCCCATCAACATCGTCGTGCTGGTGGTGACGGTGATCGAGTCGCTGCGCGCGTTCGACCTGGTCTGGGTGGTCAACAAGGGCCGCAACGGACTGGAGTTGATCTCGGCGCTGGTGACCCAGAACGTGGTCGGTGAGGCGAGCCGGATCGGTTTCGGCTCGGCGCTGGCGACGCTGATGCTGCTGGTCTCCCTGGTCTTCATCACCGTCTACCTGGCGACCGTCATGCGGGAGGACCGGAGATGACCGCGGCGACCCCGACCCTGACCCGCGAACCCGGGGCCGCCGGACGCCGCCCGGCCCGGCCCCGCCGGGTGGTCCTGCACCTTTTCCTGGGCGCGGTGGCCCTCGGCTGGCTCTTCCCGATCCTCTGGGCGGTGCTGACCTCGCTGCGCTCCTACGAGTACACCGCCGTCAACGGCTACGTGTCCCTCGGCGGCTGGACCCTTGACAACTACGTCACCGCCTGGCGCACCGCCGAGTTCGGCAAGCACTTCCTGAACTCGGCCTACATCACCGTCCCGGCCGTGGTGCTGGTGCTCTTCCTGGCCTCCTGCGTGGCATTCGTGATCGCCCGGTTCAGCTGGAAGATCAATCTCGTCCTGCTCGGCCTGTTCACCGCGGCGAACCTGCTGCCCCAGCAGGCCCTGCTGATCCCACTGTTCCGGCTCTTCACCGAGGTGCCGCTGCCGGCGTTCATGAGCGACTCGGAACTGCTCTACGACAGCTACTGGGGGCTGATCCTGATCAATGTCGCCTTCCAGTGCGGGTTCTGCGTCTTCGTGCTGAGCAACTACATGAAGGCCCTGCCGTACGAGCTCTACGAGGCGGCGATGATGGACGGAGCCAGCCTGTGGCGGCAGTACTGGCAGGTCACCCTGCCGCTGTGCCGTCCAGCGCTGGCGGCGCTGGCCACCCTGGAGGTGACCTGGATCTACAACGAGTTCTTCTGGGCCACCGTGCTGATGCGCACCGGCGACAAGTTCCCAGTCACCAGCTCGCTGAACAACCTGCGCGGCGAGTTCTTCACCGACAACAACCTGGTCTCGGCCGGTTCGGTGCTGGTCGCGATCCCCACCCTGGTGATCTTCTTCCTGTTGCAGAAGCAGTTCGTCCGGGGCCTCACGCTGGGAGCCTCCAAGGGATGACGATCGTCCACCTGCGCCGGGCGCGAACCAGCCTGGTGCTCGACGCGCGCGGCCCCGGGCTGCCCCGGGTCGCGCACTGGGGCGCCGAGCTCGGCCCGCTCGCCGCCGATGACCTCTCCGCGCTGGTCGACGCGGTCGCCGCACCGGTGGTGCCGAGCAGCTTCGACGAGCCGACCGTGCTGTCCCTGCTGCCCGAGGCCAGCGCCGGCTGGAGCGGCCGGCCGGGGCTGGCCGGCCACCGCGACGGCGGTGCCTTCTCCACGGCGTTCCGGCTCGACGCCCTCGACGTGACCGACGACGACCCGACCGGCTCCGCCCGGGTCACCGTGGCGGCGACGGACCCGGCCGCCGCGCTGGCGCTGACCGTCGAGGTCGAGCTGGACCCGACCGGGCTGGTGCTGCTGCGGCACGCGCTGCGCAACGACGGCGACTCCCCATACGAGCTGCGGGAGCTGACCCCGGTGCTACCGGTCCCGGCGGTCGCGGTCGAACTGCTCGACCTGACCGGCCGGTGGTGCCGGGAACGCAGCCCGCAGCGGCACCCGTGGCCGATGGGCGCGTGGGTCCGGGAGGGCCGGCACGGCCGGACCGGGCACGACGCGACGCTGCTGCTGGCCGCCGGGACGGCCGGGTTCGGGTTCCGCCACGGCGAGGTGTGGGCGGTGCACACCGCGTGGAGCGGCGACCACGTCACCGTCGCCGAGCGGCGGCCCGCGGGCGAGTCGACGCTCGGCGGTGGTGAACTGCTCGCCCCGGGCGAGGTGAGACTCGCCCCCGGCGCGTCGTACACCACTCCCCTGCTCTACGCGGCCTGGTCCGGCACCGGGCTGGACGGGCTCAGCGACGCGTTGCACGCCCACCTGCGGGCCCGGCCGGGGCATCCCCGCTCCCCGCGCCCGGTGACCCTCAACGTGTGGGAGGCGGTCTACTTCGACCACGACCTGGACCGGTTGCGGGCCCTCGCCGACCACGCGGCGCCGGTCGGGGTGGAACGGTTCGTGCTCGACGACGGGTGGTTCCGGGGCCGCAGGCACGACTGGGCCGGGCTCGGCGACTGGCACGTCGACGAGACCGTTTGGCCGAACGGGCTGCAACCACTGATCGACCACGTGCGCGGCCACGGCATGCAGTTCGGCCTCTGGGTCGAGCCGGAGATGGTCAACCCGGACTCCGACCTGTTCCGCGCCCACCCGGACTGGGTGCTGGCCGCGCCCGGCCGGCTGCCACCGCCGTGGCGGCACCAGCAGGTCCTCGACCTGGCCCGCACCGAAGCGTACGACCACCTGCTCGGGCTGCTCGACGCGCTGCTCACCGGGCACGACGGCATCGCGTACCTGAAGTGGGACCACAATCGGGACCTCACCGAGGCCGGCCACGCCGGCCGGCCGGGGGTGCACGCGCAGACCCTCGCCGTCTACCGGCTCCTCGACGAGCTGCGCCGCCGCCACCCGGGGGTGGAGATCGAAAGCTGCTCGTCCGGCGGCGCGCGGGTGGACCTGGAGATCCTGCGCCGCACCGACCGGGTCTGGGCCAGCGACTGCAACGACGCCCTGGAGCGGCTGGCCATCCAGCGCTGGACCGGGCTGCTGCTCCCGCCGGAGCTGGTCGGCAGCCACGTCGGGCCGGAGCGATCGCACACCACAGGCCGGGTACACGAACTGGGGTTCCGGGCCGCCACCGCGCTCTTCGGCCACTTCGGTATCGAGTGGGACATCGGCGCGGTCGGCTACCTGGAGCGGGCCGAACTGGCCGCCTGGGTGGCGCTGCACAAGCGGCTGCGCCCGCTGCTGCACTCCGGGCGGGTGGTCCGGGTCGACCACCCGGACCCGGCCGTCTGGGCCCACGGCGTCGCCGCCGCCGACGGTTCCCGGGCGGTGTACGCCGTGGCGCGGCTGGCCACCTCGGTCGCCCAGATTCCGGGCTCGGTACGGCTGCCGGGGCTGGACCGGGCCCGCCGGTACACGGTGCGGCCGGTGGCCGGCGTGCCGGAGCCGGCCGTGTTGCAGCTCGCCGAGCCCGGCTGGCTGCCCGACGGGGTCACCCTCCCCGGTGCGGTGCTGGAGTCGGTCGGCCTCCAGGTCCCCGCCCTGCACCCCGAGCAGACCCTGCTGCTGGAGGTTGACGCGGTCGGCTGACGGCGAGGTGTCGACCGCTCCGACGGACTGCCCGCAGTCATCGAGCCCGCGGCCACTGCACTCCACGCTCAAGACGGGCGACGAACCCTCGCGGCCTAGCGGGCCCGTATCCGGAGTCCGCCTTGCGAGCTTCGACGGCGGAGGCAGGCCGGGATGCCAGGTGGGTCACCAAACTCGCCCCTTTGCTCTGCTGCCGCCAACGCAACACCAGCACCGCACAGCCGCTGCACCGCACAGCCCGTGCATCGCGTGGTCGCTGCACGTCCCGAGCCAGCACGATCAGACGGCCGGAGGCGCAACGCTCTGCGAACGTTGCACAGGGGGCAGCAAAGCAAAGGTGGTCGTGCCGGTGTCACCCGCAGGTCCGCGCCGGCGTCCGGCGTCCGGCGTCCGGCGTCCGGCGTCCGGCGTCCGGCGTCCGGCGTCCGGCGTCCGGCGTCCGGCGTAACGGAAACAGAGGCGGCCGGGTCCACGTACCCGAGAGGAAGGTGGCCGGGTCCGGGTGGACCCGGCCACCGGTGGTGCGGTCGGTCAGCTTGCCGTGCAGGTGACGGCGGGAACGGCGTTGGTGCCGGTGGCGCTGGCGAGGAAGCCGAAGGTGGTGCTGGCCCTGGCGGCGAGTCGGCCGTTGTAATCCACGTTGCGGGCGGTCACGGTCGACCCGCTGCTGGTCACCGTGGCGTTCCAGGACTGGCTGACGGTCTGGCCGTTGGCGTAGGTCCACCTCGTCGTCCAGCCGTTGATGGCGGCGGAGCCGGCGGTCACCCTGACCTCACCCTGGAAGCCGCCGGCCCACTGGTTGACGATCGTGTACGTCGCCGTGCAGCCGCCGGTCGGCGGGGGTGTGGTGGGTGGCGGGGTCGTGGGCGGGGGCGTGGTGGGTGGGGGCGTGGTGGGTGGCGGGGTGGTGGGTGGCGGGGTGGTCGGGTTGGGGCCGCCGCCGTACACCGACGCCTCCCTCGACGTCGCCCTGATGCCGTTGGCGCCGTTGAAGATCCGCTGGCCCCAGGTGGTCAGGGCGGCCGGGTTGAAGTTGGTGGCCATGTCGAGGTATTCGACGCCGCCGCCGTTGCCGCTCCACGACCAGCCCAGGTAGCCGATCCCGTTGGCCTGGCTGTACGACAGGATGGTGTCCTCGTCGGGGTTGCCGTCGGAGTGGTCGAAGCCGAACTCGCCGACCACGATCGGCAGCTTCGCGGTGCGGAACCGGCCCAGGTAGTCGGTGATCTCCGCGGCGGTGTCGAAGACGCCGTACATGTGGATGGAGAAGACGGTGTTCTTCATCGGGTCGGCCGCGAAGACCGACGCGGCGTTGTCGCGCATGGTGAACGACCAGTCCTGACCCCAGTTCGGGGCGTCGACCATGATGGTGTGCGTCAGGCCGGCGGTGCGCAGCCGCTTGATCGCGTTGGCCGAGTCGGTGGCCCAGGTGCCGTAACCCTGGTTGCCGTACGGCTCGTTACCGATGTTGACGATGACGTACTTCTCCTGGCCGGCGAGGGCGCTGGAGATGCTGAGCCAGTAGTCGACCGCCCGGTCGAGGGTGATCGCGCCGCTCTGCTCGCCGTAGCCGGTGGTGTCGTGCACCTCCAGCACGCAGATCAGCTTGTTGGCCTTGCAGAGCGAGATGACGTTGGCGACGTCGGCGGTGTCGTTCTTGGCCCAGCGGTCGCCGGTGGCGAGCACCACCCGCACAGTGTTCGCGCCGAGTGCCTTGACGTTGGCGAAGGAGCTGGTCTGCTGCGCGTACCAGGTGTGGGCGTGGTTGACGCCGCGCATGACGAACTCGGTGCCGTTGGCGTCGTACAGCTTGCCGTTGACGACGGAGAAGCCGGCGGCGGCGTGCGCCGGCTGCCCGAAGGCGAACACGGCGGCGAGAACCGTCAGCAGGGCGACGCCCGCGACGGAGAGACGTTTTCTCATGGCCTTCCTCAGGGAGGGTCACCCCCGTGCCCAGGTGGGGGTGCGGTGGTGGTGACGCAGGGAAGGCGGCTGGCCCGTCAGCCGCCGTCCGGCTCCCGACGGCGCAGGGATCAGCGTAGGCCGATCCCCCCAGTCAGCGCAACCGGTTCAGTAGCCGGCCGCCCGGACCGGGGCGCCCCGTGGCGACCTCTGCACCCTCGCGACCCGCCACGGTTAGTGTGCACCGCGTACCGGCGGAGGCGAGGTTCGGCTCTTAACCGATTAAGGTACGGCCGGGCCGGCTCCCTCACGAGGTCGCCGACTGCGGGCCGGTCTGCGCCGGTCGACGGCGAGGACCGCCGGTCGCGAACCGGTCAAGCGGGCCGGCGCGGCCGGACCCGGGGGTTGACCGCCCACGGGCGGGGTAACCGATGACGATCGGCAGAGCGAAGGAGACACCACGATGGTCAAGGTCGGTTACACCCTGATGTGCGAGCAGTCCGGCCCCAAGGAGCTGGTCGACTACGCGGTGC
Source organism: Micromonospora sp. RTGN7 (assembly GCF_033804645.1). NCBI lineage: Bacteria > Bacillati > Actinomycetota > Actinomycetes > Micromonosporales > Micromonosporaceae > Micromonospora > Micromonospora sp. RTGN7. The sequence goes on along the minus strand of NZ_JAPZLF010000001.1, from coordinate 642,130 downwards.
GCGCCGAGGCGGCCGGCTTCGACCAACTGGTGATCTCCGACCACTACTACCCCTGGCTGGACTCGCAGGGCCACGCCCCGTACGCCTGGTCGGTGCTCGGCGCGGTCGCCCACGCCACCAGCCGGGCCGAGCTGATGTCCTTCGTGACCTGCCCCATCCGCCGGTACCACCCCGCCGTCGTGGCGCAGAAGGCCAGCACGATCGGGGTGCTCTCCGACGGCCGGTTCACCCTCGGCCTGGGCGCCGGGGAAAACCTCAACGAGCACGTCGTCGGCGGTTGGCCGCACGTGCAGCAGCGGCACGAGATGTTCGAGGAGGCGTTGCAGATCATCCGGCCGCTGCTCAACGGCGAGACCCTGACCTTCTCCGGCAACCACTACGACGTGCCCGACGCGTACGTCTGGGACCGGCCGGCCCAGCCGGTGCCGATGGCGGTGGCCGCATCCGGGCGGCAGTCGGCGATGCTGGCCGCCGACCACGCCGACGGCCTTGTCGCCACCGAGCCGGACCCACACCTCATCCAGTTGTACGACGAGGCAGGCGGCGCCGGCCGCCCCCGGTTCGGCCAGGTGGCGATCTGCTATGGCCCGGACGAGGCGGAGTGCCGCAAGATCGTGCACGACCAGTTCCGCTGGTTCGGGATGGGCTGGAAGGTCAACGCCGACCTGCCCGGGCCGGACTCGTTCGCCGCCGCCACCCAGTTCGTCCGCGAGGAGGACGTCGCCGAGGGCATCTCCTGCGGCCCGAACGTCGAGGAGCACGTCGAGTCGTTCAAGAAGTTCGTCGACGCCGGCTTCACCCATGTGGCGCTCGTCCAGGTCGGCGGCGACACCCAGCCGAGGTTCCTCGACTGGGCCCGGGAGGAGTTGCTCCCCCGGCTCCGCGCGCTGTGACGGCACCGGCCCGCCCGACGGGTACTTCCGTCGAGGTCGCGCCGGTGGGGTTCACCCGGGCGCAACTGCGGCTCGCCCCGGCCGCCCAGCGACCCGCCGCCGGGCCGCCCAGCGAGTGGGCAGCTCGTCGCGGTCACGGCGTACCCACACCCCACACCCCACACCCCACACCCCACACCCCACACCCCACACCCCACACCCCACACCCCACACCCCACACCCCACACCCCACACCCCACACCCCACACCCCACACCCGCGATCTTGCACTCCCGGCCCCCGCGATGAGGCTTTTACCCCTTTCGTCGGGGCCCGTAGTGCAAGATCGACGAAATCCGGGGGTGGGGGCGGGGCCCGAAGTGCAAGATCAGGCAGGGGCGGGGCAGCGGGGTGGGGTGGGGTGGTCAGGCTGGGCTGAGGTCGAGGTCGGCGAGCAGCGGGTAGTGGTCGGAGGCGTACTCGGTCTCGCCGCCGCGCAGCACCGCGCAGGCCCGCGCCAGTCGGGCCAGGGCCGCGGTGCCGAAGAGGTAGTCCAGCCGCATCCCTGAGAACTCCGTCCCGCCGCCGTGCCGGGTGGGCGCGGTCAGCCCGGCGTCGCCGGGGGCGAGCGCGCCGTGCAGGTCGACCAGGCCGGCGGCGGCGAGCCGGGCCACCGCCCGGGTCTCCACCGTGCGGCCGTCGAGGCGCAGGTGACGGCGGCGGTACGCGGGGGGCAACCGAGCTACCCGTTCGGTGTGGTCGGTCTCCGGGTCGAGGGTGTTCAGGTCCCCGGCCAGCAGCGTCAGCGCCCCGGGGGCCCGGCGGACGTCGGCGGCCAGCCAGCCGGCCTCGATCCGCCGCCGGAGCCCGCAGTACGGGTCGAGGTGGGCGCTCAGCAGGGTGAACGGTCCGGCGTCGGTGGCCACGGTGACCCGTACGGCGGCGTGGTGGAACGGGCGGCGCACCGGTGCCGCCGCGAGGACCCGCAGCGGCGGGCGGACCAGCACGGCCACCGGCTGCCCGAGACAGGATCGGGCCAGGTACGCCCGCATGCCCACCTCGGCGGCGAACCCGGCCAGCACGTCGCCGGTGTCGAAGCCACGCAGCTCCTGCACGGCCAGCAGGTCCGGCCGCTGCGCGGCGACGACCCGGGCCACCCGGCCCAGCCGGCCGGGACCGGTCCGGTCCCGGCCGCCGGTCCTGATGTTCCAGGTCATCACCCGCAGCATGGGCGCCGGTCAGTCCGCCCGGCCGGCCTTGGCCAGCTCGTCGTCCAACTCGTCGACCTGATCGGCGGCGATGGCCGGCTGGCTACCCTCGGCCAGGTCGGCGTTGGGGCGGATCGCCCAGTAGAGCAGCCCGATCCACAGGGCGCTGAGCAGGATCGCGCCCATGAAGTCGGTGGGGTGGTGCATGCCCCGGTAGATCCGGGAGGTGGCCACTCCGACCGGCATGATCACGGCCAGGGCCACGAAGATCCAGCGCCACCAGCGATCGGTACGGGGGAACACGATCACCGCGATGGCGAGCCAGACGCAGATGGTGGCGGCGATGTGCCCGGACGGGAACGACGAGGTGGGCATCTGCCCGTCCAGGTTCTCCACCGGCGGGCGGGGCCGATCCACGACCCGGGCGGAGGCGAGGAAGAGGGTCAGCTCGCCGAACATCGCCAGCGCCACGAAGAGCACCGGCCGCCAGCGCCGCCACACCGCCAGCACCAACGGGCAGAACACCAGCGAGACGATCAGGATCGCGTGGGTGTCGCCGAACTTGCTCCACCACCAGCTCACCTCGGTCCACCCGTCGGTGTGCCGCTCGGCGAACCAGCGCGGGATCTCGGTGTCGAGGGTGCCGAAGAAGGTGTCCTTGGCGTGGTAGCTGACGAACGTGCCGAAGGCGTACAGCACGCCGAACACCAGCACCCAGCCGACCAGCAGCTCGGCGACGGTGGAGCGCGGGTGCTCCAGCACGTGTTCCTCGGCCGGGGCGGGAGCGATGTCGTGCCCCGCCTCGGGTTCCAGGCCCTCGGTCAGCGGCGGCACCGGCCGGCCACGCTCGCGCCGCCACAACCGGAAGGCGTACGCGGTGACGCCGAGCCAGGCCGCGCCGAGTAGCCAGCCGCCGAGCACGTCGGAGACGAAGTGCACGCCCAGCGCGATCCGGGTCAGCCCGATCAGCGCCACCAACACGGCGGCGATGGCGATGGCGGGCTTGCGCCAGCGGGGCGCCATGGCCGGCAGGAAGACCAGCAGCAGCGCCCCGTACGCGACGAACGAGCCGAGGGCGTGGCCGCTGGGGAAGCTGTTGCCGGGGGCGCTGGCGATCGGCACGTCCACCACCGGGCGGAGCCGGCCGACCAGCGCCTTCAGCGACGGGTCGAGGATCAGGCCACCCACCCCGGTGATGATCAGGTACACGGCCAGCCGGGACCGCCGCCGGATCAGCAGCCCGATCACGGCGACGCTGACCAGCCAGATCAGCACCGGCCGCCCACCGAGGTCGGTGATCGCCTGGAGCACGGTGACCAGTGCGTGGTGCGGCGCGACGAGCCCGTTGAACCACTCGGCGGCCTCGTGGTCGGCCCGGTGCAGCGGGCTCCATCGAAAACGTACGAGCATCAGCAGCAGCCCGAAGGCGACCCCGGCGCCGGTGACTGCCACCAGCCCGGCGATGCTCCGCTCGGCGAAATGGCCGAGTGGCCGCCGCACCACCTCTTTGACCGCGGTCACCCCGCACCTCCTTTTTCTGTCCTGGCGAGGCGGTGTACCCGATCCGCGGTTCGCGTACACCGGGGGATGTCTCCCCCCGGTCAGAGCGAGGTCATCTCGCCGGTGTCGTGGAGCTCCTCGCGTTCGGCCTCGGGCTGCCACAGGTCCGGCTTGGCCGGTTCCGGCACGCCGATCCGCATCGCCTCCAACTGGGCGGCGAAGGCCAACCCGCCGAAGAGCGCCATGCCGGTGAGGTTGGCCCAGAGCAGCAGCGCCATCATCCCGGTCAACGCGCCGTACGTCTGTCCGAAACCGTCGCTGACCTGCACGTAGGCGGCGAGCAGCAGGCTGGCGAGCCACCACAGCGCGGTGGCGATGCCCGCGCCGAAGAAGAGCCAGGACAGGCCGGGCTGCTTGCGCCGGGGGGCGTGCCGGAACAGCAGGGCCACGGCGAGCACGGTCAGCCCGAGGCTCAGCGGCCAGCGGACCACGTCCCACACCCGGTAGACGAACTCGCCCCACTCGTAGTGCCGCCGCACCGAGTCGCCCATCGCCCCGCCGCCGACGAGGATCAGGAAGCCGGTCAGCGCCGGGACGCCGGCGACGATCGCGAGCAGCACGGCGCGCAGGTACTTCCACAGCGCCGGGCGGTCCCGCTCGACGCCGTAGATCCGGTTCGCGCCGCGCTCGATCTGCGCCATCGTCGTGGTGAGCGCGAAGAGGCCGGTGAGCAACCCGAGGGTCAGCGCCAACTCGCCGGCGTCCTCGGTGCGCTCGCTGTCAACCAGCAGGTCCTCCACCATCGCCTCGCTCTGCCCGGGGGTCAGGGCGAGGACGGTGTCGGCTACCACCTCGCCGCCCGCGTTGGCGCCGAGGTCGGTGATCAGGCCGGTGAGGGCGATCAGGAACGGCACCACGGCGAGGCAGAGCTGCAACGCGAACGCCCGGGAGTGGCTGAACCCGTCGCCGTAGCGGAACCGGACGAACGCGTCCCGCAGCAGGCACCAGCCGCCCTGTCGGCGCAGGGTGCGCCAGGCGTCGTCCGCCGAGAGCTCCTCGTCGGCCATGAGCCGGGTCTCGGGCACGATCCTGGTGCTACTCACGGCGGGCCTCCTCGACCAGTTCCTCGCCTCGCTTCCCGGCGGCGTCCGCGTCGACGGCCAGGTCCGGCGTCTGCTCGGGCTGCGGCACGCAGAGCCAGAGCGAGCGGGGGCGGATCTCCGCCACGAGCCGCCGGCCGGGGGAGATGAGGTCGCCGTCGAGCTCGCGCGGCTGCGCCCGGTTGCTGGTGATCTCCACCTTGCGGGCCCGGAAGACCTCCATCCCGGGGACGCTGCCTCGACGCCGGACCAGCGCCCAGCCCATGGCCAGCCAGTGCCGCAGCGTCCGCGGGGTGAGCACGGCGACGTCGAGCCAGCCGTCGTCCGGTTCGGCGTCGGTGAGCAGGGTGACCCCGCCCTGGAGCCGGCCGACGTTGGCGATCAGCACGGAGCGGGCCCGGCGGCGCAGCGGCGGCCCGCCGTCGATGCGGATGGAGACCTTCATCGGCCGGTCCCGCAGGTGCCGGGCGGCTCCCACGACGTACGCGGGCCAGCCGATGCGGGCCTTGGTGGTCTCCGAGGTGGAGTCGAGCATCTGGGCGTCGAAGCCCATACCGGCCATCACGGCGAAGTAGTTGTCCTCGACCGCGCCGACGTCGAGCTGCCGGCGGCCACGCTCGACGGCCACCTCCAGCCCGGCGGCCAGGTCGGTGGAGAGGCCGAGGTTCGCGGCGAGCAGGTTGCCGGTGCCCTGGGGCAGCACGGCCAGGGCCACGTCGGTGCCGACCAGGCCGCTGACGCAGGACATCACGGTGCCGTCGCCGCCGCAGGCGAAGACCACGTCGACGCCGGCGGAGACGGCCTCCTCGGTCTGGCCTCGGCCCGGGTCTTCGGGGGTGGTCTCGAACCACAGCGGCTCGGGCCAACCGGCGGCGGTGAGGGCGGCGTCGACGGTCTTCCGCAGCTCGTCGAGGTCGGGGACCTTCACCGGGTTGACCACCACCGCGGAGCGTAGCCCGCCTTCGACAGCGGCCGATCGCGCGTTGCGCTCAGCTTCCACGGCGCCAGTGTGCAGCAACTCCGACCGGGCGGCGACCCGGTGACCGGTGAGGTTGCGCGCACCGAAAACAGGTTTGCGGGGAGGAAGACGTCGCTTTTGCCGACCCGGAGGCCGGGCAGGACGCCTTCCTCCCCTTTGCTAGGCCGCCGTCCGCAGGGCGGACTCCACCCGGCGACGCAGGTCGGCCAGGTCGACCCCGGCCTCGGTGAGGACCAGGGCGGCCGTTCCGCCGGCCTCGCGGAGCAGGCCGAGCAGGAGGTGCTCGGTGCCGATGTGCCGGTGCCGCAGCCCGAGCGCCTCGCGCAGCGCCAGCTCCAACACCTTCTTCGCCCGGGGCGAGAACAGGCCGCCGGGCTGTTGCCGGCGACCCCAGCGGCGGCGGGGGCCCGGGGCGGCGGCGCGCAGCGCGTCGGGGCCGAAGGACTCCTCGATCCGGGCGACGACGGCGGAGAGGTCGATGCCGATCTCGCGCAGCGCGGCGATGTCGGCCTCGGCGAGCCCCGCCCCGTCGTCGTCAGCGGTGTGCCGGGCGACGGCGGCGCGCAGGTCGTCGTCGTGGACGCCGGCGGCGCGCAGCACCCGGGCCCCGACGCTGTCGGCGTCGGCGAGGATCCCGAGCAGCAGGTGCTCGGTGTCGATCTGGCCCTGGCCGGCCCGCGCCTCGTCGCGGGCCCGGCCGACCACCTCGCGGGCCCGTGCGGTGAACTGTTCGAACATCACGCCTCCCAGGTGCTCTGGACCGCCGGTCGCCCGGCGTGCTTCTTGTGGACCGCCTGCCGGCTGACCTCGAGGGCGTCGGCGATCTCCTGCCAGGACCAGCCCTGTCGTCGGGCGTTGTCCACCTGGACCACCTCCAGCCGTTCGAGGAGCCGGCGCAGGGCGCGCACGGCGCGCAGGCCGACCCGGGGATCGGTGCTGCCGGCCGCCGCCGCGAGTTCCGTTGCCTGACTCATGGCGTCAACTTACATTGACAGCGCCCGCCTGTCAACAAAAGTTGACGCCCTGGCGCACGATCCCGTCCCCCGCAAGGCAACAACATGCACAGACGGCGGCCGGGTGTACGCCGGCGATGCGTGCGGGCTCGACCACTACGCCCGGCTCAGGAGGGGATCTTCCCGGCTGCGGTAGTCGTGCCTTGCCTCATGACGGCTGAGTTGGTGGTGCCGAGAAACCTAAACGAGGTGGAGTCGAAGACCAGCACTTCATGGCCACCGGCGGAGATCCCGATGCCCTGCCGACCCGCACCGTCCTGAACGTTGGGCACCGCGACGACTCCCGGGAGCATTGCCAGCGCCTTGAAGATCGCACTGCGCTGGGCCGGCAGTAGATACGTTCCAGTCACGAGAAGCGTCCTTGCCGCCTCCAGAGCCAGGGAATCCTGGCCCCCGATCAGCCCGGCACTTGAGGGACTCGGGCTGGGCGTACCCGCCCGACGATCTCCCTTGAGCCAGGCCAGCACTGCGGAGGGATCGGCGGGGAAGTCCGCCGGAAGAACACCTCTCGTGCAATGCGAGAGACCGTCGCCCAGCTTGGTTGGATTTTGCTCTTCCTGACACGAAGCCATCGCAATCCACGGCCACCACTCGGCGCTGCCGTCCTTCGGGCGCTGGCGTTGTTTACCGCTCCTCGTCGGGTCCACGGGGAGCCAGATCTGTGTCACGACCGGCGGTCGTCTCATGGTCTTGAAGGAGCCATCAGGCTGTTGGACCTGCTCCGAGTAGCTGCTGACCGTCTCCGTGAAGATGTATCCGCTTCCCTCCGGGGGTGTGCTGGTGGACTGTCGGCCGACGGCGGCTGCGTTATCGAGGACAGTTGCGGCTCGGGGCGTGGCCGCTTGTCCGGACGGCGTATGCGAACTTGGCCACAAGCCCGCCACCGCCGCAGCAGCACCCACCACGGCGAGCGTCACCGCTGCGGCATGCCACGTCTTGCGGGTTCGCCTGCGAGGCGAGTCGCGGAAGGCGGCCGCGGGGAGAGCGACGAGTGGCTCACCTTCGCCAGGGGCGAGGTCTTCCCCCAACTGCTTGATCAGGTCCAGGTCCTTCACGTCAACTCCTGAGCAATGTCGCCGGGTAGGCATTTGCGGATATTCCGACGGGCACGATGCAACCGCGATCGGACCGTGCCGAGCGGTATCCCGAGCGCCCTGGCCACCTCTTCGTAGGTCAGGTCAGCCCACGCGATCAGGAGCAGCACGTCCCGGTCGCGCCGAGAGAGCCTCGCGAGCGCCTCGACCAGCGGCCTTCGCCATGCTCGAGCCGAGGCGGCATCAGCGACTCGATCGGCAAGGTCCTCCGCGCCTCGGTCGCGGGCGGAGCGCAGAAGAGCGCGGTACCTGGCCTGCTCGACGCGGTGATGACGGGCGATCTCCCTGATCGCGATGGCGAAGAACCAGGGCCGAGCATCACTGTGACGCAGGTCGTACGTCCGCCTGGCGCGGAACGCCTTCATGAAGGTCTCGGCGACGACGTCCTCCGCGGCCTCTCGCCCGAGCCGCCGATACGCGTAACCGTGCAACACCCCGGCGTGCCGCTCGTACAGCACACCGAACCGGTCGGGCTCTGCCAGCGACGCCGTGATGATCTCGGCGTCGGTACTCTCGGCCGCAGCCGGGGGGCCGTCGACTCGACGTTCCGTATCGATCACCTGCTTCAACCCCGCCTCCCAGGACGTCTCGTAGACGCCCTATCTATGCAGCAGGCATCCAAAGGGTTCGCTCCAACCGACCCGCCAGCGGCAACGTGATCGATTCGTTATAAGGATGCAGGGCAACCACGTCCTATGCGGAAATGCTTCCGCTAAGGCTTTCGCGCTTATGCAGTAAAATTCCTGGCGTTCTTCGGTAGCACCCGCGACTTCGAAGGCGTCGGTGACTCTCCAGTCGCTGACGGAGCTTTACCCGGGCCGGGAGGAACCAGGTCCCGACGACGTTCCCGCACCGCTGATCCGGCCACGCCGACGCACCGGGGCGACTACGCTCGGTCAGAAGAGCGTGACGACGCCGGGAGATGAGGCCGGATGACCACACCCGTCGACGCGCCGGTGGTGGCCGCGGTCGGCTCGTCGGACACGGCCCTGGTCGTGGTCCGGCTGGCTGCTGAAGAAGCCACCAGGCGCGGCCGTCCGCTCATCCTGCTGCACGCGTTCAACTGGGCGGCGGCGCCGGGGCGTCCGTCGGTCTCCGGCCCGCGCGCCGAGGCCGAGGACCTGCTCGAACGGGCCACCGCGGTCGCCGCCGAGGTGGAGCCGGCGCTGCCGGTAAACGGTGAGATCGTGGAGGGCGCGCCGGTGGCCGCGTTGATCCGCCGCTCCGAGTCGGCGTTCCTGATCGCCGTGGGAGACGGCGGGATGGCCCACCGCCGGGCCGCCATCACCGCCGACGCACCAGCGGTGCAGCTCGCCGCCCGAGCGGCCTGCCCGGTGCTGGTGGTCCGCCCCGAACCGCCGCCGCAGGGCCCGGTGCTGGTCGGCGTCGACGGTTCGGCGAGTTCCCGAACAGCGCTGGAGTTCGCCTTCGACTGCGCCGCCCGCCGGTCGACCCGGCTGCTCGCCGTCCGGGCCACCGAGCCGGCACGACCGGGTGCGGGCGACGACCCGGCCGACTTCGACGCCGAGGACGCCCGCGCCGAACTGGCCGAGGCGGTGGCGTGGTGCGGTCGTCGGCACCCGTCGGTGTCGGTTGAGTGCCGCGCCGTCGTCGGCGACCCCGGCAACGTCCTGGTCGATCGGTCCCGCTCCGCGCAGCTCGCGATCGTCGCCGCCCGGGGGGACGAACCGCTGCGTGGAATGCTCGGCGCGGTCAGCCAGTCGCTGCTCTATCACTCGCCCGCCCCGGTCATCGTCGTTCGTGGACTGGTTTCCACCGTGCCGGACGGGACATGACGCCCTTACCCCTGGGGACCAACGGCCCTGATCCAATCCCCGGGCGGCGACGAAGCTGGACGTGGCCGGGAGAGCCCGGGACACGGGATGCGAACGTCCCCGATCCGCGAGAGGCTTACGCAGCATGAGCACCGCTGTAGAACTGCACAGCCCCCTGACCGATGACGAGCTGCGCCGGCTGGACGCGTACTGGCGGGCGGCCAACTACCTGACCGTGGGGCAGATCTACCTGCTGGACAACCCGCTGCTGCGGGAGCCGCTGCGGCCCGAGCACGTCAAGCCCCGGCTGCTCGGCCACTGGGGCACCAGCCCCGGCCTGAACCTGCTCTACGCGCACCTCAACCGGGTGATCGTCAACCGGGAGTTGCCGACGATCTTCGTCACCGGCCCGGGCCACGGCGGCCCCGCCCTGGTGGCGAACACCTGGCTCGAGGGCACGTACAGCGAGCTCTACCACTCGGTCAGCCGCGACGAGACCGGCATGCAGCGGCTGTTCCGTCAGTTCTCCTTCCCCGGGGGCATCCCGAGCCACGTCGCACCGGAGGTGCCGGGTTCGATCCACGAGGGCGGCGAGCTGGGGTACGCGCTGAGCCACGCGTACGGTGCCGCGTTCGACAACCCGGACCTGCTGGTCGCCTGCGTGATCGGCGACGGCGAGGCGGAGACCGGCCCGCTGGCCGGCAGCTGGCTGTCGAACGTCTTCCTCAACCCGGCCCGGGACGGGGCGGTGCTCCCGATCCTGCACCTGAACGGCTACAAGATCGCCAACCCGTCGGTGCTGGACCGGATCCCCACCGACGACCTGCTGAACATGATGCGCGGCTTCGGCTACCAGCCGTACGTGGTGGCCGGCGACGACCCGGCGACGGTGCACCAACTCCTCGCCGCCACCCTGGACCGGGCGGTCGACGAGATCGCCGACATCCAGCGCCGGGCCCGCTCCGGCGGCCCGGTCGAGCGCCCCCGCTGGCCAATGATCATCCTGCGGACGCCGAAGGGCTGGACCGGCCCGGCCAGGGTCGACGGCAAGCAGGTGGAGGGGACGTTCCGGGCCCACCAGGTGCCGATCGCCGAGGTGCGGGACAACTCGGAGCACCTGGCCGAGCTGGAGCGCTGGCTGCGCAGCTACCGGCCGGAGGAGCTCTTCGACGCCACCGGTGCCCCCGTCGCCGAGCTGGCCGCGCTCCCGCCACGGGGTGACCTACGGATGAGCGCGAACCCGGTCACCAACGGCGGGGCGGTCCTGCGCGAGCTGACCCTGCCGGACTTCCGGGACTACGCGGTCGACGTCGAACAGCCCGGCGAACCGACCGTCGGCGCCGCCGGCGTGCTCGGCAAGTGGGTACGCGACGTGATCGCCGCCAACCCCGAGACGTTCCGCCTCTTCGGCCCCGACGAGGTCGCCTCCAACCGGCTCGGCGCGGCCTTCGAGGTCACCGACCGGGCGTTCGTCGGCCGCACCATCGACGGCGACGACCACCTCTCCCCCGACGGCCGGGTGATGGAGGTGCTCTCCGAGCACCTCTGCCAGGGTTGGTTGGAGGGATACCTGCTCACCGGCCGGCACGGCATCTTCACCAGCTACGAGGCGTTCATCCACATCGTCGACTCGATGGTCAACCAGCACGCCAAGTGGCTGAAGGTGACCCGGAGCATCCCCTGGCGGCAGCCGGTGGCCTCGCTGAACTACCTGCTTTCCAGCCACGTATGGCGGCAGGACCACAACGGCTTCTCCCACCAGGACCCGGGCTTCATCGACCATGTGATGAACAAGAAGGCCGAGGTGGTCCGGGTCTACCTGCCGCCGGACGGCAACACCCTGCTCTCCACCATGGACCACTGCCTGCGCAGCCGGCACTACATCAACGTGGTGGTGGCCGGCAAGCAGCCCGCGCCGAACTGGCTGACCATGGATGAGGCGATCCAGCACTGCCAGCGCGGCCTGGGCATCTGGGACTGGGCCGGCACCGACGACGGTGAGGAGCCGGACGTGGTGCTCGGCTGCGCCGGGGACGTGCCGACGCTGGAGACCCTGGCCGCCGCCGACCTGCTCCGCCAGCACCTGCCCGAGCTGAAGGTGCGGGTCGTCAACGTGGTCGACCTGATGCGCCTCCAGCCGCCGTCGGAGCACCCGCACGGCCTGACAGACAACGAGTTCGACACCATCTTCACCCGCGACAAGCCGATCGTCTTCGCGTACCACGGCTACCCGTGGCTGATCCACCGGCTGACCTACCGCCGGGCCAACCACGGCAACCTGCACGTGCGCGGATACAAGGAGGAGGGCACCACCACCACGCCGTTCGACATGGTGATGCTCAACGACCTGGACCGCTTCCACCTGGTGATCGATGTGATCGACCGGACGCCGGGGCTGGCGTCACGCGCCGCGCACCTGCGCCAGGAGATGGTCGACGCGCGGCAGGCCTGCCGCGATTACACCCGCCGCTTCGGCACCGACGACCCCCGGGTCGCGGAGTGGCGTTGGATCCGAGAGACGGAACCCGAGATGCGGAGCGGAAAATGAGCAACGACGAGATCCTGGTCGGCTACGACGGCTCCGCCGACGCCACCCGCGCCCTGAACTGGGCGCTGGACGAGGCAGAGCAGAGCGGCCGGCCGGTCCGGCTGGCGTACGTCTTCGAGTGGGTGACCGTGGCCGGCTGGGTCGGCCCCGGGGTGGCCCCCGGCATCTGGCCGGACGCGACCGCCCGGCGGCAGGTCGAGGAGCTGGTCGGCAAGGCCGTCTCCGACGCCGCCGCCGCGCGGCCCACCGCGACGGTGCGCGGCGGGGTGTACGACGGGCCACCGGCGCTGGTGCTGGGAGAGTGCTCCGCCGAGGCCGGCCTGCTGGTGCTCGGCAGCCGTGGTCACGGCGGGTTCGGCGGTCTGCTCGCCGGCTCCACCGCCGTGTCGGTGGCCGCGCACGCCCACTGCCCGGTGGTGGTGGTCCGGGATGGCGACGCCGCCACCGGCCGCACCGGGCGGGTGGTGGTCGGCGTCGACGGGTCGGCCACCTCGCTGCTGGCCCTCGGCTTCGCCGTGGAGCGGGCGGCCCAGCGGGGCGTACCGCTGCACGTGGTGCGGGTCTGGGAGCCGACGGCGGAGGACGGCCTCGCCCCCGACGACGCGGTGGCGGCGGAGCGGACGGAGCTGGACGAGCTGCTGGCCCGGTGGCGGGAGACGTACCCCGACGTCGCGGTGACCGTCGACATGGTGACCGGCCGCCCGGCCGGCGCCCTGGTCGAGGCGAGCCGGGACGCGCAGCTCGTGGTGGTCGGCACCCGGGGCCGGGGCGGCCTGCGCGGCATGTTGCTCGGCTCGGTGAGCCAACAGCTCATCCAGCACGCCCACTGCCCGGTCGCGGTGGTCCGCGAACGCTGACGCCCTCAGTCGCGGAGGGAGAAGTAGTCCTCCTCCTCCTGTGCGAGGTGCAGGCGCAGGACGGCGTCCAGGCCGTACAGGGCGGCGAGCAGGTCGGTGACCTGCTCGCCGCGCAGCGGCCCGTCGCCGGCCTGCGTCAGCTGCCCACCGATCCGGTCGATCAGGCTGCGGATCTCCACGTGCCCCCGGCTCATCGTCGAGGTCGCCTCGTCGCTGCCGAGCGGCCCGGCCAGCGCCGGGTAGAGCTGCCGCTCCTCGGCGGCCTCGTGCGGCAGCACCTGCCCGGCGAGCCGGTGGTGGACCTCGCGCAGGGCGGGCAGGCAGTCGGGCGAGTCGGGGTGGATGGCGACGAGATCGGCGGTGTCCCGCAGCCCGACCAGCACGTCCCGGATAACGGCGTGCTCGCCCGCGTACCGGTCGAGCAGGTGGCGGGTGTCCGGCGGGACGTCTCGGCGGCGCAGCCCGCCGCCCAGCGCCCGCAGCGCGTTGAGGATCACCACCACGTCGATGCCCTCCTGGAGGAACGCGCCGGCCACCGGGGGCAGTCGGCCGGCCGCCGCGAACAGCATCGCCAGCACGGCCAGCCCCATCCCCACGACGGCGCTCTGGGCGGCGATCCGGCGGGTGTACCGGGCGATCTCCACGGCGTCGGCGAGCCGGTCGAGCCGGTCGACGGTGAGCACCGCGTCGGCGACGTCAGCGGAGGCGGTCGCCCCGGTGGCCCCCATCGCCACCCCGACGTGCGCTGCGGCCAGCGCGGGGGCGTCGTTCACCCCGTCGCCGACCATCACGGTCACGGCCCGCCGGGACTCCTCCCGCACCCGGGCGGTCTTCTCCTGCGGCGAGCACCGGGCCAGCACGTCGTCCACCCCGACAGCCCTGGCGACCTGCTGAGCGGTCACGGGCCGGTCGCCGGTGACCATGATCACCCGAGTCAGGCCGGCCCCACGCAGCCGCCGGACGGTCCGGCGGGCGTCGGGGCGGACCGGGTCTTCCAGCAGGATCGCCCCGAGCGGCCCCCGCTCGCCGCTGACCCAGACCACAGACCGTCCGGCCAGCTCGGCGCGTTCGGCGGCCCGGGTCGCCCACTCGGGCAGTTCCCCGGTGAGCTGGCCGACCCGAACCAGCCGCCCGTCGACCCGGCCGCTGACGCCGGTCCCCGGCTCCTCGGTCACCTCCGTCGGCTCGGCCAGCAGCAGCCCCCGGTCCCGGGCCTGCCGGACCAGCGCGGCGGCCAGCACGTGCGGGGAGAGTTGTTCCACGGAGGCAGCCAGCCGCAACACCTCGTCCCGGTCACCGCCGGGGGCGACCACCGTCTCCGCCGTGCGGGGCCGGCCTGCGGTGAGCGTGCCGGTCTTGTCGACCATCAGGGTCCGGGCCCTGCCGAGCAGCTCCAGCGAACCGCCGTCGCGGACCAGCACGCCGCGCCGAGCCACCCGGGACAGCCCGGAGACGATCGCGATCGGGGTGGCCAGCAGCAGCGGGCAGGGGGTGGCCACCACCAGCACCGCCACCGCCCGCACGAACTCCCCGGACAGCAGCCAGCCCAGGCCGGCCAGGACCAGGGTGAACGGCACGAACGCCGCCGCGTACCGGTCGGCCATCCGGACCATCGGGGCCTTGTGCGCGGTGGCCTCCTCGGCGAGCCGGACGATCCCCGCATACGTGCTCTCCGCCGCGTTCCTCGTCGCCCGCAGCCCGAAGCCGGCCCCGGCGTTGACCGCGCCGCTGGACACCGACTCCCCCGCCGCCCGCGCGACCAGTTGGGACTCCCCGGTGACCACCGACTCGTCGAGGGTGGCGGCCTCCTCGACGGTCCCGTCGACCGGCACCACGTCCCCGGGGCCGACCACCAGCCGATCGCCCGCCGCGACCCGGTCCAGCGGGACCGTCTCGATGCCGCCGTCGGGGCTACGCCGCCGCGCCGAGCGCGGGGCCCGCTCCAACAGGGCCCGCAGGTCGCGGGTCGCCCGGCGCTGGGCGTACGACTCCAGCGAACGGCCGGTGGCCAGCATCACCGCGATCACCGCGCCGGCCAGGTACTCGCGGACGACGAGCGCGCCGACGAGCGCCAGCACGGCGATCACGTCCACCCCGAACTGCCGGCGCCACAGTTGGCGCAGCGTCGACCAGGCGGCGGGGCCCAGCGCCGTCACCGTGGCCGCGGCCCAGAGCACGTCCGCCACCGTGCGCCGCCCGGCGAGCCACAGCCCCGCCCCGACCAGCACCCCCACGGTCAGCGCGGTCAGCGGTCCCCACTCCCGCGCACGCGTCCAGCGCCGCCGCACCGGCTTCTCCGGTACGCACTCCCGCGGCTCCGCCCCCATCTTCGGATCGTCCCAGCGACGCCGGCCACCGGCCGGCGCAACCAGCGAATCCGCCGCCCACCGGCCGCTGACAAACAGCGAATCCGCCGCCCGCCGGCGGGATCGGCGGCCGTGCCTGCACCACCGTCGGTCACGGGTCCGACGGCCCGGGGGCGTCGGGAGCCGCGTACCGTGCGACCGACGGACCGCTGACGCAGCATGAAGCGGTAACCCCACCCGAAGCACCACCGGGTCGGGGCACCATGGGGAGAAACGAAAGGTCGTGACGATGAGCCACGAGACGCCGGACCGTCCGCTGACCACCGCGCTCGCGGAGGCCGCCGCGACGGCCGGTCACGCCCCCTCGGTGCACAACACGCAGCCGTGGCGCTGGCGGGTGCTGCCCGACGCCCTGGAGCTTCGTGTGGTCCGGGACCGCCAGCTGGCCGCCACCGACCCGGAGGGGCGACTGCTGGCGGTGAGCTGCGGCGCGGCGCTGCACCACGCCCGGGTGGCCCTGGCGGCCGAGGGCTGGGTCGCCGTCGTGGAGCGGCTGCCCGACCCGGCCGACCCCGAACTGCTGGCCCGGCTCACCGGCCTGAAGCGCACCGAGGCCGACCCGGACGCGATGCGCCTGGTGCAGTGCATGCAGATCCGGCACACCGACCGGCGGCCGGTCAGCGACGAGCCGGTGCCCACCGCCGCGCTCGACGACATCACGACAGCGGTCGCCGCCGAGGGCGCCCGCGTGCAGATCCTCAACGCCGACCAGGTGATGGAGCTTGCCGCCGCCGCGGGGCACGCCGGGTCGGTCGAGGCGGAGGACCCGCAGCTCCGCGAGGAGCTGGACTACTGGACCAGCCGGACGGACTCCGGCACCGGCCTGCCGCCGGAGGTGCTGCCCGCGCAGGCGCCACAGACCACCGTGCCGGGCCGGGACTTCGGCCGTCCCGGAACCCTGCCGGTCAACGCGGGCCACGACCGGGCGGCGGTGTACGGGATGCTCTTCGGCGACGAGGACGAGCCAGACAGCTGGCTGCGCGCCGGCGAGGCGCTGTCGGCGGCGTGGCTGACCGCCACCCGGCTGGGCGTGTCGATGGTGCCGCTGTCGGGCGTGGTGGAGGTGGAGGGCACCCGGCTGACGCTGCGGCGGGTGCTCGCCGGCCTGGGGTACCCGTACCTGGTGCTGCGGATGGGGATCGCGGACCCGGAGCACGCCGGCCCGCCGCACACCCCGCGGCTGCCCACCGAACAGATCGTGGACACCTCCGCGGTACGCGCCGGGGACGCGTGACGGCCGCACTCCGCCCGGTCACCCGTCGGTGATCCCGGTCGGCCACCGGGCGGTAACATCGCCCGGTGGCCGGCAGCGCACCGAACCCCAAGCACGAACACGTCACCCCCTCGCTGGGGCTGAGCCCGCTGTCGAGGGTCCGGCTCGACGAGTTGCTCCAGGAGATGCTGGACCGGGTCGGCGAGGTGGTCACCAGCCGGGAGCGGCTGCGCGCCCTGCTCGACGCGGTGGTCGGCATCGGCACCGACCTGGACCTGCGCAGCACCCTGGGACGGATCGTGGCGTCGGCCTGCGAGCTGGCCGGCGCCCGCTACGGCGCGCTCGGCGTGATCGGCCCCGACCGGCTGCTGCACGACTTCATCGTCCACGGCATAGACCCCGAGCTGCACGCCGAGATCGGCGACCTGCCACACGGCCGGGGCGTGCTCGGGCTACTCATCGACGAACCGCAGCCGCTGCGGATGCCGGACATCACCAAGCACCCCCAGTCGTACGGCTTCCCGCCGAACCACCCGCCGATGCACAGCTTCCTGGGTGTGCCGGTGCGCATCCGCGACCAGGTGTTCGGCAACCTCTACCTGGCCGAGAAGCAGGGCGCGCCCGAGTTCACCGAGGACGACGAGCAGATCGTGGTGGCGCTGGCCGCTGCGGCCGGCGTGGCGATCGAGAACGCCCGGCTGTACGCGCTGGCCCACCGCCGGGAACGCTGGCTGGCCGCCACCGCCGAGATCACCTCGGTGCTGCTCGGCGAGGTGCGGCGCACCGACGCGCTGACGCTGGTGGCCCGCCGGGCCCGTGAGGTCGCCGAGGCGGAGCTGGCCGTGGTGCTGCTCTACGACGAGGACGCCGGCCAGTTCACCGTGGAAGTGGTCGACGGTGCCGACGACCAGGCCCGAGAGCTGGTCGGCGCGGTGCTGCCGGCCGCCGAGACCAGCTTCGCCGGTGCGGTCACCCGGCGGGGGCACGAACTGGTGGAGAACCTGGCCGAGGCCGCGCCCTGGCCGACACCGGTGACCGCCGGGCCGGCCGTGGTCTCCCCGCTGGCCGCCGCCGACACGCTGCACGGCGTCCTGGTGATCGCCTACCCACCGGACCGGGGCGGGGCCACCGATGACGACCTGACGCTGCTGGGCAGCTTCGCCGGACAGGCCGCGCTGGCCATGGAGCGGGCCCGGGGGCAGGAGGAACGGGAGCTGCTGGTGGTCCTGGAGGACCGCGAGCGCATCGCCCGGGACCTGCACGACGTGGTGATCCAGCGGCTCTTCGCCACCGGCCTTCAGTTGCAGAGCGGCGCGATGAACGCCCGCCCCGAGGTGGCCAAGCGGATCAACGCCGCCGTCGACGACCTCGACTCCACCATCCGCGACATCCGCCGGACCATCTTCGAACTGCGTACCCCGATGAGCGCGGCGCTGCGCACCGAGATCCGGGAGGCGGTCGACGTGGCCACCGAGTTGCTGGGCTTCCGGCCGGCGCTGGAGCTGGACGGTCCGCTCGACAGCGCCGTCCCCGATCCGATCCGCCCCGATCTGACCGCCGTGCTGCGCGAGGCACTCTCCAACGCGGTCCGCCACGCCGAGGCGAGCCGGGTCTCGGTGGCGGTGCGGGTCGACGGCGGCTGGGTGACGGTCACCGTCACCGACGACGGCCGGGGCTGCGACCCGGCCGCCGCCCGGGGCGGCCTGATCAACCTCCGCGAACGCGCCGAACGCCACGGCGGCGAGTTCGCGGTGCGCCCGGCGCCCTCGCGCGGCACCGAACTGCACTGGGCGGTCCCGCTCCGCGACGACTGACGCCCCACCCCACCCCACCCCACCCCACCCACCCACCCACCCACCCGCCCAACCCCACCCGCCTCACCCCGCGATCTTGCACTTGCGGCCCCCGACATGCCCCTTTCGCGCCCTTCGTCGGGGCCGCAAGTGCAAGATCGACGCGGGCTACGCGGTGGGGACGGGACCGGGGTGGGGTGGGGTGGGGTGGGGTGGGGTGGGTCAGTGGCGCTGGCCGAGGAGGCGGGTGGCCAGTACGGCGGCCTGGGTGCGGCGCTCCAGGCCCAGCTTGGCCAGCACGCTGGAGACGTAGTTCTTGACCGTCTTCTCGGCGAGGAACATCTTGCCGGCGATCTCCCGGTTGGTCAGCCCCTCGGCGACGTACTCCAGGATCCGCCGTTCCTGCTCGGTGAGGGACTTCAGCTCACGCGGCTGCTCCACGCCGCTGCGGATGCGTTCCAGCACCCGGGCGGTGATCGCCGGGTCGAGCAGCGACTGCCCGGCGGCGACCCGGTGCACCGCGTCTACCAGGTCGGTGCCGCGGATCTGCTTGAGCACGTACCCGGACGCGCCGGCCATGATCGCCGCGAAGAGGGCCTCGTCGTCCTCGTACGAGGTGAGGATGAGGCCCTTGATCGACGAGTCGACGGCGCGGACGTCCCGGCACACGTCGATGCCGTTGCCATCGGGCAGCCGGGCGTCGAGGATCGCCACGTCGGGCCGGAGCGCGGGGATGCGACGGGCAGCCTCCTGGGCCGAGCCCGACTCCCCCACCACCTCGATGTCTCCGCTGGCGGTGAGTAGGTCGGCAAGGCCACGACGGACGACTTCGTGGTCGTCGAGGAGGAACACCCGGATCATCGCTCTTTTGTACCCGCTCGGCCGCCGTCCCACACGGGCCTAAGGTCCCGATCCGGCCACCGCCGGGGCAGGTGGTCCCGGGGCAGAGGGGACGTCCGGCCCTGCCCGGGAGCCACCCCGGTCACGCACCGTGGAGATGACGCCGCTCGGAGGCGGCACGAACTGCCACGGAAGGAGCACCACCATGGAAACCGGCTTCACCGTCGAGCAGCTCAGGGCCGCCGCCGCAGACGCCGTCCGGGCGCCCTCGCTGCACAACACCCAACCGTGGCGGTTCCGCCTGCGCGACGGCGGGATCGAGGTCGCCGTGGACCGGGACCACCGGCTGCCGGCGACCGACCCGAGCGGCTGGGGTGCCCGGATCGCCTGCGGGGCGGCCCTGTTCAATCTGCGGCTCTCCCTGGCCGTGGCGGGCACCCCGGCGAAGGTCCGGCTGCGCCCGTACCCCGGGGAGACCGACGTGCTGGCTCGGCTGACCCCGGACGTGCCGCGCCGCCCCACCCCCGCCGAGCAGAGCCTGTACGGGGCCATCCCGCAGCGGTTCAGCAACCGTGCCCCGTTCTGGCCGGACCCGGTGCCCGCCGACGCCCGCTGGCGGCTCGGCGAGGCGGCCCGCGCCGAGCAGTGCTGGCTGGAGCTGGTGATCGGGGTGAGCGCGGTCAACGCGTTCGCCGAGATCGCCCGCAGCGCCAACCGGGTCCTGGAACGCGACCCCGCCTACCGGGCGGAACTGGCCGAGTGGGTGCGCGCCGCGCCCGCCCCCGACGGGGTCCCGGCTGCGGCCGGCGGCCCGCAGAGCGAGCCGCAGGACCTGCTGCCCGCCCGGGGCTTCGGCGGACGCAACCGGGCTCCGGGCCGGGACTTCGAGCCCGAGCCCCTCGTCGCGGTGCTCGGGTCGACCGGCAACACCGCCACCGACCAGGTCATCGCCGGGCAGGCCCTGCAGCGGGTGCTGCTCACCGCCACCGACGCCGGGCTGGGCGTGTCGATGATCTCCCAGCCGATCGAGGTGCCGGGGGCGCGGGAGGCGCTGCGGATGTCCCTGGGCCGGTTCGGCCCCCCGCAGATGGTGATGCGCATCGGGTACGGCCAGCCGGGCAATCCGACCCCGCGCCGCAGCATCGACGAGGCCCTGGACCTGCCGGTCACCCAGGCGTGAGGTGACCGGCCACCCGGTGGAATACGGTCATTCGGCCAGTGCGGCGAGGATCTGCTCGCCATACCGGGCGAGTTTGGCCTCCCCCACCCCGTTGACCCCGGCCAGGCCGTCGAGCGTCGACGGCGGGTCGGCGGCGATCTGGCGCAGCGTCGCGTCGTGGAACACCACGTACGCGGGCACTGCCTGCTCCTTGGCGATGGCCGCCCGCCAGGCGCGCAGCCGCTCGAACACCGGCTCGGCCGCCGGGGTCAGCTCGACGGCCGCGCCCCCACCCGAGCGGGACTTCGCCGCCCTGGTCTTCGCCGGCCGGGCCGCCTCGCGCCGCATCGGCACCGGTCGGCGCCGGCCCAGCACCTCGGCGCTGGTGTCGGTGAGGACCAGGGTGCCGTAGTCGCCCTCGACGGCGAGCAGGCCCTGGGCGAGCAGTTGCCGGACCACGCCCCGCCACTCGGCCTCGCTCAACTCCTCGCCGATGCCGAACACGGTCAGCGTGTCGTGGCGGTGCTGGGTCACCTTCTCGGTGCGCCGGCCGAGCAGGATGTCGACGCACTGCCCCGCGCCGAACTTCTGGTTGCGTTCCCGGTGCAGCCGCAGCACCGTCGAGAGCAACTTCTGCGCGGCGACCGTGCCGTCCCAGGACTCGGGCGGCTCCAGGCAGGTGTCGCAGTTGCCGCACGGGGCGCTGTCCTGGCCGAAGTAGCTCAGCAGCCGCACCCGGCGACACTCCACGGTCTCGCAGAGGGCCAGCATCGCGTCGAGGTGGGCGGCGAGCACCCGCCGGTGGGCGAGGTCGCCCTCCGAGGAGTCGATCATCTTGCGCTGCTGCACCACGTCCTGGAGCCCGTACGCCAGCCAGGCGGTCGACGGTAGGCCGTCCCGGCCGGCGCGGCCGGTCTCCTGGTAGTAGCCCTCGACCGAGCGGGGCAGGTCGAGGTGGGCGACGAACCGCACGTCGGGCTTGTCGATGCCCATCCCGAAGGCGATGGTGGCGACCATGACGAGGCCGTCGGAGCGCAGGAACCGCTTCTGGTTCGCGGCGCGGGTGGCCGCGTCCAGGCCCGCGTGGTACGGCAGCGCGGCGACGCCGTTGGCGACCAGAAACTCGGCGGTCTTGTCGACCGAGGCCCGGGACAGGCAGTAGACGATGCCGGCGTCGCCGGGGTGCTCGGTGCGGATCAGTTCGAGCAGTTGCTTGCGGGGCTCCCGCTTCGGCGCGATCCGGTACTGGATGTTGGGCCGGTCGAAGCTGGCCACGAAGTGCCGTGCCCCGGTGAGATCCAGCCGGGTGGCGATCTCGGCGGCGGTCGCGGCGGTCGCGGTGGCGGTCAGCGCGATCCGGGGCACGGCGGGCCAGCGCTCGTGCAGCATCGACAGCGCCAGGTAGTCGGGGCGGAAGTCGTGGCCCCACTGCGCCACGCAGTGCGCCTCGTCGATGGCGAACAGCGCGATCCGCCCCCGCTCCAGCAGCCGCAGCGTGCCCCCGCTGCCCAGCGCCTCCGGGGCGAGGTAGAGCAGGTCCAGCTCGCCGGCGAGGAACGCCGCCTCGACCCGCCGCCGGGCGTCGAGGCTGAGGGTGGAGTTGAGGAAACCGGCCCGCGCCCCGACGGCGGTGAGCGCGTCGACCTGGTCCTGCATGAGGGCGATCAGCGGGGAGACGACCACCGCGACGCCGTCGCGCACCAGGGCGGGGATCTGGTAGCACAGCGACTTGCCGCCGCCCGTCGGCATCAGGACCAGGGCGTCGCCGCCGCCGACCACGTGCTCGATGATCTCTTGCTGCTCGCCCCGGAAGGCGTCGTAGCCGAAGACCCGCCGGAGCACGCCCAGCGGGGTCGCGGTGACCGTGTCGGGGAGGGTGTCGGTGCCGGACGTCATCCGCGGAGTCTACGAGGCGTCACCGACACCGCGGCCGCGACGGGCGGGGCCGGCCGCGACGGGCGGGGCCGCGCATTTCCGGTTCGCGCATCCCCGGCCGCCGCCGGCGCGTCACCCGGCTGTCCGAAATCCGTCGCCGGACGGCGGCCACGACCTACTTCCCCACCATTGCGCAATTGCCAAACGTGCTGGCGTCCAGTCTGTCTGACTGCCGGAAAGGCTGCTGAATCCCGGCGAAGTCAGCCGTTGTCAGCGATTGTCCGGCTGCGGATATGGACATGAAGCCATGCGCTGATGCTATAGAGATACAGGCACAAAAAAGACGCCTCACCGAATGTGAATAGCATTCTTTCTGGCGTCCGAAAGCCTCGGGGCAGGGGCCGTTGACCAGCGGAAACAGCGTCGTTGAAATTGGCTGCGGCATTCCCGCGCCCACCGCCCGTCCGGGTAGACATCGAACGCCGGCCGCCGAGGGCGACCGGCGCTCAGGTAGGAGCATCTATGTCTCTGTCACACCGCATCCGCCGGCTGGCCGCATCCGCGGTCGCCCTGACGCTGGCGCTGACGGCCGCCTCGACCGCGCCGGCCGCCGCCCGGGACCCCGTCCACTCCGAACGTGCCGCGCCGGCGGCGGCGCAGCCCGCCGCCACGCCCAAGCCGGTCACCACCACGCCCAAACCGGTCACCACCGCGCCCAAACCGGTCCGGCCGGCCGCCCCGACGAAGCCGACGGCTGCCAAGAAGGGCACCGCCGCCGTGGTGACCTGGAAGGCCCCCAGGGACAACGGCAGCAAACTCACCGGGTACATCGTCACCGGGTACCGCAACGGCACGAAGGCGGAGGCGGTGTCCTTCGACGCCACCACCACCAGCCGGAAACTGACCCTGCCCACGGCGAAGGGCACCTGGACCTTCACCGTGGCGGCACGCAACGCGGCCGGCCTCGGGCCGGCCAGCAAGCGCTCCGCCCCGCCCCGGGTGCTCGCCCTGCCGGGCACGCCGACCATCATGGCGGCCACCGCCAACGTCAACACGGCGGTGCTGAGCTGGCTGCCACCCGGCTCCGACGGCGGCTCCACGATCACCAACTACGTCGTGTTCCCGAAAGTCGGTGGGGTGAGGCAGCCCTCCCAGACGGTGCTGCCGACCCCCACCACCGCCATCGTCAGCGGCCTGACCGCCGGACTCACCTACACCTTCACCATCGCGGCGCTGACCGCGGTGGGGCTCGGACCGGAGTCCGCGCCGTCGCACCCGGTCGTGCCGAACATGTCCCCGTGGGTGACCTGGACCGGCCCGTCCACGGAGGTCGGTGTGGCCTACAGCCACACCGTCGCCGTCTCCCGGGGCGTCACCCCGTGGACCTTCTCCATCAGCTACGGCGCCCTGCCGCCCGGGCTGACACTCGACCCGACCACCGGCAACGTCTCCGGCATCCCGACCACGGCGGGCACCTACGGCTTCGTGGTCCGGGTGGTCGGTAGCCAGGGAGAGATCGGCAGTCGACTGATCGCCCTCGCGGTCACCCCGGCCCCGAACATCGTGATCACCTCCGTCCCGCTGGGCGAGGTCAACGCGCCCTACTCGCTGCGGGCCCTCGTACTCGGCGGGGTGGCCCCGTACACCTGGTCGATCTCCGCCGGCATCCTGCCGCCCGGCCTGTCGCTGAATCCGCTCACCGGCGAGATCAGCGGCCGGCCCACCACGGCCCGCACCTACGTCTTCGGCCTGCGGGTGACCGACGCGGCCGGACTTTCCGACACCGAGCAGGTCCGCCTCGTGGTGCAGCCGCAGACCGTGGTCGAGCTGCGGGCGAACGTGAGCTCGGCGAACTTCGACACCCCGATCACCCTCATCGCCGACCTCGGGCCGGGCGAGGTCCGCGGGACCGCGACCATCTTCGACCAGCAGCGAAGCGGGGGCACCGCCAACCTCGGCACCGAGACGGTGGCCTTCAACCAGGCGACCTTCACCCTTAAGCTGCCCGCCTTCGGCCTCAACCAGCTCTTCGTACGCTATGACTCCACCCTCACCAACGGCGTGTCGACCTCCAACGTCGTCCCGATCCAGGTCTACGGCCTGCCGGGGCAGTTGCTGATCGACCAGTTCCGCCAGTCCGGCATCTCCGGCCTGCTCGACCACTACGTGGTGCTCTACAACAACACCTCGATCCCCATTCAGCTGCCCGAGGTCGTGGTGGAGGCACCGGGGGGCGTCTCCGTGGCGATCCCGAACACCGCGACGACCATCGGCCCCCGGGTGGGCTACCTGATCGCCGGGCCGCGATACAGCATCGCGAACATCCCGCCGGACCTGACGGTGCCCACGCTCGGGCCGGCGCCCAACACCGGCGACACCGGACTGCGGGTACGGGTGCCCGACGCCACCAGCACCGTCACCGACGCGGTCGGCAGCGCTCCCGGCTTCTCCACCGGCACCCCGCTTCCGGCGTTCACCAGCCCGCTGACGGTCCACAGCGCCTGGGTCCGGTTGCGGGTCTACGGCCTGCCGCAGGACACCCGGCACAACCGGACCGACCTCCGGCTGGTGACCACGGTGCTCGGGCCGATCAACGGGATGCCGTCCACCCTGGGCACACCCTCGCCGCAGCGCCAGTTCGGCCCGTACGAACAGAGCAGCATCCTGCAGACCACCCTGGCCGACCCGACCAGGGTGTCCTCTGCCGCACCGAACCAGGAGATCATCCCGGCCGCCGCCGGCGAGCCGAAACGGCTGATCCTGCGGCGGGCCATCACCAACCGGGGCATCACCCCGGCCGCCCTGCTGCGGCTGCGCATCTCCACGCTCAGCCAGGACAACGGTGCCCCCATCCCGGGGGCTCCGACCCCGCCCAACCCGGCCGAGCTGCGGCTGGTCAACCCGCCCACGCCGACCAGCACGATCACGGTCAGCGGGGTGGGGACCGTGATCGTGCGGAACCTGGCGATGGACGCCCCGGCGACCGACCCGCCGGGCGGCGGGCTCGCCACCACGCTCACCGCGCCACTGCCGATCGGCGGCCTGGCCCCCGGCCAGACCATCTACGTCTCCCTCGCCTTCGAGGTGGACAAGGGCGGTCGGTTCTGGGTCGGCTGGGACGTCGAGGCCATCGGCGGCGGGCCCGTCATCCCGCCGAGCCTCGCGACGATCATGAAGGTCACCCCGGAGAAGGCGAAGGCGGCCGAGAAGGCCGCGGAGCGGGCGGCCAACAACCGCCAGTTGACCAGCGTCCGGGGCAACCTGCGCTGACCCGTCCCGAGCCGGAACCACGTCGGGTGGGGGCCTCGCGCCCCCACCCGACGCCGCACGAGCCCCGAAAAACGAGAAGCGTACGAGGTCGACATGCCAGTCAGATTCGCCTACGGGCTGCACCTCCGGGGCCTGGACGGCGTCGCCGAACTGCCCGCCACCACGGCGCCGACGGCGGGCAGCCAGCTGGTGACCGTCCGCCAGCGCCACACCCCGCCACCCGATCCGGTGCCGCTGGGCGCCAACCGGGTGGTTCGGCTGCTCACCGACGGCCGCACCCTCGACCTGGACCGACGACGCGGCACCGCCACCTTCTACGGGCCACCACTCGCCCCCGATGTGCTCGCCCACCCGTACCTCGCCCCGGTGGCCGTCACCCTGAACCGCTGGGCCGGGCGGGAGACCTTCCACGCCGGGGCGTTCGTCCACCACGGACAAGCCTGGGTGGTGCACGGTGGACGTACCGCCGGCAAGAGCACCCTGCTCGCGGCGCTCGCGACCCGCGACGTGTCGGTGCTCGCCGACGACATCGTGGTCCTCGACGGCACCGACGTGCTCGCCGGCCCACGCTGCGTCGACCTGCGCGAGCCGCTCCCCGGCGGGCGGCTGCCCACCCGTCCGGTCCGCGACGCCACCCGGCTGCGGATCGCCCTGCCGGCCGTCGCGCCCCGCCTGCCGCTGGGCGGCTGGCTCTTCCTGCGTTGGGGCGATGGCCCCGCGCTGGCCCCCGTCGGCCCTACCGAGCTGCTGGCCCGGCTCGCCGCCCGGCGTTCCCTGCCCGAGCTGCCCTCCGCCCCGACCGGGCTGCTCGAGCTGGCCGGGCTGCCCGGCTACGACCTGACCCGCCCCCGGGACTGGGCGGCCCTCGATGCCACCCACCGGCTGCTCGACGCCGCCCTCACCCCCGCCGGGGCGCGGCCGTGATCGCCCCCGTACGCGCGCTGCGCACCCTGGCCGAGGTGGCCCGCCGGCACGGGCCGCTCGGCCTCGCCCTGGTGGCCTGGACGTCGCTGGCCTGCCGGCAGGTACGCCGCCAGCTCGCCCGGGGCGGGCTGGACGCGGTGCGGCTGCCCGCGCCCCCGCCCGGCGGCACCGATGCCCTGCTCCGGCGGGCGCTGCGGTGGGCGGGCGGCAACTGCCTGGAGAGCTCCCTGGTGAGGCAGCGCTGGTGTGCCCGCCGGAGGGTCTTCCGGACGGTGGTGATCGGGGTGAGCCCGCCCGACGCCGACTTCCACGCCCACGCGTGGCTGGACGGCGACCCCGACCCGCACCGGCACGAGCTGGCGGAGATCCTGCGCCGCCCCACCCCACCCGCCTGGCGCCCCTGAGTCCCCGTTCCCGGCAGGATCTCCGCCCTGGCCGCACCGGCGCCGCCGCTCGGAGACGCCCATCGAACCGGCACCGGGGTCAGCGGCAGTCGACCAGGTCAGCCGACTCCAGGTCAGCAAGGAACGCGCGTACGTCGGCGTCGGCCTGCTCCGGTTCGACGGGGGCGTTCCCGGCCAGCACGGCGGTCAGCTCCGCGACGGTGGCCCCCGCCACCAGGTGCGGCCAGAGCAGCGCGGCGCAGTGGTCCAGGGCGAAGTAGACCGACTGCCTGAGGTCCAGCAGCACCGCCTCGTCGCCGGCCGACCGCCAGGCCACCCGGTCCGCCCGGACCCGGTACACGGTCGCAATGTCGGTGTTCACCTCGGTGCCTCCACGGTCTGTTGTTGATCGACAGGTTCCGGCCCCGGTGCCGGCTGACCGGCCAGCCAGACGTGCTGCACCAGCGCCCCGGTCCGTGGGTTGACCGGCCAGCGGGACCACTCCCGGCGCAGCGCCTCGACGTCCACCAGGGATTCGTCGACGCCGGTGCCGTCCCAGGAACGGACGAACTCGCGCGTCGCCGCCCGAAAGAACACCTCGTCGAAGGTCGCCTTCCGCCGGGGCGCGACGACCAGCGGCGGCAGCTGCGGGTCGACGATGTCGGCGAGCAGTTCCCGGCGTGACGGGGAGCGCAGCCGCCCCGGGTGCGCGGCCAGGGCCGCGGCGAACCCGTCGTCCAGCAGCGGCGTCACTGCCAGCACGTCGAGGTCGACGGAGACGACGGCCAGGCTGGCCCGGGTCATGGTGAGGTCGCGGCGGCGCAGGTGCCAGGCGATCCGCCCGGCCAGCCGTCGCGGCTCGGCGCGCTGCTCGGCGCCGAACGCCCGGCGCAGCTCCCGCGCCGCCTCGGGACGCAGCCACGGGAACGGGTCCGGCTCCCGGTGCCGCCAGCGGGCCCGCAGTCGGCCCAGCCGAGCCCGCAGCGAGCCGGGGCGACGCCGCCAGCCGGCCAGGATCTGGTCGCCCCCGACCCCGGTCAGCAGTGCCCCGCCCCGGGCCAACTCGGCGATCGGCAGGTGCAGGTGACGATTCGGCGGGTGTACCTGCCCGTACCGGGTCAGCAGCCGGCGGGCGACCGGGCCCACCAGGTCCAGGTCCTCCCCGGCCCGGAGGATCTCCCACCCACCGCCCAGCCCCAGTTCGGCGATCACCCGGTCCTGCCACTGCGACTCCTCGGCCCGGGGCGCCCCGGTGAACCGCCAGGTGACCGGCACCGGGTCGGGCAGCCCCTCGCGCCGGGCCACCCGGACGGCGATGGCGAGCACCAGCGAGGAGTCCACCCCGCCGGAGAAACTCACCAGGCACGGCGGCCGGCGCAGCGCCGGCAGCACCGCCCGCTCCAGCGCGACCATCGGCGCCGGCGTCCCCGCCGGGTCGGCGACCCCGGCCGGCGGCGGCGCGGCCGGGTCCAGGCCGAGCACGATGCCGCCGGCGACGTCGCGGGCGGTGGGCCGGGGCAGTACGACGTCAGTCACGGGTGAGTACCCCTCTGCGCCGGGCGAGCCACAGTGCGCGATCGAAGGCCCAGGCCGACAGCGGCAGCAGTACGGCGGCGACGCCGACCAGGACCAGCGCAGCTGCGCCCCAGCCGTCCCCGGTCAGCGCGTGCCGCAGCGCGTCGAGGGCCAGGCGGGTGGGGAGCACGGCGCACACCGGGTGCAGCGCCCCCGGCAACGCCGAGATCGGGAAGTACGTGCCGGACAGGAACGACAGGGCCACCACCAGCAGCCGGGCCGCCGGATCGCCGTAGCCGACCGCCACCGCGAGCCCCATCAGCGCGAGTCCGAACGGCAGCGCGCAGAGCGCGCCCAGGGCCAGCACCACGGCCATCCCGACCCAGTCGGCGTGCCCGACATGCAGCCCGAAGAAGGCGCCGAGCACCGCCAGGTACACCCCGGCGCGCACCAGTGCGAAGGCGAACGGGTATCCGGCCAGCCCGAGCCCGATCGCCCAGCCCGGCACCGGCTGGGCGACCAGCAACTCCAGGGTGCCGGCCCGCTGCTCGGTGGCCAGCCGGGCGACAACCTGGACGGTGGCGGCCTGGAGCACCAGCAGGAAGACGATGCCCACCGCGACGAAGTCGAAGTAGCTCACCGAGCGGGAGAAGTCGGCGTGCGGGGCGAGGGTGAGGACTCGGGACACGAAGACGAAGACCAGCAGGTTCAGCAGCCCGAACGCCAGGTCCAGCAGGAACGGCAGCCCCAGGCCACGGCGCTCGGCAAGGTCCCGCCGCAACAGCGCGAGGACCCCCCGCCCGGCGGACACCCACGTCGGCGGCGCGGCGGCTCCGGACGGGAGGGTGGCCCCGGACGGGGCGGCGACCTCGGGAGGCACGGCGCGCAGGTCGCTGCTCATCCGCGTACCGGCATGGCCAACGTCCGGTGGCACCGCTCGCGGTCCTCGGCCAGGTGGGAGGCGAGCACGCAGGTCGTCTCCGGACGGCGGGCCAGCGCGGCCCAGAGCAGTTCCCGCGCCCCGGCGTCCAGGGATCGCCCAGGCTCGTCGAGCAGCACCACCGGCGGGTCGCCGAGCAGGGCGCGGGCGATGCTCACCCGAGCCCGCATCCCGGCCGAGCAGCGGTACGCGGGCACGCGGGCATAGTCCGCGATGTCGAACTCCTCCTCAAGACGGGTGACCGCCCCGGCGGCCTCCCGCGCGGGTAGTCGCATCCGGGCCACCAACATCAGGTTGTCGTGCCCGGAGAGCCGGCCGTAGAGGCCCTGCTCGGGGGCGAGAGCGACACCGGTCAGCAGCCGCGCCGCCCGCGAACCGGCCGGCCAGCCGGCGACCAGCGCCCGGCCGGCGCTCAGCGCGAGTGTTCCGGCCAGGCACCGCAGCAGGGTGGTCTTGCCGGAACCGTTGCCGCCGCTCAACAGCAACCGTGCCCCCGCCGGCACCTCCAGGTCGAGGCCCGAGAAGATCGGGCGTCGCCCGAAGGCACGCCCGACTCCGGTGAGTCGCAGCATCGGCAGCCAGCCGTCCGGCCGGCCGGACGCGTGGCTCAGATCGAGCCCTGGACGCCGGACTGACCGTCGGCGTCCGTGACGCCGGGGAAACCACCCTGGGTCAGCTCAGCCAGGGTGCCCAGCCGGCGCAGCCGCGGTGGCTGATAGCCCCGCCGGGCAACCCGGCTGGAATCGGTCGAAGCGGGAGGAATATTCATGAAAGCTCCTTCACGGAAGTAAACCGACCATGCCCATGTTATGGGATCAATCTCGCAATGCAAGCCACCATTCATACCGGGCTTGTCGACGTCGGCCCTATCGCGGACGGGCCCGCGACGGGACGACGACAGGGCCTGCCGGAGGGTGGGGAGCAGCCCGAACCGAGACGGACGGAGAACGTACCTACGCGGGCAACCCGGCGCATACGAAATGGACCGGGTCCGTAGACCCGGTCCGGATATCTGGTGGGCGATACTGGGTTTGAACCAGTGACCTCTTCCGTGTCAAGGAAGCGCGCTCCCACTGCGCCAATCGCCCGCACCCGTCGGCCCGGAGGGAACGCCGGGGCCGACAGCGGTCGCCCCCGCAGGGGAGTGATCGCGAGCGGACGACGGGATTCGAACCCGCGACCCTCACCTTGGCAAGGTGATGCGCTACCAGCTGCGCTACGTCCGCACGTCGCCGATGTTGGTCGGTGACGGGGTGAACTGTACCCGACGACAAGATCGCCCCGCACGCCGACCCACGACGACGATGGTTGCAGAGCTCAGCAACGGGGTACTTCATCGCATCGACAGAACTACATCCCCCCGAAGGAGACTGTCGTGGGAATCGGAACGAGCATCTTCCTGATCGCGGTCGGCGCGATCCTCACGTTCGCGCTCGACGCCAACCTCGGCGGCGTCAACCTCGATGTCGTCGGCTGGATCCTGATGGCCGCCGGCGTGCTCGGCCTCATCATGACCACACTGGTCTGGGGCCGCCGCCGCGAGGTGGTCACCACCACGGAGCCGGTGGAGTACCGCCGGGTCGAGGAGCGCCGGGACGTCACCCCGCCGCTCTAGGCAACGACCGTGCCCGCCCTGGCGATGGATCATCGCGGAGCGGATGACGGCGTTCGCGCGCCGACATTTCAGGCCGCCGGCGGCCGGGCCTCCTCGTCGCCGAACTGATCGGCGAAGTCGAGCCAGCCGCCGGCGCAGGCGCGCGCCACCGCATCCAACGAGCGCCGGCAGTGGTCGCCGCCAGCTAGATGGAACCGTTATCGGCAGCGGCCGTTCAACCGCTACCGATAACCAGCTGAACGGCCCCGCCACTCGGCTCCGGTGGTCCGATGCGGACGACACGGCGACACGGGCGGCACCGCGACGCGGGCGGCACCGCGACGCGGGCGGCACCGCGACGCGGGCGGCACCGCGGCACGGCGCTGACCGTTGGCGGTTGCGCTACCCCCGGCCTCGCGATGCGTCGAGGATCTTGCGGCACTGGCAGCGGCACATGGACCCGGACAGCAATCGACCCGTTACCGGAACTCCGGCAACGGGTCGCACAGCCTGTCAACTACTGGTGGGCGATACTGGGTTTGAACCAGTGACCTCTTCCGTGTCAAGGAAGCGCGCTCCCACTGCGCCAATCGCCCTCGTCAACTTGCCGAGGTGGAGACGGGATTTGAACCCGTGTACACGGCTTTGCAGGCCGTTGCCTCGCCTCTCGGCCACTCCACCGGGCTAGCCCCCGACATCCATGGGGGCGTCTCCGAGCGGACGACGGGATTCGAACCCGCGACCCTCACCTTGGCAAGGTGATGCGCTACCAGCTGCGCTACGTCCGCTTGTCTCCGGCGTTAACCGGTGACGGATGAGAACTTTAGCCGAGCCCGCCAACGGTTGCCAACTCGGGCCCCCGGCGCGTCCCCACCACCGCCGCACCCTCCCCCGCCACTGCTGGGTGAGGGATGGGGTGGGTGGTGGGGGTTTCGGGGTGTGGGCTTCCTAGGAGACTGGATAGGATCAGCCGGGGCAGTTCTGGCAAGACGGAAATACTGTCCGTCTTCCGACGCTCTCCCCCCGAATCAGCCGTGGCGGTAACTGTTTGTGCACGAACGGATAGGTTACGGTAGCGAAGTGACGAGACGTGCCGCCGAAATCCGCCTGGATGCCCTGTTGCGCACGGCCTGTGACGTGATCGCGAAGCGAGGGCTGGCCAACACGCGCACAGCCGATGTGGCGCAGGCCGCCGGGGTCAGCCAGGCACTGGTTTTCTACCACTTCGCCACCAAGGAACGACTCCTCGCCCAGGCCTTCGAGTACGCGGTGGAGCAGGATCTGGCCCGGCTCGACACCGTGGTCCGGTCGTCCGCCGCGCCCCTGGTCAAGCTCCGCCGAATGCTCAAGCTCTACACCCCCACCGGCCGGTCGACGTCCTGGTCGATGTGGATCGACGGCTGGTCGGAGTCACTGCGCACCCCCGAGCTGGAGAAGGTCTCCCGCCGGCTGGACCTGCGTTGGCGGGAGGATCTCGCCGCCGTGATCATCGACGGGGTGCGCGATGGCACCTTCGTGTGCGCCGACCCGGCCGGCGCGGCCTGGCGGATCAACGCGGTGATGGACGGCCTCGCCGTGCAGTTCGCGGTCCACGAACGGGTGATCTCGCGCCGTCAGTTCGCCGAGTGGATTCGACTGGTGACCGCCCGCGAGCTGGGATTGGACCCTTCCCAGCTCGACTGGTCCGCCCCCGCCCAGGAGCGTTCCCGCCGGGCGGAACAGCCCGAACCGCAGCCCGACGGCGTGGGCTGACCAAGCAGCCGGACAGGCCGCCGGGCCGGTGCCACCGGGCATCGGGTCGGCGCGCGGTGCAGAGTTGTCAGCCGGCCTTCGAGGCCCCGCCCGGGGTGCCGGCCGGCCGGCCCAGACGCTTTCGCAGCCGCCGCCGGGCCGGTGGGTGGACGTTGGCCAGCTCCAGGTCGCCCCCGTAGTGGGCGAGGACCCGGTGGTCCATCGCCCGCCGCCACGCGGGCGGCACCAGGGCGACGACGATCATGGTGGCGTAGCCGGCGGGAAGCTGCGGTGAGGCGTCGAAGCTGCGCAGCGTCTGGTACCGGTGCAACGGGTTGGCGTGGTGGTCGCTGTGCCGCTGAAGCTGGAAGAGGAAGACGTTGGTCACCGTCCGGTCGCTGTTCCAGCTGTGCCGGGCGTCGACCTTCTCGTACCGGCCTGCGGCGTTGCGCTGCCGGGCGAGACCGTAGTGCTCCAGGTAGTTGACCACCTCGAGCAGGGAGAACCCGCACACCGCCTGGAGCACCAGGAAAGGCAGCACCACCGGCCCGAACGCGGCGACCAGGACGCCGAAGAGGACGAGAGTCATCGCCCAGGCGTTGAGGACGTCGTTGCGGTGGTTCCACGGGCTGCGCCCCCGGAGGCGGAACCGGGCCGCCTCCAGCCGCCAGGCCGACCGAAGGCTGCCCCAGACGGTACGCGGCCAGAATGCGTAGAAGCTTTCCCCGAGCCGGGAACTGGCCGGATCCGGTGGGGTGGCGACCCGGACGTGGTGGCCGCGGTTGTGCTCGACGTAGAAGTGCCCGTACCCAGTCGGGGCGAGGGCCACCTTGGACATCCAGCGCTCCAGCCGCTCACGCTTGTGGCCGAGCTCGTGGGCGGTGTTGATGGCGATGCCGTCGACCACCCCGAGGGTGACGATCAGCCCGGCCGCGCCGAGCGGATCCAGCTCACCGGAGGCCCAGAGCGCGCAGCCAAGCACCAGGCCGGCGTATTGGAAGGGCAGGTAGAGGTAGGTAAGCCAGCGGTAGTAGCCGTTCCGGGCGAGCTTCGGCATCGCCGTCTCCGGCGGATTGCTTCGGTCGTCCCCGATGAGCAGGTCCACCACCGGGATCACGCCGAAGACCGTCAGCGGGGGTAGCCACCAGGCCCACCACCCGGCCCCGCCCCGCCAGACCAGCCAGGCCATCAACGGCAGCATCGGGACCAGCAGCGCCACCGGCCAGAACGGCTTGCGCGAATCGCGCCAGGCGGCGGGCGAAACTGCCGCGTCAGCCCCTGCGGACATCGCCGACCTCCGATCTGTCGAGCCTGCCCCGACTGTGGCATGGGTCACGATGTTTTACAAGAGAGTATGTTTTGTAAATGAGCCGGTCGGCCCGCCTGGCGGCGGCCCCGGGCCGGGCGGGCAGAATCGGCGCGTGTCCGATCTCTCCGCGGCCTTCGTGAGGCTGCACGCGCGGCTCGCCCCGGTGGCCTTCGTACCCGAGGTCTGCCTGCACCAGGCCGACGAACCCATCGGGCTGTGGGAGCTCACCGAGGGTGAGTTCCGCAGCTCCCAGCCGCCGCCGTTCTGGGCCTTCGCCTGGGCCGGCGGGCAGGGGCTGGCCCGGTACGTCACCGACCACCCCGAGCTGGTCGCTGGCCGCCGGGTGCTCGACCTGGCCTCCGGCTCCGGCCTGGTCGCCATCGCCGCCGCCCGCGCCGGTGCGGCGACGGTGCGCGCCGTCGAGGTCGACGAGCGCGCGGTGGCCGCGGTCGCGCTCAACGCCAACGCCAACGGGGTACGCGTCGACGCCGAACTCGGCGACATCCTCGACGGCGACGCCGACGCCGCCGAGGTGGTGCTCGCCGGCGACGTCTTCTACAGCGAGGCGATGGCGCGCCGGATGCTGCGCTTCCTGCTCCGGGCCGCCCGCTCCGGCGCCCGGGTGCTGGTCGGCGACCCGGGGCGGGCGTTCCTGCCCCGCGAGCGGTTCCGCGAGCTGGCCGCCTACGACGTGCCCGTGCCGGAGGCGCTGGAGAGCGTACGGGTGAAGCACACCACCGTGTGGGAGCTGGACCCGGCGCCCCCGGGGGCCGCCCGCTGACCCGTCGGCGTGCCGTTGCGAGGCCGGGGGAACCCCGCACCGACGAAGGTCGGGGTCGGTCGGCGCCGTTCGACAGCGGCGAACAGGCCGCCCGGATTCCTACCGTCGACCCATGATCACATTACGTGGGTTAACGAAACGGTTCGGCTCGACGACCGCCGTAGACGACCTGACCGTCGACATCGCGCCCGGCCGGGTCACCGGCTTCCTCGGACCCAACGGCGCGGGCAAGTCCACCACCATGCGGATGGTCCTCGGTCTGGACCGGCCAACCGCCGGCCGGGCCCTGGTGGACGGGAAGCCGTACCGGGAACTGCGCCATCCTCTGCACGCTGTCGGCGCACTGCTGGACGCCGGGGCGATCCACCCGGCCCGCTCCGGGCGTGCCCACCTGCTGGCCACCGCACGCAGCAATGGCATCCCGGCCCGCCGGGTCGACGAGGTGCTCGCCCTGGTCGGCCTGGACGACCGGGCCGCCGTGAAGCCCGGCCGGACTCTCTCCCTCGGCATGGGCCAGCGGCTCGGCATCGCCGGGGCGCTGCTCGGCGACCCGCCGGTGCTGCTCTTCGACGAGCCGGTCAACGGCCTCGACCCGGACGGGGTGCGCTGGATCCGGCAGTTCACCCGCACGCTCGCCGCGCAGGGACGCACCGTGCTGGTCTCCAGCCACCTGATGAGCGAGATGCAGCAGACCGCCGACCAGCTCGTGGTGATCGGCCGGGGCCGCCTGATCGCCGACGCGCCGACCGCCGAGGTGATCGCGGGCGGCTCCGCCGCCGCGGTACGGGTCCGCTGCCCGCAGCCGGCCGGCCTGACCACCCTGGCCCAGCGGCTGGCCGTCGACGGAGTCACCGTGACGACCGACGGGCCGGACGGGCTGACCGTCACCGGCCTGACTGCGGAGCGGGTCGGCGACCTCGCGTACGAGCTGGGAGTGCGGCTGCACGAGCTGACCCCGGTGACCGCGTCGCTGGAGCAGGCGTTCATGGCGCTCACCGGCGACTCCGTCGAGTACACCTCCACCTCCCCCTGGATCGAGGCCCGATGAACGCACCGTCCGCCACCACGACCCGCTCCACCCCGGCCGCCGGCCCATCGTCCGCTCCGCCGCCCGGCCCGCTCGCCGGGGCGGTCGCCGCCGAGTGGACCAAGCTCTGGTCGGTCCGGTCCACCTGGTGGACGATGCTGTCGGCGGTGCTGCTGACCGCGGCCACCGCCGGCCAGCTCGCCATCTACGCCGCCAACGCGAACACCGACGACGACCCGGGCGTCGTCACCGTCGGCAGCATCGTGATCGATTCCCTGGAGCTCACCCAGTACGTCGTGCTGGCCCTCGGCCTGCTCGCCGTCACCGTCGAGTTCGGCACCGGCACGCTGCGCACCACCCTGCGGTGCACGCCGTCGCGCGGCCGCGTACTGCTGGCGAAGGCGGTGGTGATCGCGGCGGTGACCTTCGTGCTCGGGCTGGTGCTCGGCGGCGTCGGCGTGCTGGTCGCCGCGCCGGTGCTCGGCGAGGGGGGTGCCGCGCCGCTCGGCGGGACGCTCCGCGACGTGACCGCGTCGGCGGCCTACCTGGCCCTGGTCGGTGTGCTGGCGCTGGGCCTCGGCGCGGTGCTGCGCAGCCCAGTGCTGACGCTGATCGTCCTGCTCGCGGGGCTGATGATCGTCCCGCTGTCGCTCCAGGAGCCGGGCATCGCCGTGCTGACCCGGATCGCCGACGGATTCCCCGGCGTCGCCGGGGGCCACTTCCTGGCCGGGGACACCGGCCCGTACCCGCCGGTGGTCGGGCTGCTGCTGCTCGCCGCCTGGGCCGCCGCTGCCCTGGCCGCAGGCCGCGCCGCCCTCCGGCACCGCGACGCCTGAGGCGTACGGGCTCCCCCGTCGGCGACGTCGGTCGGCTCGGCCCCGGAGGGGTCCGCCGCCCCTGGTCGCCGGCGGGTTTCCCGGCCCACACCGGGCGTCGGCATGGGGTGCCCTACGGGTCGACCAGGCCGGCCTCGTGGGCGACGATCGCCGCCTGCACCCGGTTGCGCACCTCAAGACGGGTGAAGATGCTGGTGAGGTAGCTCTTCACGGTGCCCTCGACGAGGTGCAGCCGGCGGGCGATCTCGGCGTTGGACAGGCCGGCACCGACCAGGGCCAGCACCTCGCGCTCGCGGTCGGTCAGCCCGGCGGTGCGGGCCCGGGCCGCCGGGCCACGGGCCAGCCGGGCACCGTTGAGCTCGATGATTCGCCGGGCGATCCGCGGCGACAGGTACGCCCCGCCGTTGGCCACCGCCCGCACCCCGGCGATCAACTCCCGGGGGTCGCCGGCCTTGAGCAGGAAGCCACTGGCACCGTGCCCGAGCGCCCGGGCGACGTGGTCGTCCTCGCCGAACGTGGTGAGCATGACCGTCGCCGTGTCCGGCACCAGCCTGCGGATCTCGGCGGCTGCGGCGAGCCCGTCGAGGCGGGGCATCCGGATGTCCAGCAGCGCCACGTCCGGTCGGCGCGCCCGGACCAGCTCGACGGCCGCCGCGCCGTCGCCGGCCTCCCCGACCACCTCGATCCCGGGATCGGCGCCGAGGATCGCCCGGATTCCGGCCCGGATCATCGCCTCGTCGTCGGCCAGCACCACCCGCACCGGCCGGGCGCCCCCCGTCGCGTCATCCCACCGGTCCGTCATTCGTCGACCCGCTCCTTGCTGACCAGTCGCCCGTCGGTGAAGCAGAGCCGCCAGGTGGCCTGCGCGAACGGGAAGTTGCCGTCGGTGTAGTACTCGCAGCCGGGGCGGTGCCCGGCGGCCGGCGGCTCCGCCTGGCGGCGCGGCAGGCCGACCAACTCCTGCCGGTGCGTGCCCAGTGGCAGCCGGTCGAACGTCACGTCGTCGAGGACCGCGCCCGCCGTGGCGAACGGGTGGTAGACCAGGGCCAGCACCAGCGCGAGGCCGAGCGGGGCGCCGAGGGCCGTGGCGAGGCTGCGCCGGACCCGGCGGCGGGCCTGGCGCAGCCGCTGCTCGGCCTCCCCAGGTCGAGGAGGAACACCGCCCCACCCGGGAGGGTCGGACGCGGAGGGCTCGGCGGCCGACTCGGAGACAAAGGCATCGAGCGTAAAGGGGCCGGACGCAAAGGAGCCAGACGCGAAGGGATCGGGCGCGAAGGGATCGGGCGGCAGAGAGCCGGACGGGGGGCGGGGGCGGGCGAGCGGGAGGCTCGCCCGGACGGCGAAGCCGCCGTCCGTGCGGGGCCCGGCGCGCAGCGTGCCGCCGGCCAGGCGGACCCGCTCCCGGAGGGCGAGCAGCCCCGAGCCGCTGGACGGCGGGCCGGGCAGCGGGCCGGCCGGCGGCGGGGCGTTGACCACGCGTACGTCCACCCGGCCCGCGCGGCGGGCCAGGGTAACGGTCACCGGGGTGCCGGGGGCGTACCGGGCGGCGTTGGTCAGCGCCTCCCGGACCACCCGGTGCGCGGCGTTTCCGGCCAGCGTGGGCAGGTCGAGCGAGTCGCCGTCCACCCGGACGGTCATCCCGGCCTCGCGGGCCCGCCCGAGAAGCTCGGCAACGCTCTCCTCGGCCGGCCGGGTGGATGCCGCCCCGCCCTCCTCCCGGAGCACCCCGATGATCTCGTGTAGCCGCTCGGTGGCGGTCGCCACGCTGCCCCGCAGCTCACCGGCCGCTGCCCGGTGCCGTTCCGGCAGGTCGCCGGCCAGCTCGAGGGCGGCGGCGCGCAGCGCGATCAGGCTCAGCTCGTGGCCAAGGGAGTCGTGCATCTCCTGCGCGATCCGGGCCCGCTCCCGCAGCCGGATCTGCTCGGCCGCACCGCGCCGCTCCCGGGCCACGGCCTCGGTGTGCCGGTCCCCCGCCATCGTCAGTTCCCGCTGCTGCCGCCGGTACCTACCGACGAGCCACGGGAACACCCCGACGAACAGCAGTACCGAGGCGAGCAGGAACCAGGTGGTCGCGCCGGTGCCGAACAGCCCCACGTTCAGCGCGGTGCCGCCGGCAGCGATCAGCCCGAAGACCACCGCAGCGGGGGCCGCCCCCGGGCTGCGCCGCCCGGTCAGGTAGCTGAAGACCGGGATGACGAAGACGAAATTGCCGTTGACCAGGGACCCGAGCACCACCAGGACCAGGGCGGGCAGCGGCCGGCGATCGGCCAGCCGCACCGCGACGGCGAGCAGCAGCAGCGAGGCCAGTCCGAGCGCCAGACCGGCTCGGTCGTACGGGGGCGTGAGTAGGGCGAACCCGATCGGCGCGGCGATCACCGCCCAGATCGGCCCACCTCGGAGCAGCCGCCGTCCACCTCGGAGCTGCCGCCAGCCACCCCGCGCCGGCCGAGCACGCCCGGGCAGTCGCTCCGATGCGTCGCGCCCCTGTCTCCACCGCACGCCGGCCAGGCTACCCACCAGTGGCGGGGCCGGGCACCGACGAAAGTCAGGTGGTCAGCTCGCGTCCTCGGCCCAGGCCCGCCAGTCGTCGAGCACCCCGTACAGCGCGGGGGTGAGCCAGCCGGACGCGGACCGGCGGAACACCCCCGGGTCCATCCTCCCGGTCTCCGCCGGGAGCACCCCGAGCAGGTTGGGCAGCAGGTCGGTCAGGTTGGACCAGTGCACCAGCTCCGGCTCGGCCGGCCAGGCCCCGATCACCACGCCGGCCGGTACCGCGCGCCGATCGAGCGCCTCCAGGGTCAGCGCGGTGTGGTTGAGGGTGCCCAGGCCGGCGCGGACCACCACCACGGCGGGGGCACCCAGCGCCACCGCCAGGTCGGCCATCGTCCAGGGCTCCCCCGAGGGACGCAGCCCCATCGGTACGAGCAGCCCACCGGCCCCCTCGATCAGCACGAGGTCGTGCTTGTCGGCCTCCTCGCGGATGGCGTCGACGGCCGCGTAGAGATCCAGCGGCTCCAGTTGCGCCACCCGGGCGGCGGCGAGCGGGGCGAGCGGGTCGGGGTAGCTGGCCAGGGTCCGGCCGGTGAACGGGGCGGCCAGTCGGGTCACCGAGTCGACGTCGCCCGGTTCGCCGGTGACCGTTCCGGTCTGGCCGGGTTTGACCACGGCGACCCGCAGGCCGGCGGCCTGCGCGGCGGCCGTCACCGCTGCGGTCACCACCGTCTTGCCGACCTCGGTGTCGGTGCCGGTTACCAGCACCGGCCCGGTCCACGCCCCGCTCACGACGTCACCCCCGCCCGTTCCTCGGGCACCCGTCGGCCCCGTCCGTCGCCCGACGCGATCCCCACCGGCCACGACCCACGACCGAAGCGGCCCGTCACGGGGCGCACTCCACGATCACGTCGATGGCCCGTTCGAAGTCCGCCCGGGGCACCCCGGCGCTGATCGTCAGCCGCAGCCGGGACCGACTGTCCGGGGTCGACGGCGGACGGAAGCAGCCGACGGCCACCCCCCGGGCTGCGCAGCCGGCCGCCCAGGCGGTCGCCGCCTCCGGGCCCGGGGCGGTCACCGACACCACGGCGGCATCCGGCGCGGAGACGGTGAGCCCGGCGGCGCGCAGCCGGCGTACGGTCTCCGCGGCCCGGTCGGCCAGCTCGGCGCGCAGGTCGTCGCCGGCGCGGGCCAGGTCCAGCGCGGCGCGCACCCCGGCGGCCACGGACGGCGGCAGGGCGGTGTCGAAGATAAAGGTCCGGCCGGTCTCCACCAGGTCCCGGACGAACTCGGCCGGGCCAGCGACCACGCCGCCCGCGCCGCCCAGCGACTTGGAGAGGGTTGCGGTGACCACCACGTCCGGCTCGCCGGCCAGCCCGGCGGCGGACACCCCGCCCGCCCCGGCCGGGCCGATCACGCCGAGGGCGTGCGCGTCGTCGACCAGCAGCAGCGCGCCGTGCCGGCGGGCCACGGCGTGCAGCTCCGCGAGGGGGGCGAGGTCGCCGTCGAC
The DNA here is from genome assembly GCF_033804645.1 of Micromonospora sp. RTGN7. Lineage (NCBI taxonomy): Bacteria > Bacillati > Actinomycetota > Actinomycetes > Micromonosporales > Micromonosporaceae > Micromonospora > Micromonospora sp. RTGN7. The sequence goes on along the minus strand of NZ_JAPZLF010000001.1, from coordinate 601,629 downwards.
GGAGAAGACCGACTCGGTGACCACCACGGCGGGGCGGCCGGGGGCGGCGGCCAGCGCGGTCGCCACCGCCGCCGGGTCGGCGTGCGGGACGACCACGGTCTCCGCGCGGGAGATCCGGCAGCCGTCGATCAGCGAGGCGTGGTTGTGGGCGTCGGAGACGAGCAGGGTGTGCGGCCCGACCAGCGCCCGGACCGCGCCGAGGTTGGCCAGGTAGCCGGAGGAGAAGACCAGGCTGCCGTCGGCGCCGAGCCACTCGGCGAGAGCGGCCTCCAGCCCGTGGTGCACGTCGGTGGAGCCGCGCACCAACCGGGATCCGGTCGCGCCCAGCCCGTACGCCGCGAGGGCCCGTCCGGCCGCGGCGGTGACCTCGGGGTGGGTGGCCAGGCCGAGATAGTCGTTGCCGGCGAGGTCGACCACGGCGTCGCCGGCGGCCCGGGGGCGCAGCCGGCGGGTCAGCCCCGCCTCCGCCCGCAGCTCGGCACGGCGGTGCAGCGCCGCCAGCCAGTCCGCCACGCCACGCTCCCCACGTCCGCCCATGCCGGCCGCCCGCCACGACCGCTCCGCCGGGCGAAGTTACCACCCGCAGGCCACGGCCCGGCGTGGCGCGGACCCGGCACGCGGGGCCACCGGTCGTGTCGGGGTGGTGCCCGCAGGCCAGGCCGGGCGGGGCGGCGGGGGACGCCCGGGGCGGCGCTCGGTCGCCTTCTCCGGGCCGGGGCGGCCTTGTAGGGTACGAGCCATGCCAGAGATCCTCGACCAGGCCCGGACCCAGGTGCTGGAGAACGGCGTCGGCCTCGACGAGGCTTTAGTTCTTGCCGTGCTGAACCTGCCCGACGAGCACCTTCCTGCCGCCCTTCAGCTCGCCCACGAGGTGCGGATGCGCTGGTGCGGCCCGGAGGTCGAGGTCGAGGGCATCGTCTCGCTGAAGACCGGCGGCTGCCCGGAGGACTGCCACTTCTGCTCGCAGTCCGGGCTCTTCACCTCCCCGGTCCGCTCGGTCTTGCTGGACATCCCGTCGCTGGTGGAGGCGGCGAAGCAGACCGCGAAGACCGGGGCGACCGAGTTCTGCATCGTGGCCGCCGTGCGCGGCCCCGACGCCCGGCTGATGAAGCAGCTGCGCGAGGGCGTCGCCGCGATCAAGGCGGAGGTCGACATCCAGGTCGCCGCATCGCTGGGCATGCTCAGCCAGGAGCAGGTCGACGAGCTGGTCGACATGGGCGTACACCGCTACAACCACAACCTGGAGACCTGCCGCTCCTACTTCCCGAACGTAGTCACCACGCACTCCTGGGAGGAGCGCTGGGAGACGCTGAGGATGGTCCGCGAGTCCGGCATGGAGGTCTGCTGCGGCGGCATCCTCGGCCTCGGCGAGACGGTGGAGCAGCGCGCGGAGTTCGCCGCGCAGCTCGCCGAGCTGGACCCGCACGAGGTGCCGCTGAACTTCCTCAACCCACGTCCGGGCACCCCGCTCGGCGACCGTCCGGTGGTCGAGGGCAAGGACGCGCTACGGGCCATCGCCGCGTTCCGGCTGGCCATGCCGCGCACCATCCTCCGGTACGCGGGCGGGCGGGAGATCACCCTCGGCGACCTGGGCACCCGGGAGGGCCTGCTCGGCGGCATCAACGCGGTCATCGTCGGCAACTACCTGACCACGCTGGGTCGACCGGCGACGGCGGACCTCGACCTGCTGGACGACCTGAAGATGCCGGTCAAGGCGCTCTCCGCGACGCTGTGACGCCGATGACCACGACCGAGCTGTGGTGCGACCGGTGCGGGGGGTCGGCCGACGCCGGTGACCACCCGGCGTGCCGGGCGGCGCGCGAGCTGGAGCCGCCCCGGTTCTGCACGCGTTGCCGCCGTCGGATGAAGGTGCAGGTGCTGCCGGTCGGTTGGGCGGCGGTCTGCGTCGAGCACGGCGAGCTGCGGGGCTGAGCACGATGCCGGTGCTACGGGGCAGGGTGGTCACGCTGCGGCCGGCGACGGACGCCGACGTACCGCTCCTCGCGGCGATCCGGTCCACCCCCGAGGTCCGGCGCTGGTGGCGCGGCGGGGACGACCTCGCCGGCACCGTCCGCGCCGACCTGGCCGACGACGCGCTCACCGTCTACGCGATCGAGCACGAGGGCCGGGTCGTCGGCGCCATCCAATGGCACGCCGAGCGCGACCCCGACTACCGGCACGCCAGCCTGGATCTCTTCCTCGACCCACAGGTGCGCGGCGGCGGGCTGGGCGGGGACGCGATCCGCACCCTGGCCCGCCACCTGATCGACGCCCACGGCCACCACCGGCTCACCATCGACCCGGCGGCGGCCAACACCGCCGCGATCCGTGCGTACGCGAAGGTCGGCTTCCGCCCGGTCGGGTTGCTGCGCCGCTACGAGCGCGGCGAGGACGGGCGGTGGCACGACGGCCTGCTGATGGACCTGCTCGCCGGCGACCTGGCCGACTGATATTCGATCTGTTCGGCCCGACACACCAAGAACCGGTCGGGTCGGGCCGATCCGGTCGGGTTTCGGTCGGGTCGGCCGGACCCGCCGTCGCCCGAGCCGGGCCACCGCTCAACCCTCCCGCGACCAACGACGGCCACCGGCGCGAAGGATTCGCCCTGCCCTGCTTCTTGGACACTTCTCGTTCAAGCTCGAACGAGAAGTGTCCAATATCTCAACGAGACGAGACGGGGCGGGGGCGGGGCGGGGCTGGTCGGGGTCAGGGGACGGTGCAGGGGGTGCCGTTGAGGGTGAAGCTCGTCGGCCTCGGGTTGGTGCCGGCGTGGGTGCCGTTGAAGCCGAAGCTCGTCGACGCTCCCGCTGCGAGGGTCCCGTTGTAGGCGACGTTCGAGGCGGTCACGGCGGTGCCGGTCTGAAGGAAGTTCGCCGACCACCCCTGGCCCACCTTCTGCCCCGTGGAGGGGAAGGTGAACGCCAGGGTCCAGCCGGTGAGCGCGGTCGTGCCGGTGTTGGTGAGCGTGATGTTGGCGGTAAAGCCGGTGCTCCAGTCGCTGGTGGTGTATCCGACCCGGCAGGCCGAGGCGGGTGTGGTCGGGGTGGGGGTGGGGGTGGGGGTGGGGGACCCCGTGGTGGTCACCGTGACGGTGGGCGACGGGGTCGACGGGTTGCCGGCGGCGTCCAGCGCGACGACGTAGAACGCGTACCCGGTGCCGGGGGTCAGCCCGGTGACCACGTGGCTGGTGCCGGTGACCGTGGCGATCGCGGTGTCTACCGGCCACGTCTTCTGGTACACCCGGTACCCGGTGACGCCGACGTCGTCGGTCGACGGCCCCCAGGTGAGGGTGAGCCCGTTCGGGCCGACGGCCGACGGGGTCGGGGTGCCGGGCGCGGTCGGCGGGGTGGTGTCCGGGCCGCCCCCGGCGGGGGTGACCACCGGGACCGTCGGCGAGGACGTCGAGCGGTTGCCGGCGCCGTCGCGGGCGTTCACCCAGAACCGGTAGTTGCGGGCCGGGGCGAGCGACGAGACGGTCAGGCTGTTGGTGGTGCTGCGGTGCAGGACCAGCGCGTCGCTGCCGACCGTCTCCTGGGTGATCTCGTAGCCGGCCAGGCCACTGCCCCCGGTGTCGGTGGAGGCGGGCCAGGTCAGGGTGACGCCGGTGGGGGTGAGCCCGGACGCGACCGGGGTGCCGGGCACGGTGGGCGGGGTGGTGTCCGTGGGGGTGGCGCCGGGCTCCTCGCCCCAGACCCTGGTCGTCCCGGCGTAGAGGGTGACCTTGCGGTTCGGCCCGGCGGTCACCTGGTACGACGGGTCGTTCGTCGGGTCCCAGGTGCCACCCTCGGGCACGCCGACCTTGAACTGGACCTCCATCCGGTGCTGCGACTGCCCGGCCGGGGCGATGGTGTGCCCGGTGCAGTCGACCTCGACGTACCAGATGTCGCCGCTGTACTGCCTGGCCGTGGTCGGCGACGGGCAGCCCTGGGTGTAGCCGGGGGTGACCTGCACCGCCCCGGTGCCGTCGGGGCGGAAGTAGTAGCGGAACTTCCCGTTGGTCAGCGCCCGAGCGGGGAACGCCGACTTGTTGTAGATGATCGCCTTCAGTCCGGTGGCGCGGGGCTCGGCCTGCATCACGGTGGTCTCGACGGTCAGCTCGTCGAGGTCGGGGCGCTCGGTGCCGGGGAAGCCGGCCAGCGGGGTGCCGCCGTACTCGGAGGAGAGCCGGGCCAGGGCGGAGCTGAAGCCTGCGTTGTAGTCGGTGGCGACCTCGTTCATCACGTAGTCGGACCGGCTGTCGGTGTACGCGTCGTTGGCCGTCGACGGGCCACCTACCAGCGCGCCGTAGAGGGTGTGCCGGGTCTCCGTGGGCACGGTCTGGCTGTCCCACCAGGAGCCGTGCGCGGTGCGGTGGTGGGGGTTGCGCGGCGCGTTGGCCCCGAACCCGATCACGTAGCTGGAGTTGCGCGGGTTGTCGCCGAGCGCGTAGTTGATCTGCCGGACGGCGAAGTCGTGGTAGCGGGCCTTGCGGGTGGCGTCGGTGGTCCTGTCGCTGTAGACCAGCGCGGCGAAGGAGGTGTTGGCGGCGTAGCGCAGCGCGCCCCAGGAGTCGAGCACCGCCATCCCGCCGGGCGAGTAGGCGACCTTCGACCCGTTCACCCCGACGGTCCACCAGTCCAGCCACCGGTTGGCGTCGTCGACGTACTTCTGCTTGCCGGTCAGGTTGGCCAGCAGCACGTACGCCCCGAACTGCTTGTTGTCCCAGGCGATGGTCCACTTGTAGGACCGGGTGCTGGACTGGTTCTCGGTGCCGAGCTTGTCGTACTCGCTCTCGGCCTTGGCGAGGTAGCTGGCGTCGCCGGTGGCCCGGTGCAGCCAGATCGCGCCCCAGACCAGCTCGTCCTGGTAGCCGCTCCACGAGCGGTAGAAGCTGGTCGCGTCGGTGATGCACTCGTGGTAGCTGCGGCGCACCGTGTCGGCGAAGGTGTAGAGCTGCTTCGCGTGCCCGAGCAGCTTGTCGGCGTAGGCGGCGTCGGTGGGCCGGAAGACCATCGACGACGCGGCCATCGCGGCCGCCGTCTCCCCCGCCAGGTCCGCGCCGCCGCAACTCGCGTCGATCTTGTACGCGGGCCGCGCCATCGGCATCACCTCGGCCGGGCCCCACCACTTGTGGTCGTCGTCGCCCTTGCCGACCTGCCCGTAGAGGACGTTCGGGGCGGGGTGCGCCCTGACGAAGTAGTCGTTGACGAAGCGCAGGTTGTTGAGCAGCTGGCTGAGCTGCCCGGAGGCGACGTAGCCGTCGCGGTACTCCACCGCGCCCCAGGCCAGCATGGTGGCGCTGAACGCCATCGGGAAGCCGAACTTCACGTGGTCACCCGCGTCGTACCAGCCGCCGGTGAGGTCCACGCCGGCGTCGGCACCGTCGGTGAGCGCGGAGTCGCCGCGCCAGGAGACCCGGTTCCAGGCCGGCTTCGGCCCGGACTGCTGGGCCTCGTAGAAGAACAACGACTTCTGCAACGCCTCGGCGTAGTTGAAGGCGGGCGCGGCGGCGGGGGCCACCCGGGGCCCGGCGGCGGGGGCGGGCTGGCCGGCGGCGACACCCAGGGCGAGGCCACTGGCCAGGGCTACACCGGCGGCGAGCAGGCGACGCCGCCAGGGTCGGTGGCGACCGGCGTGCTGCGGCGGGTCGTCGGCGGGCTGTGGTGGCCGGGCGGGCCGGATCGGATGACGCATGGGGGTGCTCCTTGACGGCTGGCGCCCCGGCGACGCCGACCGACGCGGGACGGGCGTCGGGCTTGGTCGGAGCCGCCGGCGGCAGGTGGTGGCGGGGCGCCCGAGGGGACGCGGGAGCGCTCCCATGGATGTTCGACAATGTATCCAGCGGATCGCACCGTTGGGAAGACCCGTCGACCGCGCGACCGGCCCGTCCTGAGATACGGACGTACTGTTGCCGCCCCACGCCCGGCGCGGGACAGTACGACCACCAGCAGTTCCATCGACGCGGCTGCTCCCCGGTCCCACCCTGAGGAGATCCGATGGCTCTACGAATCGCCGACGGCACCGCCTGGTCCGACACCCTCGCCCGCGCCGTGGCCGCCGCGCCCGAGGCCTTCGGGCCCGAGGCGGACGGCGTACGGACCCTGCGCAACCTCGTCGAGGGCGACTGGCGTGCGGTCGGCACGCCGTACCCGGTCCGCACCCCGGTCGACAGCACGGTCCTGGTCAACCTGCCCCGGCTGGACGCCGACACCGCCCACGCCGCGGTTGTTTTCGCCGCCGCCGCGCACCGCGACTGGGCGGCCACCCCACTCGCCGACCGCAAGGCCCGGGTCACCGACGCCCTGGCCGCCCTCACCGCGCACCGCGACCTGCTCGCCCTGCTGCTGGTCTGGGAGATCGGCAAGCCGTGGCGGCTGGCCCGCGCCGACGTGGACCGGGCCCTCGACGGCGTCCGCTGGTACGTCGAGGAGATCGACCGGATGCTCGCCGACGGCCGGGAGCCGCTGCCGGGCCCGGTCAGCAACATCGCCAGTTGGAACTACCCGATGAGCGTGCTGGTGCACGCCGAGCTGGTGCAGCTGCTCGCCGGCAACGCGGTGATCGCGAAGACCCCGTCCCAGGGCGGCGCGGTCTGCCTCACCGTCGCGCACGCGCTGATGCACCGCGCCGGGCTCCCCGCCACCCTGGTCTCCGGCGGCGGCGAGGAGCTCTCCGAGGTCCTCGTGCGAGCCCCGGAGATCGGCGCGGTGGCCTTCGTCGGCGGGCGCTCCAACGGCGGGAAGGTCGCCGCCGCGCTGCTCGACTCCGACAAGCGGCACTTCATCGAGCAGGAGGGCCTCAACGCCTGGGGCATCTGGGACTTCTCCCAGTGGGACCTGCTCGCCGGGCACCTGCGCAAGGGCTTCGAGTACGGCAAACAGCGCTGCACCGCGTACCCCCGGTTCGTGGTCCAGCGCGATCTGGTCGACGAGTTCCTGGACATGTACCTGCCGGTGGTTCGCTCGATCCGATTCGGCCATCCACTTGCGGTGGACGAGAACTGGCGGGCCGGCGACCCACTGCCCGAGCTGGACTTCGGCCCCCTGATCAGCGCGGCCAAGGCCGACGAGCTACGCCGCAAGGTCGACGAGGCGGTCCGCGGCGGGGCGGTGCCGCTGCACCGGGGCAAGCTGGTCGGAGCCCCGTTCCTGGACGGCCAGGACACCTCGGCGTACGTGGCGCCGTCGGTGCTGCTCGCCCCGCCCGGCCGGTCCCGGCTGATGCACGCCGAGCCGTTCGGGCCGGTCGACACGATCGTGGTGGTGGACACCACCGACGAGCTGCTCGCCGCGATGAACGCCTCCAACGGCGCGCTGGTCGCCAGTCTCGCCTGCGACGACGAGGAGCTGGCCGGCAAGCTGGCCGTCGACCTCCAGGCGTTCAAGGTCGGCATCAACCGGCCGCGCTCGCGCGGCGACCGGGACGAACCGTTCGGCGGGCGGGGGGCCTCCTGGAAGGGCGCCTTCGTCGGCGGCGACCTGCTCGTGCAGGCGGTCACCGTCGGCGGCACCGGCCGCCTCTACGGCAACTTCCCCGAATACAGCAGCTACCCGGAGGTGTAAATAAGGGCACCCTGTCAACGCATTCTGCATAACAGGTCGCCCTTGTCAACCACCGCGTCGGCGGTACGGTCGCCGCATGGCGACGATCTCGCAGATATCCCTGGGTGTGTCCGACTGCGAGCGGGCGGGCCGGTTCTGGGCCGCCGCGCTGGGCTACGAGCGGAAGCCGCCGCGCTATCCGGGCGACGACTGGATCGTGCTCGCACCGCCGCCCGGCGTGCCCGGCACGGCTCTCGCGATGGACCTCAGCGAGAGCCCGGCCCAGGACTTCCCCCGCGTCCACCTGGACCTGACCGCCGGGGGCCGGGACCTCGACGGCGAGGTGGATCGCCTCGTCGCGCTCGGGGCACGCCGGGTCGACTGGACCGACTACCCGGCGGAGCGCGAACCGGGCGCCTCGCCGTACGTCGTCCTCGCCGACACCGAGGGCAACCGGTTCTGCGTCTCCGGCCGGCGCTGAACCGCTGCCCCCGGTCACGGCGGCGCGGTCACCTGGGCCCGACGGGCACCGCCCCGGGCACCGGGGCCGCCACCAGCGGCACGGTGACGGTGAGCACGGGCCCGTCGCGGTCGGCCGCCGTCGGCCGGTCGAGCCGGGCCACGGTACGCAGCATCGGCGCGTTCTCCGCGTGTACGTGCAGCAGCAGCGCCGCCACGCCCGCCCGCTCGGCGTGGCCGACCAGCCGGCGGAGCAGCGCGGTGCCCAGGCCCCGCCGCTGCCAGTCGTCCCGGACCAGCAGCGCCGCCTCGGCCTCGTCGCCCTCGGCGAGCAGGTTCGCCATCGCGACGACGGACCCCGCCCCCTCGCCCGAGCCAGCCACCGTCGCCGCCACCGCCGTCGCCGTCGCCACCGTCGTCGTCGCCACGAGCGTCACGCCCTCGGCGGGCTCCAGGAGCCGGCGCAGCCGGGCCGGCGCGGGCAGCCCCGCCCCGCCGAGGTACCGGCGCTGCCGGCTCCGCGCGGAGCACCGCCGGTGCAGCTCCAGCACGCCCGCCAGGTCGTCGGCGGTCGCCGCCCGGACGAGCAGCTCGGCGCCGCCGGGCAGGACCACGGTGACCCGGTCGGGGTCCCGGCGGATCACGGTCGCCGCCAGCTCGACGAGCGCCTGGGCCCGGGCGTACTCCGCCGGGGTGAACGTCGGGACCGCACGGCGCAGTTCGTACGACCCGCCGGCCGGATCCGGCAGCGCCATGCTCGTGCCGGTGACGCCGCCGGTGACCGGCATGGGCCGCCAGATCACCTCGTCGGCGCCGAGCAGCGCCCGCAGTGCCTCCCCGGTCGCCTCCGGGTCGCGGACCAGCCGGGTGGCCAGGCCCAGCGCCCGGGTGGGCTGGTCGGCCAGCCCGCGTGCCTCGCTGCGCGCCACCCAGCAGTCCCGCCCCCGGCCCCGTTCCACGGCGGCGACCAGCCCCGCCTCGTCGAGCGTGTCGGGCGCGTCCACGAGGAAGTCGTCGACCGCGCCGGCCTCGGTGGTGTGCACCTGGACGGTGAGGATGTTGACCCCGCGCAACGCGAGGCTCGCCGTGAGCACCGACAGGTAACCCGGCCGATCGTCCACGGTCGCCCGGATCCGCCACAACGTCATGGTTGTCTCCCTTCCTCCAGCCACGACGATGCCCCCGCGCTGTTGCCGGGCCGTTGCCCGGCGGTGACGGCCCGGCAACCACCGCATGACCCGCACCACATGGCCCGACGCAGCGCGGACCCGGCCGCATCGGCCGGGTCCGCGCTGTTTCGCCGGCCCGCGTCCCGCATCGGGACCGGACCGGCCGACGGGCGCCGCATCGGCGCCCGGCCGACTCAGCCGCCGGCGACCACCGGCGGCGCGGTCACCAGGTCCAACCGGTCGCCGAGGATCACCGCGCTGGCCCGGACGAGCTGGGCGAGCCGGTCCACCTCGGTGCAGTGGAACGCGGCGGGCGTCAGCGGCGCGCTGTCGTCGCGGGCCGCCACGAGCACCAGCCCGGCCCGGCCGAAGGGTGCGATCGCGTAGTGGGTGCCGTCGGCGGCGGTCAGCGCGCGGGCCCGCAGCGGGGTGACCTCCGGCAACCGGGGCAGGGTCGGCGCGCGCCAGCTCGCGCGCGCCACGGTCGGGTCGCCGCCGATACGCGAGGCCCAGTCCAGCGGGACCACCGCCGCGACCGCCCAGTCGGCGGCGAGCAGCCCGGGCGCCGCGTCGACCAGGGTGGCCAGCCCGTCGGCCGGGTTGCCGGCGACCTGGGCGAGCAGCTCGGCGTCCTGCCCGGTGGCGGTGGGCGTGCCGATCGCCCGCCAGACCCCGTCGACCTGCACACCGGGGATGGCGGCCAGGCCGACCAGCAGCCGTTCCACCCGGGCGGCGCCCGGCCACACCACCGTAAAGTCGTCGACGGCACGCCCGCCGAGCCGCTCCAGGACGACGACCTGGACGATGTCGGCGCCGGAGATGCCGAGTGTGCGGGCCACCTGGCCGAGGGTGCCGGGCCGGTCCGGCAGGGTCACCCGAACTCTCAGCAACATGATCGTCCCTCCGCTGGGCGGGCCGGCGCGTGGCGGCCGGCAGGCTGGGTACCAGCCTGGTGGGTGACCATTTCATCCCTGTTGCGGTGGCGTATCCCCCGAGAAAATCCCGCCTTGACAGGACGGCTGAGGTGCCATCAACTATTCGGATGACCGATCCGGCCATCGCCGACGCGGGCAGCGGCCCCGCCGCCACCCCGCGGGGGCTGGATCTAGACCGGCTCGCCGCATACCTGGCGGCCCACCGCCCCGAGCTGGCCGCCGCGCCGCTGCGGGCCCGGCTGATCGCCGGGGGCAAGTCCAACCTGACGTACCTGCTCCGCTCGGGCGAGCGCGAGGTGGTGCTGCGCCGGCCCCCGCTCGGGCACGTGCTGGCCACGGCGCACGATATGGCCCGGGAGCACCGGATCATCTCCGCGCTCGCCCCGACCGCCGTGCCGGTCCCCGCCGCGCTGCTGTTCTGCCCGGACACCGACGTGATCGGCGCGCCGTTCTACCTGATGGAGAAGGTCGACGGCGAGGTGTTCCGCAGCAGGTCGCAGACCGACCCGCTGACCGACGGCGAGCGCCGCGATCTGGCGATGGCGATGATGGACACCCTCGCCGCCCTACACACGGTCGATCCCGCCGCGACCGGGCTGGCCGACTTCGGCCGCCCCGAGGGCTTCCTCGGCCGACAGGTCCGCCGCTGGGCCGGCCAGCTCGAGGCGTCCCGCAGCCGCCCACTGCCCGGCGTCGACGAGCTGCGCGACGACCTCGCCGGCTCCGTGCCCGAGGGCGCAAACGCGGGCCGGATCGTGCACGGCGACTATCGCCTGGACAACCTCCTCGCCACGGTCAGGACCGCGACCGCCGCCGGAACCACAGCCACCGCCGCGACCGCCGCAGCCGCGACCGCCGCGCCGATCGGTTCGGCGTCCACCGGCGGGGTGTCGGTGCGGGCGGTGCTGGACTGGGAGATGGCCACCCTTGGCGATCCGCTCGCCGACCTCGGGCTGCTGCTGACGTACTGGGACGTGCTCGGCGACAGCGACGCCATGGTCGACAACCCGGTCGCCGACGGCCTCGGCCCACGCGCCGGCTTCCCCACCGGGGCCGAGCTGATCGAGCGGTACGCCGGGCGCAGTGACGTCGATGTCGGCCCGCTGCACTGGCATGTCGCCCTCGGCTGTTTCAAGCTCGCGGTGATCTGCGAGGGAATCCACTACCGGCACACCCTCGGGCAGACGCTCGGCGGAGGCTTCGACCGGATCGGCGAGCTGGTGGCGCCGCTGGTCGAGCACGGGCTGCGCGCAGTAAGGGAGAAGTGATGGATTTCGGTTTCGACGCCCGCACCGAGAAGCTTCGCGCGCGGCTGAGCACGTTCCTCGACGAGTGTGTGTACCCGGCCGAGGCGGTGCACGCCGAGCAGGTCGCGGCGGCCGGCGACCCGTGGTCCCGATCACCGGTGCTTCAGGAGCTGAAGGTCGAGGCGCGCAGGCGCGACCTGTGGAACCTCTTCCTCCCCGACCCCCGCTCCGGCGCGGGGCTGACCAACCTGCAGTACGCGCCACTGGCCGAGCTGACCGGGCGCAGCCCGCACCTGGCCCCGGAGGCGGTCAACTGCGCCGCGCCGGACACCGGCAACATAGAGCTGCTGGCCGAGTTCGGCTCGCAGGCGCAGCGGGAGCGTTGGCTGAAGCCGCTGCTCGACGGCGAGATCCGCTCGGCCTTCTGCATGACCGAGCCGGAGGTGGCCTCCTCCGACGCCACCAACATCGCCACCCGGATCACCCGCGATGGCGGGGAGTACGTGGTGAACGGCCGCAAGTGGTGGTCGTCCGGGGCGATGGACCCGCGCTGCGAGATCTTCATCGTGATGGGCAAGACCGACCCCGCCGCCGACCGGCACCGCCAGCAGAGCATGGTGCTGGTCGGCCGGGACACCCCCGGGGTGACGGTCCGGCGCGGGATGACGGTCTTCGGCTACAGCGACGCGTCGCACGGCGGGCACGCGGAGATTGACTTCACCGATGTCCGGGTGCCGGCGGAGAACCTGGTCGGCGGCGAGGGCGCAGGCTTCGCCATCGCCCAGGCCCGGCTCGGCCCGGGGCGCATCCACCACTGCATGCGGCTGATCGGCATGGCCGAGCGGGCCCTGGAACTGCTCTGCCGTCGGGCAAACGAGCGGATCGCGTTCGGCCGGCCGCTGGCCGAGCAGGGCGTGGTCCGGGAGTGGATCGCCGAGTCGCGGGTCCGCATCGAGCAGGCCCGGCTGCTGGTGCTCAAGACCGCCTGGCTGATGGACACCCTCGGCAACAAGGGCGCGCACACCGAGATCCAGGCCATCAAGATCGCCACCCCGGCGATGGCGGAGTGGGTGATCGACAAGGCCATCCAGGGGTACGGCGGCGCGGGCGTCAGCCAGGACACCCCGCTGGCCGCCCTCTGGGCCCAGGCCCGCACCCTGCGCCTCGCCGACGGCCCCGACGAGGTCCACCGCTCGTCCCTGGCCAAGCACGAACTGCGCCGCTGGGCCTGACCCCACCCGCTGGTCAGGCGGAGGCGCGGATGACCATGTGGGTGTCGAGCAGGATGTGGTTGGTGGGGACGTCCTCGCCGCGGACCCGGGCGATCAACAGGTGGGCCATCTGCCGGCCCATCTCCTCGACCGGCTGGAAGACGGTGGTCAGCGGCGGGTCCGCCTGCCGGGCCACCGGCGCGTCGTCGAAGCCGATCACCGCCACGTCCTCCGGCACCCGCCGGCCGGCCTCGCGCAGCGTCCGCAGCGCGCCGAACGCCATCAGGTCGGAGGCGACGAAGACGGCATCGAGATCCGGGCAGACCTCCAGCAGCCGCCGCATGCAGGCCGCCCCACTGCCCTCGCTGAAGTCGCCGTACGAGATGAGGTCCGGGTTGAGCCCGGCGCCGGTGGCCTGGACGGCCTCCCGGTAGCCGGTCAACCGAGCCAGGCCGGCGCCCATGTCCTGGGTGCCGGCAATGGTGGCGATCCGCCGTCGCCCACGGGCGTAGAGGTACTCCACCGCGTGCCGGGCGCCCCCGACGTTGTCCACGTCGACGTAGTACGCCGGCTGCGCGCCGGGCAACAGCATCCGGGCCGGCCGGCCGCCGAGCACCGTCGGTAGGCCGCGCTCCTCCAGCAGGGTGGGCAGCGGGTCGGAGTCGTGCAGCGACAGCAGCAGCACCCCGTCGACGTGCTGGTTGGTCAGGTGGTGCTCGACCCGCTCCCGCTCGACCGGGGACTGGACCATGGCCAGCCAGAGCTGCATGGGGGTGGTCAGCAGTGCTGAGCTGATCCCCCGGACGATCCCGGCGAAGAACGGCTCGGTGAAGACCCGGTCCCCGGACTCGGACACGACCAGCGCCACCGAGTCGGTGCGCTGGGTGACCAGTGCCCGGGCGGCGCGGTTCGGCACGTACCCCAGCTCGGCGATGGCCTGCTGCACCGCGGCCCTAGCCTCGGGGCTGACCTGCGGCGAGCCGTTGACCACCCGGGAGACCGTGCCGCGCCCGACGCCGGCGCGGGCGGCGACCGCGTCGAGGGTCGGGCGCCCGAGCGACCGGGTGCGCTGCGTTGTCATGTCTGCTCCTCCGACGTGGGTGGCCCGGCTCGCCCCCGTCGGGGGTGGGCGCCGGGTCCGCCCGTCACTGGCTGGCCCTCGCCTATTGTGCGGCCAGACCGTTGCGTCGGATCACCTCGGCGTACCACCTGGCGCTGGACTTGGGGATACGGGCCTGGCTGTCGTAGTCGACGTGAACCATGCCGAAGCGCTTGGTGTATCCCCAGGCCCATTCGAAATTATCCATCAGCGACCAGGCGAAGTATCCCCGCAGGGGCACCCCGGCACCGATCGCGGCATGCGCCGCCCGCAGGTGCGAGTCGAAGTAGGCCAACCGGTCGACGTCGTCGACCCGACCGTCGACCACGGCGTCGACGAATGCCGAGCCGTTCTCGGTTACATAGAGCGGCAGGTCGGTGTACTCCCGGTGGACCCGTTCCAGGGTCTCGACCAGCCCGGGGGCGTCGATCTCCCAGTTCATGTCGGTCACCGGGACGCCCCGGGTGACGAACCGGACCTCCTCGCTGCCCGGCCAGCAGGTCGGCGCCCGCCAGTACGCCTGGGGGGCCTCCCCCTCGACCGGGCCGGCGACCACATGCCGGCTGTAGTAGTTGATCCCGACCAGGTCCAGCGGCGTCGAGATGATCTCCAGGTCGCCGTCGCGCACGTGCCCGAAGTCCGTCACCGACGCCAGGTCCGCCCGCAGGTCCGTCGGGTACGACCCGCGCAGCACCGGGTCGAGGAAGAACCGGTTGGCCAACCCGTCGATCCGCCGGGCCGCGTCCGCGTCCGCCGGCGAGTCGCTGGCCGGGGTGACCGGGTAGAGGTTCACCGTGAGCCCCAGCCGGGCATCCGGGCGGGACGCCCGCAGCGCCTGGACGGCGAGGCCGTGCCCGAGCATGAGGTGGTGCCCCGCGCGGACCGCGTCCGCCCCGTCGGAACGCCCCGGCGCGTGGGCGCCCGACCCGTACCCGAGGAACGCCGAGCACCACGGCTCGTTGAGCGTGGTCCAGTAGCGCACCCGGTCGCCGAGCGCGTCCCCGACGAGCTGGGCGTAGTCGGCGAACCGGGCCGCGGTGTCCCGGGCCGGCCAGCCGCCGGCGTCCTCCAGCGGCTGGGGCAGGTCCCAGTGGTAGAGGGTCAGCCAGGGCTCGATACCCCGGCCCAGCAGCTCGTCGACCAACCGCTGGTAGAAGTCCAGCCCCTCGGCGTTGGCCGCCCCGGAGCCACCGGGCTGCACCCGGGGCCAGGAGACCGAGAACCGGTACGACTTCAGGCCCAGGTCGGCCATGAGGCGTACGTCGTCGGGCATCCGGTGGTAGTGGTCGCAGGCCACGTCGCCGGTGTGCCCGGCGACGGTCCGCCCCTCGGCGTGGCTGAAGGTGTCCCAGATCGAGGGCGTACGACCGCCCTCCGCGGCGGCCCCCTCGATCTGGTACGCGGCGGTGGCAGCCCCCCACCGGAAGCCGGGCGGAAAGGTCAGCTCCGCACCCTGGTCGAGGACCCCGACGGCGGGCGGGCTGGTCGGATCGATCACGACTTAACGGCACCTTCCATGATCCCGCCAATGATCTGGCGGCCGAACAGGACGAACACGATGAACAACGGAAGCGTGGCGATCAACGTACCCGCGAAGATCTGCGAGTTGTCGGCGAAGTACGCCGTGTTGAGGCTGCGCAGGGAGATCTGCACGGTCGGGTTCGCCGGGTCGGCGAGCACCACGAACGGCCAGAAGAACTGGTTCCACTGCTCCATGAAGGTGAGCAACCCGAGCACCGCCGCCGCCGGCCGCAGCGCGGGGACGACCACGTGCCAGTAGACCCGCCAGGTGGAACAGCCATCCACCCGGGCCGCCTCGATCAGCTCGTTCGGGACGGCCTGCTCGGCGTACTGGCGCATCATGAAGATGCCGAAGCCGCCGATGAGGAACGGCACGGTGACCGACGGCATGGTGTTCAGCCACTCCAGCTTGGCCATCAGGATGTACAGCGGCAGCACACCGAGCTGGATCGGCACCATCATCGAGGCGAGGATGACCAGCAGCATCGCGTTCTTGCCGCGGAAGCGCAGCTTGGCGAAGGCGAAGCCGGCCAGGGAGCCGAAGAAGACCGTGGCGACGGTGATCGTCCCGGAGACCAGGAACGAGTTCATCAGCCCCTTGAGGATGTTGGCGTCACCGTTGGAGAGCACCCGCTCGATGTTCTCGCCGAGCTTCCCGCCGGGCAGGAACGGCGGCGGCCAGGAGTTGGCCGCGTCGTTCGTCCGGGACGCGATGACGATCATCCAGTAGAACGGGAACAGGGAGAGGATCACGCCGAGGACCAGCCCCACCCAGGTCAGCGGGGTGGCCTTCCAGAGCCGGTCGGCCTTGTGGCCGTCGCGCGGCTGTTTCGTGGCCGGGCGTACGGGTGGGCGAAGCGTCGTGGTCGTCATCAGGCGCAACCCTCACTTGTCGGAACTGATACGGCGGGCGAGCAGGTAGTTCACCAGCGACACCAGCGCGATGAGCAGGAACAACACCAGCGCCACGGCGCCGGCGTACCCCCAACGGAAGCGGGTGTTCATCACGTCGAGCAGGTACATGGTGATGGTCTGGAACTGCCCCTCGGAGCCGCCGGAGATGCCCCCGGCGCCACTGGTGAACAGCAGCGGCTCGGTGAAGAGCTGCAACCCGCCGATGGTGGAGACGATCAGCGTGAAGATGATCGTCGGGCGGAGCTGCGGGATGGTGATCGACCAGAACTGCCGGAGGCGGGACGCGCCGTCCAGCGACGCCGCCTCGTACATGTCCTTGCTGATCGACTGCATGGCGGCCAGGTAGATCAGGGCGTTGTAGCCGACCCAGCGCCAGTCGACCATGGTCGAGATGGCGAACCAGGAGGCGAGGCGGTTCGCCCGCCAGTCGATCGGGTCGAGGCCGACCAGGTCGAGCAGCCAGTTGATCAGGCCGAACTCCTTCGCGTAGAGCATCGAGAAGATCAGCGCGACCACGGCGGTCGAGGTGATGATCGGCATCGCGATGGCCATCCGGAAGAAGGTCTGCGCGCGCAGCTTCCGGTTCAGCGCGTTGGCCAGCACCAGCGCCAGCAGCAGCTGCGGCACGGTGGAGAGCAGGAAGATGCCGAACGTGTTGACCACCGCGTTCCAGAACTGCGGATCCTCGGTCAGCAGCTCGACGAAGTTGTCCAGGCCGACGAAGCTGATCGTGGAGTTCAGCGGTGACCGGTCGGTGAGCGCGATCCAGACGGTGTAGGCGATCGGGTACGCGCTGAACACGGCGAAGATCACAAAGAACGGCAGGACGTAGAGGTACGGGGAGTACCTCAGGTCCAGCCGGCTGAGGGATGCCGGGCGACGGTGCGCGGCACGGGCCGGGCGGACGGGGTCACCGCCCCGGCCGGGGGACGCTGCGGTGTCAAGGTCCAGACTCATCGACGGTCCTTCTCGTCGGTCGGCGCGACCCGTCGCGCGGGCGACGCCGGGGGGCTTACCGGTCAGCCGCGCGGGCGGCACCGGGGGCTTACCGGGCCTCCGCGCGGACTGCACCGAGGGCTTGGCCGCGCATGCCGGCTGCGCCGAGGGATTGGCCGTCCACACGGACTGCGCCGAGGGCTGCCGGGCACTGCGGGTGGCGCCGACAGCCGTACTGTCGACGCCACCCACGGTCGCTCCGGTCGGTCACTTGCCGGCGGCGGCGCCGTTCTTCAACGCCGACTGCCACTGCTCCTGTGCGGACTTGCCCTGCTCGACGGCGCGCAGGGTGTTCTCCACGGCGGTGCGGACCGCGTTGTTCTTCGGGCCGAGGTAGACCGGCTTCAGCTCGGTCGCGCCGGCGGCGAAGATCTTCCCGACCGGGGCGTCGGTGAAGTACGGGTTGGTCGAGTCGGCGACGGCCGGGTCGGCCAGGGCCTGCGGCGACGAGGGCAGGTTGCCGACCTTCTTGAACGCCTCGGTCTGGCCCTTGGCGCTGGTCAGGAACTTCGCCAGCTCGGCGGCCTCCTTGGCGTGCTTGCTGGACTTCGGCACGGCCAGGAAGGAACCGCCCCAGTTGCCGCCGTTGCCGGGGGCCTTGGCGACGTCCCACTTGCCGGCGGCCGACTCGCCGGCCTGGCCCTTGATGACACCGGTCATCCAGGCGGGGCAGGCGATGGTGGCGAAGGTGCCGTTCTTGAAACCGGCGTTCCACTCGTTGGAGAACGACTGGAGGTTGTTCGACAGGCCGGCGGCGATCATCGTGGTGGTGAGGTCGTAGGCGGTCTTGATGTCCGCGTTCTCACCGACGACCAGCTTGTTGCTCTTGTCGTAGTAGGTGTAGCCCGAGCCGGCACCCGCGGTCTGCATCAGCACGACGTTGTAGAAGTTGGTCGCCGAGTCGACGAACTTGTGCTTCTTGTCGGCAGCGGCGAACTTCTGGCCGGCGGCGATGAACTGGTCCCAGGTCGGCCAGAGCGCCCCGACCTGCTCGCGGTCGGTGGGCAGGCCGGCGGCCTTGAACAGGTCGCTGCGGTAGCAGAGCGCCATGGAGCCGACGTCGGTGCCGAGGCCGAGTACCCTGCCGTCGGGGGTGGTGCCCTGCTCCCACTTCCACGGCAGGAAGTTGCCCTTGATGTCGTTCGCGCCGTGGTCGGCCAGGTTCACGAACTTGTCGGC
Source organism: Micromonospora sp. RTGN7 (assembly GCF_033804645.1). Lineage (NCBI taxonomy): Bacteria > Bacillati > Actinomycetota > Actinomycetes > Micromonosporales > Micromonosporaceae > Micromonospora > Micromonospora sp. RTGN7. The sequence goes on along the minus strand of NZ_JAPZLF010000001.1, from coordinate 583,378 downwards.
CTGCGCGTAGAACTGCACGATCGTGCCCTCTTCGAGGGCGACCACGTCGCCAGCGCCGGAGCCCGCGGTGATCTGCTGCGTGAGCCGGGTGTTGTAGTCGGTCAGGCCCAGGCCCTTGCCACGCTCCTGGATCTTGACGTTCGGGTGCTCCTGCTCGTACTGCTTGTAGAGCTCGTCGTAGCCGAAGCCCTGGTCGCCGAAGACGTCAACGATCAGGGTTACCGGGCCGTCGCCGCCGGCCGACTCCGACGGGTCGTCGCCGCAGGCGGAGGCGGTGGCGATCACCGCGACGGACGCTAGCGCGATGGCGGCGAGCCGCCGACGACGGATTGGGACGCTCATCCGAGACCCCTCTTTCGTGGTGAGGCTGGGTGTGGGTGTTCCGTGGTGGGGGTGCCGTGCAGGGCGCACGCCTGCGGGGCCAGAGCCACGACAGACCACCCGGAACGTTCGGGGAGAGAACCGCGATCGATGCCGGGAGCGCTCCCATGAGATTGAAGGAGCGCCATACGAGGTGTCAACCAACGCTTGGGAGCGTTCCCAGATCGTTACCAGCGGATGTCGGCCGACCACTCAACGCGCTCTCCAGCCCCCAGTAACCACCACCCTCAAGGCCCACCCCGACCGCGCCCGCAGCCCTTTTCGTCCAGCAGTTTCTGAGAATTAGTGGCCATTTCGCGCTCGGAGGCCACACTTTCTCCGAAAAAGCGCGAGCCCGAGCCCGAGTGGGGGTGGGGGTGGGGGGAGTAGTCGCGTGTTGTTCCCTGCTCTCCCGGCATAGGCTGGTCCCATGATCTGCCGAGCCTGCCGGGAGCGGCGGCATGAGGACTGTCCGGGCCGGACGTGGTGCGACTGCCAGCACCGCATCCCCGAACCGACCCCTCCGGTCACGGGTCCGGCCGGCGAATGAGCGCCGGCACCCCGATCTCCCGACTCTGGCCGGGCCCGGCGGCGACGCCGCTGGACGACGCGGAGTTGGCCGCCCTGTACGGCCGGGCCGACGGCCCCCACCTGCGGGTGAACTTCGTGACCAGCGTGGATGGCGCAGTCACCCTCGACGGCTACTCCGCGGGGCTCTCCGGCCAGCCGGACAAGCGGGTGTTCGGCCTGCTCCGGATGCTCTGCGACGCTCTGGTGGTGGCCGCCGGCACGCTGCGGCACGAGGGTTACCGGGCGGTACGGCTCGGTGAGCCGCGTCGAGCCTGGCGCCGGACGCACGGGCTGGCCGAGTACCCGACCCTGGTGGTGGTCTCCGGCTCGCTGGAGCTGGACCCGGCGCAGGCAGCGTTCGCCGACGCGCCGGTACGGCCGGTCGTGCTCACCCATGCCGCCGCCGCAGCGCCGCCGGGCCTGGCCGAGGTGGCTGACCTGGTGCGCTGCGGCACCGACCGGGTGAACCTGGCCGCCGGGCTGGTGGAGCTGCGCCGACGCGGCCTCGGCCAGTTGCTCTGCGAGGGCGGCCCGCACCTGTTCGGTGCGCTCACCGCAGCCGACCTGGTCGACGAGGTCTGCCTCACCGTCGCGCCGCTGCTCGCCGGGGCCGGCCCCGGCCGGATCACCGCCGGGGACGCCAGCGTGCCCCGGGAGCTGCCGCTGCGACACGTGCTGGCCGCCGCCGACGGCGCGCTGATGCTCCGCTACGCCCGGGACGCCGAACCGACCCCCGGCACCCGCGCGAACGGGCTCAGCGGCGAGGGCGATCCACCCCGTTGAGCGGTGAGTCCGTCCCCGGCACCCCCGCGCGCCTACTCAGCGGCGAGGGCGACCCACCCGGCTGAGCCGGTGAGTCCGTTCCGGTTCCGCCGCGAGGGCGTAGGCCGGCGCACATCCACCGCTGGCCACCAGGTGTTCCCGGATGACCCCGCAGGGTCACTTCGGGCCGACTGCGGGGTGGGCTGCGCCGCGCCGCGTAGCAACCTGTCACATCCCTCGGGCAGGATGCTCCACGTGTGCCCACACCGAGACGACCAGCTGACCGGAGCGCGCGGATGACCGACGACCAGTTCGACGGCCCCGACGAGGGGGTCGGCCGGGTGCTCGGCACCGCCGACGCCACCCCGCTGACGTTCTGGACGGCCGTCGCCCCCGGCAGCTACCTCCAGCTCGACGACGTGGTGGTGACCCGCCGCGAGCTGCCGGACCGGGAGCCGGTGACCATCGCCGGGGTGGTGACCCAGGTGCGGGCCCGGCACGAGGGTGCCCAGTTCGACTCGGACGTCTTCGCCATCGCCGACGGCACCCTGCCGGCGATGGTGCAGGAGGCGGCCGAGATCACCACCACCCGGGTCGACCCCGAGCTCTACGTTCCGCCGACGCCGGGCGCGGTGGTGCACCGGGCCACCGGCGACGCCCGGGCCCGGGCGCTGCACTTCGACCGGATGGAACGACGCATCCCGATGGGCATGGGCCGCGACGGGGTGCCGGTCTACCTCAACGCCGACTTCCTCGACGGCAGCCGGGGCGCACACGTCTCCATCTCCGGCATCTCCGGGGTGGCCACCAAGACCAGCTTCGCCACCTTCCTGCTCTACTCGGTCTTCCGCTCGGGGGTGCTCGGCGGGGACGCGGTCAACGCCAAGGCGCTGATCTTCAACGTCAAGGGCGAGGACCTGCTCTTCCTCGACCACCCCAACACCCGCCTCAACGATGCCACCCGCGCCGAGTACGCGAAGCTCGGGCTGAGCGCCGGGGCCTTCCCCGACGTGCGGGTGTACGCCCCGCCCCGGGTCGGCGACTCCTCCGGCACGCCGGACGTGAGTAGCCGGCTGACCGGGGTGGACAGCTTCTACTGGACGCTGGACGAGTTCTGCGCCAACGGCCTGCTGCCGTACGTCTTCGCCGACGCCGACGACGAGCGCCAGCAGTACACGATGGTGGTCCACTCCGTCGCCGCCCACCTGGCCCGCTACGCCCAGCCCGCCGACGGCGGGGTGAGCGTCGACGGGGTCCGGCTCGGCTCGTACGCCGATCTGGTGGACCACGTCGTCGCCGCGCTCAATGACGACGAGACCCGGGGCGACTGGGCCGGCAGCGCGGTCGGGCTGGGCACGGTCAACGCGTTCGCCCGGCGGCTGATCGGCAGCAAGAAGGACCTGGGCCGGTTGATCCGCGGCGACCTGGCTACCCGCCGCCCGCACTCGATCAACACCGCCGAGAGCGCCCAGGTCACCGTCGTCGACCTGCACAATCTCCCCGACCGGGCGCAGCGGTTCGTGGTCGGAGTGACCCTCAAGAGCGAGTTCGAGCGCAAGGAGAAGGCCGGCACCGCCAAGCCGCTGCTCTTCGTCGTCCTCGACGAACTGAACAAGTACGCCCCCCGGGAGGGCTCCTCCCCCATCAAGGAGGTGCTGCTCGACATCGCCGAGCGGGGCCGCTCGCTCGGGGTGATCCTGGTCGGCGCGCAGCAGACCGCCAGCGAGGTGGAGCGGCGGATCGTGACCAACTCGGCGATCCGGGTCGTCGGCCGGCTCGACCCGGCCGAGGCGTCCCGCCCAGAATACGGCTTCCTCCCGCCCGCCCAGCGGCAGCGGGCGCTGCTGGCCAAACCGGGCACCATGTTCGTCAACCAACCGGACATCCCGGTCCCGCTCTGCCTGGAGTTCCCGTTCCCCGCGTGGGCCACCCGGGTCTCCGAGGCCGGCCGGGCACCGTCGGAGACGCTACGGTCGATCACCGGGACGGTCGACCCGTTCGCCGTGGTCGGCTCCGGTGGCGGCAGCGACGACGACATCCCGTTCTAGTGGACGGCAGGTCCATGGGCGCGAGGGACGCCCGAGCGGAGCGAGGGCGTCCCTCAGTCGCGAACGAAAGGCGGGAACAGTGAAGATCCTGCACACCTCGGACTGGCACGTCGGCAAGGTGCTCAAGGGCCAGCCCCGGGCCGAGGAGCACAAGCAGGTCCTCGCCGGGGTGATCGACATCGCCCGTGCGGAACGGCCGGACCTGGTGATCGTCGCCGGAGACCTGTACGACACGGCCGCCCCCACCCCGGAGGCGACCCGGCTGGTCACCCGGGCGCTGACCGCGCTGCGCCGCAGCGGCGCGGACGTGGTGGCCATCGGCGGCAACCACGACAACGGTCAGGCCCTCGACGCGCTGCGGCCGTGGGCCGAGGCGGCGGGGATCACGCTGCGCGGTGGGGTCCGGGAGAACCCGGACGAGCACGTCATCGACGGCACGACGGCCGGCGGCGAGCGGTGGCGGCTGGCCGCGCTGCCGTTCCTGTCCCAGCGGTACGCGGTCCGCGCCGTGGAGATGTACGAGCTGACCGCCGCCGAGGCCACCCAGACGTACGCCGACCACCTCGGCCGGGTGCTCGGGCGGCTGACCGAGGGCTTCGCCGAGCCGGACCGGGTGCACCTGGTCACCGCCCATCTCACCGTGGTGGGGGCGACCACCGGCGGCGGCGAGCGGGACGCGCACACCGTCCTCGGGTACGCGGTGCCGGCGACGGTCTTCCCGGGCACCGCGCACTACGTGGCGCTGGGCCACCTGCACCGCTCGCAGCGGGTGTCGGGCCCCTGCCCGATCCGATACAGCGGCAGCCCTCTCGCGGTGGACTTCGGCGAGCAGGAGAACGTCCCGTCCGTGACGATCGTCGAGGTGACCGCGACGAGCGCGGCGCGCATCCGCGAGGTGCCGGTGCCGGCGGCGGTGCCGCTGCGCACGGTGCGGGGCACCCTGGCCCAGCTCGCCGAGGCCGCCCCGCCGGACGGCTGGCTGCGGGTGTTCGTCCGCGAGCAGCCCCGAGCCGGCCTGCGCGAGGAGGTGCAGGAGCTGCTTCCCCGGGCCCTGGAGATCCGGGTCGACCCGGAGCTGGTGCCGGCCCCCGGCAGCGGCACCCGGGCCGCCCAGCGGGCCGGCCGGTCGCCCCGGGAGCTGTTCGCCGACTACCTCGACAACAAGGGGCACGACGACTCCGGCGTGCGGGAGCTCTTCGACGAGCTCTTCGAGGAGGCGGATCGCTGATGCGCCCGATGCGGCTGGACATGGCGGGCTTCACCGTGTTCCGCGACGAGACCACCGTGGACTTCACCGACGCCGACTTCTTCGCCCTGGTCGGTCCGACGGGCTCCGGAAAGTCGACGGTGCTGGACGCGATCTGCTTCGCCCTCTACGGCACGGTGCCCCGCTGGGGCGGGACGCGGGGGCTGGCCAACGCGCTCGCCCCGTCGACCAACGAGGCCCGGGTCCGGCTGGTCTTCGAGTCGGCCGGGGACCGCTACGTGGCGACCCGGGTGGTGCGCCGGGACGGCCGGGGCAACGTCAAGACGGCCAACGCCGGGCTGCAGCTGATGCCGCCCGGGTTCGACGTGACGAAGCTGGACACCGGGCTGAGCCCGGAGGATCTCGGCGAGGTGGTCGCCGGCACCCCGGCCGAGATGGAACGGGCGGTGCTGGAGGCGGTCGGGCTGCCGTACGAGCAGTTCACCAGCTGCGTGGTGCTGCCGCAGGGGCAGTTCGCCGACTTCCTGCACGCCCGGCCAGCGACCCGGCAGCAGATCCTGGTCAACCTGCTCGGCCTCGGCGTCTACGAGAAGGTGCAGAAGCGGGCCACCGAGCGGGCCGGTCAGGCCGAAGCGAAGCTGGAGGCGGTCGACCGGATGCTCGGCGGGCTCGCCGGCGTCGACGACACGGCCCTCGCCGACGCCGAGGCCCAGGTGGCCCGAGTGCACGAGCTGGCCGGAGCGGTCACGGCGGCCGTACCGGAGCGGGACCTGGCCCGGGCCGCGGCGCGTGACGCGCACGCGGCGCTGGCCGCCCTCGACGCCGACCTGGCCCGACTCGGGTCGGTACGCGCGCCGGACGGGGTGGCCGAGGTGGCCCGGGCGGTGGCCGGAGCGCGGGCTGGCGCCGACGAGGCGGCCGCCGGGGTGGCGCTGGCCGAGGAGCGCGAGGAGAAGCTGCGCGGGGAGCTGGCCGGCGCGGGCGACGAGAGCGCGCTGCGGCTGCTGCTCAGGGCGCACGGCGACCGGGACCGGCTCGCCGGCGAGGCCGCCTCGGTGGCCACGGCGGTGGCCATGGCGGGCGGCGAGCACGATGCGGCGGTGGCCGCGCTCGCCCAGGCCCGGGCGGCGACCGAGCGGGCCGAGACCGAGCTGGAGGCGGCGTTCCGGGCCCACGAGGAGGCGAAGGCCACCGACCAGGCGGTGGCGCTGCGGGCGCACCTGGTCGACGGGGCGGCCTGCCCGGTCTGTGAGCAGGTGGTGCCCCGGGTGCCGGCGATGCCGGCCGGGTCAGCGGTGGCGAAGGCCACCGCCGCCGGGAAGGCAGCCCGGGTGGCGACCCAGGCGGCGCAGCGGGTGGTGCAGGAACGCGACGCGGCGGCACGGGACCTGGAGCGGGTGCTGCTGAACGCCCGGGCCCAGCACGACCAGCTCCGGGGCCGGCTGGCCGAGCTGGACGACCAGCTCGCCGGGGCCGCCGCCCCCGAGGCGCTGCGGCAGGACCTGGCCGAGCACGCCCGGCTGCGCCGGGCGCTGGACGAGGCGGCGGGCGGGGTGCGGGGCGGCCGGGACGCCGCCCGACGGGCCCGGGCCGCGCTGGACGCCGCCGAGGAGCGGCTGCGCGCCGCCTGGCGGGACTTCGACGCCACCCGGGACGGGCTGGCCCGGTTCGGCCCGCCGGCCGCCGACCGGGACGATGTCGCCGCGGCGTGGGCGACGCTGGCGCGGTGGGCCGACGCCCAGGCTCGGCAGCGGCGTGCGGACCGGGTGGGGCTGGCCGAGGCGGTCGCCGGGGCGGAGGCCGCCGCCGCGGCCGTCCAGGAGCGGATCGTCGTCGTCTTCGCCGCCGCCGGGCTGGCCGCCGGGGACGATCCGGTGCGGGCGGCCACCGTCGCGGTGGAACGCGCCGAGGCGGCCCACCGACGGTTGGTGGAGCGCCGCGAGCAGGCCGCCGAGCTGCACGAGCAGCGGGCCGGGCACGAGCAGCAGGCGCGGGTGGCCCGGGCCCTGTCCGGGCACCTGCGGGCCAACAACTTCGAGCGCTGGCTGCTCGCCGAGGCGCTGGACCTGTTGGTCGACGGCGCGTCGGGGATCCTGCGCGAGCTCTCCGGCGGCCAGTACGACCTGGTGCACGACAAGGGCGAGTTCTTCGTGGTCGACCACCACGACACCGGGCTGCGGCGTGGGGTGCGCACCCTGTCGGGCGGGGAGACGTTCCAGGCTTCCCTGGCGTTGGCGCTGGCCCTGTCGGAGCAGCTCGCCGGGATGTCCACCACGGCGGCGAGCCTGGAGTCGATCATGCTGGACGAGGGGTTCGGCACCCTGGACGCGGCCACCCTGGACACGGTGGCGGCCACGCTGGAGAGCCTGGCCGCCCGGGGCGACCGGATGGTCGGCGTGGTCACCCACGTGCCGGCCCTCGCCGAACGCATCCCGGTCCGGTACGAGGTCCGCAAGGACGCCCGTACCGCCCGCGTGGAACGGACCGGCCTGTGACGGGCCCGACCGGAACTGGCGAGGCAGGCGGCCCGGCCGGGACGGCGGCGCAAGGCGCGGCCCCGGAGCTCTTCGTCGACAGCTGGGACCCGGGTTACGGGGCGTCCTTCGAGGCCACGCCCGGAGGGCCGGCGTCGCCGAGCAGCGCCAAGGTCGAGGCGGACGTGGAGCTGCCGACGGTGGACTGGCGGGCGATCGACGTCCGACGCGGGGTCCAGGCGCCGGACGTGGTGCTGCTGGTCGACGGGGTGCGCCGGATCGACGCCAGCGTGTGGACGGCGGAGTCCGACGGCACGTCGTTCCCCGGCGTGGCCGCCTCGTACGCGGCCGGGGTCGTGCACTGCGACCTGGAGCGCGGAGTCGCCCGGCTCGCCGGGTCGCAGGTGCGGCGGGGTCTCTTCACCGCCAGCCCGTCGGCCCGGGAGGTGCGGGCCGGTGCGGTGCGCTACCCGGTACACCGGGTCAGCGGCACCGGTGAGCTGAACAAGCTCCAGGCGGCCGTGCAGGGGCCGCTGACCGCGCTGGAGGTGGAGGTCTCCGGGGCCGCCCGGCTGGACGGGGATCTGCTGGTGGTCGACGGCCCGCTGCGCAGCCGCCGGCAGCTACCCCGCACGCTCGGTTACATCAAGACCCAGCACAGCCAGTACCTCGACGCCCGGCTGACCACCGTGGTGACCGGGCTGCGGGCGGGCCAGCGGTCCCCGGTGTTCAAGCTCGGCACCGCCTGGGGCGGATACTCCTGGTACCTGCGGCTGCCGGGGGCCGGCGGCGCGCCGTGGGCCGGCATCGTGCGGGTGGAGTGCTCGGCGGAGCTGAGCGAGTCCGAGGCGATCGCACTGGCCGACCTGTCGCTGGTCACCCTCCCCCGGTTCGCGTCCACCCCGTACAAGGACCCGCGTGCCCCGCAGAACCTGATCCCGATCGCCGGCCTGGAGCGTCGCCTGCGGGCGCTGCTCGGCGACGCCCGCCTGCTGCAACGGGCGCTGACCGCCGCAGCCAGGGGCCGCAGGTGACGCGGCCCGCCGCCGGGGCCCGCCGCGCCGACGCGTCGACGCCCACGGGTGGTCACTGATGGGCCGCCGCCGGGGCACCGACCGGATCGTCGCGCGGGTGGACACCGGCGAGGCCGAGCTGGTCCCGGACGCAGACCGGCCGCGCTCATTCACGCTGCTGCTCGACGGCGCGCCGCAGTCACACGTGGACCTCGCCGACCCCACCCACCTGGAGTTCGAGTACGTCCGGCGGCTGGCCGCCGCCCTCGACCTGCTCGCCCCGGCCGGCGCGCCGCTTCGGGTGCTGCACCTGGGCGGTGGCGCGCTGACCCTGCCCCGGTACGTGCAGGCCACCCGACCCGGCTCCACCCAGCGGGTGGCCGAGGTGGACGCCGCCCTGGTCGACCTGGTCCGCCGGGAGCTGCCCTGGCCGGCCGACCCCCGGCTGAAGGTACGGGTCGGCGACGCCCGGGCCACCCTGAAGTCCACCCGGGACAGCAGCTACGACGTGGTGGTCGCGGATGTCTTCGCCGGCGCACGCACCCCGGCGCACCTGACCAGCGTGGAATACGCGGCCGAGGTGGCCCGGGTGCTGCACCCCGGCGGCTGGTACCTGGCCAACGTGGCCGACGGCCCGCCGCTGCGGCACGCCCGCGCCCAGGTCGCCACGGTCCGCACGGTGCTACCCCGGGTCTGCCTGGTCGGCGACACGGGGGTGCTGCGCGGTCGCCGCTACGGCAACCTGGTGCTGATGGCGGGCCGGGCCGAGCCACCGGTGCCGGAGCTGACCCGCCGGGCGGCCGGGGACTGGTTCCCGGGCCGGGTGCTGGCCGGCGACGAGCTGGACCGGTTCGCCGGTGGCGCCACGGTGGTACGGGACGCCGACGCCACCGACTCCACCCCACCGCCGCCCGGCATCTTCTCCGTCCGCCGCTGATCCGGTGGCCCGGTCAGCCCCGTACCACCGTGGGGGGTCCTCGGATGCCACGCAGGTCGTAGCCGTAGCGGCGGCCGGGTGGCCCGGCGACGCGGTGCCGGCGGGTGGGGCGGCTGACCGTCCGTGGCCGGGGTCCCACGCGTCGGCGGTGCCATCCGTTCCGGCGGGGCGCCGTGGCAGAGTGTCGGAGGTGACCGCACCGGCCGCCCACCGAACGCTGCGCCCAGCGGCCGGCTACCGGCTGGCAGCCTCGGTGCGTTCGCTCATTTTCAGCGCCTACGACCCGTGCGCCCGGATCGCCGCCGGCGCGTTCTGGTGGGCCGCCCGCACCCCCGTCGGCCCGGCCACCCTCGCGCTGCGCCCGGCCGGGGGCGGAGAGTTGCTCGCCGAGGGGTACGGCCCCGGCGCCGAATGGGTCTGCGAGCGGGCCGACGCGGTCGCCGGGCTCCGCGACGACCACCGCGGATTCGCCGAGTTGGCCGCCGCGCACCCGCTGGTGGCCCAACTGGCCGCCCGGCACTCCGGGCTACGGATGCCGGCCACCGGTCAGCTCTTCCCACGCGTGCTGCGGGCGATCCTGGAACAGAAGGTCACCGGCACGGAGGCCTACCGGGCGTACGCGGCGACCGTGCGACACTTCGGCGAGCCGGCGCCCGGGCCCCTGCAGCCGCTGCTGCTCCCGCCCGAGCCGGCGGCGGTGGCCGCCGCGCCCTACTGGGTGTTCCACCCGTTCGGCGTGGAGCAGAAGCGGGCCGACACGCTGCGCCGGGCCGCCGCCGAGGCCGATCGGTTGGAACGCTGTACGGACTCCGCCGAGGCCACCCGCCGGCTCACCGGAATCCGGGGGATCGGCCCGTGGACCGCCGCCGAGGTGGTGCGGATCGCGTACGGGGATCCCGACGCGGTCAGCATCGGCGACTACCACGTACCGAACACGGTGGCCTGGGCCCTGGCCGGCGAACCGCGCGGCGACGACGCCCGGATGCTCGCGCTGCTGGAGCCGTTCCGGGGCCACCGCGGCCGGGTCTGCCTGCTGCTGACCGCCGAGGGCGTACACGCCCCGCGATACGGGCCGCGGATGCCGATCCGCTCCTTCGCCCGGTACTGACCCGACCCGCCGACACCCGGCTGGCCCACGTCGGGCTGACTCACGCCCGGGGGCGGCGTGCGGGTCAGGGCCGGGCGCAGAGCCGACGCAGGGTGCGGCCGAGCCACCAGGCGTACCCGCGCTGGAAGGCCCGACCGGCCGGCCCGGCCACCCGCATGAACCAACGGTCCGGCCGGCTGAACGCCCGTACCTCGAACCAGACCGCGCCCGTGTCGTCACGGCTCACCACGAATGCCTCCTCACCCCGCGCCGGGTGGCCAGGGAGGGTGCCGTACCCGAATCCGGCCCGGCGGGCGTCGTCAGCGGCCCAGACCACCCGGCACGGCGCGGCCAGCCGCAGCGGGCCGATGCCCAGCCGAGAGACGACGGTGACCCCGGGCGCGGCCCGGGACACGTCGGCGTCGATCCGGATGCCAGCGGCCCGGTGCAGCCGCCAGCCGAGCACCGCCGCGCCGGCCGTGGGGAAAGAACCGTCGGGCAGCCGCACCCGGTGCTGGACATGCCGCCACCGGCTGGGCAGCTCGCCGGAGTCGGTGGCGCCGACGTGCGGGTAGGTCAGCTCGGGCACGATCGCCGCCCTTCCTGGTCCGCCCCCGAATGCGATCGGGAACACCGCCAGGGTACGACGCGGCCCACCCACCGCCGGGCGACGGCGATGTGGTGGGCTGATGGTCGTGACCACGCCACCACTGATCGCCCCGGCCACCCCGGCCGATGCCGGCGAGATCCTCACCGTGCAGCGGGCCGCCTACGTGACCGAGGCCCAGCACTACAGTGCCCCCTTCCTGCCGCCGCTGACCGAGACGCTCGACGAGATTCTGGCGGTCCTGGCCGGCCCGACCACGGTCCTGGTCGCCCGCGCCGGGCACCGGCTGGTCGGCTCGGCCCGGGCCCTGATCTCCGAGGGCACCGCCCACGTGGGCCGGCTGGCCGTGGCCCCCGACCAGCAGGGCCGGGGAATCGGCACCCTGCTGCTGACCGCGGTGGAGCAAGCCTGCGCCGACCGGGCGTCCCGCTTCGCCTTGTACACCGGGGCGGCCAGCCAGGGGAACCTGCGGCTGTACCGGCGACACGGGTACGAGATCGTCGGCAACCGGCCGGACGACAACGGCATCTCCCTCGCAATGCTGGAGAAACGGCTGGTCAGTCCCCCTCGCACCGACGCCTGAGGCCCTCGGCCTCCAACCGGAGGTACCGGCGGGTCAGGCCGCCGTAGAGCCAGCCCACGGGGGCGGCCAGCGGGCCCCGCTGCTCCAGCGTCAGCTCGACCCGGACGCGGCCGTCGGGCAGCGGGACGATCAGGTGGTCGCCACGGCTGCGTACGCCCGGGGCGTGGGACACCCAGGCGAATCGGTACGGGGCTTCGACCTCGACCACCCGCCATACGGCCGGAGGCAGCCGGGGCTGTTCCAGCAGCGCGGTCGAGCCGACCGTCAGCGGCCCGGGTTCCCGCCGCCGGGCCCGGCGCACCGAGACGGTCCACTCCGGCCAACGGTCGATGTCGGTCTGCACCTGCCACACCCGCTCGGCGTCGGCGGCGATCTCCATGACTGCTTCGAACCGCATGATCCCTCTCTCCTGTCGTCGCTCCTCCGTGACCGCACGCCACGCCCGACCGGCGCTCGGAAGTGAACCCTGGACACTTCCCGCTCCGCTCGAACGAGAAGTGTCCAGGCTCCGGGGTGGGATCGGGGCGAAGCCCGGGTGGGCCGGGGGCGTGGCCGGGGCCGGGGCCGGGGTGGGGCCGGGGCCGGGGCCGGGGTGGGGCCGGGGCCGGGGCCGGGGTGGGGCCGGGGTGGGGCCGGGGTGGGGCCGGGGTGGGGCCGGGGCCGGGGTGGGGCCGGGGCCGGGGTGGGGCCGGGGCCGGGGTGGGGCCGGGGCCGGGGTGGGGCCGGGGCCGGATGGGGTGGGAGCGGGCGGGGTGGGCGCCTCAGGCGGCGTCGGCCTCGTGGAGGTCGGCGAGGGTGAGGGGGGTGCGACGGCGCAGCAGGTCCGCCAGTTCGGCGACCGTGCCGACCTCGCCGAGCACGTCCTTGCCGCCGCCATGGCGGGCCGGGTAGCGGTGCGCGAGGCGGTACCGGTACCGGCCGCGGATCAGCTCGACGCTGACCCGCCAGCGCCCGCAGCATTCGCAGACCAACTCCCGCATTCGGCGAAGCTAGCTCTGAGCTGCGGAAACACCATCCGGTCGCGGGGGGACCAGCGGGACACACCGGGACAGGAAGCCCCGTTACCACCGGTGATCTGCCTCACGACTGTCGGTGGCGTCTGGTTGACTGTCGCCGTGGACCTGCCGATCAACCCACCGGTCGAGCCGATGCTGGCCAAGGCCGTGTCACGACTGCCCACCGATCCCGGCACGACCTACGAGCCGAAGTGGGACGGCTTCCGCTGCATCGTGTTCCGCGACGGCGACGAGGTGGAGCTGGCCAGCCGGGGCGGCAAGACGATGACCCGCTACTTCCCCGAGGTGGTCGAGCAGGCGCTGCGGCAGCTCCCCGAGCGCTGTGCCGTCGACGGCGAGCTGATCGTGATCCGCCGCGACGGCCCGGACGGCCAGCCCCGGCTCGACTTCGAGCTGCTCGCCCAGCGCATCCATCCCGCCGCGTCCAGGGTGCGGCTGCTGGCCGAGACCACCCCGGCCGACTTCGTCGCCTTCGACCTGCTCGCCCTCGACGACGAGCTGCTGACCGACCGCCCCTATCCGGAGCGCCGGGCCCGGCTGGAGCGGGCGCTGGCCGGGGTCCGCCCGCCGGTGCACGTCACCCAGGTCACCACCGACCCGGCCACGGCCCGCCGTTGGTTCGACGTGTTCGAGGGTGCCGGGCTCGACGGGCTCATCGTCAAGCCGGCCGACCTGCCGTACGAGCCGGGCAAGCGGCTGATGTTCAAGGTCAAGCACGCCCGTACGGCCGACGTGGTGGTGGCCGGCTTCCGCTGGCACAAGTCCGGGCCGGTGGTCGGCTCGCTGCTGCTCGGCCTCTACGACGACGCCGGAGTCCTGCACCACATCGGGGTCAGCTCCTCGTTCACGGCGGCCCGGCGCAGGGAGCTGCTGGACGAGCTGGAGCCGTATCGGGACGTCGGCGGTGAGCACCCCTGGGCGCACGGCGACCACGAGCGGGGTCAGCGCATCCCCGGCGGGGTGAGCCGGTGGACGGGGACGAAGAACCTGGAGTGGGAGCCGCTGCGCCCGGAGCTGGTGGCCGAGGTGGGCTACGACGCGATGGAGGGCGACCGGCTCCGGCACACCGCCCGGTTCGTCCGCTGGCGACCCGACCGCGACCCTCGTTCCTGCGGCTACGACCAGCTCGACCGCCCCATCCGGTACGACGTCGACCAGGTCCTGCGCGGCGATCCGGCGGCGATCGCCGAGGCCGCGCCGGGCCGGGCGTAGCCTGAGGCCTCGACACGATCATGAGAGGCGCATCGGTGACCCTCTTTTCCGACCGGATTCGCCGGGTCCGGCTGACCCTCGCCGGGCTCCTCTCGGCGGCGGTGGTCGCCGCCGGCTGCACGATGCCGGCGTTCGCGCCGCGCACCGACGCCGAGGGCAAGGCCGCGCCGCCGGGCACAGCGCCGACCTGGCGGGCCTGCCCGGAGGTGGCCGACGAGCTGGTGGGCCGGGGCGCGCCGGACATGCGGTACGAGTGCACGCGGATCGCCGTGCCCCGCAACTGGGGTTCCGGCACCGGTGCCACGGCCGGCCCGGGCGCCGGGGAGACCTTCGAGATCGCCCTGCTGCGAGCCCGCTCGACCAAGCAGCGGGATCGGATCGGCTCGCTGGTGATCAACCCGGGCGGCCCGGGCGGCTCCGGGGTGGACACCGCCGTCTACCTCTCCTTCGGTCCGGCGTTCGGGGGGCTGCCCTCGGCAGTCACCGAGCGGTTCGACATCCTCGGGTTCGACCCGCGCGGGGTGGCCCGATCCAGCCCGGTGAGGTGCATCCCCGACGCCGACCTGGACGCCAGCTTCGGCTACGACCCCGACCCGCAGTCCCAGGCGTCCTTCGACGGCTTCGTCGCCCTGAATCAGCGGATCGGGCGCGGCTGCGGCGACAAGTACGGCGACCAGCTCCCCCTCTACGGCACCGAGCAGGCCGCCCGCGACATGGACGCGATTCGCGCGGCGGTCGGCGACGAGAAGCTGACCTACCTCGGCTACTCCTACGGCACCCTGCTCGGCGCCACCTACGCCCAGCTCTACCCGTCTCGGGTCCGGGCCCTGGTGCTCGACGGCGCGGTGGACCCGACGCAGGACCTGGTGGCCGGTTCGGAGAGCCAGGCGAAGGGCTTCGAGCGGGCGTTCGACAGCTTCACCCGGTGGTGCGCGGCCAACGCCGGGCGCTGCCCGCTGGCCCCGGACGCTCGGGCTGCGGTGATCTCGGCGATCGACAAGGCCAAGGTCTCCCCCGTGAAGGCGGCGGACGGCCGGGAGGCCACCTCGGGCTGGATCTTCTACGCGGTCATCTCCTCGCTCTACACGGAGTCGGGCTGGCAGGAGCTGGCCAAGGCGATCGACCGGCTGGACGGAGGCCACCCGGGTGAGGTGTTCGAGCTGGCCGACGCGTACGCGGGCCGGGAGGACAACGGGCGATACTCGAACCTCTTCGACGCCAACCTCGCGATCAACTGCACCGACGAGACGGAGAAGCCGACCGTGCAACGGGTCCGTCAGCTCCAGTCGCAGTGGCGGTCGACGTACCCGCTGTTCGGCCCGGCGCTGGCAGTGGGCATGCTCGGCTGCGTCGAGTGGCCGGGCGGGCGGGACCCGTACCCGACGGGCAAGGCCGTCGGCGCGCCGCCGATCGTGGTCGTGGGCACCACCGGCGACCCGGCGACGCCCTACGAGCAGACCGCGAAGCTGGCCTCGATGCTGGGCGTTGGCCGGGTGCTGACCTGGGAGGGCGAGGGGCACACCGCGTACCCGCAGACAACCTGTGTGACAGACGCGGTCGACGCGTACCTGATCTCGCTGACCGTGCCGCGGGAGGGGCTGCGCTGCCCGGCCCGGTGACGGTTCACCTGCCTCGGCGGCGTCGGCGCTTCCCGGACGGCGGCGAGGCAGGTGGGGACGGCTCGACCGGCAGGACGATCCCCTGGCGGGTCGCCAACTCCTCCAGCAGTGCCCGCATCCGCCGCACGTCGGCCTTCAGCGCCTCCTGTTCCTCGTGCTCGAACGCGTCGTCGTCCACGATCAACTGGCTGGCGAAGTGCGCGGTGATCAGCGGGATGACCAGCAGCACCATGGTCGAGATGAGCAGCGCCGCGAGGGTGCGCCCGGCCGCCGTGGTCGGGGAGATGTCGCCGTAGCCGACGGTGGAGGCGGTCACCACCGCCCACCACACCGAGTCGGCGGCGCTCTTTCGCTCCACCTGGCTGTAGATGACCCCGGCCACCACGATCATCAACAGGTACGACGTGATCAGCGTCCGAGGGGAGTTGGCGAACCAGACCAGACCCCGGTAGATCCAGCGGAACGGCAGCAGCAGGACGTCCATGGCATCATGCTGCCCGGTGCCGGCAAGCCGCCGCCGGAACGTCGCCCTCGACGTCGCTGTGCCAGGCTGACCCCATGCGTACCGTGATCTTCCGGGAGGCGGTCCGGGCGGACCTGCCGGCCGTCATCGCCCTGCTGGCCGACGACGTGCTGGGCCGGGCCCGCGACTGCACCGAGGTCGACGAGGCGTACGAGAAGGCCTTCGCGGAGATCTCCGCCGACCCCCGCAACCACCTCGTGGTGGCCGACGAGGACGGGGTTGTCGTGGGCTGCATGCAGATCACCTACGTCCCGGGGCTCGGCCGGCACGGCGCCGAACGCTCGCTCATCGAGTCGGTGCGGGTGCGCTCGGACCGCCGCGGGCAGGGGCTCGGGCGGACGATGATGCGCTGGGCGATCGACGAGGCCGCGCGGCACGGCTGCGCCCTGGTGCAGCTCACCACGGACAAGACCCGCACGGACGCGCACCGCTTCTACCGCGACCTCGGCTTCACCGCGAGCCACGAGGCCATAAAACTAACCCTCTAACCCCACCCCACCCCACGCCCCCCACGCCCCGCGCCCCACGCCCCACGCCCCACGATCTTGCAGTAACGGCCCCGGCAAAAGTCGTGAAACGCCCATTCGAGGGGCCCCAAGTGCAAGATCGCGGGGGTGGGGCGGGGTGGGGCGGGGTGGGGTGGGGTGGGGTGGGGCGGGGGCGGGGTGGGGCGGGGGCGGGGTGGGGCGGGGTGGGGTGGGGCGGGAGCGGGCGGGCGGGGTGGGGCGGGGCGGGGCGGTGGTTAGGGGGAGGTGGGGGTAGGGGTGGGGGTGGGGGTGGGGGTTAGGTGGCCGTCGCGGAGGGTCAGGGTGCGGTCGGCCAGCTCGATCAGGGCCGGATCGTGAGTGGCGACCAGCGCGGTCATCCCGCGGGCGTGCACCACCGCCCGCAGCAAGTCCATGATCGACCGGCCGGTCTCCGAGTCGAGCTGGCCGGTGGGCTCGTCGGCGATGAGCAGGTCCGGCTCGTTGGCCAGGGCCCGGGCCAGGGCCACCCGCTGCTGCTGCCCGCCGGAGAGTTCGTACGGCCGCTGCGCGGCGTGCCCACCCAGCCCGACCAGCTCCAGCAGCATCGTCACCCGCTCCTCCCGCTCGGCGGCGGGCACCTTCGCCAGCCGCAGTGGCACCCCGACGTTCTCGGCGGCGGAGAGGATCGGGATCAGCCCGAAGGTCTGGAAGACGAACCCGACGGTCCCCCGGCGCAGCCGCAGCAGCTCCCGCTCGCCCGCCGCGACAAGGTCGTGCCCGGCCACCCGCACCTGCCCGGAGTCCGGCCGGTCCAGGCCGCCGACCAGGTTCAGCAGGGTGGTCTTGCCCGCGCCCGACCTCCCCCGTACGGTGACCAGCTCGCCCCGGCCGGCGGTGAACGAGACGTTCCGGACGGCGTGTACGGCGCGGTCGCCTCGGCCGAAGGTACGGCTCACCCCGTCCACCCGCACCACCTCGTCGAAGGCGGCGACAGCGGTGGCGGCGACAGCCGTGGCGGCGACAGCCGTCGGACGTGCGGGCTGCTGCTCGGTCATGCCTCACTCCGTTCGGCGTCGGGCCGGTCGCCCGACCGCACCTCGACGTGGTCGGGTTCCAGGTTGAGTCGGACCCGGTCGCGCAGGGCCAGCGCGTCCACGAAGGACGTCGGCAGCTGCATTCGGCCGGCGCGGTCGAGCACGGCGTACTCCTCGCTGACCAGTTCGGTGTTGCCGTCCGCGCCGATCCGGGCGGTGCGGTGTACCTCGGAGGCGGTCCGGCCGTCGCGGATCGCGACGGTCCGGCGGACCTGGGTGGCCACGGCCTGGTCGTGGGTGACCACCACGACGGTCACCCCCAGCTCCGCGTTGATCTGCCGCAGCGCGGCGAAGACCTCGGCACCGGTGGCCTCGTCCAGTTCGCCGGTCGGCTCGTCGGCGAAGAGCACCTCCGGGTCGTTGGCCACCGCCACCGCGATCGCGCAGCGCTGCTGCTCCCCGCCGCTGAGCTGCCCCGGCCGCCGATCGGCGAGATGGCCCACGCCGATCAGGCCGAGCAGTTCCCCGGCCCGGCTCCGGCGGGCCCGCCGCCCGCGCCGCCCGGCCAGCCGCATCGGCAGCTCGACGTTCTCCAGGGCGGTCAGGTACGGCAGCAGGTTGCGCCCGGTCTGCTGCCAGACGAAGCCGGCCATCTCCCGCCGGTAGCTGAGCCGGCGGCGGGCGGAGAGGGCGAGCAGGTCGTACTCGGCGACCCGGGCGATGCCGGCGGTGGGGGTGTCCAGGCCGGAGAGGATGTTCAGCAGGGTCGACTTGCCCGACCCGGACGCCCCGACGATCGCGACCATCTCGCCCCGGTCGATGACCAGGTCGAGGCCCTGCAACGCGACCACCTCGACCCCGTCGGTCTTGAAGATCCGCACCAGGCCGTCGCAGACGATGTGCCCACGCAGCCGGTCCTGCCCGCCGGCCCGCTCGGCCGCGCGCTGCGCGGCCCGCCGCTGAAGGGCGGCCAGGTCCGGTACGGCGGACGCCTCCACGGTGGCTGTCATCTCAGCTCTCCTCTCCAAGCCGGAGCACCTCACCGAGGCGCAGCCGGCGGTTGTTCAGCGTCTCCACGGTCACCGCGAGGGCCAGCGCCACCGCGCCCACCGCGATCACGGCCCCGACCAGCCCGGGCGAGAACGCGACCTGCACCGGCGTACCGCCGGTGAACGCGGCCAGCCCGAGCGCAGGGTTGAGCAGCAGGGGCAGCAGCGCGCCCGTCACCGCGCCGGTGAGCAGCGCGACGGCGACCAGGGGCGCCAGCTCGACCAGCAGCAGCCCGCGCCACTGGCGGCGGGACAGCCCGAGGGTGCGCAGCCGGGACAACACCTGCCCCCGGGCCCGCGCACCGGCGAGCACCGCGAAGGCGATCGCCAGCAAGCCGAGGGCGGCCCCGCCGGCCGCACCGGCAACGAAGCCGAAGACCAGCAGGCCGTTCGCGCCCCCGCCGCCAAGGGAGTCGCGGGCCCCCCGCCAGGTGGTCACCTCGGCCCCGCGTGAGCGTTCCCCCGCGACGATGCTGCCGCCGGTCTGATAGCGATGCTGACCCTCGATGCCCGCCTGCCGCAGCTCAGCCACGTCGAACCCGTCGCCGGAGACCAGGAAGGCCGTCGGGACCGGGCCGGTCGGTCCGGCGTCGGGCAGGGCCTGCCAGGGCAGCACCACGAACCGGTCGGTGGTCGGCGGGACGAGCGGGAAGCCGTCAGCCGTGCCGGCCACCCGGAACGCGTAGCCACGCCCCTGCACGGTCACCAGGGCAGACTCGTCGAGGCCCTTGCGTGCCAGGTCGGCGGCGAGCGCCGGGGAGACGAGCGCCGGCACCGGCCCGGGCACGGGGCCGCCCCGCAGCTGCGACGGCACGGAGACCGCCAGACCGGCGTCCTTGGCCGTCTCGGCGAGCCCCGGCCCGTCGACCAGCAGCACGGACACGGAGGAAATCCCGGCGTCGGCGCCGCGTGGGTGGGCGATCCGCAGCGCGGTGTCCCGCAGGATCGGGGTCGCCCGCCGGACGCCGGGCAGCCCCCGGAGGGCGGCGCCGGTCTCCGGGGCGAGCCGCTCGCCGTCGACCAGCGCGGACCCCGGCACGGCCGTGCTGGCCGTGCGGTCCCGACCGGTCTCGATGCCGGCGGCCACGACGGCGCAGAACGCCGCCGTCGCGATCGCCACCACCACCACGACGACCGGTCCGGTCGCCGCTGCCCGGCTCGCCCGGGCGGCGCCGAGGAACGTGACGCTGCCCCGCATCCGGGCTGCGACCCGGCCCAGCAGCCGCAGCGGCCACGGGTAGAGCCGCAGCGCGAGCACCGCCGCAGCGACGGCCAGTAGCACCGGGACCGACACCAGCAGCGGATCGACCGACCCCGGGCTCAGCCCTCGGCGGCGCAGCAGGACTGTGGCCAGCACCGCCAGCGCCACCACGAGAAGTTCGAGGGTCAGCCGACGGCCACCGGCGCGGACCCGCAGCAGGTCCCGCCGGCCGACCGGGACAGCGGAGACGGCCAGCGCGGCCGACGGCAGGGCCAGGGTCGCCAGCACCGCCGTGGCCAGGGCGAGCCAGTCCGTTCCGCCGCCGACGCCGGGCAGCAGCCGGCCGAGCAACCAGCCCAGCGCCGCCGCCGGCGGGACGACCAGCACCGACTCGGCGAGGCTGCGTTGCGCGGCGCTGGTCGCTGCGCCGCCACGGGCGACCAGCAGGCTGAACTCGCTCTCCCGGCGGCGGGCCGCGAGTCGGGCGGCGAGCCCCATCAGCCCGGCCAGAGTGGCGAACACCCCGGCGGCGATCACGGCAAGCAACGTCCGGGCGGCCGAGACCGCGTCGAGGAACTGCTGCAACGGGATGTCCACGGCCTGGGTCACGCTCAGGTTCCCCTGATGTTCGCGGACCAACAGCCGCAGGCCGTCGATGACCTGGCGCAGATCGGCGACCGCCATACCGTCGCCGGTCAGCCGGTACCGCCAGGAGAACCGGGCCAGCACGCCGGCTCCGACCGCCGCGTCCAGGCCGCCGTCGCTGGTCACCGCCACCATCTCGTACGGCTCGGCGTCGCCGACCGGCTCGGTCACCCGCAGGACCGGCGGCAGCGTGTCCCAGATCCCGTCCGTGGCCCGTGCCGGTTGGAAGACGCCGACCACGAGCACCGGCAGCCGTGTGGTCCCCCCACCGTCGGCCCAGTTCAGGCGGCTGCCGGCGCGCAGGTTCAGCTTCCGCGCCGAGTCGGCGGCCAACACGACCTCGATCGGCTGCCCCTTGGCGGTGGGCTTCACCGGCCAACGGCCCTCGATGAGGGTGGCCGCCTCCTTGATGCCGGACATCGCGCGCAGCCGGGAGACGACGAGGAGGTTCTTCGCGGCCAGGTCCGCCCCGGTCAGCCTGCCGAGCGCGGTGTCCGCAACGTACCACCGGCTCTCCACGGCGTCGCGGACCTTGGCGGGCATCCTCGCCTGGAGCACGTCGAGGTCGCGGGCCCGCGTCGTGGTGGCCGGGCCGCGGCTCTGGTCGACCAGCCCCTCGACGGTGTCGAAGGTCAGGTCCCGCTCGACGGCCGGCCGGCCGCCGACGTACTCCCGCAGCCCCTGCTGGGTGAGCCGGTCGGCGACGCGCGGGACCCCGGTCACCAGCAGCACGGCGACCAGGGCGAGCGCCCCGAGCAGCAGGAACTGCCCGCCGAAGGCCCGCACCCGACGGGCGGCCCCGGTCATCGCCCGCCCGCCCCGGGACGCACGGTCACTGCACCCACTGCTCTCCCCCGATCTGCGGCCGCGCCGCCGCTCGCTGTTCTCCACCGGCCCGCGCCCGCGCCCGCGCCGCCGCTCACTGGTCCCCGCCCATCCGCAGTTGGGCCGCCGCCGCCCGCTGCCGGATGCCGGTGGCGATCGCGGTGCTGAATGCGAGCGCCGCCAGTAACAGGCCGAGGGCGGTGCCGGCGACCGGCAACCAGGGCAGAGCGAAGGCCGCCTCCGGCACCGGCCGGTCCGCCGCGCGGGTGAGTACCACGAGTGGGGCCATGGTCGCGGCCACCACGGCACCGACCAGCAGCCCGACGCCGACGCCGATCCCGGCCAGGAAGGTCTGCTCGGCGAGCAGGGCACGGGCCAGCAGCCGTGGCGTGGCGCCGAGGGTGTGCAGCACGGCCAGCTCGCCGATCCGCCGGCGCGCGGTGGCCCAGACGTCCACGCCCAGCCCGACCAGGGCGAGCAGGACGGAGCCCACCGCCGCCGCGAGCAGGCCGGTGCGGGTGCCCAGCCAGTACGGGTCACGGTCAGCCTCCACCGCCGCCGCCCGCCGGTCCAGCACCGTCACCCCGGGCAGCTCCGCGACCGCCCGTGCCGCCGCGGTCGACCCGTCGGGGTCGGTACGCACCAACCACTGCGGGACCGGCCGGATCACCCCCTTGGCACGGACCAGCCAGTCGACCGCGGCTGGCAGGTCCAGCAGCATGCCGGCGGCCGACCCGGTGGCCGGCACCGCCTCAACCTCGCCCACCACCCGGACCGGCAGTGTCACTCCGGCGAGGCTGACGTCCAGCGTGTCGCCCGGGCCGACGCTCAGCGCCCGGGCCACCTGCGGGGTGATCAACGCCGGCACCGGCGGGTTGGCACCGGCCGGCACGACGGCGAAGCGGCTGGAGGGCTGCGACGCGAAGCTGCCACCCAGGACGATCCTGACCATTCGGCCCGCGCGGAGCCCGCCGTCGTCGTCGACTCGGGCCGGCTCCGCCTGCTCCGGGACCTCCGTCAGGGTCGCCCAGTCTCCGGTGAGCCGTACCGGGCTCGTCGTGCCGGCGGCGTCGACCGCGCGCAGTCCGGTCACCTCCAGCCGGTAGTCGAGGCCCGCGGCCCGGCCGCCGGTGGCCTCGAAGCCGGCCAGCCGGTAGGCCCGGTTACCGGTGTCGGGCAGGTCCACCGCAGCGGGGACCGCCCGACCGTCGCTGCCCCCGGTCGCCAACGGCAGCCTCCAGGCCCCGCCGTCGGCGGTGGTGAGCAGCACGAAGACCGTGATCGGATGCGGGCGCACCGGCTCGGTCACCGGGGTGCGGACGGTGCCGGTGAGCCGTCGGGTGCCGGCGGGCAGTTCGACGCCGGCGGGCGCGGCCCGACCGCGTACCTGGCGGTCGAAGAGGGCCCGGGCCGGCTCGTCGAGAAGACGGTCGTGGAGCCGGACCACGTCCGGCGCCGCCGCCGCGTCGATGCTCAGCACGTTCACCGGCAGGTCATCACGACCCACCCGGATGTCGTCGTGCCAGGCGGGCAGCGCCCGCTCGATCCCGGGCGTGGCGGCCAACCGGCCCGACCGGTCGGCCGGTGCCGCCCCGGAGCGCTCGACCAGCCGTAGGTCCGCGCCGACGAGGTGGTCGGCCTGGTCGACGTGTGACCGTTCCCCCGTGGTCACCAGCGACCAGGCCAGGGTGCTGCCGCCCACGGCGAGCGCGAGCAGCAGCACGGGGCCGGCGTGCGGGCGGCGGCCGGCCTGCCACATGCCCAACATGATGGCGTTCCAGGGCCTACGGTCGACGAACCGCTCGGCGAACCGGGTGGCCGGCGGGAGCAGGCGCAGCGCGACCACCGCGCCGGCGAGCACGCCCAGCGTCGGCGCCGCCACCAGCAGCGGGTCGATGCCCAACCGGCCGGCCGCGCCGACCAGCGGGGAGGAGTACTGCCTCAGCTGGGTCCAGGCGAGCACGGCCAGACCGACCAGGGCCAGGTCGGCGCCGGCCCGCTGGGCGGTGGCGGCCCGGCTCGGTCGGGACCGGGCGGCCAGGTCGGCCACGTACATGCCGGCCCGCCGCATCGCAGGCAGCACCATGGCCACCACACAGCCGGCCGCCGTGGCGGCGGCGACCGCCCAGGTGAGCGCGCCGCCGCCGGTCGACTGCTCGGCCCACCCCTGGCCGCGGCCGAGCTGACGCAGGGCCTCGGCGGCGAGCGGCGGCCCGAGCAGCGCCGCCGGGAGAGCCACCAGGGTCGCCTCCCGCGCCGCCAGGCCGGCGATCTGCCGCCGGGCCGCGCCTCGGGCGCGCAGCAGCGCCGTCTGCGCCCGGCGGTCCTCGTTGAGCAGCGCGGCCACCAGCACCAGCGCGTACCCGCCGAGGACCAGGATGAGCAGCAGCGGGGTGAACAGCGAGGAGCGCCCCACCAGGTCGGCGCGGCCGAGCCGGTCGACCAGCCGGTCCATCGTGGTGACGCTCTGCGCGGACGAGCCGAGCCCGGTGGCCTCGGGCAGCTCGGCGACCTCGGTGGCGAGCGCCCGCTTCACCGCGTCCAGCCGGCTCGGCTCGACGGCAGCCAGGTCCGGTTCGATCAGCCAGGAGGCCGACGTGGACCCGGGGAAGGTCCGGTCGAAGTCGGCGGGGTCGAGCAGGAACGGCCCGTACGACGTGGCGGAGTCGGCGGCGGTGGCACCCGGCGCGAGCCGCCAGTACGACCCGGCGGGGTCCCGGGGCCGGAAGAGCCCGACCACCTGCACCTGGCTGGTCCGTTCGCCGGCCCGGTCCCGCAGCGGCACCCGCTCGCCGACGGTCAGGCCGAGCAGGCCGGCGACCCGTTCCGGCAGGAGCACCTGCGCAGGTTCGGCGCCACGCTCGGGCTGCCGCCCGGTCACCAGGTCGGCGTGGCCGGGCAGGTCCTCCAGGGTGGCCAGCTCGGCGAAGACCGGCTCGTCGTCGGCCCGGGCGGGGCCGATGTCGCCGGTCAGCTCGCGCCCGGTGCCGTAGCGGGCCCCGCGCACCTGCACGGGTGCCCCGCCGAGCCCGTCGGCGAAGCGGTCCCGCACGGCCCGGTCCCGGTCGGCGAAGGCGGCCCGGTCGGCGCCACCGGAGCCGCTGACCAGCAGGCTGCGCTCCTGCGCGGGGGACGCGGCGAGCACCGCCGACTGCCCCGCGTCGACGGCCCGCCGGTTGTAGTCGGCCAGCCCGGTGACGAGGGCGATCGCCACCAGGGCCGCCACCACCGCGGCGAGCAGCAGCCCCCGGGCCTCCCGGGCCCGCCTCCACACCATCACCATTGCGCCGCCTCCCCCGGGCCCCACGGGCCGATGACGACAAGAGCGACTGCGGGTACGGAAAGGTTCGCGCCCGTTACCCGACCGTTATGCAATCCGGCCCGATCGGTGGCCGGCCGTCGCCGGCGGCGGGACTCCCCGGGCGGGCACCGACCTGCTTGGATGGCGGTCATGGAAATCGTCGTCACCGTATTGATGATCGCCGTGGTGCTACTGCTGGCCGCCCAGTCCTCGACCGGCCGGACGGGCCGGGGCACGGCGCACCGGCTGGCCGAGATCGAGCGTCGCCTTCAGCTCGTGATGAACCACCTCGGGGTGGTGGACGAGCGGCCGGCTGCGCCCGGGGTCCGCGAGCACCTGGCCCGGGGCGACAAGATCAAGGCGATCAAGGCGTACCGGCAGGCGACGGGCGTGGATCTGCGTACCGCCAAGGAGGCCGTGGAGGCGATGATGGGGCCCGGCCGCTGAACCGGGAACCGATCCTCGACACTGCCGACCGGAGCGACGACGAGGGCGACCGGGCGGCGTAACGACGAGGCGACCGGGCGGCGTGGCCGGCGGCCTGTCAGGGCGTCCACGCGGTCGCACGGTATGGACTCGGCGGGGGTCAGCGCGGGCGGTCTCGGTCCTTGGACGGCTGGACGCGCTTCGGCTCGCCCGGCATCTTGGGGTGGTCCGGCGGGTACGGCAGGTCGCCCGCGCCCGCGGCGGCGTCCCGGTCGGCCCACTCCAGCAGCGGGGTGATGTCCCACGGGGCGTCGTCGATGCCGGCGTGCGGATCACCCCGCTCGGCGAGCCGGGCCGGGACGCTGCCAAGGTGGAACTCGTCCGGGTCCACGTCGGGCAGCTCGTCCCAGGTGACCGGGGTGGAGACGGTGGCCCGCGCGTTGGCCCGCAGCGAGTACGCGCAGGCGATCGTGCGGTCCCGGGCCATCTGGTTGTAGTCGACGAAGACTCGCTCGCCCCGCTGCTCCTTCCACCAGGCGGTGGTCAGCAGGTCCGGGCGGCGGCGCTCCAGCTCCCGGGCCAGCGCGATGGTGGCCCGGCGCACCTCGGTGAACGTCCACCGGGGCGCGATGCGCAGATAGACGTGCACTCCCCGGCCACCGGAGGTCTTCGGCCAGCCGGTCGCGCCCAGCTCGTCGAGCAGGGCCCGCACCTCGGCGGCGGCGGCCGCCGCGTCGACGAAGTCGGTGCCCGGCTGCGGGTCGAGGTCGATCCGCAGCTCGTCGGGGTGGTCGAGGTGGTCGGCGCGGACCGGCCACGGGTGGAACACGACGGTGCCCATCTGGGCGGCCCAGGCGACGTGGGCGAGGTCGGCCGGGCAGAGCTCGTCGGCCGTCCGGCCGCTGGGGAAGCTGATCCGGGCGGTGCGCACCCACGGCGGCACGCCCCGGGAGGGCACCCGCTTCTGGAAGAACATCTCCCCCTCGATGCCGTCGGGGAAGCGTTGCAGGGTGGTGGGGCGGTCCCGCAGGGCGCGCAGGACGGCATCGCCCACGGCGAGGTAGTAGCCGAAAACGTGCGCCTTGGTGAAGCCCCGCTCCGGAAAGACCACCCGGTCCGGGCTGGTCAGTCGAACCGGGTGCCCGGCCACCTCGATCTCGGCGGCCGCTGCTTTCGTGGTGCCTGCCATCTCGAGACCATATGCCAGGGCACCGACACCCGACGTACGGTTGCGGGGTGAGTCTTGACGAGAATGAGCTGCCCCGAACCGAGGAAGAGTGGCGGGTCCGACTGAGCCCGGAGGAGTTCCGGGTGCTGCGGGAGGCCGGCACCGAGCGCCCGTGGACCGGCGAGTACGTGGACACGAAGACCCCCGGCGTCTACCACTGCCGCGCCTGCGGGGCGCAGCTCTATCCCAGCGGTACGAAGTTCGACTCGCACTGCGGCTGGCCGAGCTTCGACGACGCCATCCCGGGCGCGGTGAAGGAGATCGAGGACGACACCCTCGGCATGCGACGCACAGAGATCCGCTGCGCGCGCTGCGACAGCCACCTCGGTCACGTCTTCCGGGGCGAGCGATACACCCCGAAGGACACCCGACACTGCGTCAACTCGGTCTCCATCCGGCTGGAGCCGGAGCAAGGCTGACGACCCCGCACGCCGCCGGCGCCTCTCGGGGCAGGCAGAAGGTGACCCGGGGCTGGTTGCCGAAGAGCTTGCTGCGCTTGATCACGTCTCCTCCGGGTGGTGGGGTCTCCACCAGGCACAACGCCCGACACACCGGCCACGACACGCCGACGGTGGGGGGCGGATTCCGCCGTTCGGGGCGTCCGGGCCGGATCGCTGGCGCACGCTGGGCGGGACACCTGTCCTTTTTTATCGGGGGTTCGACCATGGCGGCGTGCGAGGTCTGCGGCAACGACTACTGGATGGCGTTCGAGGTGCGCACGGTCAGCGGTGACGTGCACACCTTCGACTGCTTCGAATGCGCGGCGCACAAGCTGGCGCCGATCTGCGAGCACTGCCAGGTCAAGATCATCGGTCACGGGGTCGAGGTCTCCGGGCGCTTCTTCTGCTGCGCCCACTGCGCCCGCGCGACGGAGGGCAACCGGGGCGCGGAAATCCGCGACGCCGTCGGTGCCCGCCCGCGTTGACGGGGCTCCTCCCCACCTCCGCGCCGGGCGACCTACCATCGGCGAATGCCGCAGCAGACCGTCGAGGCCCGGATCGCCTCGTTCGCCGAACTGGACGCTCGCACTTTCCACGACCTGCTGAGACTCCGGATCGACGTGTTCGTGGTGGAGCAGACGTGTCCGTACCCGGAACTGGACGGCCGGGACGTCGAGCCGGGCACCCGGCACCTCTGGCTGGCCCACGACGGCGCCGTCCTGGCGTACCTGCGGATCCTGGCCGACCCCGACGGCGTGGCCCGGATCGGCCGGGTTGTGGTGGCCCCGGCGGCCCGGGGCGGCGGGCACGCGGGCCGGCTGATTACCGAGGCCCTGGCCACGGTGGGCGACCGGCCGTGCGTGCTGGAGGCGCAGTCCCACCTGACCGGCTTCTACGCCCGGCACGGCTTCGCCGTCAGCGGCCCGGAGTACGTCGAGGACGGTATCCCGCACACCCCGATGCGCCGGGAAAGCGCTATCCATTGACGTAGGCGGATGGTTGTGGAAATCTCCGCAGTGGAGCCACCACGGGATCAGCACGAGCCGGCATGGGAGAGGCAACTCCCGCCGTCCGGGTGTCGTCGCAGTCCGACCTCGCCCCCGAGGAGGCTCCATGTCCACCCACGCCCGCAGACGATCCACCCCGCGCCCGGCAGCCTGGCTGCTCGCCGTCGGCGCGATCATCACGCTGCTGCTCACCACCGCCCTGGCGAACTCCGCGTCCGCCCACGGCTCCGTCGTCGACCCCGCGTCCCGCAACTACGGCTGCTGGCAGCGCTGGGGCTCCGACTTCCAGAACCCGAACATGGCCACCCAGGACCCGATGTGCTGGCAGGCCTGGCAGGCCGACCCGAACGCCATGTGGAACTGGAACGGCCTGTTCCGCGAGGGCGTCGCCGGCAACCACCAGGCCGCCATCCCGGACGGTCAACTGTGCAGCGCCGGCCACAGCTCCAGCGGCCGGTACAACGCGCTCGACACCGTCGGCGCGTGGAAGACCGCGCCGGCCACGAACAACTTCCGCATCAAGTTCTACGACCAGGCCAGCCACGGCGCCGACTACATCCGGGTGTACGTGACGAAGCAGGGCTTCAACGCGCTCACCAAGCCACTGGCCTGGAGCGACCTGGAACTGGCCGGCCAGATCGGCAACACCCCGGCATCGCAGTGGACGCCGGAGGCGCAGGGCGTGTCGATCCAGGTGCCGGCGAACGCGCCGGGCCGCAGCGGCCGGCACATCGTCTACACCATCTGGCAGGCCAGCCACCTGGACCAGTCGTACTACCTGTGCAGCGACGTGGACTTCGGCGGGAGCGGCCCGACCACCCCGCCGCCGACCACCCCGCCCCCCACCACGCCTCCCCCCACCACGCCTCCGCCAGCGACGGGTGGCTGCACGGCGACCTACCGGGTCACCTCCTCGTGGACCGGCGGGTTCCAGGGCGAGGTCGAGGTGACCGCCGGTTCCTCGACCATCAAGGGCTGGACGGTGACCTGGACCTACGCCAACGGCCAGCAGGTCAGCTCGTCGTGGAACGCCACCGTTACCAGCAGCGGGTCCACAGTGACCGCCCGCAACGTGGCCTACAACGGGGCGCTGGCCGCCGGGGGAAAGACGATGTTCGGCTTCCTCGGCTCCTCGAGCGGCACGAACACCGCGCCCACGCCGACCTGCACGGCGACGGCCTGACCACAGACGGCCCACACTGACCACCCGACCGACCGCATCACCCGACCGACAGAACCGCGCCGGCGCGATCGCACTCAAACACGGAAAGAGTGGCCTTCCCCGCTCAGAAGGCCACTCTTTCCGTGAATTAGCGCGGCCTTGGCGGGCTTGGCGGCCCGGCGGCTCCGGGCGGTCCTATGGCTGCGGGGTCCCGCGGGGCTGCGCGGGCCCGTGCAGCGCTACGGCACCGCGGCGCCGGGCCGTGCGGCGTTGCCCTGTGATTACGGTGCCCTGGGCGGGCCGCGTTGCCGCAGGTGCTCGCCTCGCCACCTTGGGGGCGGGAGCGCGCGCCACGGATGGGGCGGCGGCGGCTCCTACCGTCACACCAGGCAGGTCACGATGTCGGCGATCGGGCGGCGGCGACCGGTGTAGAACGGGATCTCCTCGCGGACGTGCCGGCGGGCCCCCGACGCCCGCAGGTCGCGCATCAGGTCCACGATGCGGTGCAGCTCGTCGGCCTCGAAGGCGAGCATCCACTCGTAGTCGCCCAGGGCGAACGAGGCGACCGTGTTGGCCCGCACGTCCGGGTACCCTCGGGCCATCTTGCCGTGCTCGGTCAGCAACTCGCGCCGCTCGGCGTCCGGCAGCAGGTACCACTCGTACGAGCGGACGAACGGGTAGACGCACAGGTACGCCCGGGCCTCCTCGCCGGTTAGGAACGCCGGGACGTGGCTCTTGTTGAACTCCGCGGGCCGGTGCAGCGCCAGCTGCGACCAGACCGGGGTCATCGCCCGCCCCAGCGTGGTCCGGCGGAACCGCAGGTACGCGTCCTGCAGCGCGTCACTGGACGACGAGTGCCACCAGATCATCAGGTCGGCGTCGGCGCGCAGGCCGGCCACGTCGTACGTGCCACGCACCGTCACGTCCTTGCCGGCCAGCTCCTCGAAGAGGGCCTCGACCTCACCGGTGACGTTCTCACGCAGCGACGGCAGCGGGCTGGTGGCCCGGTACACCGACCACATGGTGTAGCGAATGCTGTCGTTCAGCTCCCGCAGCCGCGCCGCGTTGGTCTGCTCGGTCATGCTGCCGATCCTCCCAGTGCTGTGATGATCTCTTCGGCGGCCGTCTCCCCGGAGCGGATGCAGACCGGGATGCCGACGCCGTCGTAGCCGGCACCGGCCAGAGCCAGAGCCGGGTGCGCGGTGCGCAGCGCCGCCCGGGCGTCGGCCACCCGGTCGAGGTGCCCCGGGGTGTACTGCGGCAGCGCGCCGCCCCACCGCTGCACGTGACTGGCCACCGGCGTCGGCAGCGGCGTGCGCAACACCGTCGACAGGTCCCGGCGCACGCTCTCCACCAGGTCGTCGTCGGTGACCTGAAGCGTGGCCTCCTCGCCGTACCGGCCGACCGAGGCGCGGACCAGGGCCAGGCCGTCCGGCCGGGCCAGGTGCCCCCACTTCGTGGTGAAGAACGTCGATGCCTTGATCACCAGCCCCTCGGTGGCCGGCACCAGGAACCCGGAGAGCGCCGGCAGCTCCGGGCGGGGCAGGGCCAGGGTGACCAGCGCGACGCTGGCGTAGTCCAGCCCGCCGACGGTGGCGGCGACCCCGGGGGCGAGGTCGGTGCGGCCGGCGACCCCGGCGAGCAGCCGGGCGGCCGGCCGGGCCGGCACGGCGAGGATCACGGCGTCCGCGTCGACCAGCTCCGGGGCGCGGGTCGGGCCGACGGTCAGCCGCCAGCCGGCCGTCGTCGGGGTCAGCTCCCGCACGGCGGCGTCCCGCCGGATCGTCGCCCCGCTGGCCGTGGCGGCGGCCTCGACCAGCCGGCTCAGCCCACCGGCCAGGGTGCCGAAGACGGGGGCGCCGGGGGCGCGCGGCGCGGCGGCCTGCGCCGCCCGGACCGCGCCGACCAGGGTGTGCTCCACGCGGGCCGCGCGGGCCAGCGCCGGCATGGTGGTGACCAGGGACAGGTCGTCGGCCCGACCGGCGTAGACCCCGCCGAGCATCGGGTCGACCAGCCGGTCGACCACCTGGTCGCCGAGCCGGGAGCGGACCAGCGCCCCGACGGAGACGTCCGTGCCGGGGGCCAGCAGCGGCCGGCCGCCGTCGCGGTCGGCGTCCGCGGTCGGCTCCGCCACCGCCGCCACCTTCGCCAGATCCCCGGGTACGCCCACCAGCGTCCCGCCCGGCACCGGGCGCAGCTCCCCGTCGACGGCGAGCGCGGCCTGCCCGACGGTCGGGTGCACGATCTCGTCGGCCAGCCCGAGCCGGCGGACCAGGGTCACCGCGGCCGACTCCCCGCCGGCCGGGTCCCGCATCAGGAACGACTCGGCGCCGAACTCCACCGGCCCACCGGCCAACTCACCGGTACGCAGCTTGCCGCCGAGCCTGCCGGACTGCTCGTACACGGTGATCTCGGTGCCGGCGGGCGCGCGGTCGGCCAGCCGGACGGCGGCGGCCAGCCCGGTGATCCCGCCCCCGACGATCGCCACCCGCCACGGCTGCCGCACGGTCACTCCCTCATTCCGCCGGACGCGCGGAAACCTCGCGCACCAGCGCGACCACCCGGGTCAGCACGTCCGGGTCGGTCTCCGGCAGGACGCCGTGGCCGAGGTTGAACACGTGACCGGGGGTGGCCCGGCCCTCGGCGAGGATCCGCCGCACCTCGGCCTCCACCACCGGCCACGGGGCCAGCAGCACGGCCGGATCGAGGTTGCCCTGCACCGCCTTGTCGGCGCCGATCCGGCGGGTCGCCACGTCCAGCGGGGTACGCCAGTCCACCCCGACCACCTCGGCCCCGGCCTCGCCCATCGCGCCGAGCAGTTCGGCGGTGCCCACCCCGAAGTGGATCCGGGGGATACCCGCGTCGGCCAGCCCGGCCAGCACCTTCGTCGAGTGCGGCAGCACGTACCTTCGGTAGTCGGACTCGGAGAGCGCGCCGGCCCACGAGTCGAACAGCTGCACCGCGGACGCCCCGGCCTCGGCCTGCACCCGCAGGAACGACACCGTCACCTCGACCAGCCGGGCGCAGAGCGCGTGCCACAGCTCCGGCTCGCCGTACATCAGGGCCTTGGTCTTCGCGTGGGTGCGCGACGGCCCCCCCTCGACCAGGTAGCTGGCCAGGGTGAACGGCGCACCGGCGAAGCCGATCAGCGGGGTGTCGCCGAGCTCGGCGACAAGCAGCCGGACCGCGGAGTCCACGTAGGAGACGTCCTCGCGGGTGATCGGCCGGATCCGCTCGACGTCGGCGGCGGTGCGCACCGGCTCGGCCACCACCGGCCCGGTGCCCGCGACGATGTCCAGGTCCACCCCGGCGGCGGCCACCGGGACCACGATGTCGCTGAACAGGATCGCCGCGTCCACCCCGTGCCGGCGCACCGGCTGGAGGGTGATCTCGGCAACCAGTTCGGGGCGGCGGCAGGACTCCAGCATCCCCACGTTCTTGCGGATCTCGCGGTACTCCGGCAGGGATCGGCCGGCCTGGCGCATGAACCAGACCGGGGTGTGCGGGCCGTCCTCGCGCCGGCAGGCCCGGACGAACGGTGAGTCGGCCGGCCCGCCGCGGCGGGGTTCTCCGTCTCGGGCGGCAGCGCCCGTGGTGTCGGTGGTCATCGCGGCAATCGTGCCACGCCCCGCCGTCCCTCCCCCACCCCCGCCGGTTTTTGTGACCCACCCCCATCTCGATCGTGCGGAAGGGCTTACCTGACGCCCGCGGTGCAGC
Organism: Micromonospora sp. RTGN7; assembly: GCF_033804645.1. NCBI lineage: Bacteria > Bacillati > Actinomycetota > Actinomycetes > Micromonosporales > Micromonosporaceae > Micromonospora > Micromonospora sp. RTGN7. The sequence continues at coordinate 550,858 of NZ_JAPZLF010000001.1, read as the reverse complement.
GGGGTTCCCACCGACACCCGCGTGCACGGCGCCCGCAGGCCGTCGCGGGTCGCCGCGGGCCATTGCGGGTCGCCGCGGGTCGCCGCGGGCCATTGCGGGTCGCCGCGGGTCGCCGCGGGCCGTTGCAGGCCGCCGCGGGCCGTTGCGGGCAGTTGCAGGCCGCCGCGGGCCGTTGCGGGCAGTTGCAGGCCGCCGCGGGCCGTTGCGGGCAGTTGCAGGCCGCCGCGGGCCGTTGCGGCGGCAGAGCGAGCCGTCCGCGTAACCGCCCCAGCGGCAGGCGACCGTCGGCGTGCCGTTCCGGCGGCAGGGCGGCACCCGACATAGGCTGCCCGCATGGCCCCCCCGATCGCGCTCCCGGAGACCTTCGCCCGCGCGGTCGCCGGGCTGCGGTCGGCCGCGCCCCGGGCGGAGATCGTCCTGGAGGAGGTCGGCGCGCCGCAGCGCCTCGCGCCGTACACCTTCGCGCTCTCCGCGACGGTGCTGCGCGACGGCGACGAGGTCGCCGACGGGCGGTTGATCCTGCTGCACGACCCGGCCGGGCACGAGGCGTGGCAGGGCACCCTGCGGCTGGTCACCTACGTCACGGCGGAGCTGGAGATCGATCTGGCCGCCGACCCGCTGCTGCCCGGCGTGGGCTGGACGTGGCTGACCGACGCGTTGGATGTCCAGGAGGCTCGGCACCGGGCGATCGGTGGCACCGTCACGCAGACGATGTCGACCCGCTTCGGCGACCTGGCCGGGCAGCCGACCGCCGCCGACATCGAGATCCGGGCGTCCTGGACGCCGCTCGGCGAGGACCTGACCCCGCACCTGCTCGCCTGGTGCACACTGCTCGCCTCGACTGCGGGCCTACCGCCGCCCGGCGTGACCGCCCTGCCGGAACGCCGCCCCGCCGGCGCCGTCTAACCCCCTCCCCCTCCCCCGCCCGCCGGCGGGCCGGCGGGCGGGCGGGGAGATCTTGGAAGGAAGTGGCCCCTGGAGGGGCCGAAATCTTCCAAGATCCGAATCGCTGGGCAGCCCCGGGCGACGGCTGGCCGCACACTGCCTGATTCGGTGCCGTGCGCCCGGCGCCGGAGACGACTCGGGCCGCGCCGCCGGACGGGTGTCCGGTGCGCGGCCCGATGCGTGCGGCGTATCCGTCAGAGGTAGTTCTCGGCCTCGTCGCAGACCTTGTTCATTCCCTGGGTGGCCTTGTCGTACGCGGCCTTGTTGTTGGCCGCCGCCGCCGCCAGCGCGGTGGTCAACTTGTCCAGGCAGTTGGCGATGACCTTCTTCTGCCGGGCCTGCTCGTCGCGGTCGTTGCGGGTGCCGGTGAGGTCCTGCTCGGTGTTCGAGAGCTTGTCCCGAACGCCCTGCAGGTCCTTCTTGAGCTTCTCGATCTCGGCGCTGTTCGCCGTGATCGTCCCGTCCCGCTCGCTGACCTGGGCCGTCAGCCGACTTTTCGTCCGGTCCAGCTCGCTGCTCTTGGTCACGTAGAGGCCGGTCATCACGCCGCCCAACACGAAGAGCAGCCCGGCCACCAGGGCCAGGATCAGCACCTTCCGCCCGCCCTTACCAGCGGCGGGCGCCGGGGGGCCGTAGGGCGGGGCGACGGGCGGGCCGGACATCGACTGGCCGAAGGCCGGCCCGGAGACCGGGGGCACCGACATCGGCTGCGGGTAGCCGGGCCCGGAGACCGGCGGGGTGGAAACCGGCTGCCCGTACGGCGGGGCGGACTGGGACTGGGACTGCCCGTACGGCGGGGCGGACTGGGACTGCGACTGCCCGTACGGCGGGGCGGACTGGGGCTGCGACTGCGGCTGACCGAAGGCCGGCGCGGGCGGGGCGGACTGCGGGATGGCCGACTGGCCCGGCTGCGGCGAGCCGTACTGCCCGGGGTTGAACTGCCGAGTCGGCTCGGCCGGCTGACCGGTCGGGCCGTACTGGTGGGGGACGGGCTGGCCGGTGCCGGCGGGCGGCTGCGGCGAGCCGTACTGCTGGGTCGGCTCGGCGGGCGGCTGCGGCGAGCCGTACTGCTGGGTCGGCTCGGCGGGCGGCTGCGGCGAGCCGTACTGCCGGGTCGGCTCTCCCGGCGGCTGCGGTGAGCTGTACTGGCCGTACTGCTGCGTCGGCTCGGCCGGCGGCTGCGGCGAGCCGTACTGCCGGGTCGACTCTCCCGGCGGCTGCGGCGAGCTGTACTGGCCGAACTGCTGCGTCGGCTCGGCCGGCGGCTGACCGGTCGGGCCGTACTGGTGGGGGACGGGCTGGCCGGTGCCGGGCGGCGGGTAGGGCGGGTGGCCCCCCGACTCGGTCGGTGGCTGGGTCATTCTTCTCTTCCTCCAGGTGACTGGCCCACGGCCGGACGACGGCGACGGACCGGACGGGACGAGGGGAACGGCGGCCGGTTCAGCAGATCCGGAAGCCGTCGCAGGCGACGTTGATGGGCACGGCGAGGCCGATGCCCTCCGCGTCGCGGGCCTTGGCGGTGGCGATTCCGACCACCTGCTTCTGGCCGTTGATCACCGGGCCGCCGGAGTTGCCGGGGTTGATCGGGGCGTCGAACTGGATGACGGGGCCCGAGCCCTGCCGGGCTTCGCGGAAGGCGCTGACCACGCCGGTGGTGACGCTGTCCTGCAGGCCGAGCGGGGCGCCCACCACGACGATCTGCTGGCCGGACTTGACCGCAGCGGGCGCCGTCACCAGGCCGATGAACTTGCTGGTGGTACGCAGGTGGGCGATGTCGTTCTCCTCGTCGACCTTGACGATGGTGGCCGGGTAGCGCTGGTCGGTGCGCTCCAGGAAGACCTCCCGGCCGCCGCCCTCCCAGACAGACTCCACGACGTGGTAGTTGGTGAACAGGTTCGTCCCGCCGCCGGAGGCCGCCTTGCCGACCGCGAACGCGGTGCCGGTGAACTGCCCGGCCCTGACCCGGAACACGCTGGGCAGCACGGCGGCGGCCACCGCCTCGGGGTTGAACTGGGCCCCGGCCTGCTTCTCCAGAACCTGGGCACGCTGATCCAGGTCTTCGAGCCGGCTGCCGTCGCCGTCCTGCCCGGCGGCCAGCCGTCGGTCGGTGTCGGCGAGCTGGTCGGAGAGCCGGTGGATCTGGTACGCCTGCACGCCGGCCACCAGGGCCAGGACCACGGCCAGCCCGAGCGCGACCAGGGTGAGCGCGCGCCCCCGGGCGGGGGCGGGCGGTGCCGGTGCGGACCAGGCCGGTCCTCCGGCAGAGGCCGGCACCCCGGCGGAGGCCGGCACCCCGGCGGAGGCCGGCACGCCCTGCGGGTACGCCGGCCCGTAGCCCTGCGACGGCACGGCCGGGACGCCGGGCGGTGCCGGCTGCTGCCCGTAGGCCGGCGGGTACTGCCCGGCGGCGGGCGTCGACCCGCCCCACTGACCGGTGTTCGGCGGCGGGGCCCAGCCGCCCCGCTGCGTGGCCGGGTATCCGTCCGACGGTGCGGCCGGGGCAGCCCCGCCGCCGGCCACCGCCGCACTGCCCTGGCCGGGAACGGAGGCGTGACCGGGAACGGGTGCGTGACCGGGCACAGACGCCTGACCGGGAACGGATGGCGGCGGGTAGGGGGCGGCGGAGCCCCGGGGCGGAATGATTCGCGGCGGCAACGGCCCGGGCCGTGCGTCGGCATCCCCCGTCTCGCCGGCACCGGCCGGGGCGGGCCAGCCGCCGGGCGCACCGTCGCCGGGACCCTGCCCCGCGCCTGTCGGACCGTACCCAGCCGTCGTCATTGCCGTGTCCTCCCCGTGCCCGCCCCGGTGCCCGCGCCGACACGGGTCGGTATCCGCCCGGCGGCCCGGAGGACCGTACCTACACCAGCGCGCTTTGTCTCCCCTGATGTCCGACCCTGCCATGGCGCGTCAAGTCCCCGACGCCGACACTCGCCGCACCCGGCTGCGCGCGCCGGATCGCCGCGCGCACTAGGGTTGTCAGGTGACCGACGAACCACCCCTGCGCCGTCGGGCCGCCGAAAACCGCACCGGAGACGAGCCGCACCACCCGCCGTCGGCCGAGCCGGAGCCGGTGGTCGCGGGGCCCGAACCGACCGACGGCGGACCCGTGCCGCTGACCGCCCCCCGCGACGGCACCCCCCTGCCGGTGGCCTCCGAGGCCGAACTGGCCGAGGTCGTGGCACGTTTCGCCGCCGGCACCGGCCCGGTCGCCCTGGACGCCGAACGCGCGTCGGGTTACCGGTACAGCCAACGCGCGTACCTCGTCCAGTTGCGTCGTTCCGGCTCCGGCACGGCGCTGATCGACCCGCTACCGCTGCCCGACCTGGGCACCCTCGACGCAGCCATCGCCGACGCCGAGTGGGTGCTGCACGCCGCCAGCCAGGACCTTGCCTGCCTCGCCGAGGTGGGGCTGCGCCCGCGCCGGCTGTTCGACACGGAACTGGCCGCCCGACTGGCCGGATTCGAGCGGGTCGGCCTGGCTGCGCTGACCGAACAGCTACTCGGCTTCAGCCTGGAGAAGCACCACTCGGCGGCCGACTGGTCGAGCCGGCCGCTGCCGGAGTCGTGGCTCACCTACGCCGCGCTGGACGTGGAGATGCTGACCGACCTGCGCGACGCACTCGACGCCGAGCTGGCCCGGCAGGGCAAGTCCGCCTGGGCGGCGGAGGAGTTCGCCGCGCTGGTGCAGAGCGGGGCCCGCCCGCCCCGGGTCCGCGCGGAGCCCTGGCGGCGCACCTCCGGCATCCATCGGGTACGCGGTGCCCGAGCCCAGGCTCGGGTCCGCTCCCTCTGGTACGCCAGGGACCAGATCGCCGTCCGCCGGGACGCCGCTCCGGGGCGGGTGCTGCCGGACTCGGCGATCGTGGCCGCCGCCGAGCTGGACCCGCGTGACGAGAAGACCCTGCTCACCCTGCCCGGGTTCGGCGGCCGGTCGGTACGCCGGCTGGCCCGCACCTGGCTGGCGGCTTTGGACGACGCCCGGCAGTTGCCGGAGGACTCCCTGCCGGTCACCCCGGCGGTGGAGGGTCCTCCCCCGCCGCACCGCTGGGCGGAGCGGGACCCGGTGGCCGCCGGCCGGCTGGCCCGGTGCCGGGAGGCGGTGGTCCGGATCGCCGGGGCGCACACCCTGCCGCCGGAGAACCTGATCGCCCCGGACTCGATCCGCCGTCTCGCCTGGACCCCGCCGGAGGAGATCACCGGGGACACGGTCGCCGAGACGCTGCGCGGTTTCGGTGCCCGAGAGTGGCAGATCGGCCTCCTGACCAGCGACCTAACCCGCGCCCTAACACCTCCCACCCCCTAACCCCCCACCCCGGCTCCGGCTCCGGCTCTCGCGTCGATCATGGGGTTGGCAGCAGTGTTGATCTCCTCGACTGCCGATCAACCCCACGATCGACGTGGGGTTGATCGGCGTGGGGTAGCGGGGGCGGGGTGTGGGGTGGGACACAGTGGGGTGGGTGCCGGCCGTGGTTACTGGCGAGTAGCATCCGAGAGACCACGCCCGTGCCGGCGACCTTCATTCGTTCGTAGCGCCGCTCGTCGGCGCGGAGGCCGAATCATGGTCGAAAAGGAGGCTCAAGTGCCCCGTGAAGTCCGGGATGTCGTCTTTGTCGACGGCGTCCGCACCCCGTTCGGCAAGGCGGGTGGCATGTACGCCAACACCCGCGCCGATGACCTGGTGATCCGCTGCATCCGCGAGCTGCTGCGCCGCAACCCGCAGTTGCCGCCGGAGCGGGTCGAGGAGGTGGCCATCGCCGCCACCACCCAGATCGGCGACCAGGGCCTCACCATCGGCCGTACCGCAGCTCTGCTGGCCGGCCTGCCGAAAACGGTCCCCGGCTTCGCCATCGACCGGATGTGCGCCGGTGCGATGACCGCCGTCACCACCGTGGCCGGCGGCATCGCCATGGGGGCGTACGACATCGCGATCGCCGGCGGCGTCGAGCACATGGGCCACCACCCGATGGGCGAGGGTGTCGACCCCAACCCGCGGATCGTCGCGGAGAAGCTGGTCGACCCGTCCGCGCTGGTCATGGGTGCCACCGCGGAGAACCTGCACGACCGGGTCCCGCAGATCACCAAGGCGCGCACCGACGCGTTCGCGCTCGCCTCGCAGCAGAAGACCGCGAAGGCGTACGCCAACGGCAAGCTCCAGGGCGACCTGGTCCCGATGGCGATCCGCGACGACGAGGGCGGCTGGGGACTGGCAGCAGTCGACGAGGCGCCCCGCGACACCTCGTTGGAGAAGCTCGCCACCCTGAAGACCCCGTTCCGCCCGCACGGCAAGGTCACCGCGGGCAACGCGGCCGGCCTGAACGACGGTGCCACCGCAAGCCTGATTGCCGCCGAGTCCACCGCCCGTGAGCTGGGCCTGCCGGTGGCCATGCGGCTGGTGTCGTACGGCTTCGTCGGCGTCGAGCCCGAGGTGATGGGCGTCGGCCCGATCCCGTCGACCGAGAAGGCGCTGCGCATCGCCGGCCTGAGCATCGACGACATCGGCCTGTTCGAACTGAACGAGGCGTTCGCCGTGCAGGTACTCGCCTTTCTCGACCACTTCGGCATCGCCGACGACGACCCCCGGGTCAACCAGTGGGGTGGCGCGATCGCCATCGGCCACCCGCTCGCATCCTCGGGTGTGCGGCTGATGACCCAACTCGCCCGGCAGTTCGCCGAGCACCCCGAGGTCCGCTACGGCGTCACCGCCATGTGTATCGGCATCGGCATGGGCGGCACGGTCATCTGGGAGAACCCACAATGGACCGGTTCCGCCGTCCAGGCTGGACAGGAGGGCAACAAGTGAGCGCGCTCGCCGCACCGAACGAGGTGGTCACCCGGGCGCTGCTGCGCCAGGTGAACGTGCCGGGGCTGGACCGGCCGGCCGCCCTGATCACCCTGGACAACGGCTTCGACCACACCAAGCCGAACAGCTTCGGCCCCGGCGGCCTGACCAGCCTGGACGAGGCGATCACCGCCGCCCTGGCGGCGGACCCGGCGTTCGTCGCGGTCACCGGCAAGCCGTACATCTTCTGCGTGGGCGCGGACCTGACCAGCCTGCCGCAGCTCGCCGACCGCGAGCAGGCCCTGGAGATCGGCCGGCTCGGCCACCGGGTTTTCGCCCGGCTGAAGGAGAGCGCGGTCCCGACCTTCGCGTTCGTCAACGGCGCGGCGATGGGCGGCGGCCTGGAACTGGCCCTGCACTGCCACTACCGGACGCTCTCCGGTGGGGCATCCGCGCTCGCGCTGCCCGAGGTCTCCCTCGGGCTGGTTCCCGGCTGGGGTGGCACACAGCTGCTGCCGAACCTGATCGGCATCCCGGCCGCCACCCAGGTCATCCTGCAGAACCCGCTGATGCAGAACAAGATGCTCAGGCCGAAGCAGGCCGCCGAGCTGGGCATCGCCGACGTGCTGCTGGAGCCGGCGGACTTCCTGGAGCGGTCCCTGGAGTGGGCCGCCGGCGTGGTCCGCGGCGAGGTCACCGTGAACCGGCCCGAGGTCGACAAGGACATGTGGGCGGGCGTGCTCTACTTCGCCCGGCAGACCCTCGACCAGCGGCTGCACGGCGCGGTTCCGGCCGCGTACCGGGCGTTGGACCTGCTGGAGACGGCGAAGGACGCGGACTTCGCCACCGGCACCGCCGCCGAGGACGAGGCCCTGGCCGACCTGGTCTTCAGCGAGGAGCTGCGTAGCGGCCTGTACGCCTTCGACCTGGTGCAGCGGCGGGCCAAGCGGCCGGCCGGGGCACCGGACAGGGGCCTGGCCCGGCCGGTCACCAAGGTCGGCATCGTGGGAGCCGGCCTGATGGCCAGCCAGCTCGCCCTGCTGTTCGCCCGTCGCCTCCAGGTCCCGGTCGTCATGACCGACCTGGACCAGGCACGGGTCGACAAGGGCGTGGGCTACGTGCACACCCAGGTCGAGAAGGCCGTCAGCAAGGGCCGGATGGACAAGGGCACCGCCGCCAAGCTGTACGGCCTGGTCAGCGGCTCGGTCGACAAGGGTGCCCTGGGCGACGCCGATTTCGTCATCGAGGCGGTCTTCGAGGACCTGACCGTCAAGAAGCAGGTCTGGGCCGAGCTGGAGAAGATCGTCTCCCCGGAGGCGGTGCTGGCGACGAACACCTCCTCGCTGTCGATCACCGCGATGGCCGAGGAGCTGGAGCACCCGGAGCGGGTGGTCGGCTTCCACTTCTTCAACCCGGTCGCGGTGCTGCCGCTGCTGGAGATCGTCCGGGGCGAGCGGACCGACGACGCCTCCCTGGCCACCGCGTTCGCGGTCGGCAAGCAGCTCAAGAAGTCCTCGGTGCTGGTGAAAGACGCCCCGGCGTTCGTGGTGAACCGGCTGCTCACCCGCTTCCTGGGCACCGTCTTCGCCGCCGTCGACGCGGGCACCCCGCTGGAGGTGGCGAACGCGGCGCTGGACCCGCTGGGCCTGCCGATGCGCCCGCTCGCCCTGCTCCAGCTCGTCGGCCCGGCCGTGGCGCACCACGTGGGCGGCACCCTGCACGCCACGTTCCCGGACCGGTTCTCGGTCAGCGAGAACCTGAAGCGGATCGCCGACTCCGGTCAGCCGATCGTCGTCGACGACCGGATCAACGAGGACGTGGCGAAGCTGCTGGTGGTCGGCGACGCGCCGCTGACCGCCGAGCAGCTGCGGCAGAACGCGCTCGACGCGCTGGCGCAGGAGACCCGGCTGATGCTCGACGAGGGCGTCGTCGCCGAGGCGCAGGACATCGACCTGTGCATGCTCCTGGGCGCCGGCTGGCCGTTCCACCTGGGCGGCGTCACGCCGTACCTGGACCGGACCGGCACCAGCGAGCGGGTCACCGGCCGGCGGTTCCTGCCGCGCGGCGCGGCCAGCCTGCCCGCCTGATCCTCCCCGCTCCACCGCGATCGCGGTGGTCAGGCCGTCCCACATGGACGGTTCGGCCACCGCGATCGCCTTTGCCAGGAAGCCTTTGCGGTGGCGGGGCGGGGCAGCGGGTGCCGCACGAGCTGGCTACGATCACCGCTTCTGATCATCTAACGGGAGCTGATTCACATGTCCCAGCCGTCGGACAACCCCTATCCGCACCAGCCGCAGCAGCCGTACGGCGAGCAGCCCGTTTCCCAGCAGCCGGGCGGCGAACAGCCCCCCACGGCCGGCCAGTCGTGGGGCGATCCGGCCGCCGCGCCGGCGCCGCCCGCCCCGAAGAAGTCCAGGGCCGGCCGGATCGTGCTGATCGTCCTGGCCGTGGTGCTGGTGCTCTGCCTCGGCGGCGCGGTGATCACCTGGTTCGCCGTCAAGGACGAGGTCGGCGAGGTCGTCGACGCCACCAACACCCGGGTGGTCACCCCCACCACGCTCGCCGGCCGGCCGCAGGTCAACGACCCGGAGCTGAAGAAGCTGTCTGACGAGACGATCGCCGAGATGCGGTCGACGGTGCAGAACGAGACCGGCACCGTCGGGGCGTTCTACGGCGACCCGGCCAAGAAGGACCTGGTGATGGTCGTCGCGGCGTCCGGCGTAATGGCCGACCCGAAGAAGGAGCTGGACGACGCGCTCGCCGGCATCAAGACCCAGCTGGCCGTGACCGAGGTGACCACGGTCGAGCCGGGCCCGCTCGGTGGCGAGGCGCGCTGCGGCGGCGGCAACGTCGCCGGGACGGCGGTGGGCGCCTGCCTCTGGGCCGACCGGGGCAGCGTCGGCATGATCGTCATGTATTTCAAGACCGCCGCGCAGGCGCAGGCCGAGTTCGTCACCATGCGCGGCCAGATCGAGCAGCGCTCCTGAGCCACCCGTGACCGGGCCCCCTCCACCACCGGCGGAGGGGGCCCGTCGCGTTGACCGGGGTCAGGCCGTCGCGGCCCGCCCGGTCGGACCGGTTACGCCGTCGCGGCCCGCTCGGCGGCGCTGCGCAGCACGCAGAACTCGTTGCCCTCCGGGTCGGCGAGCACCACCCAGCCGGTGCCGTCCGGCTGCCGCCGGTCGTCGACCTGGGTGGCGCCGAGGTCGACCAGCCGCTCGACCTCGGCGTCCCGGGGCCGGTCGGCCGGCTCCAGGCAGAGGTGGACCCGGTTCTTCACCGTCTTGCCCTCCGGCACCTGGAGGAAGAGCACGGTCTCCCCGTCGGCGGTGAGCACCATGGCCTCCGGGTCGCCGGGCAGGTCGTCGGGCTGCCGCTCGGTGCCGAACACCTCCGCCCAGAAGCCGGCCAGGGCATAGGTGTCGTGGCAGTCGAAGCTGATGTTCCTGATCCGTGCGGACACGGTGTCCTCCATGGTGGAGTGGAGCGCCCCGCGTGATCGGACAGCGGTCAGCGGCGGGGGGGACGGGGCGCGGGACTGGTCGTGGACATCAACCGCACCTCCCTCCGGCCGTCGGGCTGACGGCGACGATGTTGCCAGCCGCCGGCAGCCCTGGCAACGCCTTTTTTGGCGTACGAGAAACGACCCGGCCCGGCCCGGCCCCGCGCGGACGCGGGACCGGGCCGGGATGCCCCGTGGTGCGGCGGGGTCTACGGGCCGACGAAGACGGCCTTGGCGCGCCAGTCCACCCCGTCGACGGCGGGGCCGCTGACGGTGGTGAACGCGCCGGTGGGCACGCCGCCGGCCCACGCGGTCGAGGCGAGCGCGCCGGTCGAGCGGCTGACCCGGTACAGGGTGCCGTCGGCGAGGAGGAGCGCTCCGGTGTCGGCGAAACCGGTCACCCCCGCGACGGTGAACTTGTCGGCGCCGACCGCGCCGCTGTCCGGGGTGAACCAGCGCCAGTACAACCCGTTCTGGCCGGACAGGGTGTAGTAGAGCCGGCCGGCGGCGTACAGCATGCCGGTGACGTTACCGATCTCCGGGTAGAAGTTGCTGGTCACGCCGGTGTACGTCTGGCCGGCCGGCCCGGAGTCGGTCTCCACGGTGTCCCAGTACGCGTGGTGGTACGGGTCGACCAGGCTCGGCGTGCCGAAGGTGGTCCCGTCGAAGGTGCGCCGCTGGAGCGCGCCGTTCATCCCGTAGAACAGGGTGCCGCCGACCCAGAACGCGCCCTTCGCCGTGGACCACGCGGTGCTGTCCGGGTTGGCCACCGGGGTGGCCGCGCCGACCGTGGTCGCGCCGTCGTACGTGCGGGCCTGCACCTCGTCGCCGGTGCCGGTGGGCGGTGGGCCGGTCTTGACGATCTCGATCGCGTCGACGAGCGGGTTCTCCACCACATGCCCGAAGTCGATGTCCACGGTGCCGTCGCTGACGACGGTGAACGATCGCATGGTGCCGACGTCGTGTCCGGGCGTGACGGACAGGTCCAGGTCGTCGAGGACCAGGGTGCCGTCCAGGCTCACGTCGAAGACCCGCTGGCCGGGGGCGGACGTGCCGGCGTACCGGTTGGCCAGGTAGAGCCGGACCTCGACCTCGGTGCCGACGGGCACCGGGAAGTCCCACTCCATCTCCGGTGCGCCGCCGGAGTCGTACCGCTCGTCGCTGTAGAGGGCGGCCGGGGTGCCGGCCGGGACGGTGCCGTCCAGGCTGCCCACGGGGGCGAAGCCCGCGGTGCTGCTGCCGGTGTTTTGGTACGGGCTGGGGTTGCCGGAGTCGTCGGCGCTCCAGTCCGGTCCACCCGCGACGGCCGCGACGGCAGGGCCACCGGCGTTGACCCGGTACAGGACGTTGGTCGGTGCCGGCACCCCGGCCTGGTACACGGTGCCGGGCAGGCCTGCGGTGGTGGTCGGGTGCGGGGCGGTGCCGCCGGTCAGCGGGAAGAACGCGATCCGCTCCCGACGGTAGGTGAAGTTGCCGATCCAGGACTGGTCCGAGCCGAGCCAGATGCCCTGCGGGGTGACCAGCAGCTCGGCCACGCCGTAGCCGCGCGGGTGCCGGCCCGGGTTCCAGGACAGCGGCAGGCCGTTACGCGGATCGAGGGCGGCGATGCTGGCCCGCCCGATCGCCCCGGCCTGCGCGTTGTCGCCGCCGAAGCTGTTGTTGAGCCAGCGCAGGTGCCCGCCGACGTAGACCGCCTGCTCGCTGATGCCGACCGAGAGGAAGGTGTCGCCGCCGGAGTAGTTCACCCAGGTGGGCTGCTGGGCGTCGCCGGTGGCGGCGGCCTCCCAGCGGGCGGCCGTGTCGCAGAGCGTCCCGCCGTACGCCCCGCCGGTGGTGACCACCACGAAGTAGCCGCCGTCCGGGGCGAAGGCCACATCCCGCATGTACGAGTCGAACGCGTTCCAGGTGCAGCGCGGGGTGTACCGGCTGGTGTTCCAGTCGGCGACGGTCGCCGCCGTGGCGCCGAGGTCCAGCTTCACGATCTGGTCGTGCAGCACCCCGTCGGCCTGCTTGAAGTTGCCGATCACCACGAGCTGGGTGCCGTCCGGGGAGAGCGCGAGCTTCTCCGCGCCGACACCGGCCCTGGCCCCGCTCACCCCGTCGTAGTTGTGGTTCTCCGTCAGCGTGGTGGTGAGGTAGCCGTCGAGCGCCCCGGTGGTGGCGTTCAGCGAGGCGAGCCCGCCGCGCGGGTTGGCGTTGCCTGCGGTGGTGAAGATTCCCCCGACCAACAGCCGGTTTCCGGCCACGGCGACGTCGTCGACCAGCCCGTTGAACGCCGGGCCGGCGAAGCTGGTGACGGTGGCGCCGGTGGCCACGTTGACCAGGGCCACCTTGCGCCGGGTCACCCCGTTGACCGTGTTGAACTTGCCCGCCAGGTAGACGGTGCCGGCGGTCGGGCCGTCCGCCACCGCGGACACCTCGTTGTCGACGGTCGGCGCGAACGCGGTGTCCACCGTCCCGGTGGCCTTGTCGAAGGCGAGCACGTAGTTGCGGGCGATGTCCACGTTTGAGTTGCGGTTCTGCACTCGGGTGAACGAGCCCGCCGCGATGATCTTCGTACCGGCGTCGTGGATGGCGACGACGGTGCCGTCCATGATGTCCGGGGACGCGGCGGACGGCACGGCGGAGACCACGGTGGTGTGCAGGGGCGCAGCACCCGCCACGCCGCCGACGGCGAGGCCGGCAACGGTCAGGGCGACAGCGGCGAGCGCCGCCAGGGTTCGGCGAACCAGGGCCGAGGGGTGGGTCACGGGCAACTCCCGGGGCACGTGCGGACGGGGAGGCGGCCGCGGGCACCGGCCGGCCATCAGGCGCGGCCGGTCCGAGGCGCGCACCGCGCGGAGCATGGTGCCACCACACCTTTGCTCACCAGAGGCCGCCCGTCCAGCAGGGCTGACGCTTTCTACCCGACCGCCCGACGGCTCCACCCAACCGCCGCCACCTCCCGCCCAACCGGCCGCCCACCCCACCCACCCCGAGCCAACCGGCCCGGACCCGGACCCGGGTCCGGGCCGGTGATCATGAGGTTAACGCCGGTCCGCCCCAGCGTGTCGTGCCGCTACCTCCATGATCACCCGGGCCGAGGGAGTGGGGTGGGTCGGTCAGCGGTGGCGGGGTGCCGGCGGTGGGCAGGGTCACCGTGACCTCCAGGCCGCCGCCGGGCTGGGCGACGACCCGCACGGTCCCGCCGTGGGCGTCACAGACCGCCCGGACGATGGACAGCCCCAGCCCGGAACCCCGGGCGCCGGTGCGTTCCTGCCCGCCCCGGCGAAACGGCTCGAACAGCCCCGGCACGTCGGCCTGGCTGACCTCGAAGCCCGTGTTCGCGACGACCAGCCAGGACGAATGGCCGTCCGTGCCGGTGCGGATCAGGATCCGACCGTGTAGGTGGTTGTAGCGGACCGCGTTCTCGATCAGGTTGCCGGCCAGCCGGTCCAGCAGCCCAGGGTCGCCGACGACCGGGGCGGGCTCCAGGGACGTCTGCACCCGCAACCCGATCCGCTCCACCTCCCGACGCACGGCCGAGAGCGCGTTGGCGGTGCCTGCGGCCAGGTCGCACCGGGTGCGCCGACCCAGCCGCCGGCCCGCCTGGGCCTCGCTGCGCGCGAGCACCAGCAGCGCGTCGACCAGCCCGTTGGCCCGCTCGGAGGCGTCCCGGACCACGGTGGCCATCCGGCGGTACTCGGCGGCGTCGGCCTCGTCGTCGCTGAGCGTCACGTCGATTTCGGTACGCATCACCGCCAGCGGCGTGCGCAGCTCGTGCGAGGCGTTGGCGACGAAACGCTTCTGCGCCTCGAACGCGGCGGCGATCCGGTCCAGCATCGCGTCGAACGTCTTGGCCAACTCGGCCACCTCGTCGTCCGCACCGGACCAGCCGATCCGCTGGTCGAGGGTGGCCTCGCCGAGCCGTTGAGCGGTCGCGGTGACCTGGTACAGCGGGCGCAGCGCCCGGCCGGCCACCAGGTACGCGCCGGCAACCCCGACCACGCTGATCGCCAGCAGCGCCCCCAGGCCTTTGACCAGCAGTTCTCGGGAGGCGGCGTCGACGAGTTGCTGCTGCCACTGCCCGGCGTCGAGGAGGCGGCCGTCGGCCAGCAGCACGGTGGTGCCGGGCACCAGTTCGTCGGTGGGACGCAGCGCGTCGCGGACCAGCAGCCAGGCGAGCAGCACCAGGATCGCCCCGGCGCCCACCAGCAGCACCCCGTTGAGCAGGGTGAGCCGCAGCCGCAGGGTGGGCCGGAGCCGGAAGGTCGGGCGACGCAGCGCCGGACGGGGCAGGGTACGGCGGCGGGTCGCCGGCCGGGGCGTGGCGGTCACGCCGACCCCTCGGCGGTGCGGTAGCCGGCCCCGACGACCGTCTCGATCAGCGGGGGGTCGCCCAGCTTCTTGCGCAGGGTCATCACGGTGACGCGGACGATGGTGGTGAACGGGTCGGTGTTGGCGTCCCAGACCCGTTCCAGCAGTTCCTCGCTGGAGACCACCGCCCCGCGCGCCTTCAGCAGCTCGGCCAGCACCCCGAACTCCTTGTTGGTCAGGTCGACCGGTATCCCGCCCCGGGTCACCACCCGGCGGGCCGGATCGAGCACCAGGTCGGCGACGGCGAGCACCGGCGGGGCGGCCGGGGTGGCCCGCCGGCCGAGCGCCTGCACCCGGGCCACCAGCTCGTCGAAGGCGAACGGCTTGGGCAGGTAGTCGTCCGCACCGAGCTGTAGCCCCTCGACCCGGTCGGCGACCGTACCGCTGGCGGTGAGCATGAGCACCCGGGTCAGGGTGCCGGAGGCGGCCAGCTCGGCGCAGATCTGGTCGCCGTGCATGCCGGGCAGATCTCGGTCCAGCACCACCACGTCGTACCGCGTGACAAAGGCCATCTCGTGCCCCGAGTCCCCGTCGTAGGCGACGTCGACCGCCATGCCGCGCTTACGCAACCCACGCACGATCGCGTCGGCAAGGTTGCGCTCGTCCTCGACCACCAGTACCCGCATGCCCGACCTCCTCGCCGGCTGACCTCCCGACAACCTAGTGCCGGCCACCAAACCAGCGTCGCACCGCCCGCGGCCAGGGCCCCACGCCCCGACGGCTTTGCAAAGAACCTTCAGGTACGGGATGCTTCCCGGCGCTGATGTGCGGCGGAGGGAGCAGTGATGACCGGATCGACTTCGGCCCTACGGCGGGACGTGGCCTTCCGCCGGTTCCGTCTCCCCGCCGATCTACCCACCGGCACCTGTGACGCGGTAAACCCCGACTCCGCCGACGCCTGCGACGCGGTGGGCCCCAGGGCCACCGGCGCCAGTGGCGGGGTGGGTCCCGGCGCCGACGGCGCGGTGCTCGCCGCCCCGACCGGCCGGCTCGGCCACCCCGACGACCCGACCCGCCGGTACGACGTGGCGAGCTGGACATCCCCGCCGGTCTCCACCGGGTTCGCCGTTGCCGAGGTCGTTCCCTCCTGGACCGCCGACACCCCCGACGGCTGCGGCCTCTGGATCGAGGCGCGCGGCTGGCACGCCGACGCCCCCGCCACCGGCTGGTACACCCTGGCCCGCTGGGCCACCGACGACGAGCCCTTCGGCCACACCTCGGTGCCCGGCCAGCAGGACGCCGACGCCCGGGTCGACGCGGACACCCTGGTCGTCACCGGCGCGACGGTCACCGGCTGGCAGGTCCGGGTGACTCTGCTTCGGCCGGCAGGCAGCGCCGCCACCCCGGTACTGCGCCAGATCGGCGCGGTCGCCTCCGGCCCGCAGCCGGACGGCCCGGTCGGCGCGCAGCCGGACGCCCCGGTCGGCACCCAACCGGGCACATCGGTCGGTGCGTACCGGGCCGCCGAGGGCGACCGGGCCGGCTGGGGCCGGGTGCTGGACGTGCCCCGGTACTCGCAGCGGCTGCACGGCGGGGACGAGCGACGCTGGGGCGGCGGCGGGGACTCCTGGTGCAGTCCGACCAGCGTCTCCATGGTGCTGGACTACTGGGGTGCCGGCCCGACCGCCGACCGGTACGCGTGGGTCGTGCCGGCCGGATCCCGGCCGGCGGTGGTGCACGCCGCCCGGCACTGCTACGACCCGGCCTACGGCGGGGCGGGAAACTGGGCGTTCAACACCGCGTACGCGGGCCGGCACGGGGTGGACGCGTTCGTCACCCGGCTGCGGTCGCTGGCCGAGGCCGGGGCGTTCGTGGCCGCCGGGGTGCCGCTGGTGCTCTCCGCCACGTTCCGCCGGGGCGAGGTGCCGGGGCTGGACTACGACACCCAGGGGCACCTGATGGTCCTGGTCGGGTTCACCGTCGACGGCGATCCGGTCCTCAACGACCCGTACGCCCCGGACGACGTGGGCGTGCGCCGGACCGTGGACCGGCACCGGTTCGAGGCCGCCTGGCAGGGCGGCAGCGGCGGGATCGTCTACGTCATCCACCCGCCCGACGTTGCGCTGCCCCCGCCGCCCGCCCAGCCCAACTGGTGACCCGGGCGCGCCGCTGGACCCGTCAGCCGGGCAGCCGCCACCAGCCCCACGTGCCGGACGCCCGGCGGCAGACCAGGTCACGGCCGGCGGAGCGGCAATCCACCGGGGCGTCCGGCAGCACCTCGAGCGACCGGGCCTCCGCCGCCACCGGGTCCAGTTCGGCGACGAGCAACGCGCCCTCCCGGGTGCGTCGGGTGGTGAACAACGGCCCGTCCGGGTCCCGGTTGTGCACCAGCTCCCGGCGCCCCAGCTCGGCGACCGTCCGCCCGGTGGTGGCGTCCAGCACGGCGAACTCCACGGCCCCCACCAGATCCTGGGCGGCCACCAGAAGTCGGTCGCCCCGGACGGCGGCAACCCACTGCGAGCGCGGGTTCGTCCACCTCGCCCGGCCCGTCGCCGGGTCGAGCAGCGAAACCCCGACATTGCGAGCGGCGACGCAGGGCACTTCCCCACACTGCGCCAGGTACCCGCCCGGCGGTAGGTCGAGTTGCCAGCGCCGGTCCAGCGCGTCCAGCCCGTACGCGGTGACCCGGCTGTCGCCCGCGACGTCGCCGGTGGTGCTGGTCACCAGCAGCAGGTCCCCGGCGACGTTCACGTCCTGAGGCCCCGGCGGCCCGCCGGGGGGCGGGTCGAGGGCGGCCAGGACCGCCCCGGACCGGGCGTCGCGCACCTCGATCCGCCCGGAACCGGGGATCAGCACGACCCGGTCGACCTCCGCACCCCGGTAGCGGTAGGTCAGCCGGCCCCGGGTCGCCGGCACCGACCACCGGACCCGCCCCGAGGGCAGGTCCACCGCCTGCAGGGTGTCCGTGGCCTGCTCGCCGGCACCGTCACCGAAACCGCCACCGAGGAGGAGTAGCCCGTCGCCGACGGTGGGGTCCGGGAAGCCGGGAAGGCGCCACCGCTGCCGCCCGGTCGCCGCGTCCACCACGAACGTCTCGAGCGCCCGCCCGTCCCGGCCACCGGTGAGGAGCACGAAGCCGTTGTGCTCCCGCACCCAGAACTGGCCGAATCCGCCGGGCGCGGGGGTGCGCCACAGCGGCCGCGGGGAGCCGCCCGCGGCGGCCGGCATCGTGTAGGCGACCACCTCCCGGCCACCGTCCGTGCCCAGGGACGGCGGCTCCGCCACGTACAGCCGGCCGCCGGCGAGGAGGACCTCGGCGCCGGTTCGGACGGCGAGGACCGCCGACGCCGGGCGCACGGACGGGGCGGACGCGGCCAGGGCGAACAGTGCGACGGCCCCGGCCAGCGCCGCCCGCAGCGGCCGGGCCGCCGCCCGGGGCGGGCGGGACGGCGGGTCCGGCTTCACGTCGCCGCGCAGCTCGCCGAGGTCGATGACGGTCACCGGTACTCCTCTCCGACCGGTCGACGGCCGGCGCTCCTCCTTGGCCGGTCGACGGCTCGACCGAGCGGGCGACGGCGGCAGCGCCCGGCCCGACCGGGGCCACCCGGCGCGCCTGTACGATGGCCCGTCGTGGCTGTGCCGGTGGTAGACCCCTCGCTGAACTCCGACTCCGCAACCGTCGCGGCGCAGGCCGCGCCGGCCGGACCCGATGGGGCGGGTGCAGGCACACCGCGGCGGCCCCGACGGCGACCGAACCACGCCGACGTCCTGGCCATCGGAGCCTATGTGCTCCTCGGCGTTCTCGTGTGCCTGAACTACTGGGGGGACGTCGAGCACCGGGTGTCGTCGCACCTGCCGACCGACCACAGCTGGTTCGAGTGGCTCTTCTCGCACGGCGCGTACTCGCTGCGCCACCTGGAGAACCCGCTGTTCTCGATGCGCCAGAACGCCCCGGACGGGGTGAACATGATGGCGAACACGTCGCTGCTCGGCGCCACCCTGCCGCTGGCACCGGTGACCTGGTTGCTCGGCCCGCAGGTGACGTACGCCCTCTACCTCGGCGGGGCGCTCGCGGCGACGGCCGCCACCTCGTACTGGATGCTGTCGCGGCACCTGGTCCGCTCGCGCGCGGCGGCGTTCGTGGGCGGGGCGTTCCTCGGCTTCGCGCCCGGCGTCGTGCACCACGCCAACGGGCAGCCGAACTTCGTCTCCAACTACCTGCTGCCGGTGATCGTGGCCCGGGTGCTGCGGCTCGGTGAGGCGGGGCGGAGTTGGCGGCGCGACGGGGTGGTGCTCGGCCTGCTGGTGGCGTACCAGATCTTCATCAACGAGGAGATGCTGCTGCTCACGGCGCTGGGCTGCCTGGTGGTCGTGGCCGCCTACGCGGTGCAACGGCCACGCGCGGCGCGGGCCCGGGCCGGCGGCTTCCTGGCCGCACTCGGCCTCGGCGGCGGGCTGACGCTGCTGCTCGCGGCGTACCCGATCTGGTTCCAGTTCAACGGCCCGCAGTCGTACCGGGGCCTGCAGGGCGGGGTGTTCCACAACTGGGGCGAGGACCTGATGGCCTTCGTGACGTTCGCCCGGGACACCGTCGCCGGTGACGAGGCGGTGGAGAAGACCATCGGGCTGACCGAGCAGAACAGCTGGTTCGGCTGGCCGTTGGTGCTGGTGGCATTGGTTGCCCTGGTGCTGCTGGTCCGTCGGTCGCTGGCCGCCCGGATCGTCGCCGTGCTGGTGGTGGTCTTCACCGTCGCCTCGATCGGCCCGGTGGTGCGCTTCGACGGCGCCGAGACCACGGTCGACGGGCCGTGGGCGTACATCTCGGACGACCTGCCGCTGGTGGAGATGATGATGCCCACCCGGCTGGCGCTGGTGGTGGCCGCCGCCGTCGGCGTGCTGCTCGCCCTGGCCTGGGACGCGCTGGCCCGCACCGCACCGACCGCCGGGGCGCGCGTGCCGGCCCCGCGCGTCGCCGCCGAGGCGTCCGGCCCGGAGGCGGCCCCGGCGGAGGCGGCCGGTCCCGCGCCGGCCCGGTCCCGTCGCTGGCTCCGCCCGGTCGGGTACGCCGCCGTCGCGCTCGCCGTGCTGCCGCTGGTCCCCCGGCCGCTGCCGGCCCAGCAGATCGACCCGCCGCCGCACTTCATCACGGCCGGCGGCTGGGAGCCGTTCGTCCCGGCAGGCCGGACCCTGGTGCCGGTGCCGATCCCCAGCAACGTGCACGGCCTGCCCACCCTGCGCTGGAGCGCGCTGACCGGGCACGCGTTCCCGATCCCCGGCGGCTACTTCATCGGGCCCAACCCCGATGGCGAGGGCGTCTTCGGCGCCCCGAACCGGCCGACCAGCACCCTCATCTACTCCACGATGGACTCCGGCACGCTGCCGCCGCTGACGCCGGAGAACCGCCGCCAGGCCGTAGCGGACCTGCGCTACTGGAAGGCGTCGGTGGTGGTCCTGGGCGCGCACCCCCGCGAGGCGGTGCTGCGCGACCTGATGACCGCCCTGCTCGGCGAGCCGCGCCGGGTCGACGACGTCTGGCTCTGGGACGTCCGCCCCCTGGTCGGCTGAGCGGAACCCGACCGCCCCGGCTGAGCGGAACAGAACGGCCCCGGCCGGGTCGTCAGCCCACCAGGGGGCGCACGACCCACACCCAGGCGCCGTCGATCTCGCGGCCGGGGCCGACGAGTTGGTCGACGGTGCGGCGGACCGGGTCGCTCCGGCGCAGGCCACCCTGGACCAGCACGGCGGCCCGCCAGTGGCGCAGGTCCACCGCCGCCTGCCGGCGGTCCCCGTCGGTCACCACCGGCACCTGGCCGGTCTCGGCCACCCGGCGTAGCAGCAGCGCGGTCGGGCGGTCGGGGGCGCCCCAGCGGGCGGTCGGGTCGTCGGCGGCGCGGGGTCCGATGAAGTAGCCGCCGGGCGCGGTGAACACCAGCCCGGCCCGGGCCGACCAGAACGTCGCCGGGCTGGCCCCGGCACCGGTCACCGGCGGCACGGGCACCAGCGTCCGGCCGGTCGGCACGTACTCCCGCCAGCCGCCGTCGGTCACGAAGGCCGGCACCGGCCACGCCGGCACGGTGCGGATCGGGGTGGGCGCGAGCGGGAGCAGCGCGGCGGCCACCGCGCCGCCCCAGAGCAGCCGCACCGGCGCCGGCCCGGCGTGGCCGGCCGTGGACCACGCGCGGCCCAGGGAGAGGGCGACCAGCACCCCCAACACCGGCACGCAGATCAGCGCGAACCGGGCCGGCACCACCAGGTCGAGCAACGGCACCCCGGCGACGAGCCGGTACGGCCCGGGCAGCCCGGTCGACGCCCCGTCCACCCGGACGACCGGGCCGAGGGAGAAGAGAGCGGCCACGGTCCCGACCACCGCCATCGCCCGGACCAGCGGGCTACGCCACAACCAGACCACGATCACCACGGCGAGCACCAGCAGGCCCGGTCCGAAGAACGAGTTCTCCTCGGTCGGGTTCGGGGCCAGCAGGCCGGGCAGGTGGTCGTCACCGAGCACCGTCTGCCGGGCCGAGGCGGTGAACGAGGCGGCGTCGAGCCGGAACCCTGGCGCGTCGAAGGGCATCCCCCGATAGTGGCCCGGCCCGCGGAACTGGAACCACAACGGGTACGCCAGCAGCGCCCCCGCCACCAGCGCCCCCACGCCGATCCGGCCGAGGAACGCGGGCGCCAGCCGGCGGGCCATCGCCCGGTCTGCCAGGGCGTACCCGACGGTCAGCACGCCGGCAGCGAGCGCCACGAAGACCAGCACCTCCTCGCCGAGGAAAACCTGGTACGCCACCAGCAACCCGAGTGCCGCCCCGCGTCGGCGGACCCGGTCGGTGTCCGGCCGGAACACCAGCGCCAGAATCGGCGGCACCAGGAACTGCGCGGCGATGTGCAGGTGCGCCCCGGCCTGGGCGACCATGCCGGGGGCGAAGCCGCAGACCAGGCCGCCGACGGCGGCGGCGACGCGGCAGCCGACGAGCCGGCGGAGCAGCAGGACGTACCAGGCGGTGGCGGTGCCGGCGAGGCAGGCGACCACCGCCACCAGGAAGGCCGGCTGGGTGCCGAACAGCAGCGTCACCGGGGTCAGCGGCACACCCAGTCCGAGCACCGAGGTGTTGGCCATCAGGTTGACCCCGTCCGGCGCGTTCAGGGCCGTGCTGTACAGCGGGTTCTCCGCTCCGGTGACCGCGCGGGCCGCCCGGGCCAGCATCCACTCGAAGAGCATCTGGTCGTTGTCCTGGTGGAACAGCCGCTCGGGTCGCACCCACTGCCCGCTGGTGAGCAGCACCGCCAGGCCCACGTAGCCGGCGATCACGGCGACGTCGAGGCCCCGCACCCGGCGGAGGCTGCGGGCAGCCGACGCGCCGGCGGGGACCGGCTCCCCGACCGGTGCGGGATCACCGGCCGGCTCCGCGCCCCGGGCCGGCTCCGGTTCGCGGGCGGCGGGCTCGACCGGGGCGGCCATCAGGCCGTCGGGGCGGTCAGCGTCCGGACGTCCCAGACCCACACGTCCAGCTCACGGCGCCCGGGGCCGACCAGCTCCTCGACGGTACGCCGCAGCGGCTCCGCGTTGTGCTGGCCCACCGGGAGCACCAGAACGGCGGCCCGCCAGTGCCGCAGCTCGTCCAGGGACCGGCGGCGCTGCCGGTCGTCCAGCTTCGGCGTCCGGCCGGTGGTGGCCACCTCCTCCAGCAGCCTGCCGATTCCGCTGGGCCGGCCGCCGAACCGCCCCGGGTCGCCGGTGTTGCCGTTGCGCGGGGCGAGGAAGTAGCCGCCGGGGATCTTGAAGTCGAGGTTGGTGGACGCGGCCCACCGCATCCCGTGCGTGCTGCCCATGCTGGGCACCGGGATCGGCACCAGGGTCTGGTCCGCACCGACGTACTCGCGCCACCGGTCGGCGGTGATGAACTTCGGCACCGGCGGGCGCGAGGTGACCTTCAGCGGCAGCGGCGCGATCGGCAACAGCGCCAGCGCCAGCGCCCCGACGCCGAGGCGACGCGCGGTGCGGGGCTGCGCCGGCCGCAGCGACCAGAGCCGCTCGACGGCGAGCGCCAGCAGCACACCGATCACCACCGTGGTGATCATTCCGAACCGGGTCGGCACCACCGCGTCGAGCAGCGGCACCCGTACCAGCAGCTCCCACGGGCCGGTGAACAACTCCCGGTCCCACCAGGAGATCCGCTCGCCGAGGGAGAGCACCGCGAAGAACCCCCCGGTCGCGGCGAGCGCCCGGACCACCGGCTCGCGGCGCAGCCAGAGCACGATGCCGACGGCCATCAGCGCGAGACTCCAGCCGAAGAAGGCGTTCTCCTCGGAGTAGTTCGGGGCCAGGTTGACGTTGGCCCGCTCGTTGCCCCCGAGGGTGGGCGAGCCCGGGGCGAAGAAGGCGGCGATGTCGTTGCCGTAGTCGCGGACCGCGTCGCTGAGGCCGTGGTACGCCATCGGCCCGGCGAACTGGACATAGAGCGGGTACGCCAGCAGCGCCCCGGCGAGCACGGCGCAGACCGCCACCGCGACGCCCAGCGGCCGCCACGCCGCCGACCACAGCCCGGGCCGCTGCACCAGCATGGCGATCAGGAAGACGCCGCAGGCCAGGGCCGTGAAGAGCAGGATCTCCTCGTTGATGAACGCCTGCACGGTCACCAGCAGGGCGAGCAGCGCGCCGTCGACGACCGGCCGCCGCGACCGGGTGATCACCAGCACCCGCCAGACGATGAACGGCAGCAGGAACTGGCTGATGATGTTCGGATGCCAACTGGCGTGCGAGAGCATCGCCGGGGAGAACCCGCAGAACCAGCCGCCCACGGCGGCGGCGGTCCGGTTGCGCACCACGTGCCGGGAGAGCACCCGGTACCAGGCGGCGGCGGTGCCGGCGAGCCCGAGGGTGACCAGCACCACGAAGGAGACGGCCGGCCCGAAGAGCAGGGTCACCGGCACCATCGGGATGCCGAGCGCCAGGATGGCCGTGTTGGCCATCAGGTTGACCCCGTCGGGGTAGTTGAACTGGTCGGTGTAGAACGGGAACTCGCCATGCAGCACCACCCGCACGCTGTGGGCGAGGAAGAACTGCACCTGCGCCGGGTCGCTGCTGTAGAACGACGCGACCCGGCCAGCCGGGTCGACCCAGATCCGGCCGGTCACCCAGAGCGCGGCGAGCAGGAAGAGGCCGTACGCGGCGAGGTCCCGCCGCCGGTTCGTCCATCGCCACCGCCACCGGTCGCGGGCCCCCACCCCGTCAGCGGGCGGGGCCACGGCGGGCGGGGCCTCCACGGCGGGCGGCGCCTCGGCCTGCGGTGGCTCGGCGGTCGCCACCGACCCGGCCCGGGGCGTGGGGTCGGCGGAGCTCCGGGGAGCGTCGGGAACCGGCGGGGAATCCCCTCGGGGCTCGGCAGGAGTCACAGTCGGCGGAGTCTACCGGAGCCGGGGCGCGGCCCGACAATCACCGGGGGTCCTATGTGGCCGGTCGCGCCGCAGCTCGTGGGCCGGGAAGAGGTGCCGCTCCGCGCTGCCCGGGCCATCTCGTACCATGTGGGACGCGAACACGACCGGGCGACGCGATCGGGGGCGTACAGGTGGCTTCAGTCCGCCGGCGCGGCATGACGGCCACCGCACTGCTCACCCTGCTGCTGAGCGGCACGGCCTGTGGGCCGGTCGCCGACCGGAAGCCGGATGTCCTCCCCACCGGCTACGACAGCCTGGACGGGACGCTGCGGGTGTGGCCCGCGCGGGGCCGGCTGGCCGGCGACGCGAACGCGACGGCGGCGGTCACCGAGGCGGTCCGGTCCTGGCGGTCGCCGGCCGACGATCGCGCGCACCTGCCCTCGTCGGGGCTCCTCTGGTCCGGTGAGGCGGACGGCGTCCCGCTGGCCCTGGTGGCCGCCGACGTCCCCGGGGAGAGCGCCTCCTGGCTGCTCCAGCTGACCCGCGACGGCGACCGGTACGTGGTCGACCGGGCCAGCGAGTACACCGATCCCGGCTACCTCGCCTACTCCGACGTGCTGCCCGTGCAGACCACCTCCGGGCGCCGTTACCTGCTCTCCGGCCGGGTGGAGCGGCTGCTCGGCCCCAAGGGCCGGGCGCTGCCCAGCCGGGACGGGCTGACCGACCCGGTGGACGTGCCGGCCTGCCGCGCGGTGCCGCTGACCGCGACGCTGAGGGTCACCCGGTCGCTGCCCCGCGGTCGGGCCGCCGACCGCCTGCTCGACCTCGGCACGGCCACCACGGACCCGCGCTACCCGCTGGTCCGGGACGAGACCGGCTCGGGCCGGCGAGCACTGGACGACCTGGACACCTGCGTGCTCGCCGGCGAGCAGGGCCCGTTCGGCAGTGTCCCCAGCCGGATCGGGGACCGGGACGCGTCCCGGTCGGTGCCGGAGTCCTGGCCGATGGCGAAGCTGAGCGTGCGTGCCCTGGGCGAGGTGGCGCTGGGCGGCGGCGACCCCGCCGATCTGGAGCAGCTGAGCTGGGAGACCGAGGCGGGCACCATGACCGCGGTGGTCTACCGGCCGGCCGACGGCGGCAAGGCGTTGGTCTCCCCGGCCGACCGGGCCAACACCCTGCAGGCGTACGTGCTACCGGTGCCGGGCCAGCCGCTGGTGGTGCTGAGCTGGCGGTCAACCCGGTACACCTCGCTGTCGGTGCCGCCGGGCACCCCCCGGCTGGTCGACCGTCCCGGGCTGGTGGTGGTGCCGCAGCCGACGAGCAAGGCCACGTTCAGCCTGGCCGGCGCGGAGAAGACCTACTACCGCTCCGTCGGCGGCCGCTGACGTCGGCCCGTTTTGCGCCGGCCGTCGGCCTGATCGACTCGGTGTGCGGCCCATCGGGGCTCCCGGCACCGGGAACGCAACATGCCGCACACCGAGTCGATCAACCGAACCGGCTCAGTTCTGCGCGCTCCCGCCGGCCGGCAGGCTCACCGGCTCGACCGGCTCCGCGTCCAGGCGGGAGATCCACCCGGTGACGTCCCGGGCCACGTCCTGGGCGGTGAGGCCCAGGTCGGCCAGGATCTGCGCGCGGGTGCCGTGCGGGTGCCAGTCGGCCGGCACGCCCAGGTCCCGCAGCGGCACCCGGACATCGGCGTCCCGCATCGCCTGGGCGAGCGCGTCGCCGACCCCGCCGACGCGCACGCCGTCCTCGACGGTGACGACGAGGCGGTGACCGGCGGCCAGCTCGAGCAGCTCGGCCGGGACGGGCCGGACCCAGCGCGGGTCGACCACGGTCACCCCGTAGCCCTGCTCGGCGACCCGGGCGGCGACCTCCATGCCGAGGTGGCCGAAGGAGCCGACCGCGACCAGCAGGACGTCGGTGCGGGGCGACTCGGCCAGCACGTCGACCGGGCCGACCCGGCGCAGGGCCGGCAGGTCCGCGGCGACGGTGCCGGTCGGGAACCGGACGATGGTCGGACCGTCGTCCACGGCCACGGCCTCGCGCAGCTCCTCGCGTAGCGTCGCGGCGTCCCGGGGGGCGGCGATGCGCAGCCCCGGCACCACCCCGAAGACGGCCATGTCCCAGATGCCGTAGTGGCTCGGCCCGTCCGGGCCGGTGATGCCGGCCCGGTCCAGCACGAACGTCACCGGCAGCTTGTGCATCGCCACGTCCAGCAGGACCTGGTCGAACGCCCGGTTGAGGAAGGTCGCGTAGACCGCCACCACCGGGTGCAGCCCGCCGAGGGCCAGCCCGGCGGCCGAGGTGGCGGCGTGCTGCTCGGCGATGCCGACGTCGTACACCCGCCCGGGGTGCTTGCGGGCCAGCTTGGCGATGCCGGTGGGCTCGGCCATCGCGGCGGTGATGCCCACCACGTCGGGCCGCTCATCGGCGATCGCGACGAGCTCGTCGGCGAAGACGTGGGTCCACTTCACCGAGGGGGCGGCGACCAGCTTGCCGGTCTCCACGTCGAACGCGCCACCGGGGCCGTGCAGGCAGTCCGCCTCGTCCTCCTCGGCGGGGCGGTAGCCGTAGCCCTTGCGGGTCACCGCGTGCACGATCACCGGGCCGCCGAAGTTCTTCGCCGCCCGCAGCGCCGACTCGACCGCCTCGAGGTCATGGCCGTCGACCGGGCCGACGTACTTGATGCCGAGGTCCTCGAACATCGCCTGTGGGGCGACCGCGTCCTTGATGCCCTTCTTGACCGCGTGCAGCACCTCGTACATCGGCCGGCCGACCAACGGGGTCGAGCCGAGGGCGTCCTTGACGGTGTCGAGGACCTTCTCGTAGCCGGGGTTGAGCCGCAGCGAGGAGAGGTGGTCGGCGAGGCCGCCGATGGTCGGCGAGTAGGAGCGGCCGTTGTCGTTGACCACGATCACCAGCGAGTTGCCGGCGGTGGCGATGTTGTTCAGCGCCTCCCAGCACATGCCGCCGGTCAACGCGCCGTCGCCGACGACGGCGACCACGCTGCGCTGCTCGCCGCGCAGCGCGTACGCCTTGGCCAGCCCGTCGGCGTAGGAGAGGGCGGTGGAGGCGTGCGAGTTCTCCACCAGGTCGTGCTCGCTCTCGGCCTGGCTCGGGTAGCCGGAGAGGCCGCCGCGCTGGCGCAGCCGGTCGAAGCCGTCCTGCCGGCCGGTGAGGATCTTGTGCACGTACGCCTGGTGGCCGGTGTCGAACAGGAGCCGATCGCGGGGGGAGTCGAAGACCCGGTGCATCGCCAGGGTCAGCTCCACCACACCCAGGTTGGGGCCGACGTGCCCGCCGGTGCGGGAGACCTTGGCGATCAGAAAGTCACGGATCTCGGCGGCGAGGATGTCCAGCTGCTCGGCGGACATCCGCTTCACGTCCTGCGGACCGCGCACCGTGCCCAGCAGTCGGCCGTGGTTGGCCGTGTCCTCATCAACACTCATGACCGGAGAGTCTATCGGCCGTCCGGTAGTCCGCAGTCCGACCGTGTGACCACCCGCTGACCGAGAGGACAGTCAAACCGTGATCACCAGCCGCCGGGGCGGGGCGGCCGGGGCCGCGCACCGGGCCGGCCCGGACGGCGTCCAGGAGCCCAGCACGGTGGCCTCGCGTGCCCCGGTCACCGAGGGCATCGCCCCTGGCAGGCCATTCCAGGAGAGCCAGCCGAGCAGGGCGAACGCGTACGCCTCCTTGGCCTGCGCCGGCACCCCCAGCTCGTCGCTGGTCCGCAGCCGCCACCGCCGGCCCCCCAGCGCGGCCAGCCGGCCCCGGAGTGTGGGATTGCGCACCCCGCCCCCGGCGGCGATGACCTCGGTCACCCGGTGCCGGTCACACTCGGCGGCGACCGTCCGGGCGGTCAGCTCGGTCAGGGTGGCCAGCACGTCGTCGGCGTCGATCGGCTCGCCGATCGCGACGAGCCGATCGTCGAGGTACCCGGCGTGGAAGAGCTCCTTACCGGTGGACTTGGGCGGCGGCGCGGCATAGTACGGCTCGGCGAGCAGCAGCTCCAGCAGTCCGGGGTGCACCCGGCCGGCTGCCGCGCCGGCCCCGTCGACGTCGCAGGGGCGGCCGAGGAGGCGCCGGGCCGCCGCGTCGAGCAGCGCGTTGGCCGGGCCCACGTCGTACCCGAGGACCGGGGTGCCCGGGGCGACCACGGTGAGGTTGGCGATCCCGCCCAGGTTCAGCGCCGCCCGTGGCGGCCCGGCCCCGCCGCCGAGCAGCAGCGCGTCGAACGCCGGCACCAGGGGCGCGCCCTGCCCGCCGGCCGCGACGTCCGCCGACCGCAGGTCCGACAGCACCGGTACGCCCACCCGCGCCGCCACCCGGGCCGGCGCGCCGAGCTGGAGGGTGCCCCGCACCCGGCCACCGTCGACCCAGTGGAACACCGTCTGCCCGGGCGAGACGACCGCGTCGACCCGCCCGCCGGCCAGCTCCACCCCGAGCGCCGCCGCCTCGGCGAAGACCTCCCCAAGGCAGTTGTCCAGCCGGCAGACCGCCTCGATCGTGGTCGGGTTCGGCGGCAGCATCGCCCCGATCTCCGCCCGCAGCCCGTCGTCGTGGTCCAGAGCGGCGAAGCCGAGCGGGCGCAGCCGCAGGGTCTCCCCGTCGAGCGTGAACTCCGCCGCGGCCACGTCCACCCCGTCGTACGACGTCCCCGACATCAACCCCACGATTCGCATGAAAGGACGGGCCCCCTGTTAACGCATTCGGTATAGGAAGGGGCCCCTGCAATCACCCGGGCCCGGTGGTCGGCTCAGCGCGGCCCGTCCGGCGGCAGCAGCAGCCCGACCAGCTCGACGTGCTGGGTCATCGGGAACAGGTCGAAGCCGCGCAGCTGGTCCAGCCGCCACCCGGCCTCGGCGAACGTCCGCACGTCCCGGGCGAAGGCCGCCGGGTCGCAGGCCACGTACGCCACCGCGCGCGGGCCGGCGGCAATCACGTCCAGCACCACCTTCGCGCCGGCTCCGGTGCGGGGCGGGTCCAGGACCACCAGGTCCACCGGGCCGGTGATCCGGCGGCGGGCCAGCGCGTTCTCCACCCGGGCGGCCACCACCTCGACGCCGGACAGGTCACTCAGGTTGTTCCGGGCGGCTGCGACACCCGCGTCGGCGGACTCCACGACGGTGACCCGGGCGGTCGGGCCGACCCGGGTGGCCAGCGCGGCCGCGAAGAGGCCCGCACCGCCGTAGAGGTCCCAGGCCGACTCCCCCGGCCTCGGGTCGAGCAGGTCGAGCACGACGGCGACCAGGGTGTCCGCCGCCGCCGGGTGTACCTGCCAGAAGCCGGATGCGGGCAGCGTCCACTCCCGGCCGGCGGCCACCTCGCGGACCACCGCTCGGGCCGGACGCCGACCGCTGTCTCGCCCCGACGGGCCGGCGGCCGGGGCGTCGACCGGCGCGGTGTCGTCGACCGGCACGGGCGCCCCGTCGACCAGGGCGGTGACGGTGACGTCCCCGCCGGTCGAGGCGACGGTCTCCACCGCGTCCGCCGCCGGCCAGAGCTCACCGAGCACCGGCAGCTCCTGGATCGCCGGGTGGGCGATCAGGCAACGATCGATCGGCACCACCTCGTGCGAGCGGTGCTTGAGCAGCCCCGCCCGGCCGGCGGCGTCGACCGCGTACCGGACCCGGGAGCGCCAACCGAGCGGCCCGCCGGGCAGCGCCGCGACCCGCACGCCGAGCCGGTCGATCTCGGCGTCGGTGAGGCCGCCGAGGCGGTCGAGCTGCCCGCGCACCACGGCCGACTTCCAGTCGAGCTGGGCCGCGGGCGCGACGTGCTGAAGATCGCAGCCGCCACAGCGGCCCGGTTTCGCGTACGGGCAGGGCGGCTCGACCCGCTCCGGGGCGGCGACCAGCACGGTCACCGCGTCGGCCCGGACGAACCCCTTGTGCACCTCGGTGACCTCGGCGATCACCCGCTCGCCGGGCAGCGCGTGCCGGACGAAGACCACCTGGCCGTCGACCCGGGCCACGCAGTGCCCACCGGGGGCGACCGCGTCGACGGTCAACTCGACCCGCTCGGCCTCCTCCAACCCGCGCCGCTGCACGCCCTCCAACCCGGGGCTCGTCGGCCCGGGGCGGTCGCCATCGTCGGTGTCCATGTCTGCCTCGATCATCGTCGGTCTCCCCCGGTCTGGTCGGTCTCGCCGGGCGGTACGGAAGCGGCCGGCGTCACCGGCGGCGGCAGGGTGCTGCGCGGCGCGACCCGGGGGCCGCGGGCGGGGCTTCGGCTCAGCGTCGCGTCCAGCCGGTCGAGGTCCTTGCCTGCGGTCGAGGCGAGCTGCCACGGCACGCTGGTCACCATCACGCCCGGCTCGAACAGCAGCCGCCCCTTCAGGCGCAGCGCGCTCTGGTTGTGCAGCAGGTGCTCCCACCAGCGCCCCACGACGTACTCGGGGATGAAGACCGTGACCACGTCGCGCGGCGACTCCCGGCGGGTGCCGGCGACGAAGTCGAGAATCGGCCGGGTGATCTCCCGGTACGGCGAGTCGATCACCGTGAGCGGCACCGGGACCTCCCGTCGCTCCCAGTCGGCCTGCAGGTCCCGGGTGTCCTTCTCGTCGACGTTCACCGTCACCGCGGTCAGCGTGTCCGGCCGGGTGGCCCGGGCGTACGCGACGGCCCGCAGGGTCGGCTGGTGCAGCTTGCTGACCAGCACGATGGCGTGGTTGCGGGCGGGCAGCACGCCCCGGGCCTCGGTCGGCTCCAGTTCGGCGGCGACCCGGTCGTAGTGCCGGCGGATGGCCAGCATCAGCAGGTAGATCAGCGCCATGGCGACGATGGCGATCCACGCGCCGAGCAGGAACTTGGTGATCAGCACGATGACCAGCACCGTGCCGGTCAGCACCATGCCGAAGGTGTTGATCGCCCGGGACCGCATCATCCGACGGCGGGCCTGGACGTCCCGCTCGGTGCGCAGGTGCCGGTTCCAGTGCCGGATCATGCCGGCCTGGGAGAGCGTGAACGAGACGAAGACGCCGACGATGTAGAGCTGGATCAGCCTCGTCACCTCGGCCTGGAAGCCGACGATCAGCACCACCGCGAAGACGGCCAGGAAGACGATGCCGTTGGAGAACGCCAGCCGGTCGCCCCGGGTGTGCAGCTGCCGGGGCAGGTAGCGGTCCTGGGCGAGGATCGAGCCGAGCACCGGGAAGCCGTTGAACGCGGTGTTCGCGGCCAGGAAGAGGATCAGCGCGGTCATCCCGGCGACCACGTACAGCAGGATCGACCCGGAGCCGAACACCGTCTCGCCGAGCTGGGTGGTGACGGTCTTCTGCACGTACCCGTCGGGGCCGGAGAGGATCTGCCGGCCCGGGTCCTCGACGAACTGCAGGCCGGTCATCCGGGCCAGCCAGATGATGCCGACCAGCATGCTCACCGAGATGGTGCCGAGCAGCAGCAGGGTCGTGGCGGCGTTGCGGCTCTTCGGCGCCTTGAACGCCGGCACCCCGTTGGAGATCGCCTCCACGCCGGTGAGCGCGGCGCAGCCGGAGGAGAAGGTGCGCAGCAGCAGGAAGATCAGCGCGAGCCCGGTCACGCTGTGCTCGGCCTGGATCTCCAGTCCGGCGCTCGGGGCGCGCAGGTCGTGGCCGAGGACGAAGACCCGGATCAGGCCGGTGAGGATCATCCCGCCGATCACGATCACGAAGCCGTACGTCGGGATGGCGAACGCGGTGCCGGACTCGCGCAGGCCGCGCAGGTTCATCGCGGTGAGCACCGCCACCGCGGTGACCGCGATGAGCACCTTGTGGCTGGCCACGAACGGCACCACCGAGCCCAGGTTGGCCACCCCGGAGGAGACCGACACGGCGACGGTGAGCACGTAGTCGACCAGCAGGGCGCTGGCCACCGCGACGCCGGCCCGGGGCCCGAGGTTGACCGTGGCCACCTCGTAGTCGCCGCCGCCGGAGGGGTAGGCGTGCACGTTCTGCCGGTAGCTGGCCACCACCGTCAGCATCACCACGACCACCGCGAGGGCGATCCACGGCGAGAAGATGAACGCCGACGCGCCCGCGATGGAGAGCGTCAGCAGGATCTCGTCCGGGGCGTACGCGACGCTGGAGAGCGCGTCGGAGGCGAAGACGGGCAGCGCGATGCGCTTCGACAGGAGGGTGTGTTGAAGCCGGTCGGACCGGAACGGTCGACCGACGAGCAGCCGCTTCAGCAGCGAGGTGGGACTGGCCACAAGGGCTAAGGGTACGACCACCGTTGTCCGGCCACTCGGGGGTGGCTGATCGCGGGTGCGCTACCGGGCGCGGTACCGTCGTCCCCCGCCGACATCCGGGACGTGGCAGGCTCGCAGACGACAGGTCACCGGCGAGGCCGGCGGGTGCGCGCACCTTGGGAGGGACACCGTGCATGTCGTGATCATGGGCTGCGGCCGGGTCGGGTCGACCCTGGCCCAGAGCCTGGAGTCCCGGGGGCACTCGGTGGCGGTGATCGATCAGGACGCCGACGCGTTCCGCCGGCTCAACCCGGACTTCGCCGGCGTCACCGTCACCGGCGTCGGCTTCGACGGCGAGGTGCTCCGGGAGGCCGGCATCGAGCGGGCGGACGCCTTCGCGGCGGTCTCCAGCGGCGACAACTCCAACATCATCTCCGCCCGGCTGGCCCGCGAGACCTTCGGCGTCTCCCGGGTGGCCGCCCGGATCTACGACCAGCGCCGGGCCCAGGTCTACGAGCGTCTGGGCATCCCCACCGTGGCCACCGTCCGTTGGACGGCCGAACGGATGCTGCGACACCTGGTCCCCGAGGGCAACGTCGAGATCTTCCGGGACCCGACCAGCACCGTCTCGATCGTCGAGGTACCGGTGCACAAGGACTGGATCGGCCGGCCGCTGCGGGCCCTGGAGGAGGCGGCCGGCACGCGGGTCGCGTACCTGAGCCGCTTCGGTATCGGCACGCTCCCCACCGGGTCCACCGCCGTGCAGGAGGGCGACCAGGTCTTCATGCTGGTCACCGACGACATCGTGGCCTCGGCCACGTCGGTGGCGGGCAGCCCGCCGGAAGGAGCGCACTGAAGATGCGGATCGCCATCGCCGGCGCCGGCAACGTGGGCCGCTCGATCGCCCAGGAGTTGATCGACAACGGCCACCAGGTGATGCTGATCGAGCGTCAGCCCCGGATGCTGCGGCCGAACCGGGTGCCCGCCGCCGACTGGGTGCTCGCCGACGCGTGCGAGCTGGCCAGCCTGGAGGAGGCCAACATCGCCGGCTGCGACGTGGTGGTCGCGGCGACCGGGGACGACAAGGTCAACCTGGTGGTCTCGCTGCTGGCGAAGACCGAGTTCGCCGTGCCCCGGGTGGTGGCCCGGGTCAACCGGGCCGAGAACGAGTGGCTCTTCACCGAGCAGTGGGGCGTCGACGTCTCGGTGAGCAAGCCGCGGGTGATGGCAGCCCTGGTCGAGGAGGCCGTCACCGTCGGCGACCTGGTGCGGCTGATGACGTTCCGCCAGGGCGAGGCGAACCTGGTGGAGATCACCCTGCCGCCGACCGCCCCATATCTGGGGCAGCCGATCCACGCGGTGCCGGTCCCCCGGGATGCCGCCCTGGTGGCGATCCTGCGCGGCAAGCGGGTGCTGGTGCCCAGCCCGGACGATTCGATCGAGGCCGGTGACGAGCTGATCTTCGTCTGCACCGCCGAGGTGGAGGACGCGGTCCGCGCGGTGATCCTGGGCCCGGACAGCGTCGAGCGGACCCGGGGCGCGAGCTGAGCGGGGCGGGCCCGGCCGGTGTCGAGCGGGGCCCGGGGGCGGGCTGAGCGGGGCGCCGGCCCGGGTGACTCAGGCCCCGGGCAGCGGCTCCGGGCCCGTCGTCTCGCGGGTCACCCGGCGCACCGTCCAGACCGTGATCAGCAGCAGCAACGCGTACGGCGGGTAGCCCAGGGTCAGCCGGGCGACGCCGAGCGCGGTGTCCTGGTGGGCGAGGTAGAGCCCGGCCTGCACGCCGACCTTGGCCAGCCACACCACGCCCCAGAGCACGGTGAGCTGGGTGAAGGTGCGCACCAGGCGCGGGTCGTCCCGCCACTCGGCGCGCCCCTTGGCCACCAGCACCGACCAGATCCAGCCCACCAGGGGCTGTCGGATCGCCGCCGAGACCAGCAGTGCCAGCCCGTACCCGATGCCGTAGAGGATGCCCGGCAGGTAGAAGTCGCGCTCGTCGCCGGTACGCCAGGCGATGGCCGCGCCGATGCCGACGCCGAAGAGACCGTTCAGCGCGTGCCGCACCGGCCGGCGCTGGACCAGCCGCAGGCCGGCGATGAGCAGGGCAATGGTCACGGAGGCGATGACCGCCGGGCGCAGTTCCCCGACGATGTTGGCGATCACGAAGACGACCACCGGGATGCTGGACTCGACCAGCCCGCGCCAACCGCCGAGCTGGTCGGCCATCTGCTCGGCGAGGCTCGGCAGCGGCTCGGAGTCCTCCGGGCCGCTCCCCGGCTCCGTCGTCCGGTGCTGTCCCGTGGTCATCGTGTCTCTCCCGTCCACGTCGTCACTTCGGCGACTCCAGCTCGTAGTACGGGTTGTAGATGACCTTGCGCTCGTCCCGCACCGCCACCCGCCCCCGGGCGGTGAGGTGCCGCCCCGGCTCGATGCCGGCGATGTGCCGACGACCGAGCCAGACCAGCGTCACCACGTCGCTGCCGTCGTAGAGGTCGGCCTCCAGGGTGGGGAGGTTGATCCGAGGAGTGTAGACCACGGTGCGCAGCCGGCCGGTCACCGAGACCAGCTGACCGCGCATGCACTGCCCGGCCGGCGTGCCGCCGGACTCCGCGCTCTCCCGGCGCAGCTCCTGCGCCTCGATCTCGGCCTCGCTCGCGGTGAACCGGTGCAGAAGCCGCCGCAGCGAGACCCTACTGCCCTCGTCGGTCGTCATGACCTCCGCGTCACCCTCTCCCGGGGCCTGGCCGCCCGGGCCGGCACGGCGCCGCCCGGCGCGCGTGTCCGGCCCGTCCCGCCAGCGTACGCCGGGCGGCGACAGGACAGGACCGCCCGCCGTCCCGGCCGGCGACCCGCCGGCGGGGACGGGCAGAACGCTCAGGCCTCGACCGGGCGGTCGCCCTCGCCAGCCTGGTCGGTGACCTCGCGGGGCAGCCGCAGCGGCAGCGGCTCCCGCACCGGCTTCGCCTCCTGCCCGCGGTCGACGACCAGTCCGTCCAGGCACTCGCGCAGCACGCCGACGGCGGCCGGGGCGGTGGCGGCGACGCCCTGATAGACGCCGCGGACCATCCAGCGCGGGCCGTCGATCCCGACGAACCGCAGGTCGGTCAGGCCGTCCGGGGTGCGTACCTGGGCATGCAGCTCGGGGCCGTACTCCCCCTGCGCCTCCTCGACGGTCGCACCGTCGTTGACCAGGGAGTGGCGGATCTCCTCGCGCACCTCGTCCCAGATGCCCTCGGAGCGGGGCGCGGCGAAGACGCCGAGCTGCAGGGCACTCTCCCCGTGCACCAGGACGACCTGCTGGATCACGCCCTGCGGATCGGCCTGTACGCGCACCTCGACGTCGGCCACCGCCGGGATGTGCAGACTGCCGAGGTCGAGCCGCTCCACCCCGTCGGGGGCCTCGGAGACGTCGTACGGACCACGCTCCGGCACCGCCTCCTCGGCGTCCCGCCCATCCAAGACCTCGGTGGCCCGCTTGTCACGGCCGCGCCGACCGTCACCGGCCTGCTTTCGGGAGAAGATCACTGCGCCCACCCTCCGCTGTTCGCGCTCACCCTGTCACCTCTTCCGACTGTCCGCCGGCCCGGTCCGCCGGCGGCGGGACGAGCCCGACGTGACCGCCGGTCGAGCCGTGCCCACCGGCGCCCCGCCGGGACGGCGGCAGCTCGGTCACCGACCGGAAATCGACCCGTGCCACCCGCTGGACAACGAGCTGCGCGATCCGATCGCCACGGGAGATCTTCGCCGATGCCTCCCGATCATGATTGATCAGGTTGACGAGGATCTCACCCCGGTAGCCGGCGTCGACCGTACCGGGCGCGTTGAGCACCGTCACGCCGAGCCTGGCCGCCAGGCCGGACCGCGGGTGCACCAGACCGACGTACCCCTGTGGGAGGGCGATCGCCACGCCGGTGGGGACCAGCGCGCGCCCGCCGGGGGGCAGTTCCACGTCCGTGGCGGCCAGCAGGTCGGCCCCGGCGTCGCCGGGATGGGCGTACGCCGGCAGCGGCAACTCCGGGTCGAGCCGCCGCACGGGCACGGGCACGTCTTCGGTCACGGTCTTCCTCTTCCGTCCGGTTCGCGGGGTGACCCTGCCATCCTGCCCGGTCGGCCACCCGTCGTGCGCCGTACCCTTCGAGGAGTGAGCCGATCGCCCTCCACACCGCCCGCCACCGCCCCGACCACCGCCTACGCGGAGCGGCTCGGCCTGCCGTGGTGGCTCTGGCTGGCCGGCCTGACCCTCGGCGGGTTCCTCGCCCTGGAGCTCTGGATGGGGGCGGAGGGCGCCCGCGCCTGGCTGCCGTTCGTGGTGCTGCTGCCGGCTACGGTGGCGGCCCTGTGGTGGCTGGGGCGGATCCGCGTCGCAGTGGCCGACGGGGAGCTGCGGGTCGATGACGCCCGGCTGCCGTTGCGGTTCGTGGCCGACGCGATCCCGCTCGACGCGGCGGGCCGCCGGGAGGTGTTGGGCGTCGGGGCCGACCCGCTCGCCTTCGTGATCCAGCGCCCGTGGATCGCCGGTGCGGTGCAGGTGGTGCTCGACGACCCCGCCGACCCCACCCCGTTCTGGGTGGTCAGCACCCGCGACCCGGTACGCCTCGCCGCAACGCTCCTAACCACCCGCCCCCCAACCTGACCCCATCCCCATCCCCATCCCGCGCAGATTCACGGAAAGCGTGGCCTCCGGACGCCGAATGGGCCACGCTTTCCGTGAATCTGCGACTGCGGGAGATCGTGTGTGGGGTGGGGGTTATGGGGCGGTGGGGGGTGGGGCGGGTAGTTCGCGGTGCTGCCGGCGCAGGTCGGCGCGGAGTTGGTCGGCGAGGGCTCGGGTGGCCCGCCGGTTGAGATAGCT
The DNA here is from genome assembly GCF_033804645.1 of Micromonospora sp. RTGN7. Classification (NCBI taxonomy): domain Bacteria; kingdom Bacillati; phylum Actinomycetota; class Actinomycetes; order Micromonosporales; family Micromonosporaceae; genus Micromonospora; species Micromonospora sp. RTGN7. Next base: position 513,937 of record NZ_JAPZLF010000001.1, on the reverse strand, counting down.
GGCCACCGCCGCCCCGGTCAGGAACGGGCCGAGCGTGGTCAGGTTGCGACCGAACCGCTTGAGCAGGGTGTCCCGCAGTTCCTTGCGGGCCGCCGTGCCGAGCACCGCGCCGACGCCCACCCCGGGCACCATCGGGTTGACCCCCCGCTGGCCGGCCCAGGACTGCACCACGGCGACCGTTCGCTGGGTGCCGCCGGTGGGCAGCGGGGCGCCGTACACCTCGTGCAGCTCGCCGATCAGCTTCAGCTCGGTAGCCACCACAGCGACCGTCTCGGCGGCCAGCAGCACCGGCGCGGAGAGCAGGGTCGGGGCGACCACCCACTCGACGGCCGCGACTCCGCCGCCGGCCGCGCCGATCCCGGCGGTCGTCCGGGCGGCGTTGCGAACCAGCCGGTCCGCCAGCGCCTCGTCGTCCAGACCGGGGAAGTGCCGGCGGAGGGTGGCCAGGTCGCGGACCGGCACGTGTGGGGCTACCTCGGCGACGGCGTCGGTCATCCATCGGACGGCGGCCCGCGGCTTGAACAGGTCGGCGAGCCCTCGGACACGGACCTGGCCGACCATCCGGGTCAGCAGCTGCCGCCGGCGGGCCGGCTCGATGTCGTCGGCGGTCAGCGCGGCCACAGTGGCACCGAGCTCGTCCCGGCCGTCCTCCGGCCCGTCACGATCAGTCCCGTCACGATCGGTCCCGGCACGATCGGTCCCGGCACGATCGGTCCCGTCACGATCGGTCCCGTGACAGTCGGTCCCGTCTTGCTGGTCGGTGCCGGGCACCGTCCCGCCGGACCGTCCCGCGCCATGCCCGGCCGCGCCATGCCCGGTCCCGCCTCGCTCACCGGCTTCGGACATCGTGGGGCCGCCGGTTACCGGGTGCCCGTCCGTGCCGTCGTCGCTGTGTTCACCCATGCGTCGACCTCCCCGGTTCGTCGGCGTGGAATCTGCTGTGACGAGTCAAACAGTTCCGGGCCAACGGCGCACGACGGCGCCGCTGGTCGCGAGGGAACGCCGGCGCCGGCGGACGGGTGTGAAGTGCCGGTTCCCGAAGCGGCGGCCTCGTCTAGGAGGCCGCCGCCGGTGTCCGGTGTCAGGGTCAGACGCACTCGCGGCAGATCAACTCACCGTTGCGCTCGACCGCCAGTTGGCTGCGGTGGTGTACCAGGAAGCAGCGAGCACATCGGAACTCGTCCTGCTGCATCGGTAGCACCTTGACCGTGAGCTCCTCGTCGGCCAGGTCGGCCCCGGGTAGCTCGAAAGTCTCGGCGACCTCGGCCTCGTCGACGTCCACGGCGCCCGACTGTGAGTCGACGCGCCGGGCCTTGAGCTCTTCCAGGCTGTCCTCGCCGAGGTCGACCTCGTCGCGACGCGGGGCGTCGTAGTCGGTGGCCATCGGTTTCACTCTCCAATATCGATATGGTCGCTTCCGGTTGTAACGCCGGACGACGCTGTCTCGGTTCCGCTGGCCGGCCACCAATTTGTGTCGGTCACCCGACCCGACGGCCGGGCCGGGTCGAAGCCGCCAGAGAAGCACCCCAGCGAGCGCGGTACCTTACCCCCCTCTGGCGAGGCATGTATACCGCCCTCGTGGCTCAGATGTACGCCTCAGCCGTCGAAGTTGGTCCCAATGTGACTCAGGCGACACGAAGATAGGGGTAGTACTACCCGCTTCCCAGTTGGCGCGCCGGCATGTCGGGCTGTTTCCACGCGACCGCCGGACAACCGTTAACCTCAGCGGCGTACTCGACGGCCGGCGGGGCGGCCTGACCGCCGACCGCCGCCGCCACCCACCCATTGTCCGGGGAGCGCCCAGATGAGTTTTGCGCGAGTGCGAGCACTCGTTGTCGTCGGTCTGCTGGCGGTCGTTGCCCTGGTGTTCGTCGTCGTCGCGCTGGTCCGCGACACCCAGGGCGAGGCAGGCCTCGCCGGAGGCTGTCCCGAGGGCTGGCCGCTGGCCGACGTGACCCTGCGCGAGCGCAAGGACGTGAAGATCAACGTGCTCAACGCCACGGACCGGGCCGGCCTCGCCGGGGACGTCGCCGACGAGTTCAGCAACCGACAGTTCCAGGTCAAGAAAACCGCCACCGAGAAGAAACAGATCGAGGGCATCGCGGTGCTGCGGTACGGCCCGAAGGGGGTGGGTTCCGCCCATCTGCTCAGCGCCTACTTCCTCAGAAGCGCCCAGCTCGCGTACGACCCCAAGCGCAAGGACGACGCCGTCGACGTGGTGCTGGGCAACGACTTCCAGCAGTTGGCCACCACCACCGAGGTCAACCAGGCCCTCGGCGACCTGGGTGCCCCCCAGCCGCCGGCCGGCACCTGCCCGATGCCGGTCAAGAAGTAGCCGGGCGATCGGATTCCCCCTTCCGCCGTCGACCGGGCGGTGTCCCCGGCCACGGGCCCTGCCCGTGGCCGTCTGCGCCGGACGCGCCGCTTGGTCACCGGGGTCGCCCACGACCGCAGCGAGGCGAGGAGCCCTCGCCCTTCGTCGTCGGCGCCAAACGCACCGGCACGGCCCGCTCCAGCCGCCGGAGCGGGCCGCGGAGTGTCGCCGGTGTGCGGAACCGGTCGGCGGCACGACCGAGCCCGCCAGCGCCGGTTGCGGTCGAGGAATGGCCGCACAGGGGCCCGGCCGGTAAGGGGCGGACCGCAGCGGCCCGGTCGGTCAGGGGCCGCCGGCGGCGTCCAGGTCGGCGAGTCGGTCGTGCAGTGGCGCGAAGAGCGCCTCCGGCGCGGCGATCACCAGATCCGGGCCGGCTGGCAGCCCGCCCAGCCCTGCCACCCGCAGCCCCGCCTCGCTCGCGATGAGGCCACCGGCAGCCTGGTCCCAGGCGGCCAGCCCCTTCTCGAAGTAGGCGTCCACCCGCCCCTCGGCGGCCAGGCACAGGTCCAGCGCGGCGGCGCCGAGCCGGCGGATGTCCCGCACCTGCGGGATCAACTCGGCGACCACCCGGGCCTGGTGCGATCGGCGCGCCGGGTCGTAGCCGAAGCCGGTGGCGATCAAAGCCTGCCCGAGGTCGGTTTCGGTCGAGCAGCGCAGCCGCTTGCCCGCGCGCCAGGCACCGCCGTCGACGGTGGCCGTCCATTCCTCGCCGGTGAACAGGTTCCGCACCACCCCGGCGACCACCTCGCCGTCGACCTCAGCGGCCAGCGAGACCGCGCAGTGCGGCAGCCCGTACAGGTAGTTGACCGTGCCGTCGATCGGGTCGACGATCCACCGCACCCCGCTGCCCGACGCGCCGGCCGCGCTCCCGCCGTACTCCTCGCCGAGCACCGAGTCGTCGGGGCGGAGCGTGGCCAGCGCGTCGAGGACCTGCCGCTCGACCGCCCGGTCGGCGGCGGTGACCACGTCGGTGACGGTGCTCTTGGTCGCGGCGACGGAGACCCCCTCGGCGCGCATCCGGTACGCGGTGTCCGCCGCGTCCCGAGCCACCTCGATCGCGATCTTGAGAAGCTCCTGCGGCATCGGTGCCGAGCTGGTCATGTTTCGCTCCCTTACCGCACGCCGGGTCCGGGTGGGTGGATGAAGTCCGGGCAGGCCCTCGAGGATCAATGGTCGTCAACGCGATGCGACGCCCTGGCGGAAGCTGCCCGCCGCCTCATCATTGCCTACCCGCGTCGTGTGTCGAAACGCCGGTCGGGCGGGCGGTCGCAGAACAGCGCCGCCCCTGCGCGGGCTCGGCCGGCCCGGCCCCACCACCGGGGAGGCGAGCTTGGGCATTGACACATTCTCATGCAACTGTGGTCTTGATCATCCCTGGTGGTCGGCGCGGGCATCATCGGGAAACGGGTGCGGTGACGGACGCCACCACACCCTCTGCACCTTAAGGACAGAATTCGACCGGCAAGTCCGGTTGCAGTTGGTAATATCTGCTAAGTGCCTATTTCTCCGTCCGCGGCGTCGACGCTCGCCTCCGCCACCGCGCTCCGCGGAGCCGCTGCCGCCGAGCGGCCCCGGGCCCGCTCCCTCGCACCGGCAAATTCGGCGCCTCGCCCACCTGATCGACGTGCCCGGCGGGCCGGCCACGCGATCCACGCCGCACCCCTCGCATACCCGGCTCCACTCGCACCGCCGACGTACCGGATCGGGCCGGTGGCGCCCGGGGGCCCTCGCCGCCCGCCTCGCCGCCCCGGCACCCGCCGCTCAACCGGCATTTCGGGGGCCCGCTCGCCACCGACCTCGGCAGGTGGAATCCCCGCATCGCCCGCCGGTACCATCATTCGTAAGTCCACATCTGCGCCGAAACTGCGGTCCCGGCCGCCGGTACGCCGTGCGGCGCAGGATGATCGTGGCGGACGGCGTTACAATTCACCCCTGCCCACGTGCCACGGGCCGCCAACGACAGGCGGGCCCGGGACATGGGGGTCCCTCAACCACATCGTCTGGCACCGTGCCCCACGCTGTGCCGGGCAACCCGGCCGTGCTCGCTCTTCGCCTCCGGAAGGTCATTCGTGACAGAACCCCGCCAGACCGGCGCCGACGTTCGCTCGCTCACCGACACCCTGATCGCCCACGCGCAGAGCGCGGGCGGGCAGCTCACGTCGGCCCAGCTCGCGCGCACCGTCGAGTCCGCCGAGGTGACTCCGGCCCAGGCCAAGAAGATCCTGCGCGCGCTCGCGGAAGCAGGAGTGACCGTGGTCGTGGACGGCTCGGTCGGCACCCGCCGCCGGGTCGCCGCCGCCCGGTCCGCCACCCCGGCGTCGCGGGCCACCACCGCCAAGACCACCAAGAAGGCCGCCGCGCCGGCCCCGAAGCAGGCAGCAGGGGCCGACGACGCCTCCGCACCGGCGCCCCGCAAGGCCGCCGCGCGCAAGGCCACGACGGATACGGTGGCCAAGGCTGCCGTGCCGGCGAAGGTCGCGAAAGCCACCCGGGCCACCAAGGCAACCGTCGCCGGGGCCAACGGCAAGCCCGCCAAGGCCGAGGGTGACATCGATCCGGAGGCGCTCGCCGCCGAGGTCGAGGACGTGGTGGTCGAGGAGCCGGCCGAGTTGGCCCGGGCCGCCGCAGCCGACGCCGCGAGCTCGGCCACCGACAACGACTTCGAGTGGGACGACGAGGAGTCCGAGGCGCTCAAGCAGGCTCGTCGCGATGCCGAGCTGACCGCCTCCGCCGACTCCGTCCGGGCCTACCTGAAGCAGATCGGCAAGGTGCCCCTGCTCAACGCCGAGCAGGAGGTGGAGCTCGCCAAGCGGATCGAGGCCGGCCTCTACGCCGCCGAGCAGCTGCGCGCCGCCGACGAGGTCGGGGAGAAGCTCACCCGCGAGATGTTCCGCGACCTGGGCTGGATCTCCCGCGACGGCGAGCGGGCGAAGAACCACCTGTTGGAGGCCAACCTCCGCCTGGTGGTGTCGCTGGCCAAGCGCTACACGGGCCGCGGGATGGCATTCCTGGACCTGATCCAGGAGGGCAACCTCGGCCTGATCCGGGCCGTCGAGAAGTTCGACTACACCAAGGGCTACAAGTTCTCCACGTACGCCACCTGGTGGATCCGGCAGGCGATCACCCGGGCCATGGCCGACCAGGCCCGCACCATCCGCATCCCGGTGCACATGGTCGAGGTCATCAACAAGCTCGGCCGCATCCAGCGTGAGTTGCTCCAGGACCTGGGCCGCGAGCCCACCCCGGAGGAACTGGCCAAAGAGATGGACATCACACCCGAAAAGGTGCTGGAGATCCAGCAGTACGCTCGGGAGCCCATCTCGCTCGATCAGACCATCGGCGACGAGGGCGACAGCCAGCTCGGCGACTTCATCGAGGACTCGGAGGCAGTCGTCGCGGTCGACGCCGTCTCCTTCTCGCTGCTGCAGGACCAGCTCCAGCAGGTGCTGCAGACGCTCTCCGAGCGCGAGGCGGGCGTCGTCCGGCTCCGCTTCGGTCTGACCGACGGCCAGCCGCGCACGCTGGACGAGATCGGCCAGGTCTACGGGGTGACCCGGGAGCGAATCCGGCAGATCGAGTCGAAGACGATGTCCAAGCTGCGTCACCCGTCCCGTTCACAGGTTCTCCGTGACTACCTGGACTGAGGGATTTCGTCAACAAGTAGTGTCGGTTTGATCACCAGACGTACAACACCCGATGGTGATCGACCGGTTGCACGATTGTGATCGTTGACGTGGCACCCTTGGTGCACGGCACACTGTTGCTTCCATGTGTGACCCTGGTCCCCCGCGGGCACTCAGGGAAGGCAAGACCCGAGCTGGGTGTTGCACGATAGGTGAGCAACGACCGAAGAGAGTGTTCATCGGTGACGACCAGAGGAGGAAGGCGATGACCCCGACCCTCACGCCGCCGCCCGAGACGGTGGCTCCCCCAGCCGCCGATGAACGGTGCGACCGCTGCAACGCTGCCGGCAAGCTCCGTATCACTCTGGCGGGCGGGAGTGAGCTGGTGTTCTGTGGGCACCACGCGAACAAGTACGCGGAGGATCTAGTAAAGATCACCGTCCGGTTCGCGACGGACCCCGAGTTCAGCTGGCGTGGTGCCGAACTGATGGCGAACTGAACCCGCAGGACCCAGATCGACATAGCCGGCCGGACAGCCCCCATGGGGCCGTCCGGCCGGCTTTTCGGTACTTCCGGCCACGATTCCGGACGCCACGCCTACGGGCCACCACGGCACGCAGGTACAAAGTGCGGGCGGCGGGGTGCGGGGCTGGCCGGACGAGCCGGACCCGCCTGAGCGCGCCCGGCGGAGGCGATGACCAGGACCCGGCCAGCGCGCCTTCCGATCCGGCCGCCGCCGCCCTGATCGCCCTGGGCCGGATAGCCGCCGGCGGAGTGGTCGGGGGCGGCGTGGTCATACCGACGACGCGCCCACCGGTACGGGTCAGAGGGTCTGGACCGTGGCGATGCGTTCCTCGAGCTGCTCGATGGTGGCCTGGGCGCTCGGGGGACCGCCGCAAAGACGGCGCAGCTCGGCGTGGATCTTGCCGTGCGGCAGCCCGGTGCGGTGGTGCCGGGCTGCCACGAGGGCGTTCAGCTGCCGCCGGAGCGCCACCCGCCGCTGCGCGGTGCTCATCGGTGGCGGAGGCGCTGCCGGGACCGTAGCGGCCGGCTCAGCGACCCGCTCGGCGACGCGACGGCGCTGGGCCGCCAACTGCTCGGCCTGCCGCTTGGTGAGCAGCAGGGAGACCTGGTCGGCAGTGAGCAGGCCCGGCAGGCCCAGGTACTCCTCCTCCTCCGGCGTGCCGGCCTGCGCGGCGGTGCCGAAGGACGCGCCCTCGAAGATCACCTGGTCCAGCTCGGCCGTGGCGGAGAGGGCCAAGAACCGCTTCTCCAACTCCCCGCTGGCCTGGTCGTCGCGCTGGGCGCGCTCCAGCAGCTCGTCGTCGAAGCCCTCGCGGTCCTTCGGCTTGCCGAGCACGTGGTCCCGCTCGGCCTCCATCTCACTGGCCAGCCCGAGCAGGTGCGGCACGCTGGGCAGAAAGACCGACGCGGTCTCCCCGGTGCGGCGGGCCCGGACGAACCGGCCGATGGCCTGGGCGAAGTAGAGCGGCGTGCTGGCGCTGGTGGCGTAGACGCCGACCGCGAGCCGGGGGATGTCGACGCCCTCGGAGACCATCCGGACGGCGACCAGCCACCGCTGCTCGGACGCCCCGAACGTCGCAATCCGGGCGGAGGCGCCCTGGTCGTCGGAGAGCACCACCGTCGCCCGCTCGCCGGTCAGCTGCTCGATCAGCTTCGCGTACGAGCGGGCGGTCTGCTGATCGCTGGCGATGATCAACCCACCGGCGTCGGCCATCCCGGCGTTGCGAAGCACGGTCAGTCGGGCGTCGGCGGCCCGCAGTACCTGCGGCATCCAGTCACCGGCCGGGTCCAGCGCGGTACGCCAGGCCTGGGCGACGAGGTCCTGGGTCATCGGCTCGCCCAGCCGGGCGGCCAGCTCCTCGCCGGCGTTCGTCCGCCACCGGGTCTCCCCCGAGTACGCCAGGAAGAGCACCGGCCGGACCACGCCGTCGCGCAGCGCCTCGGCGTAGCCGTACACGGAGTCGGCGCGGGAACGGAGCAGTCCGTCACCGCCCCGCTCGTAGGTGACGAACGGGATCGGATTGTCGTCGGAGCGGAACGGGGTGCCGGTGAGCATCAGCCGGCGTACGGCGGGTTCGAATGCCGATTTCACCCCATCGCCCCAGGTACGGGAGTCGCCGGCGTGGTGGATCTCATCGAGGATGACCAGGGTGCGCCGGGTCATGGTGCGCCGTCGGTGCACCTGGGGCGCCATCCCGACCTGGGCGTAGGTGACCACGGCCCCGTGGAAGTCGGCCGAGGAATGCAGATCGGCGTTGCGGAACGCCGAGTCGAGCTGGATGCCGACCCGGGCCGCCGCCTCGGACCACTGGGTCTTCAGGTGCTCGGTGGGAGCGACCACGGTGACCGCCTCGACGGTCCCGTCAGCGAGCAGCTCGGCGGCGATCCGTAGGGCGAAGGTGGTCTTGCCGGCCCCCGGGGTGGCGACCGCGGTGAAGTCCTCGGTGCGTCGTCGCAGGTACTCCACCAGCGCCTTGCGCTGCCAGGAACGCAGGGATGGAAACGTCGCGAGTACCGGCGTCCGGGCTGCCACGCGTCAGGCTCCTCTCCGACCGCACGACGGCGACCCCGGCTGAGGGCCACGGGTTCCGCCGCCCACGAAAAGGCCCTCGCGCATCGGATGCTGCGAAGGCCGAATCAGCATAACCAGCTCGGGCCGGGCGGCCCAGGCGACGCCACGCTGAGCGCCTCGGGCACCCCCGAGTGCCGTCACGAACGGCTGCCCCCTCCTCACCGTGGGCGAGGGGCTGGGCCACGCGTGCCGGTGCGGGGCGGACGCATCGTGGCCACCGGGGCGGACCAGCGTCGCCGCAGCGACACCAGGCGCAGCGCGAAGACACCGACGGCGACGACGGTCAGCCCGGCCGCGTCGGCGTGGCCGAACGCGTCGAGTGCCGCCACCCCGATCGAGCCGACGAGCGCGGCCACCGCGTAGATCTCCCGGCGCAGCACCACGGGGATCTCGCCGGTCAGCAGGTCCCGGCCGAGCCCACCGCCGATGGCGGTGAGCATGCCGATGAGGCAGGCCCCGACCGGCGGCACCTGGGCGTCGAGCGCCTTGAGCGTGCCGGTCACGGTGAACAGCGCGAGGCCGGCGGCGTCCAGCACCAGCACGGTGGTACGCAGCCGGACGAGTTGGGGATGCAGCCAGAACACGGCGGCGGCGGCCACCGCGGCGACGGCGGCGTACCGCCAGTCGGCGAAGGCCAGCGGGGGTACCTCGTCGATGACCAGATCGCGGAAGATCCCACCGCCGAGCGCGGCGACAAAACCGACAAAGGCGACACCAAACAGGTCGAGCCGTTTGGCCACCGCCGCGGAAGCCCCGGAGGCGGCGAAGACCGCCACGCCGGTCAGATCCGCGAGGAGCAGGGCGGTCGAGGTGGTCACCGCAGAAGGTTACGTGGACGGCAGGGAGGACCGCCCACGCTCACCCGCCCCAGGAGTCGAAAATCTCCTTGCACTTGGGGCAGACCGGGGAGCCCGGCTTGGCCGCTTTGGTCACCGGGAACTTCTCGCCGCAGAGCGCGATCACGAATGTGCCCATCACGGCACTTTCGGCGATCTTGTCCTTGCGGACGTAGTGGAACATCTCGGGACCGGTGTCGGCGTCCTTCAGCTCCGGACGTTCGAGAACCTCAGTGCTCACTTCTACACCTCCGACTTTCCAGTTTGGCAGGTCCCTCGGACCGGGTCCACCGCAGGCCACCCAGGGACGGCCCGTACCGTGACGGATGTGAACAGCTTCCGCATTTGCCTCGGCGCCGAGGTGGCCGACGCCCTGCGCGACCGTCGTCCGGTTGTCGCCCTGGAAAGCACCATCGTCTCCCACGGTCTTCCCAGGCCGGACAACCTGCGGGTGGCCCGCGAGATCGAGCAGGCGGTCCGCGACGCCGGGGCGGTCCCGGCGACCATCGGCATGATCGCCGGCCGGCTCGTGGTGGGACTCGACGACGCGGAGCTGACCCGGCTCGCCACCGTCGACGGAGTGAGCAAGCTCTCCGTGCGCGACCTCGCGGTGGCCGCTGCGACCGGGGCGGACGGCGCCACCACGGTCGCCGCCACCAGCGCGGTGGCCGCCGCGACCGGGATCGGGGTCTTCGCCACCGGCGGGCTGGGCGGGGTGCACCGGGAGGCCACGCAGACCTTCGACGAGTCCGCCGACCTGGTCACCCTGGCCCGTACCCCGATCGCGGTGGTCTGCGCCGGGGTCAAGTCGATCCTCGACGTCGGGGCCACCCTGGAGCGGATGGAGACCCTCGGCATCACCGTGGTCGGCTACCGCACCCGACGGTTCCCCGGCTTCTACCTCAACGACTCCGGCTTCGACCTGGACTGGTCGGTCGACTCCCCCGAGCAGGTCGCCGACGTGCTGGCCGCCCGGGCCGGCCACGACGTGCACGGCGGGGGCCTGATCGTGGCCAACCCGCTCCCGGTCGACGAGCAGCTCGAGCCGGCCCTGCACGACCGGACGCTGGCCGAGGGGCTGGCCCTGCTGGAACGCGACGGAATCACCGGCAAGGCCGTGACCCCCTACCTGCTGTCCCACTTCCACTCCGCCACCTCCGGGGCCAGCCTCGCGGTGAACGTGCGGATCATCCTGCGCAACGCCGACCTCGCCGCCCGGATCGCGGTGGCCGCGGCGGACCTCAGCGCCTCCGCCGCATGACCGGTCCGGCTCGGATCGTCGTCGTCGGCGACCTGATCACCGACGTCGTCGCGGTGCTCGGCGGACCCCTCGCCACCGGCTCGGACTCCCCGGCCACCATCCGGGTCAGCGGCGGCGGCCAAGCGGCCAACACCGCCGCCTGGCTCGCCGCCCAGGGCGTCCCGGTGACCATGATCGGCGCGGTCGGGGACGATGACGCGGGGCGCGACCGGATCGCCGAACTCCAGCGGGCCGGCGTCGACTGCGCGATCGATCGGCAGGCCGGTTCCGCCACCGGCACGGTCATCGTGCTCGCCGGCGACGGGGAACGCACGATGATCACTGAGCGGGGGGCGAACCTGCGGCTGACCGCCGGGCACGTGGAGGAGGCCCTGGTCGGGGCGGCCGACGCGCGGCACCTGCATCTGTCCGCGTACTGCCTGCTCGACGCCGAGTCGCGGGGGGCCGGGCTGCGCGCGCTGGCCGTGGCGCGCGAACGGGGGCTCACCACCAGCGTCGACGCGGCGTCCGCGGCGCCGCTGCGGCGGGTCGGCGCGGCGGCCTTCCTGTCCTGGGTACGCGACATCGACCTGCTCCTGGTCAATGCCGACGAGGCGGCCGTGCTGGCCGGTGGGCTGGACCCGGCGGCGCAGGCCCGGGCGCTGTCGGCGACGGCCCGCCGGGTGGTGGTCAAGCGGGGCGCGGCCGGGGCGGTCTGGGCAGACCGGACGGCGACGGTGAGCGTCGCCCCGTCGCGGCGGGTGGTCGTGGCCGACGTCACCGGAGCCGGGGACGCCTTCGCGGCCGGGCTGCTGTCGGCCTGGCTGGCCGGGGCCGACCCCCGCTCGGCGCTGGACCGCGCCGGCGACCTCGGCGCACTGGCCGTCTCCGCAATCGGCGCCCGCCCAACAACCTGATCCCCACCCCGCCCGGCCAGGGTGGGGTGGGTTTGCGGGGGTGGGGGCCGGGCCCGATGGGGCGGGGACGGCCTCCGGTGATCGGGGGGTCGGTCAGGGCTCGACGTCGATGACCCTGTGGGGCCGCTCTTCGGCGGCCAGGCTCATCGGCGGGGCCTCGTCCCGGTGTCGGGAGTGGAACCGGTTGGCCAGCCGATGCTCTTCCTTCGGCGGCCGGTCGTTGGCCAGCAGCACCGCCAGCCACGGGATGAGCACCATCCCGACGCCGCACAGCGACAGCCAGAGCCAGAGCAGAGGCGGCTGCGCGCCGACCAGGATCGCGCCGACGATCACGCAGGCCACCCGGACGCCCATCATCACGACGTAGCGCCGCTGCCGGCTGTTCAGCTGATCGCCCTGGCTGCGGGCCGCGTCGGTGATCAGGATCGGTTGGTACGCCTGACGCTTCACCACGCACCTCCAAGAGGGATTGGGCTCATCCTGTCACTCCCTGCCGCTGATCGGCGAAAATCGACTCATTCCTGCTCGTGTTACGTGCGTGGTACGCTCCGCCGGTGGGTAGCCGGTTCAGCTTCACCGACGAGGCGTTGGCCAACCTGCGCGTCTACGACGTCACCCCCGGCGAGGTCTGGGAGGCCCTGCACAGCCCGAGACGGGTCATCCGGCACCTCGGCGACGACGTGATGGTGGTCTACGCCACGGCCCGGCGCGGCCGGCGGCTGGCCGTGCTGCTCGCCGAGGCTGACGGCGCCGACAACGACTGGGACGTCCTGTCCGCCCGGGAACTGAGCGACGTCGAGGCGAAGCGCTACGACGAGGCCGTCCGGGGATCCCGCCGATGAGGAGGCGTGGCGATGAACCGCAACGACGCGACCAAGCAGTTCCACAGCGGCGACGACCGGCTCGCGGAGCTGATCGACTCCAGCCATCCGGTGGAACTGCCCACGCCCGACACCGACGTGCCGATGGTCAGCCGCTCCGTACGGCTGCCGCTGGAGACGTACGAACGGGTGCGGGCGGCCGCCGACGCCCGCGGCATCGGGGTGACCACCCTGATGCGGCAGTGGATCGACGCCGGCCTGGCCGAGCTGGACGACTCGGCGACGGTCTCGCTGGCCGACGTCCGACGCGCCCTCGCCGCGCTCTCCCGCCCCACTGCCGCCTGAGCCCGCCCGCCGTCGCCTGAGCCCCGCCCCGGCCTAGGCCGCCCCGCACGTCCTCCGCCGTCGCCCACCCGTCGTTGTCGTCGCCTGACCGGCTCGACGAACCCGCCGGCACCGGATCAGGGCCAGCGGGCTACGCCTCAGCAACCGGTTGGCCTCGGGGTCGATGGGCAGCGAGAGGGTCATGCCCGTCCATCCTGCCTGCCGGCACCACGGCCCGTCGCGACGCCGAAACTCCGGGAGTGCCGTGCCCCGTACGCCACGCGAACAGCCGGGTGGTGACAGGCGCCCTCGGGGCGGGAGGCAGGATGGCAACGTGGACGAACACGACATGCTGCTCTCCCCTGCCGGCGTCGAGGCGCTCCGGACGGCGCTGGCCCGCGCCGCGTACACCTCGAACGGGATCGCCGCCCGGCTCGGCTCGCAGGCCACCGGCGGGATGGCCCGCAACGACTTCCGGGCCGCGCTGCGCGCCACCGAGGACCGGGATGCGCTCGGCACGCTGATCCGGGTGTTCATCTGCGACCAGACCGAGCCGGAAGCCACGGTGGCCGCCGCGCTCGCCCCGCTGACCGTCGCCGAGGCGCTGGCCGGGGGCCTGATCGAGCGACACGGCGACGGCCTGCGCGCCGGGGTGGACCTGGAGCCGTACGAGGACGACTGGTGGGTCCTCGCCGACCTTCCGGCCAGCTCCCGGCCGGGCCGGCCGCTGCACTCCGAGCATGTGCTCGGCATCGGCGGGGCGACCCAGACGCTGATCGGGGCGGCCGTCCGCCGGCCGGTGGATACCGCGCTGGACCTGGGCACCGGCTCCGGGGTGCAGGCGCTGCACCTGTCGACCCATGCCCGCCGGGTCACCGCCACCGACGTTTCCGAGCGGGCGCTGCGCTTCGCCGCCACCACCGCCGCGCTCAACGGCCAGGACTGGGAACTGCTGCGCGGCGACATGGTCGCCCCGGTCGCCGGCCGCCGGTTCGACCTGGTGGTCAGCAATCCGCCGTTCGTGGTCGGCCCCGGCACCACCACCCACGTCTACCGGGACTCGGGCCGGGTCGGTGACGCGATCGGCGCCGAGCTGGCCGCCGCTGCCCCGGGCCTGCTCACCGAGGGCGGCACCATGCAGTACCTGGCGAACTGGGTGCACGTCGCCGGCGAGGACTGGGGCGAGCGGGTGGCCGGTTGGTTCGCCGGCACCGGCCTGGACGCCTGGGTCATCCAACGCGAGGTCGCCGACCCGATGGCGTACGTCAACCTGTGGCTGACCGACGTGGGCGAGGCCGCCGACCCGCACCGGATGGCTGCCTGGCTGGACTGGTTCGACGCCCACAAGGTGGAGGCGATCGGCTTCGGCATCGTCTCGTTGCGCCGTACCGGCCACGCCGACCCGGTGGTCCGGGTGGAGGACCTGCGGCAACGGGTGCAGCCGCCGATGGGCGACCAGGTCGCCGCCTGGTTCGACCGCCAGGACTGGCTGCGGGTACGCGACACCGAGGGCCTGCTCGCCGAGCGCTACCGGGCCGCCGAGGGGCTCCAGCTGCGGCAGGAGGCCACCATGGGCGAGGAGGGCTGGGCTGTGGACCGGCAGGTCCTCGCCATGCCGCACGGGCTGCGCTGGACCGAGGAGATCGACCCGCTGGTGCTGGCCCTGGTCGGCGGGGCGGACGGCCGGCTGCCGCTGCGTGACCAGCTCGCCCTGCTCGCCATCGCCCACGACGTGGCGCCGGAGGAGCTGGCCGAGGCGGCCGGCCCGATCGTGGGGCACCTGGTGGAGCGCGGGATCATCGAGCCCGTGACCGCCTGATGCGGGCGGTGGTGCAGACGGTCGGTCGGGCCAGCGTCACGGTCGACGGGGAGGTTGTCGGGGCGATCACCGACGGGCTGCTGGTGCTGCTCGGGGTCACCCACACCGACACGCCCCAGGTCGCGCAGACCATGGCCCGCAAGCTCCACGAGCTGCGCATCCTCGACGACGAGCGGAGCGCCGCGGACACCGGTACCCCGCTCCTGGTGGTCAGCCAGTTCACTCTCTACGGCGACGCCCGCAAGGGCCGACGCCCGAGCTGGACCGCGGCGGCTCCGGCCGAGATCGCGGAGCCCCTGATAACGGCGGTCGTGGAGGCCCTGCAAGCCCGGGGAGCGACGGTCTCCACGGGCCGATTCCGCGCCCACATGCACGTCGAAAGCGTCAACATCGGCCCCCGCACCCTCCTCCTGGACCTCTGACCCGCCCCACTCCGACCCCGGTTGATCATGGAGTTAGCGGTGCCCGTGGAGATCCACGCTGCCGCCAACTCCTTGATCAACCGGGGTGGGGGTGGTTAGAAGAAGAGGCCGCGGCGTTGGACGGACTGGCGCAGCCAGGCATCCAGTTGGGCAGCCCAGTCCGTGTTCTGCGCCGTGGCGTGGGGGACGGTGAAGCGGCCGAACGCGTCCCGACCCTCGGTGAACACGCCGCCCCGCTTGTCGAGCTCCAGCACCACCTGCACCTGCTGCGGGTCGGTGATGAAGGTGACCTCAAGCTGGTTGATCGCCCCGGCGTACTGGGGCGCCGGGTAGAACTCGATCTCCTGGTAGAACGGCAGGGTCTGCCGTGCCCCGTAGATGTGGCCGCGCTCGTTGTCGGCGCGGGCGAACCGGAAGCCCAGCCGCAGCAGCGCCTCCAGCAGCGCCTCCTGGGCCGGCAGCGGGTGCACCGCCACCGCATCCAGGTCGCCCTTGTCCACCGCGCGGGCCACCTCCAGCTCGGTGCGCAGCCCCATCGTCATGCCGTGCAGGTGCTGCCCGTACAGCTCGGTGAGCGGCGTCTCCCACGGCACGTCGAAGCGGAACGGCACGTCGTACCGCTGCCCTGCCTCCAGCCGGAACGCCCCCGTCACCTGGCGGCGGTGGAACTCCTGGGTGGTCTCGTAGTCGCTATCACCGCTCTCCACCTCGACCCGGGTCACCAGGCCCAGCGCGACGTACTCGACGTCCACCGGGTGTTCGCCGCCGGCCACGTGGACGGTGCCCTCCAACTGCCCGCCCGGGCGGCAGTTCGGATTCGCCAGGACCGTCTCCACCGACGGGCCGCCCACGCCCATCGCCTGCATGAGCCGCTTGAAGACCACGATGCCCTCCACCCTCTCCGGGGTCGACCGCAGCAGCGACCGACCAGGCGGCCGGCCCAGGCGGCCGACCGTGGGGCACGGTAGCCTGGGCCGGCAAGCGGCAGGGGCAATCCCCTATCCACTGTCGGTTCCCCGATCGCCTCACTCCCGCCTCACGCCCCGGTTGCCAGAGTATGGGTCACCGGCACCACTGGGCCGGCGACGCGGCACCGACGTGGACACGGGGAGAGACAGAGATGGTCCTGCAGATGATCGAGAACCAGATCGGCCCGGCCCTCACCATCGATGCCGAACTCGGCACCGACGCCCTGACCGACCTCGACGCCACCGACGAGCGCGGCGTCTCCACGGACCTGGTCCGGGCCTACCTCAACGGCATCGGTCGCACCAAGCTGCTCACCGCCGCCCAGGAGGTGGAGCTGTCCCGCCGGATCGAGGCCGGGCTCTTCGCCGAGGAGAAGCTGGCGACCTGCACGCCGGTCTCCGCAGATCTGCGGGCCGATCTGAAGCTGATCGTCGCCGAGGGCCGCGCGGCCAAGGACCACCTGCTCGAGGCGAACCTCCGCCTCGTCGTCAGCATCGCCAAGCGGTACACCGGCCGCGGGATGGCATTCCTGGACCTGATCCAGGAGGGCAACCTCGGCCTGATCCGGGCCGTCGAGAAGTTCGACTACACCAAGGGCTTCAAGTTCTCGACGTACGCCACCTGGTGGATCCGGCAGGCGATCACCCGGGCCATGGCCGACCAGGCCCGCACCATCCGCATCCCGGTGCACATGGTCGAGCAGGTCAACCGGATGGTCCGGGCCCGCCGCGAACTGGCCGTCACGCTGGGCCGCGAGCCCATCGTCGCCGAGGTCGCCAGGGCCATGGGCGTCCCCGAGTTCCAGATCATCGAACTGATCTCGTACGACCGGGAGCCGGTCAGCCTCGACCAGGCCGTCGGCGAGGACGGCGACAGCGCCCTCGGTGACTTCGTCGCCGCCGTGGACCCGGCCGTCACGCCGGGCGAGACCGCCGCCGACGGGGAGCTGCGCAAGGAGGTGCGCATCGTGCTGGCCACCCTGTCCCAGCGGGAGCAGGCGGTGATCCGGCTCCGCTTCGGCCTCGACGACGGCCGCCAGCGCACCCTGGACGAGGTGGGCAAGGAGTTCGGCCTGTCCCGGGAGCGGATCCGGCAGATCGAGAAGGTGACGCTGCTCAAGCTGCGTGACCCGGAGCGGGCGCAGCGGCTGGAGGCGTACGCCTGCTGAGCGGGCGCGGATGAGGGAGGGCCCCGGCGGTTCGCCGGGGCCCTCCGCCGTGTGCGAGGCCGGGCTTCGTGCTGTTAAGAAGGTGCCCTTCCTATGCCGCAGGCGTTAACAAGGGGCCCTTCCTTACAAGCGGCGGGGGCCGGTGTCGGGGCGGGCGTTGGCCGCACCGGTACGGACGGTGGCGTGTAGCACGGAGACGCCGTCCGGGCGGGCCAGCACCGGGTTGAGGGTGAGCGAGCGGACCCGGGGCTGCTCGTCGGCGAGCCGCCCCACCCGCAGCAGCAGCTCGGCCAGGGCCGCCCGGTCCACCGGGGCGGCCCCCCGGTGCCCGCGCAGCAGCGGCG
This sequence comes from Micromonospora sp. RTGN7, assembly GCF_033804645.1. Taxonomy (NCBI): domain Bacteria; kingdom Bacillati; phylum Actinomycetota; class Actinomycetes; order Micromonosporales; family Micromonosporaceae; genus Micromonospora; species Micromonospora sp. RTGN7. The sequence goes on along the minus strand of NZ_JAPZLF010000001.1, from coordinate 496,484 downwards.
CGGCCCGGGGCTCGTCGACCAGCTCGGCGGCGTCCGAGTCGGTCAGCGGCACCGCCCGCCAGGCTCGGTCGCCGAGCAGTTCGGTGGCGACGCCGCCGAGGCCGAAGCCGACCACCGGCCCGAACGCCGGGTCCTCCACCAGCTCCACCACGCAGGACACGCCGGGCGGGACCATCGCCTGCACCAGGACGTCCGCGCCGAAGGCCGGCGTCATCTCCGCGTACGCCCGGCGGACCGCTGCGGAGTCGGCGAGGTCGAGGCGGACCGCACCGAGGTCGAGGCGGTGCCGCAGCCCCGGGGCGGCGGCCTTCAGCGTCACCGGGTACCCGAGCGCCCCGGCGGCGGCCACCGCCTCGTCGGCGGAGCGCGCCGGCGCGGAGGGCGCCACGTCGATCCCGTACGCGCCGAGCAGCCGCCCCGGGTCGGCCCCGTCGGAGCGCAGCGCGACCTGCGCAGTGGCCGGGTCGATCCGGGGCAGCTCGGGCAGCGCGCCGGGCGGGCGGCGCAGCCAGTCGGCGTACGTGGCGACCCGGCCCAGGGCCCGCACCGCCTCCTCCACGCTCGGGTACGCCGGCACCCCGGCCGGGGTCCGGCCGGCGAGGAACGTCGCCACCACCGGCTTGCCGGCACCGAGCGCCCCGGGAAGGGCGGCGGTGAAGTCGGCCTCGGCGTCGGTGAGCTGCCCGGGCAACGGCGGAGCGAAGACCGCGATCAGGGCGTCCACGCCGTTGTCGGCGGCGGTCGCGGCGAGGGCGGCGGCGAACTCGGCCGCCCCGGCGCGGGGGCCGACGTCGGACGGGTAGCCGGCGGCCACGGCGAGCCCCTGGGCGGCGCAGGCGGTGGCGGCCAGCCCGGTCAGCGCCGAGGAGTTGCCCACCACGCCGACCCGCCGGCCGGCCGGCAGCGGCTGGTTGGCCAGCAGCACGCCGACGTCGAGCAGCTCGGCGACGGTGTCCACCCGGATCACGCCGGACTGGGCGAACAGGGCGCTGACGGCGCCCGCGTCCGGGCCGGGGGCATCGGCGTTCAGCCCGGGCGGGCGGGCCGGCGAGGCGAGCGCCACGACGGGCTTGTCCCGGCCGATCCGCCGGGCCAGCCGGGCGAACTTGCGCGGGTTGCCGAAGGTTTCCAGGTACAACATGATCACGTCGGTACCGGGGTCGTCCTGCCAGTACTGGAGCAGGTCGTTGCCGGAGACGTCGGCCCGGTTGCCGGCCGAGACGAAGCTGGACAGGCCCAGGCCGCGCCGGTGCGCCTCGGCGAGCAGCGCCACCCCGAACGCACCGGACTGACTGAAGATCCCGACCCGGCCGGGGGCGGGCAGCGCCGGGGCGAGGGTGGCGTTGAGGCGTACCTGCTCGTGGGTGTTGGCCACGCCGAGGCAGTTCGGGCCGACCACCCGCATTCCGGCGGCGTGCGCCGCGCGGACCAGGGCCCGCTGGGCCGCCGCGCCCGACGCGCCGGCCTCGGCGAAGCCGGCCGAGATCACCACCAGGCCGTGCGCGCCCGCCGCCGCCGCGTCGGCCACCACCTCGGCGACCGCCTCCGGGGCCACCACGACCACCGCCAGGTCGATCGCGGCGTCGGCGTCGACGGCCGACGGGTACGCGGGCAGCCCCGCCACCGTCGTCGCGCTCGGATGCACCGGCACGACCGCGCCGGTGAACCCGCCGTCGCGCAGGTGCCCGAGAACGGCCGCGCCGACACCCTGCCCGGTGGCGCTGGCGCCGTAGACGGCGACCCCTCGGGGGGCCAGCAGCCGGGCGATGGAGCGGGCCTCGGTGCGGTGCTCCCGGCCGCGCTGCACCTCCAACGTCGCCTCGGTGGGGGCGATCGGGAAACTGAGGTGCACCACGCCGTCGGCGTACTGGCGCTGGACCTGGTAACCGAAGTCGGCGAAGACCCGCAGCATCGCCCCGTTGGCCGGGAGCACCTCTGCGACGAAGTGCACGATCCCGGTCCGACGGGCGGCGTCGGCCAGGTGCTCCAGCAACACCGAGCCGATCCCCCGCCCCTGGTAGGCGTCCTCCACCACGAATGCCACCTCGGCCTCGGGGGCCTCGGGGCCGAGCCGCTCGTATCGGCCGACGGCGACGATCCGGTCGGCGGCCAGCACCACGAACGCCTCCCGATCCCGGTGGTCTACCACCACGAACCGGCGCAGGTCCCGCTCCGGAATCCGCGGGTACGGCGAGAAGTAGCGCAGATAGCGGGTGCGCTCGGAGAAGCGGGCGTGCATCGCCACGATCCCCGGCGCGTCGTCCGGGCGGATCGGCCGCAGCGCGACGGTCGTGCCGTCGCTGAGCAGCACGTCCACCGGCTGGTCGGCAGTGGTCACCGCCTCGCTCCCCTCACTGGGTGCGCCGGCTCAGTCGCGCGGGTCGTGCGGGTCGAGCCCCAGCAGGGGGAACACCGCCTTGCGACTGGCCGCGATCGCCCGGTCCACCGAGTTCGGCTCGCCGGTCGGCTGCCAGGGCCGGTACGTCGGGTCGACGCCGTCGGTCATCCGCAGCGGCACCTCCCGGCCGGGGCGACGCTCGGCGGCGAGGCGACGCCAGCCCGGCGGGGTCAGCGTCGCCGGGTCGATCGCATCGCCGGTGGCCACCGCCAGCAGGTGGGTCCAGGCGCGGGGCACCACCTCCACGAGGGCGTACCCGCCGCCGCCGGTGGCCACCCAGCGGCCCTCGCAGAGCTCGTCGGCGAGCGCCCGCAGGGCGAGGTAGGTGGCCCGCTGCCCGTCCACCGAGAGGTGCAGGTCGGCGAGGGGGTCGTCGCGGTGCCCGTCGGCCCCGCACTGGGTGACGAGAATCTGCGGCCGGAACGCGCGCAGCACCGACGGCACGATCGCGTAGAACGCCCGCTGCCAGCCCGCGTCGTCGACGCCCGGCGGCAGCGGGACGTTGACGGCGCTGCCCGCCGCGCCGGGGCCGCCGGTCTCGTCGGGGAACCCGGTGCCGGGGAAGAGCGCGAGCGGGGTCTCGTGCAGGCTGACCGTGAGCACCCGGGGGTCGCGGTAGAAGATCTCCTGCACGCCGTCGCCGTGGTGCACGTCCACGTCGACGTACGCGACGCGCTGCGCGCCGAGGTCGAGCAGCCGGGCGATGGCCACGGCGGGGTCGTTGTACACGCAGAAGCCCGAGGCCCGGCCCGGCATCGCGTGGTGTAGCCCCCCGGCCACGTTGACCGCGCGCCGGGCCTCGCCCCGCCAGACCGCCTCGGCGGCGGCCACGGTGGCACCGGCGATCAGCGCGCTGGACTCGTGCATCCCCTCGAAGACCGGGTTGTCCGAGGTGCCCATGCCGAAGCCGGCGAAGAGCGGGTCGCGGGGGGCGGCCCGCACCGCGGCCAGGAAGCGCGGATCGTGGACCCGGGTGAGCAGGGCGTCGTCGGCCGGCCCCGGCGTGATCACGCGCACCCCGGGGCGGTCGAGGACGCCCAGTTCGCGAGCGAGCGCGACGGTCAGTTCCACCCGGACCGGGTCGAGCGGATGGTCACCCATGTCGTAGGCGAGCAGAGCCTCGTCCCACACCACCACCGTGTCCTCGGACATGGGCTCATCGTCGCACGAGCGCGGCTGGGCGGCCGGTCAGCCGCCGGTGGAGACGGGCCGGGACGGGTCGGCGACCCAGTTGCTCCACGACCCGACGTAGAGCGCGGCGTCCGGCCGGCCGGCCAAATGCAGGGCGAGCACGGCCTGCGCGGCGGTCACCCCGGAGCCGCAGTACGCCCCGACCGGCGCGTCGTCGTCGGCCCCGGCGGCGGCGAACCGGGCCCGCAGCGCGGCCGGGGCCGGGAAGCGCCCGTCCGGGCCGACGTACTCCCCGGCGGGCACGTTCACCGCGCCCGGCACGTGCCCGGCGACGGGGTCGACCGGCTCGGCCTCGCCCCGGTAGCGCGCCGAGGCCCGCACATCGAGCAGCACCCCGGGGCCGGCGGCGGCGAGCGCGGCAGCGGCGCCGGGGTCGAGCACCGGCAGTTCCCCCGGCCGGACCGTCACGTCGCCGGGCACCGGGGTGGGCACCTCGGTGGTGACGGGCAGGCCGGCGGCCACCCAGGCCGGGAAGCCGCCGTGCAGCAGCCGAACCGGCCGGTGGCCTGCCCAGCGCAGCGTCCACCAGGCGCGGGCGGCGGCCGGGCTGTCGCCGCCGTCGTACACGACGACGGGATGACCGGCGCGGACCCCGGCGGCCCGCAGCACGGCTTGGAGGGCTGCGGGGTCGGGCAGCGGGTGTCGGCCGGCGGCGCCGGGCGGACCGCACAGGGCGGTGTCCAGGTCGACGAAGACCGCGCCGGGGAGGTGGCCGGCGGTGTAGTCGTCGCGGCCGGGCAGGCCGGTGAGCCGCCAGCGGACGTCGAGCAGGGTGGGCGGATCGGCGCGTTCGAACTCGGCGGCGAGCCGATCGGCCTCGACCAACGGTTCCTCGTAACCGGACATGCCGTCCAGTCAACACCATCGGCACGGTCACCTCGCGTTGCTCGCCGGGCGATGTCCGGGGGCCGGGGTACCATCGGCTTCCGGGAGGTCGGTGACGTGAATGGCGAGGTCGCTGACGTGAATGGCGAGGTCGACGATCATTCGATTCCCACCGGAGAAAGGTGGCAAGTCGGATGAAGCACGATCTGGTAGACACGACTGAGATGTACCTGCGCACCATCCTCGAACTGGAGGAGGAGGGGGTGCCGCCGCTGCGTGCCCGCATCGCCGAGCGCCTGCGGCAGAGCGGCCCCACGGTCAGCCAGACCGTGGCCCGGATGGAACGCGACGGGCTGCTCACCGTCGAGGGCGACCGGCACCTGACGCTCACCACGCTGGGGCGCAGCGCCGCCGTGTCGGTGATGCGCAAGCACCGGCTCGCCGAGCTGTTGCTGGTCAACGTCATCGGGATGCCCTACGAGGAGGCCCACGAGGAGGCCTGCCGGTGGGAGCACGTGATGAGCGACGCGGTGGAGAAGCGGGTCTACGACCTGCTCAACCGCCCGACCCGCTCCCCGTACGGCAACCCGATCCCGGGGCTCGAGGAACTGGGCAGCCCCGACCAGCCGGCCGACGGCAGCGACGGTGAGCGCAACCTGGCCTTCCCCGGGCTCTCCGGCTCCGTGGTGGTGCGACGCATCTGCGAGAGCGTGCAGACCGACGCGGGCGTGCTGCGCCAACTGCACGCCGCCGGGGTCGACCCGGGTGCCACGGTCACCGTGGCCCAGGAGCGCGACGGCGTCTTCATCGACCGATCCGGCGACCGGATCCGGCTGCCGCGCGAGATCGCGTCCCGGGTGTTCGTCGCCGCCCACTGACGTTCCAGACCCGCCCGGTGTCCGACGGACACCGGGCGGGTCTGTCCCCGCCAACGGAATTCCTCAGTCGGTCACATACGGGCAGTGTCGGCAGCCGCGCCCGCAGCAGGTGCCCCGGCGGGCCAGGAAACCGGCAGTGAGCACGAACAGACCGGTGTCCGGGTCCGGGTAGCCGGCCTCGCCCGCGGCCAGGGCGGCGGCGTGGACGGCCAGGATCAGCTCCCGGCGCGGGTGCTCCGGCGACAGCCGGGACGGGTGCGGCTCGGTCAACGGCCGGGGCGCCAACGGCAGCCGTTCTCCACTCACCGCCGCAGTGTAAGGAAGGGCAGCTTATTAACGCATTTTGCATAGGAAGGGCCCCTTCCTAACCGACACCGACACCGACGCCGACACCGCCGACACCGCGACCGCCGACGTGTACGCCTACGCGGCGGAAGCGCGCGGCACGTCAGCCGTGCCGGGCGAACGCGGCGGCGATCTCCGCCCGGTCCGCGCCCGCCCCGAGTAGCAGCCGGAGCAGCACCTTTGCCTTGTATGGGTCGAGCAGCCCGCCGTTGACGAGCCCGCGCCGCCGCAGGTCGGCCTCCGACCCCACCGCCCCGTACGTGCGGCGCAGCACCGACCCGGCCCCGGTGCGCGAGGTGAGCACCACCGGCACCCGCTCCGCCAGCTCCCCGAGCACCGGGGCGAGCGCGGACGGGACGTGCCCGACGCCGAACCCGGCGACGACCAGCCCGTCCCTGCCCGGGAACAGGCCGGCGAGCTGGTCGGCGTCCTCGTCGAGGGTGACCGTGTGCAGGGCCACCCGCGCCGCGTCGAGCCGGTCGGGGTCCACCCCGGTCACCGGGGGCGGCCGCTGCGGCCGGGTCAGCACCCGCACCTCACCCTCCACCACGTGCCCGAGCGGGCCGGCGTTCGGCGAGACGAAGGCGGCGGTGCTGGTGCTGTGCGTCTTACGGACCCACCGGGCGGCGTGCACCTCATCGTGGAACGCGACCAGCGCGCCCAGGCCGCGGGCGGCCGGCGCGGTGGCAACCCGGGCCGCCGCGAGAAGGTTCGCCGGGCCGTCCGCGCCGGCCAGGGTGGGATTGCGCATCGCGCCGGTGAAGACCAGCGGCTCCGGGTGCGGCCAGACCAGGTCGGCCAGGTACGCGGTCTCCTCCAGCGTGTCCGTGCCCTGGGTCGCCACCACGCCGACCGCCCCGCCGTTCACCGCCGCCGACGCCGCGTCCACCAGGCCGAGGATCTGCCGGTACGTGAGGTTCGCGCTGGGCACCGGCGGCGCGTCGCGTACGTCGAGGGGGTGGCCGAGGTCGGCGAGGCCGGGCACGGCCGCGATCAGGTCGGCCCCGGCGAGCCGGGCGACCACCCCACCCCCGACGGACCCGGCCATCGCGATGGTCCCACCGAGGGTGAACAGGACGACGGTCACCGCCCGGCCTCCCCGCTGGGCCGGCGGGCCAGCAGGTACGCCTGCGGGCTGCGCTCGTACCCCTCGGGCTCACGGAGCAGACGGGCGTGCACGGCGAACCCGGCCTCGGCGAGCAGCGCGGCGACCCGGTCCGGCGGCAGCCGGTGCACGTCGTAGGAGACGGTGTGGCCGTACGCCTGCTCGAGGCGGATCCGCTCGTCGCCGGCCTTGAACGCGAGCAGCAGCTCACCACCCGGGGCGAGCACCCGGTGGAACCCGGCGAAGACCCCGGGGAGCCGCTCCGGCGGCAGGTGGATGATCGAGTACCAGGCGACCAGGCCGGCGAGGCAGCCGTCGGGCAGCGGCAGGTCCGTCATCGAGCCGACGGCGAAGCGCAGCCCCGGCCAGCTGTCCTGGGCCACCGCGACCATCCCCCGGGAGAGGTCGAGCCCCGTCACGTCCAGCCCCAGGTCACGCAGGTGCGCGGTGATCCGGCCGGTGCCGCAGCCGACCTCGACGACCGACCCGGAGCCGCCGACCAGCTCGGCGAAGGTGGCCAACACCGCCCGCTCCAGCGGCTTGCCCGCAAGCTCGCCGTGGATCAGTCGGGCGTAGTCGACCGCCACGGTGTCGTACGCGGCACGGGTCTCCCGCAGCCACTCCGGTTCCCCCATGAACGGTCACCCTAGCCGCCGCCGGGACGCCCTGGGGGCACCGGTGCGCGGGTCAGTCGGTCAGCACCAGCCATTTTCGGCCGTCGATCAGCTCCCGGACGGCGTCGAGGTGCCCGGCGTGGCAGGCGGTCTCGGTGATCACGTGCAGGACCGTCCGGCGTAGTGCGTGCGGCGGCAGACCCGGGAAAATTCCCTCCGGCCACCAGGCAGGGGCGGCGTCCAGGCCGGTGCCGGCAATCACCGCGTCGGCCAGCTCCGCCTCCCGCCGGTACAGGTCGAACACCGCCCCGGCCGGCGTCTCCGCGTCGACCTGCCAGGCGTCGGCCCCGGACTTCAGGTCGACGCGCTCGCCAGCGACGACGGCCCGGAACCAGAACCGCTCGACGTCGAGGGCGAGGTGACGGACCAGCCCCAGACAGGACCAGCCGGACGGCAGCACCGGTCGGCGCAGGGCCTCCTCGGGCAGCCCGTCCAGGGCGCCGAGAACGTGGTGACGCTGAGCGGTCAGCGCCGCGAGCAGCGTCGCGCGCTCCTCATCGTGGGACACCCGGGGCCTCCAAATCGATGTGTACGCGTCGGCGGCGGCACCCGTCGTGCTCTCCCGCGCCGCCCGCACGAGGGTAGAAGAACTCGGCACCGCACCGGGCCCCGGGCGACCGGGGCGGGCGCTCAGCGCGACCCCGGCGTCACCAGACCGGTCTCGTACGCCCTGATGACCAACCTCCTGACCCGGTTCCTCAAGCTCGGGCGCTCCAGGCGCCTCGTTCGCGACCCCACGCCCGGACGGGGCGTCACCCGAACCAGGCAAGCTCCTGCCCGTGGGGGCGGGTCCAGGCCAGCGGAGCGCCGTCCAACGCGAGCACGTTGTGGAGCGCGCCGTCCGGCGGGTCGGGCAATCCGTCGTGCCGCAGCACGCTCGGGGCCTCGTTCGCGATCCAGTGCCCGGGTAGGCCGCGTACCGTCTCGGCGAACGCGGCCCGGCGCGGCGGCGGCACCAGATAGAGCACGGCGGTGTGGAACACCACCAGCGTCGCCCCGGCCGGCGCCCGCGCGGCCAGGGCTGGCAGGTCGTCCACCAGATCGCCGCGGACCAGCAGCGGCGGATCGGCCGCCGCGACGGACGCGGCGGCCCGCAGCCGGGCGCGGCGGTGAGCGTGCTCGGGCCAGATGAGGGCGTCCAGCCAGGCGACGTCGGCCGGGTCGGTGACGTCGAGCGGGTTCAGGTCCAGGCCGGCCCGCCACACCACCTCGGGTCGGCGGTCGGGCGGCGCCGTCCCGGTGAGCGTGCAGTCGAGGACCGGCTCGCCCGCGCCGAGCAGGTCCTCGCCGTAGCGGTAGGCGTACCGGTCGGGGTAGAGGCAGAGGCCGGCGGACGCGCCGACCTCCAGCAGGGCAAGCGGCTGCGGCAGCGCGGCGAGCACCGGCAGCAGTACGGCGCACCGCCCGGGCTCGTTGGTCTGGGTGGCTCGCGTGCGCAGCTCCGCCTCGACCGTCGGCCAGCGCGTGGTAGCGAAGTCACGGAACGCGGCCGGGTCCTCGACCGGACCGCCGAGGAACCGCACGACGCCGAAGAGCAGGTTGGGCTGCCGCGCGGCCGGCGGGAGCGTGCCGAGCAGCGCGAGCAGCGCGGCGTCGCGGGCGACCGCCAGGGCCAGGCGCTCGTACGCGGGCGACACGCCGCGCGCCTCACGGACGGCGAACTCGGCGTAGCCGACCGCGGTCGTCGCGCTCTCCCCGGTCATCGGAACAGGGTAGTCGAACCTCGGGGTGAGAAGGGTTCCCTTCTCTACCGCAGGCGTTAAGAAGGTGCCCTTCCCTTCCCGCCGGGGGGGGGGGGGCGGGGGGGGGCCGGCGGCCGGCGGCCGCCCCCCCCCCCCGCCCCCCCCCCGGGGGGCGGCCCCCCCCGCCCCCCCCCCCGCCGCAGCTCAGCTGCAGCCGCTGGTGGAGCCGCAGCCCTCGCAGACGTAGCAGCTGCCGGCCGGGCGCATCTTCGTGCCGCAGGTGAAGCAGAGCGGCGCGTCGGCGGCCTTGCCGATCACGGCCTCCAGCAGCTCCGTGCTGGAGCCGACCGCCGGGGCCGGCTTGGCGGCGGCCACGTCAGCCATCTCCTGCGCCGGCTGGGCGACCGGGCCGGTCTTCGGCTCCGGCACGGCCCTGGTCTCCGGTGCCTCGACAGGAGCGGAGGAGGCCATCGCGGTCAGCTCCGCACCGATGATCGACGCGCTCTCCGCCTCCGCCTCGGCCCGCAACTGCGCGGCGCGCTCCTTGGCGGTGAAGATGCCCAGCTCGGCGCGGCCCTCGTACGGCAGGAAGTCCAGGGCCAGCCGCCGGAAGATGTAGTCCATCACCGAGGCGGCCATCCGCACGTCCGGGTCGTCGGTCATACCGGCCGGCTCGAAGCGCATGTTGGTGAACTTGCTGACGTACGTCTCCAGCGGGACGCCGTACTGAAGACCGATGGAGATGGCCACCGAGAAGGCGTCCATCACGCCGGCCAGGGTCGAGCCCTGCTTCGACATCTTGAGGAAGACCTCGCCGAGGCCGTCGTCGGGGTACGAAGAGGCGGTGAGGTACCCCTCGGCACCGCCGACGGAGAAGCTGACCGTCTGGGACGGGCGCTTCTTCGGCAGCCGCTTGCGCACCGGGCGGTACTCGACGACCTTCTCGACGACCTTCGCCACCTCGGCCGGGGCCTCGACGGACGCGACCGTCTTGTTCGGCTTGGCCACGGAGAGCGGCTGGCCGACCTTGCAGTTGTCCCGGTAGATGGCCAGCGCCTTGAGGCCGAGCTTCCAGCCCTCGAAGTAGATCTTCTCGACGTCGGCGACGGTGGCCTGCTCGGGCATGTTGACCGTCTTGGAGATCGCCCCGGAGATGAACGGCTGGACGGCCGCCATCATCCGCACGTGCCCCATCGGGGCGATGGTGCGTTCGCCCATGGCGCAGTCGAAGACCGGGTAGTGCTCCGGCTTGAGGCCGGGGGCGTCCACCACGTGGCCGTGGTCGGCGATGTGCTCGACGACCGCCTCGACCTGCTCCTCGGGGTAGCCGAGGCTGCGCAGGGCGCGCGGAACGGTCTGGTTGACGATCTGCATGGAGCCGCCGCCGACCAGCTTCTTGAACTTGACCAGTGCCAGATCGGGCTCAACGCCCGTAGTGTCGCAATCCATCATCAAGCCGATGGTTCCGGTCGGAGCCAACACTGCGGCCTGCGAGTTGCGCCAGCCGAACTTGTCACCGATCTTGTTGCCCTGGGTCCACTGCTTGGTCGCCTCGCGGACGATCGCGGTGGCCACCGTGCTGGTGGGCTTGATCTCGTCGTTGGCGGCGGCGTGCTTGCGCATGACCCGCTTGTGCGGGTCGGCGTTGCGGGCGTAGCCGTCGTACGCGCCGACGATGCCGGCGAGCTCGGCGGAGCGGCGGTACGCGGTGCCGGTCATCAGCGAGGTGATCGCGGCGGCGACCGAGCGACCCTGCTCCGAGTCGTACGGCTGGCCGGAGGCCATCAGCAGCGCGCCGAGGTTGGCGTACCCGATGCCGAGCTGCCGGTAGGCGCGGGTGGTCTCGCCGATCTTCTCGGTCGGGAAGTCGGCGAAGCAGATCGAGATGTCCATCGCGGTGATGACGAACTCGACGGACCTGACGAACTTCTCCACCTCGAAGCCACCGTCGGCGCGGAGGAACTTCATCAGGTTCAGCGAGGCCAGGTTGCACGAGGAGTTGTCCAGGTGCAAGTACTCCGAGCACGGATTCGACGCGGTGATCCGGCCGGTCTCCGGGCAGGTGTGCCAGTCGTTGATGGTGTCGTCGTACTGCAGGCCGGGGTCGGCGCACTCCCAGGCCGCCTGGGAGATGGTGCGGAACAGCTTCTTGGCATCGACGGTCTCGATGGTCTGCCCGTCGAGCCGGCCGCGCAGGTCGAAGCCGCCGCCGTTCTCCACCGCCGTCATGAACTCGTCGGAGACCCGGACCGAGTTGTTGGCGTTCTGGTACTGCACGCTGACGATGTCGTTGCCGCCGAGGTCCATGTCGAAGCCGGCGTCCCGCAGCGCGCGGATCTTGTCCTCCTCGCGCGCCTTGGTGATCACGAACTCCTCGATGTCGGGGTGGTCGACGTCGAGGATGACCATCTTGGCCGCGCGCCGGGTGGCGCCGCCGGACTTTATGGTCCCCGCGCTCGCGTCCGCGCCGCGCATGAAGCTGACCGGGCCGGAGGCGGTGCCGCCGGAGGAGAGCAGTTCCCGGGAGGAACGGATCCGGGAGAGGTTGACCCCGGAGCCGGAGCCGCCCTTGAAGATCAGCCCCTCCTCCTTGTACCAGTCGAGGATCGAGTCCATCGAGTCGTCCACCGAGAGGATGAAACACGCAGAGACCTGCTGGGGCGATGGCGTGCCCACGTTGAACCAGACCGGCGAGTTGAAGCTGAACACCTGGTGCAGCAGCATCCAGGTCAACTCGTTGGCGAACACCTCGGCGTCGGCGCCGGTGGCGAAGTAGCCGTGCTCCTCGCCCGCCGCGCGGTAGGTGCTGACCACCCGGTCGATGAGCTGCCGCAGCGACCACTCCCGCTCCGGGGTGCCCACCGCCCCCCGGAAGTACTTGGTGGTCACGATGTTGGCCGCGTTGACGCTCCAGGACTCGGGGAACTCCACCCCGCGCTGCTCGAAGTTGATCGAGCCGTCCCGCCAGTTCGTCATCACGACGTCACGACGCTCCCACGCCACCTCGTCGTACGGGTGGACCCCATCGGTCGTCCACACCCGCTCGATCTTCAGACCGGCCCCGGCCTTCGTCCGCGCCCGGCTGACTGTCACGCCTTCCCCCGCCATCTCATCCGCCCCCTCGTCTGCGCGGTCACCCGCCGCGCGTCGTACTGTCAGAAACCAGAAAAAATCAGTTGGTACGGCCGGCGGCCCCCGCCGCCGCCCCGGCGTCACCGTCCGCCTCGGCGCCCTCCCGGGCGCGGGCGGCGGCCCGCAACGTCTCGATCTCGCGCTCGAAGTCGGCCAGCGAGTCGAACGAGCGGTAGACGCTGGCGAAGCGGAGGTACGCCACCTCGTCCAGGTCCCGCAGTGGGCCGAGGATCGCCAGGCCCACGTCGTGACTGGGGATCTCGGCGGCTCCCTTGGCCCGGATGGTCTCCTCGACCTTCTGGGCGAGCAGGGCGATCGAGTCCTCGTCGACCGGCCGCCCCTGGCACGCCTTGCGCACCCCGCCGATGATCTTGATGCGGCTGAACGGCTCGGTCACCCCGCTGCGCTTGACCACCGCGAGCACCGCCTCCTCGACGGTGGTGAACCGCTTGCCGCACTCGGTGCAGGAACGCCGCCGGCGGATCAACTGGCCGTCGTCGGCCTCCCGCGAGTCGACGACCCGGGAGTCGGCGTGTCGGCAGTACGGGCACCGCATCGCCTGACCTCCTTCGTAACGGCGGGCACACCGCGCACCCCCGGACACGCGAAACCACGACGCCGACCCCGTCCGGGGCCGCCGCCGGGAGCGGTTGCGGGAAGTGCGGTAGGTAGTTGAACCCAACCTGTAGGCGACTGACGCCCATGTGACTACTACATCTAGGGGTCGACGGTATGCGCCCGGCGAACCGAGGTCAAGTTGGTCGGCGTCTGGCGGCGAGTCGCCAGGATCACGTCCCGCACCCCCGTTTCCGGGGCCACCGAAAGCCCAACGCGGCATCGCTTCCCCCGGTCACGGGAGGAAGCCGAGACGGAAGCGGGACGGCGGAAATCGAACTGATGTTCGATAGCCGGGTACCATTTACCAGAACCGGCGACCGGACTTCCCGCTTTCCCGCCCCGCCACGCCGGCAAAGGTCGAACAGATGTTTGAAAATGACCGATCTCACCTATACGGTCAAGAACAACCGGGGCGCGGCGGTTTCCGCCGGACCCGGCCGCGACACCCCCGCACGCACCACGAGCCGCCGAGGCACCCCAGCGCCGACCAGGGAGGACGGACGTGACCGAGGACCGGGCCAGCCGGCCGAAGAACCCGCAGCAGATCGCCGAGGCGGGTCCGCCAGCCACTCGGCGCCCCCGCGCCGCCCGCAGCCGGGCCGGCCAGCCGGCCGTGCGCCCGGTCACCCCGGTGGTCAGCAGCTTCCCCGACCCGGCCACCATCGACCTCACCGCCCGCCAGCGCCGCATCCTGGAGTTCATCCGCACCTGGGTCGAGCGACACGGCTACCCGCCGAGCGTGCGGGAGATCGGCGAGGCCGTCGGCCTGGTCTCCCCGTCCAGCGTCGCCTACCAGCTCAAGGAGCTGGAGAAGAAGGGCTTCCTGCGCCGCGACCCGAACCGGCCGCGCGCGGTGGACGTCCGGGCCCCCAGCGACATGATCGACGACGAGGCCTCCCGCTCGCAGCGGCCCACCCCGGCATACGTGCCGATGCTGGGCCGGATCGCCGCCGGTGGGCCGATCCTCGCCGAGCAGGCGGTGGAGGACATCTTCCCCCTCCCCCGCGAGTTGGTGGGCGAGGGCGAGGTCTTCATGCTCCAGGTCAAGGGCGACTCGATGCTCGACGCCGCGATCTGCGACGGGGACTGGGTGGTGGTCCGGCAGCAGCCGACCGCCGACTCCGGCGAGATCGTCGCGGCGATGCTCGACGGCGAGGCGACCGTGAAGACCTACCGGCACCGGGACGGGCACGTCTGGCTGATGCCGCAGAACCCGGCCTTCGACCCGATCCCGGGCGACGACGCCACCATCATGGGCCGGGTCGTCGCCGTTCTGCGTCGGATCTGATCCTCCGCGGGTCGCCCAGCAGTCCGCCCGCCCCGGTGCCGCGACCGGCCCGGGGTGAGCGGCGCCCTACTCAGTAGCGGTCGCCCCGGTACTCTCGACCGCCGCCGGGCGGCTGGCCGTGACCGCCCTGTCCCTGGTCGGGCCCGCCGTCGCCACGCCGGCCCGCGCGCGGGTGACGGGGGGCCTGCCCCCTTCGGGGCGGCTCGGCCCGTCCGCCGCCGTAGCCCCCGCCGCGCCCCGGCTGGTCATCGCGGCCCGGCTGACCCCCGCCCGGGGGCGGGCCGCCGGCGGGCTGGCCGCCGTACACTCCGCCACCGGCGGGACGGCCACCGCCGCCGTACACTCCGCCGCTCTGGGGACGGCCACCGCCGCCGTCGCCACCGGGGGGACGGCCAGCACCGCCGGCGGGCGGTCGGCCACCGCCGTACACCCCGCCGGAGGACGCCCGAGCCGGGGCGGCTGCCGGTTCGCCGCCGTAGACGCCACCGCGCGGACGGTCCCCGCCGGACGGGCCGTCGGTGGGGCGGCCACGACCGGGCTCGCCGTACGACGGGAACTCGTCCCGCTCCGGCGCGTCCGGCCCGCCCCTCGGTGCGCCGACCGGCCCGGGGCGCTTCCGCGCCCGCACGATGCCGAAGATGCCCGCACCGACCATCAACGCGCCGAGCACGCCGACCGCCGCGATCAGGTACGTGATCTCGTCGAGGCTCAGCCCCTCCATCCAGGACTGCCCGGCCGCCTTCTTCGGTGCGTCGCCCCCACCGGCGAGTGGCTTCGCACCCTCCGTCGAGGGCGTGTAGCTCAGGATCTCGATCGGCTCGCCCTCCTCCATGTACCCGCCATCGGAGACCGTGAGGAAGGACTTCCCGTCCGGGGTGTAGGCAATCGCCTCGCCGAACGGGTCTGCCAGCGGAGTAACCCGGGGCGTGCCGGCAGTCAGCGCGGCCAGCACGTCACCGTTCGGCACGTCGAACTCGAAGGCGTCGGCGTACGTGCGCAGCACCACCCGGGCACCGTCGGGCGACCGGGCGGCCCCGGTGATCGCGGTCCGGCCGAGGACGCCCAATCGGGTCTCGGTATCAGTCTTGGGCAGCCCGATCTCGCCGACCTTCTCCATCGGCACCGGGCTGGTGTCGCCGCTCTTGAGGGCCCCCACCGGGCGGAAGATCTCCGCCTTCCCCGAGGCCACCTTGGTGATGATCAACGGCTTGCCGTCGTTGCCGATCAGCAGCGCCTCGGCGTCGTGCGGCTTACCCTCGGGGTAGGAGAGGCGGTGCAGCACCGGCCGCTTGGTGCCGGCGATCGGCATGCTCCACAGCGCCACCCGCTCGCGACGCTCCCGGCTGGTGACGTTGTCGCCAGTGTCGGCGATCCACAGGGTCTTGCCGTCCGGCGAAAGCGCCAGATCCTCGGTGTCGAACGGCCCGCTGCCCGAGTAACGGACGGGTTCCTTCGTCACCTCGCACTTGGTGTCGAGGAAGAAGACTCGCTTGCGGCTCTCCACCTCGGTGCCGTCGTTAATCACGATGTAGTTGCTCTTCGTGGCCACCAGACCGGAGATCTCGCGCAGCCGCTCGTCGGCCACCGTGCAGCGCTTCTTGCCGGGGGTCGACTGGGGTGCGGCAGCCCCGGGAGCGGGTGCGGCGAGGGCGGCTCCGGAGAGCGCCACGGTCACCCCGAGCAGTCCGAGGGCAACCGTGACCGAGGAAACAGCGCGGCGCATCTGGTCAGTGTTGCATGCCCGGATGGATACCAGGGGCACCTAGGGGACGGGACGCCGACGTTGAATCGTCACTCACCGACCGCGGGTGCCGGGGCCGGCACGGCGAGCGGGACGTCGCCCCGCTGGTGGACGCCGCAATCCCTGGGCCGACACCTCGGGGTGTCGGCCCAGGGGTGTCGGCCCAGGGGTGTCGCTCAGTGGGCGTGGGCGGCGGCGGGCGCCTCGGCCGCGGCGTACGGGCCGAGCTCGGCGGCGAGCGCCTCACCGACCCGCACATGCAGCAGCGTGCCCTCCGGCAGGTGGGCGGTGCTGAGCACCTCGCCCTGCCGGTGTGCCCGGGCCACCAGGTCACCCCGGTCGTACGGGAGCACCGCGCGGACCTCCAGCGCCGGGCTGGGCAGCCGCTCCTCGATGGCCGCCCGCACCTCGTCGATGCCCCGCCCCGAACGGGCCGACGCGAAGACGGCGTCGGGCCAGAGCCGCTTGAGCCGCAGCAGGGTCTCCTCGTCCGCCGCGTCGCTCTTGTTGACCACCAACAGCTCGGACAGCCGGTCGGCGCCCACCTCTGCGAGCACCTCGCGGACCGCCCGGACCTGCCCCTCCGGGTCCGGGTGGGCGCCGTCGACGACGTGCACCACCAGGTCGGACTCGGCGACCTCCTCCAGGGTCGAGCGGAACGCCTCGACGATCTGGTGCGGCAGGTGCCGGACGAAACCGACGGTGTCGGAGAGGGTGTAGATCCGACCGTCGGGGGCGGTGGCCTTGCGGGTGGTCGGGTCCAGGGTGGCGAAGAGCGCGTTCTCCACCAGCACCCCGGCCCCGGTGAGCCGGTTGAGCAGGCTCGACTTGCCAGCGTTGGTGTAGCCGGCGATCGCCACGGCCGGTACGGCGTTGCGGGCGCGGCGGGCGCGCTTGGTCTGGCGTACCGTCTTCATGCCCTTGATTTCCCGGCGCAGCCGGGAGATGCGGATGCGGATGCGCCGCCGGTCGGTCTCCAGCTTGGTCTCACCGGGGCCACGCAGGCCCACGCCGCCACCCGCGCCACCGCCGCGACCGGAGCCACCGGTCTGCCGGGACAGCGTCTCGCCCCAACCACGCAGCCGGGGCAGCAGATATTCGAGCTGGGCCAGCTCGACCTGCGCCTTACCCTCCTTGCTCTTGGCATGCTGGGCGAAGATGTCGAGGATCAGCGCGGTGCGGTCGACCACCTTGACCTTGGTGCGTTGCTCCAGGTTGCGCAGTTGCGACGGGGAGAGCTCACCGTCGCAGATCACCGTGTCGGCGCCGGTGGAGAGCACCATCGACCCGAGGTCGTCGACCTTGCCCCGGCCGATGTAGGTGGCCGGGTCGGGACGGTTGCGCCGCTGGATCAGCCCCTCGAGCACCTCCGAGCCGGCCGTCTCGGCCAGCGCCGCCAGCTCGGTGAGGGAGTTCTCGGCGTCGGTCTGGCTGCCTTCGGTCCAGACCCCGACCAGGACGACCCGCTCCAGCCGGAGCTGGCGATACTCGACCTCGGTGACGTCGGTGAGCTCGGTAGAGAGGCCAGGAACCCGCCGCAGCGCCTGTCGCTCCGACAGCTCGAACTCGCCGGTGGTGGCGTCGTGCTCGTCGTCTGAGATAGGTACGAAGGTCTCCTGGTCGCGCAAGCTGCGCCTCCCTGTCCGTAATGTTCGCAAAGCGACGACTTTCTGTCGCGTACGAACAATCCTGACATGTGACAACGCCGGACGCACCCGCTATATGCCCGTAGCGCGGACCACCAAAAGTGGGGGCGAATGCGACGCCACCCGGGGAGGCGAGTAGAAATGCGGGGCGACAACCGACCGCCAGCGTTGACGGAGGCAATATCCCGTGGCCATCACCCGACTTCCGAGTGCCGGGTTCTCGATCACCATCCGGATCGCCGTGCCCGCGGACGCCTCCTCGATCGGCCGGCTCACCACCTCCGTCGGCGAGGCCGGGGCGATCGTCACCGCGCTGGACGTGGTCGACTCCGACCCCACCAGCGTGCTGGTCGACCTGACCTGCGACACCGCCGACTCCGGCCACGCCGACCAGGTGGTCGACGCGCTCACCGCGCTGGACGGGGTGGACGTCCGCAAGGTCTCCGACCGCACCTTCCTGCTGCACCTCGGCGGCAAGATCGAGGTCACCTCGAAGGTGGCGTTGCGCAACCGCGACGAGCTGTCCCGCGCGTACACCCCGGGGGTGGCCCGGGTCTGCATGGCGATCGCCGAGAACCCGGCCGACGCCCGGCGGCTGACCATCAAGCGCAACACGGTCGCGGTGGTAAGCGACGGCTCGGCCGTGCTCGGCCTGGGCAACCTGGGGCCGGCCGCGGCGCTGCCGGTGATGGAGGGCAAGGCTGCGCTGTTCAAGCGCTTCGGTGGGGTGGACGCCTGGCCGGTGGTGCTGGACACCCAGGACACCGATGAGATCGTGGCGATCGTCAAGGCGATCGCGCCCGCGTACGGCGGGATCAACCTGGAGGACATCGCCGCGCCGCGCTGCTTCGAGATCGAGGCCCGGCTGCGCGAGCTGCTCGACATCCCGGTCTTCCACGACGACCAGCACGGCACCGCGATCTGCGTGCTGGCCGCGCTGACCAACGCGCTGCGGGTGGTGGGCAAACAGCTCGCGGACGTCCGGGTGGTCGTCTCCGGGGCCGGCGCGGCCGGTACCGCGATCATGAAGCTGCTGCTGCGCCAGGGCGTCGGCGACATCGTCGCGTGCGACCGGCAGGGCGCCCTGCACCGCGGCCTGACCGGGCTCAACCCGGCCTGGCAGTGGCTGGCGGAGAACACCAACAAGCAGAACTACTCCGGCGACCTGGCCGGGGCGGTGCGCGGCGCGGACGTCTTCATCGGGGTGAGCGCGCCGAACCTGCTCACCGGCGACGACATCGCGGCCATGGCGCCGGACTCGATCGTCTTCGCGCTGGCCAACCCCGACCCGGAGGTCGACCCCCGGGAGGCCCGCAAGTACGCGGCCGTCGTCGCCACCGGCCGCTCGGACCAACCGAACCAGATCAACAACGTGCTCGCCTTCCCCGGCGTGTTCCGGGGCATGCTCGACGCGCACGCCGAGGAGTTCACCGAGGAGATGGCGCTCGCCGCCGCCCGGGCGATCGCGGACGTGGTCGGCGAGGAGAAAATCAACCCGACGGTCATCGTGCCCAGCGTCTTCGACTCCCGGGTCGCCCCGGCGGTCGCCGCCGCCGTCCGCGCCGCCGCCCAGTCCCCGGCCCCACCCCCCGCCGCCGACCCGGGCCCGGCCGACCTGCCGGAGATCGCCGCCGCCGCCAGCGCCAACCCCTGACCCCGCCACCCCCTGACCCCGCCGCCCCGGCGATCAGGAGGCTGTGTCGGGATCGACGTGCCCGGCAGGGTCAGCGGGTGAGCGCAGCCGGGTCGAGGATGCCGGCGGCGATCAGGACGGCGGGGCCGGCCAGCCAGCAGGAGTCCTCGGTGACGGTCACCGTGAGGCGGCCGCCGGGGACGTCCACGGTCACCGTGCCGGTATCCCGGCCGGCGTCGCGCAGGACCACTGCGGCGACCGCGCAGGCGCCGGTGCCGCAGGAGAGGGTCTCCGCCGACCCACGCTCGTAGACCCGCATCAGCACGTGCCCGTCGGTCCCGTCCACCGGCGCACCCGGCGCGGTGAACTCGACGTTCGCGCCGGCCGGGAAGATCGCGGAGTCGAACTCCGGCGCCCGGGTCAGGTCCAGGCCGCTCAGGTTCAGGCCGCCGGGGAGCGCGCAGACCAGGTGCGGGTTGCCGACGTCCACCGCCACGCCGGGAAGGGTCAGCCCGCCCAGGGTGGCGGTCGCCATCCCGTACAGCCGGGGGCGGCGCATCTCGACATCGATGACGTCGCCGGAGACCCGGGCCCGCACGAGGCCGGAGCGGGTGGCCACCGGCAGCGCCCCGCCGGTCGGCGTGGCCAGCCCGGTCTCCACCAGGTAGCGGACGAAGACCCGGGCGCCGTTGCCGCACATCTCGGCGAACGACCCGTCGGAGTTCCAGTAGTCCATGAACCATTCGGCGTCACCGGCCTGCCCGGCGCCCTCCGGGTGCTTGGCGGCCCGCACCACCCGCAGGACGCCGTCCGCACCGAGACCCCGCCGTCGGTCGCAGAGCGCGGCGACCAGCTCCGGTGTCAGCTCGAGCGCGCCGTCCGGGTCGGGAAGGATGACGAAGTCGTTGCCGGTGCCGTGCCCCTTGGTGAACTCCACGCCCCCATCATCGCGCAGCGGCGGGGACGAGTCGCAGGGCGTCGGCGATCAGGTCCGGGGCGGCCGCATCCAGCCAGTGGATCCGCGGGTCGCGCCGGAACCAGGAGCGCTGCCGGCGGACGAAGCGCCGGGTGGCCCGAACCGTCTCGTCGCGCGCCTCGGCCTCGGTCAACTCGCCGGCGACAAGGCGCAGCACCTGCTGGTAGCCGAGCGCCCGGCTGGCCGTGCGCCCCTCGGGCAGGCCGCGCCCGACCAGCTCCCGGGTCTCGGCGACCAGGCCGTCGGCCCACATCCGGTCCACCCGCAGCGCGATCCGCTCGTCCAGCGCGGCGGTGTCCAGGTCGACGCCGAGCTGCACCGACGGGTAGTACGGGGTGGGTTCGGGCAGGGACGCGGTGAACGGTGCCCCGGTCAGCTCGATCACCTCCAGGGCGCGGACGATCCGCCGGCCGTTGCCGGGCAGGATGCCGTCGGCGGCGACCGGGTCCGCGGCGCGCAGCCGCGCGTACAGGGGGGCCGGGCCGGTCTCGGCCAGCTCCGCCTCCAGCCGCCCGCGCACCGCCGGGTCGGTGCCGGGGAACTCGAACCGCTCCAGCACCGCCCGCACGTACAGCCCGGAGCCGCCGACCAACAGCGGCACCCGCCCCCGGGCCAGGATGTCGTCGACCGCCGCGCGGGCCAGCCGCTGGTACTCGGCGACACTGGCCGGCTCGGTGACCTCCCAGATGTCGAGCAGGTGGTGTGGTACGTCGTTCCGCTCGGCCGGGGTGAGCTTCGCGGTGCCGATGTCCAGGCCCCGGTAGAGCTGCATCGAGTCGGCGTTGACCACCTCGCCGCCGAGTGCCTGGGCGAGGGCGAGGCTCAGCGCCGACTTTCCGGCGGCGGTCGGCCCGACGACCGCCACGACCGTGCCGCGCCCGGCGGCGCCCGCGTCCGGCACGTTCACGCCAGCTCCCAGTTCGCCACGAGGTAGGCGACGCCGTAGGGCGCCTCGTGGTGGCCCAGCTCCCCGCGCCAGGTGCCGCCGGCGGCGGCCGCGCCGGCCAGCACCTGCCAGGGCGCGCGTCCGGCGACCCTCAGCTCCGCCGAGAGCGTCGGGTCCAGGCCGAGCAGGGCCTCGGCGTCCGCGTCGGCCAGGGCCCGGGCCACCCCCTCGTCGTACGCCGGCGCGCGTGGGTCGTCGTATCCGGGCGCCTGCCGGCCCCGGCACGCCGACCCGTCCCCCAACACCAGCAGCGCCACCCGGTGCTCGGCGGCCTCGACCAGTTCGGCGCCGAGCCGGGCGCACTGCGCCGGGGAGGCGTCGGCGGCCACCGCGTGCGCGAACCGGGGCAGATCGGTGCCGGAGCGGCCGACGAGCCAGGCGCCGATCGTCAGGCTCAGCGGGAGGCGCTCGCTTCCGGCGCAGTTGACCTTCCACAGCCGCACATCCCGGTCCACCCCGTACGCCCGCAGCGAGCCGTGGTCGGCGGACCGGAAGGAGACGGTCTCCGGCCCCCCTCCCACCAGCAGGATCAGCTCCGGCCCGGCGGCGAGCAGCCGGGCCAGCGCCGCGTCGCAGGCGGCACGGAGGTCGTCCAGCTCCCGGGCGGCGGCACCGGCCACTTCCGGCACGAGCAGGGGCGGGTGGGGGCAGACTGCGGCGGCGACCAGAGGCACCCGTTCACCGTAGCCGGACCCGCCGATACGTCCCCGCGCCGATCCGGTCATCCGGGGCCTAGGACACCGTATGGTCACGGTCGACGACAGGCGGTCGACGCGGACGGGGTCGGACCTGTGACAATGCCGTGAGTAACTTGGCTGCGCCGTGGCGGCGGTCGCGGGTTCGTCCCGTCGACGCCGGGAGATCGAGGATGGGCACATGAGCGACTGGACGGCCTTCGGACGGGTGGATGCGGACGGCACCGTGTACGTCAAGACCGCCGAGGGCGAGCGGGTGGTCGGATCCTGGCAGGCGGGCGCACCGGAGGAGGGGCTGGCCCACTTCGCACGCCGCTTCGCAGACCTGGTCACGGAGGTGGACCTGACCGAGGCACGGCTCAAGTCCGGCGCGGCGGACGCCGGCCACTCGTTGACGACGGTTCGCCGGATCCGCGCCTCCCTGGCCGAGGCGCATGTGGTCGGCGACATCGACACACTGTCGGCACGGCTGGACAAGCTTGCCGTGGTGGCCGAGGAGAAGGCCGGGGAGGCCCGCGCCGCCAAGGAAGCGGCCCGGGTCGAGGCCCTGGCCCGCAAGACCGCCCTGGTGGAGGAGGCGGAGCAGTTGGCCGCCGAGTCGACCGGCTGGAAGACCGCCGGGGACCGGCTCAAGGAGATCCTCGACGAGTGGAAGGCCATTCGCGGGGTCGACAAGAAGGCCGACGGTGAGCTGTGGAAGCGCTTCGCCGCCGCGCGGGACGGCTTCACCCGCCGCCGGGGCGCCCACTTCGCCTCGCTGGACTCGCAGCGCAAGCAGGCCCAGCAGGTCAAGGAGGATCTGGTCGCCGAGGCGGAGAAGCTGAAGGACTCCGGCGAGTGGGCGGACACCGCCAACCAGCTCAGGGACCTGATGACCCAGTGGAAGTCCGCCCCGCGCGCCTCGAAGGAGGCCGAGCAGAAGCTCTGGGAACGGTTCCGCGCAGCCCAGGACGCCTTCTTCACCCGGCGCAGCGAGGTCTTCTCGGCCCGGGACAACGAGCAGCGGGCCAGCCTGGAGCGCAAGCAGGCGCTGCTCGCCGAGGCGGAGGCGCTCGACGTCAACGCCGACCCGAAGGGCGCCCAGGCCAAGCTCCGGGAGATCCAGGCGCAGTGGCACGAGGCCGGCCGGGTGCCGCGGGAGGCCGCGGCCGGGTTGGAGCGGCGGCTGCGGGGAATCGACGACAAGGTCCGCGAGGTGATGGACTCCGCGTGGCGGCGGACCACCAAGGAGGACAACCCGCTGCTGGCCCAGATGCGGTCGCAGGTGGCCGAGGCCGAGGAGCGGCTGGCCCGGGCCCGGGCCGCCGGGGACGCCCGGCGGATCAAGGACGCCGAGCAGGCGCTCGCCTCGAAGCGCCAGTTCCTCCAGTTGGCCGAGCGAGCCGGCTGAGCTGAGCCGTTCCGGGAGCCCCCGGTCCCGCACGGGACCGGGGGCTCCCGTCGTACCCACCTCCGCCTCCGCTTCGGTGATCATGGAGTTAGTGTCGCGACACGCCGGACGCACCCACGCCAACTTCATGATCACCGGGCCTGGGGGCCTGGGGGCCTGGTGTGCGGGGGTGGGTGCGGGTGGGGGCAGGGCTTTACATCGATGGCGGTCTGTGTTTTTATCAGGAAAGCGCTTACCTGACTCCGTCGGTAACGCCGTTCGGGAGCCGCTTCTCGCTTCAACACAGTCCACACCGGCAGGGACACGGGCCACCGTCCCCGGCCGACTCCCGGCGCCGCCGGGCACGGCGCCAGGCGCTCGGCCGACGGTCCGCGAACCCCGCAACCACCGAAGGGAAGCACCATGCGCATCGCATCACGACGTCGTACGACCCTGCTCGCCGCGGCGGCGACCGCCTCCGTGCTCGTCGCCGGGGCCCTCACCGCCGCCACCGGGCCCGCGTCGGCCGGGCCGACCGACCTGGTCGGCTGGGCCACCCAGAACGGCGGCACCACCGGCGGCGGCAGCGCCCCGACCACCACGGTCACCAGCGCCTCCGCGCTGACCAGCGCGGTCGGCTCCAGCAGCGCGGCGGTCATCCGGGTCTCCGGCACCATCACCTGCTCCGGCATGCTGCGGGTCAGGTCGAACAAGACCATCCTCGGCAACCCGGGCGCGACCATCTCCGGCTGCGGACTCAACATCAACGGCGACCGCAACGTCATCATCCGGAACATCACCTTCAAGAACTGGAACGACGACGCGATCAACGTGCAGGAGTCCGCCACCAACCTCTGGATCGACCACAACACCTTCACCAACGGCTACGACGGTGCCGTCGACATCAAGCGGGGCTCGGACTTCATCACCGTGTCGTGGAACCGGGTGTACAGCCACGACAAGTCGATGCTGCTCGGCCACAGCGACGACAACGCCAGCCAGGACACCGGGCACCTGCGGGTGACCTACCACCACAACTGGTTCGACGCGAGCACCCAGCGCCACCCCCGGGTCCGCTTCGGCAACCCGGTGCACGTCTACAACAACTACTACTACAAGAACAGCGGCTACGGCGTGGCCTCCACCGAGGGTGCCGGCGTGCTCGTCGAGGGCAACTACTTCGACGGCGTCAAGGACCCGTACCACCTGGGTGAGGGCGACTCCGGGCCCGGCACCCTGGTCGCCCGGAACAACCACCTCGTCGGCTCCGGTGGCGGCCAGACCGGCGGCAGCGTGAAGAGCATCCCGTACTCGTACACCCTCGACAGCGCCAGCAGCGTCAAGTCGATCGTGACGGGCGGGGCGGGCGCCGGCCGGATCACGGTCTGACCGTCGCCAAGCTGGTCGGGGCCCGCCGCGCCGGCGGGCCCCGATCGACGTCAGTGGGCGGCGCAGCCCGTCGTCGGCGCAGCCGCCGCGGCCGGCGCACCGATCGTGGGCAGCCCGAGCAACACCCCGGGGGTACGCGGAGAGCGTCCCGCCTCGGCCGCGTCGCCGGCCCGGGTCCGCCGGTGCGCCAGCGGCTCACCGTCGGCGTTGAGGTGGTGCGGGGCGGCGTACGTGACGGTGGTGTGCACGATGTCCCCGGGACGGATCTGCCCCGCGAGGGAGCCCGCGTCGAAGTGCGCCAGGCGGCCGTCGCGGGCCCGGCCGGACAACCGGCCGGTGCGCACGTCCTTGCGGCCCTCGCCGACGGCGACCAGCACCTCGACGGTCTCGCCGACCAGCTTCTTGTTCTCTGCCCAGGAGATCTCCTCCACGCAGGCGATCAGCCGCTCGTAGCGCTCCTGGACCACCTGCTTGGGGATCTGGCCGTCCATCGTCGCGGCCGGGGTGCCGGGGCGCTTCGAGTACTGGAAGGTGAACGCCGAGGAGAACCGGGCCGCCCGGACCACGTCCAGGGTGCGCTGGAAGTCCGCCTCGGTCTCGCCGGGAAAGCCGACGATGATGTCGGTGGTGATCGCCGCGTCCGGCATCGCCGCCCGCACCTTCTCGATGATTCCCAGGTAACGGTCGGACCGGTACGAGCGACGCATCGCCCTCAGCACGTCGTCGGAGCCGGACTGCAACGGCATGTGCAGCGAGTGGCAGACGTTCGGGGTCTCGGCCATCGCGGCGATCACGTCGTCGGTGAAGTCCTTCGGGTGCGGGCTGGTGAACCGGACCCGCTCCAGCCCGTCGATGTCCCCGCAGGCGCGCAGCAGCTCGGCGAAGGCCGACCGGCCGCCACCGCGCTTCCAGTTCGGCTCGCCGGCGTCGCCGAAATCCACCCCGTAGGAGTTGACGTTCTGCCCGAGCAGGGTCACCTCCAGCACACCGGAGTCGACCAGGGTGCGGACCTCGGAGAGGATGTCGCCGGGACGGCGGTCCTTCTCCTTGCCGCGCAGGGCGGGCACGATGCAGAACGTGCAGGTGTTGTTGCAGCCCACCGAGATCGACACCCAGCCGGCGTACGTCGACTCGCGTCGGGTCGGCAACGTCGAGGGGAAGACGTCGAGGGATTCGAGGATCTCCACCTCGGCGGCGGCGTTGTGCCGGGCGCGCTCCAGCAGCACCGGCAACGAGCCGATGTTGTGCGTGCCGAAGACCACGTCCACCCAGGGAGCCTTGCGGACGATGTCGCCGCGGTCCTTCTGGGCGAGGCAGCCGCCGACGGCGATCTGCATCCCCGGATGCTTGTCCTTCACGGGGCGCAGATGACCCAGGTTGCCGTAGAGCCGGTTGTCGGCGTTCTCCCGGACGGCGCAGGTGTTGAACACCACCACGTCCGGGTTGCCTGCGGTGTCGGCGGCGCGCACGTAGCCAGCCTGTTCCATCAGGCCGGAGATGCGCTCGGAGTCGTGCACGTTCATCTGGCAGCCGTACGTGCGCACCTCGTAGGTGCGCGGGCTGCCCGCGGCTGCGGTAGTCATGACCCGGACAGCGTATCCGTATCGAGCCGATCAACCCGAACGAGGAGGAGCCGTGTGCCGAAGCATCAAGACGTTGCGTGAGCCGTACGTGCCGGAGGTGTCCCAGGCCGACATCGAGGCGGCGGCGTTGCAGTACGTCCGAAAGATCTCCGGATTCCGCGCACCGGCCGCCTACAACGCGGCGGCGTTCGACGCGGCGGTGGCCGCCGTCGCCGAGGCCACCGCCACCCTGCTGGACCAGTTGGTGGTCCGCGGCGGGGGCCAGCAGCCGGCCGCCCAGGGCTGAGCCGGACGGCCCCGCCCCGCCCCGCCCCGGCCGGGCTGTGCCGGGCAGGGCCGTCCGCCCGCCCGGGCCGCACAACGCCATCGCTCCCGCCCGGGCCGCAACGTCGCGGGCCGGGACCGGCCGCAACGCCGGGGCCCGGCCGGTCAGGCGGCGGCCCGGGCCGGGAGGACCGAGTCCGGAGCCCACCGGGAGCGGTGGCACCGGGACCAGCCCCGGCAGCCAGGGTGCTCCAGGGTGCAGAGGCGCTGGTTGCTCAGCACCTCGCCGTCGTCGGTCTCGGCGACGTCGAAGTGCACCGGACGGATCGTGCCGTCCGGCGCGACCAGCAGGTGCCGGCCGGCGTCGAGAGTGTCGTCGCGCAGCAGGCAGTTGCGGCCCAGCAGCCGGGCCAACGCGGCGATGCCGGGCAACTCGGACAGACTCTCGGGCACCCCGTAACAGTCCACGATCGTGCCGAACTCCCCCGGCGACTGCCAGACGTCGCAGATCACCGCGTACGCGGGCAGCCGCGCGGGGTCGGCCACCGCGAGCGGCATCACCACCCGACCCAGGGCCTCGGCCAGCGCCGGGTAGACCTCCACCGGGGGTACCCCGTCGATTCTCCAGTTCCACAGCTCGGTCATGCCGCCTCCTCGCTGCGTTCGTCCCACCGGCCTCCGGATCGGGCCTTAATGACGATGGTGGAGGGCATTTGACACCAGCCGGGCGCAAGTTACCGGTCTGTGACCATTCCGTGCCAAATTTCCTAACCCGCCCCTGCGCAGAGTGGCGGGAAGATGACAGTTTATCGGGTACGGTGGCCGGGGCGCAGGCCCCCACGCCTCAGCGCACGACCACCAGGTGCTCGCCACGCGGCAGCAGCTCCCCGATCACCGTGGCCCCCGGCAGCTCACCGGCGACGAGCAACCCGCCCGAGGTCTGCGCGTCGGCCAGCAGCAGCCGCTCTGCCGCGCCGGCCGCGCCGAAGTCCGTCCACGGGGTGACCCAGTCCAGGTTGCGGCGGGTGCCGCCGCTGACATACCCGTCGCGCACGGCCTCCCGCGCGCCCGGCAGGTACGGCACCCGGGCGGCGTCGATGGCCACCGTGAGCCGGCTGGCCCGGGCCAGCTTCGAGGCGTGCCCGAGCAGCCCGAAGCCGGTCACGTCGGTGCCGCAGCGGACCCCGGCGGCGACCGCCGCGCAGGCGGCGTCCCGGTTCAGCGCCACCATCGAGGCGACCGCCTCGGCGAACCGCTCCCCGGTCGCCTTGTGCCGGGTGTTGAGCACCCCCACGCCGAGCGGCTTGGTCAGCGACAGCGGCAGCCCGGCCCGGCCGGCGTCCAACGTGATCAGCTCCTCGGGCCGGACCACGCCGGTGACCGCGAGGCCGTACTTCGGGCCGTCGTCGTCGACGCTGTGCCCGCCGGCCAGGTGGCAGCCGGCCTCCCGGGCCACGTCCTGGCCGCCGCGCAACACCTCCCCGGCCAGCTCGATCGGCAGCCGCTCCCGGGGCCAGCAGAGCAGGTTGATCGCGACGAGCGGGGTGCCACCCATGGCGTACACGTCGGAGAGCGCGTTCGCGGCGGCGATCCGCCCCCAGTCGTACGCGTCGTCGACGACCGGGGTGAAGAAGTCGGCGGTGGTGACCAGGCCGGTTCGCTCGTCGAGGCGGACCACTGCGGCGTCGTCGCCGTGCTCGAGGCCGACCAGCAGCTCGGCGGTGCCGCTGGCGGGGCCAAGGCCGGCGACCATCGTCTCCAACTCACCGGGAGGAATCTTGCAGGCACACCCGCCACCGCGGGCGTAATCGGTCAGACGCACCGGTTCGGTCATCTCCCCATCGTCTCCGCGTAACGCGCCCGACGCCATCGGACGGGCCGGATCGGGACGGAATTCGGACTCCCGGCGCGGATCGTTACCGGTGTTACCGCACCGTGACCAGATGAGTTGCGTTACGCCATGTCAGCCCGCCTACAGTGGCCCAACCGGGGGTCATCCGACCCGCTGGCGCGCGCGACGACAGGGACGGTGAACGACGTGACGACGGGCGAACCGCTCATCGTGCTGGACTCGGTCAACAAGTGGTTCGGTCCCCTGCACGTGCTGGACAACGTCTCGCTCTCCGTCGACAAGGGCGAGGTGGTCGTGGTGATCGGCCCGTCCGGCTCCGGAAAGTCGACGTTGTGCCGGGCGATCAACCGCCTGGAGCCGATCAGCTCCGGCACCATCACCTTCGACGGCCAGCCGCTGCCGGCCGAGGGCAAGGCCCTGGCGAAGCTGCGCAGCGAGGTCGGCATGGTGTTCCAGTCGTTCAACCTCTTCGCGCACAAGACCATCCTGGAGAACGTCACCCTCGGCCCGATCAAGGTCCGCAAGGAGAAGGCGGCGAGCGCGCGCGAGCGCGGCCTGGCCCTGCTGGACCGGGTGGGCATCGCCAACCAGGCAGACAAGTTCCCGGCCCAGCTCTCCGGCGGCCAGCAGCAGCGGGTGGCGATCGCCCGCGCGCTGGCCATGCAGCCCAAGGCGATGCTCTTCGACGAGCCGACCAGCGCGCTGGACCCGGAGATGGTGGGCGAGGTGCTGGACGTGATGACCTCGCTGGCCCGTGAGGGCATGACCATGGTGGTGGTCACCCACGAGATGGGCTTCGCCCGGCACGCGGCGAAGCGGGTCATCTTCATGGCCGACGGCCAGCTCGTCGAGGACGCTCCCCCGGCTGAGTTCTTCGCCAACCCGCGCAGTGAGCGCGCCAGGGACTTCCTGTCGAAGATCCTGACGCACTAGGCGTCCGTCCGTGGAGCGCGTCGTCCCCCGGCGGGCTCCGTCGAATTAGGAGAAAAGTATGCGTTTCACGCGCGTCGCGGCGCTCGCCGCAGTCGCCGCCCTGTCCCTCGGAGTCACCGCCTGCGGTGACGACGCCGAGGAGGGCACCGGAGCGGACGGCAAGTCCTTCGCCGCCGGCAGCACGATGGAACGGCTCAACAAGGCTCAGAAGATCAAGATCGGCACGAAGTTCGACCAGCCCGGCTTCGGCCAGAAGGGCCTGTCTGGCAAGCCGGAGGGCTTCGACGTCGAGGTCGCGAAGATCATCGTCAAGGCGCTGGGCATCCCCGCGGACAAGATCGAGTGGAGCGAGGCCCCCTCGAAGGTTCGCGAAGACGTGATCGTGAACGGCACGGTCGACCTGGTCGCCGCGACCTACACCATCAACGACAAGCGCAAGGAGCGCATCGCGTTCGCCGGGCCGTACTACGAGGCCGGGCAGAACATCATGGTGAAGAAGGACGACGCCGCGATCACCGGCCCGGACTCCTTCAAGGACGGCACCAAGAAGGTCTGCTCGGTCACCGGCTCCACCCCGGCCGAGGAGATCAAGAAGCACGTCAAGGACGTCGCCGCCCAGCTGGTGCTCTTCGACACCTACGACAAGTGCCGCGACGCCCTCAAGGGCGGGCAGGTCGACGCCGTCACCACCGACAACGTGATCCTGCTCGGCTACATCGCCAAGGACGAGGCCTCGTTCAAGCTCGCCGGCGAGAACTTCACCAAGGAGCCGTACGGCCTCGGGGTGAAGAAGGACGACACCGCCTTCCGCAACTTCATCAACGACACGCTGGACAAGGCGTTCGCGGACGGCAGCTGGAAGAAGGCCTGGGACGACACCGCCGGCAAGTTCGGCGCCGAGCTGGGCGCCGCGCCGACCGTCAACCGCTACTGAGCTGACCCGCTGATCTGGAGGGTGGAGAGGAAAACCGGCCCGTGAGTGTGCTCATCGACAAGTTCGACGTCTTCGCGGGTGGTTTTTGGCTCACCCTCCAGATCTGCGTGCTCGCCGCGATCGGTGCCCTGATCCTGGGTGCCGTCGTGGCGGTGCTGCGGATCTCCCCGGTGCCGCCGCTGCGGGCGCTCGGCACCGGCTACGTCAACGTTTTCCGGAACATGCCGCTGACCGTGGTGATGTTCTTCGCCGCGTTCGGCCTGCCGGCGCTCGGCTCCAACGCGGACTTCCTCCGCATCCCCGGCCTGGACGCCGTGTTCAGCCGGCTCGACACGGATCTGCCGTACTTTCGCTTCGCGCTGATCGCGCTGGTGCTCTACACCGCCGCGTTCGTCTGCGAGGCGTTGCGCTCCGGGGTGAACGCCGTCCCCGCCGGCCAGGCGGAGGCGGCCCGGTCGCTGGGCCTCACCTTCGGCCAGAACCTGCGGTTCGTGGTGCTGCCCCAGTCCTGGAAAGCCTCGGTGGTGCCGCTCGGCTCGGTGATCATCGCGATGATCAAGAACTCGGCCCTGGTCGGCTTCTTCGGCGTCGTCGGTGATCTGTCCCAGACGGCCGACCAGCTGACCTCGGCCGAGGGCTACGCCTTCATCCCGGTCGCCATCGGCATCTCGATCGGATACCTGATCATGACTGTTCCGCTCGGCGCGCTCCTCGACCGGATCGAGAAGCGGCAGGCGGTGGCCCGATGAGCCAGCAGAGCGTGCTCTACGACGTCCCCGGCCCCCGGCAGCGCCGGATCACCCTGATCGGCAGCCTGCTGGCAACAGTGGTGCTGCTCGTGGGCGCGTACTTCCTGGTATACCGCCCGCTGGACACCAAGGGCCAGTTCACGATGGAACTCTGGGGTCCGCTGATCGACCCCTCCAACGAGAACTTCTCGCTGGTCTGGGACCGGATCGGCGTCGGCTTCAAGAACACCCTGACCGCCGCCGTCCTGGCGATCGCCGGCTCGCTTGTGGTCGGCACGCTGCTCGCGCTGCTACGGATCCAGCTCAAGAGCCTGACCCGCCGCCGGTTCACCGGGGTCGCCACCCCGCTGGGGTACCTGCTGCGTGGGCTGAGCGTGCTGCTGTCGGCGGTCACCCGGGTCTTCGTCGAGGTGTTCCGGGGCCTGCCCGTGGTCATCACGATCTTCTTCGTGGCCCGCGGCTTCCCCGAGTTCGGCATCTCGCTCGACAGGCTGTGGTACCTGGTCATCGGCCTGACCATCTACAACTCAGTGGTGATCGCCGAGATCCTCCGCTCCGGCATGGAGGGCCTGCCCGGCGGGCAGGGAGAGGCGGCGGCCGCGATCGGGCTCTCCCCGATGCAGACCACCCGGATGATCCTGCTGCCGCAGGCGTTCCGGATCATGCTGCCGGCGCTGATCAGCCAGCTCGTCGTGGTGCTCAAGGACACCTCGCTGGGCTTCATCATCAGCTACGAGGAGACCCTGACCATCGGCAAGCAGATCATCGGCGTGCTGGACAACCCGATCCAGGTCTACGTCGTGATCGCGGTGCTGTTCATCCTGGTGAACTACTCGCTGTCGAAGCTGGCCCAGTACGTCCAGCGGCGACTCGCCCGCGGTCGCAAGACCGCCGGCACCCCGGCCCAGAACCCGCCCCCGGCGGCGCTCGCCTCACAGGCCGAGGGCACCGGCGGAGCCTGATCTCACCTGACGACGAAAGGGCCGGCCCGACGAGATCGGGCCGGCCCTTTCGCGTTGCGTCCGTCAGCGGGCGATCTCGGTGACCCGGGACTCGCGCACCACCGTGACCCGGATCTGACCCGGATAGGTCAGCTCCTCCTCGATCTGCTTGGCCACGTCCCGCGCGAGGACCGCCGCGCCGATGTCGTCGATGTCGTCGGGCTTGACCATCACCCGGATCTCCCGGCCCGCCTGCATGGCGAAGACCTTCTCCACACCGATCTTCCCGGCCGCGATCTCCTCGATCCGTTCCAGCCGCTTGACGTACGCCTCCAGGCTCTCCCGCCGCGCCCCCGGCCGCCCGCCGGAGCAGGCGTCGGAGGCCTGGGTGAGGACGGCCTCGACGGTCTGCGGCGGCACCTCGTTGTGGTGCGCCTCGATGGCGTGGACGACGTCCTCGCTCTCGCCGTACTTGCGGGCCAGATCGGCGCCGATGATGGCGTGGCTGCCCTCCACCTCGTGGGTGAGCGCCTTGCCGATGTCGTGCAGGAACGCCGAACGCTTGACCGTCGGCACGTCCAGCCGCAGCTCGGCGGCCATGATCCCGGCGATGTGTGCGGTCTCCACCAGGTGCTTGAGCACGTTCTGCCCGTAGGAGGTGCGATAGCGCAGCCGACCGAGCAGGGTGACCAGCTCGGGATGGATCTCGGTGATGCCGACCTCGACGAGGGCGTCCTCGGCGGCCCGGTGGCAGAGCTGCTCCACCTCCTGCCGGGCCAGGTCGTAGACCTCCTCGATCCGGTGCGGGTGAATCCGGCCGTCGAGCACCAGCTTCTCGAGGGTGAGCCGGCCGACCTCCCGGCGGACCGGGTCGAAGCAGGAGAGCAGCACCGCCTCGGGGGTGTCGTCGATGATCAGGTTGACCCCGGTGACCGACTCGAAGGCGCGGATGTTGCGCCCCTCCCGGCCGATGATCCGCCCCTTCATCTCGTCCCCGGGCAGGTGCAGGACGCTGACCACGCTCTCTGCGGTCTGCTCGCTGGCCACCCGCTGGATGGCGTCCACCACGATGTGCCGGGCGCGCTGCTCGGCGGTGCCGCGGGCCTCGGCCTCGATGTCCCGAACCAGCAGCGCAGCCTCCCGCTTGGCCTGGGTCTCGATCACCTCGATCAACTCGGTGCGGGCGGCATCGGCGGTCAGCCCTGCGATGCGCTCCAACTCCCGTCGACGCTGCTCCTCCGCCTCGGTCACCGCCCGCTCCCGCTCAGCCAGGGCGGAGTCGCGGGCGGCCAGCGCGGCGCTGGCGGCGGTGAGCTGCCGCTCCCGGGCGGCCAGCCGCTCCACCTCCTCGGTGTGCATCCGCTCCCGCTCGTCCATCCGGGCGGCCCGCCGTTCAACCTCGGCGGCCTGCTCCCGGGTGGTCGCGGCGAGCACCGCCACCTCGCGTTCGCCGCTGCGCCGGGCCGTCGTGCGTAGCTGCTCGGCGTCCGCCTCGGCCTGCCGGTGGGCCCGCTCCAGCACGGTGTCCGCCTCGCCGCGGGCGTCGTCGAGCACGCGGCGGGCCTCGGCCCGGGCGGCCTTCGCCTCGGCCTTGGCGGCGGCGGCTTCGGCGCGGGCCGCAGAGGCGGCGGACTTGGCCACGTCGATGGTGCTGTTCGCCTCGTCGGCGGCGGTGCGCAGGGCGGCGAGGGACTGCTCCTGGCGGTCCTTCTCGGCGATGAAGGCCGGATCCTCGGGCCGAGGCGCGGCGCCGATCCGGCGCATCGTCCGCAGCCCCACCAGCACCGCCCCAACGACGACCAGGACCAGGACCAGGACCACCGTGAGGAGGACGACGTCGAAGGCGTTCACGGCCGGGCCGCCACTTCGATGCGGGCCGGCACGAGCCGCCGGGCCGGGTCCGGCCGACGGACCCCGAAGCGGGTGCCCCCGGCTCGGGAGCCCCTCACCTGGCCGGGCCGGAAGTCGGTGCGTGCGGCGGCGCCGCCGATCTCGCCGCCGGCCGGTGTGCCGCGACCGACGGTCGCCCTGTCGGGACCACCGGTGAACCTGTGCCGCCCCGCCATGGCCGCCTCCCCTGAACGTCGACGCCGCAGCGACCGTGCCGGTGGGCACGTACGCTGCGACTCTGAGACGCCCGACCTGAGCGGCTGGCCGTGGGGTAGCTCTGTCCGCCGGCGGTGCCCGTGGCACCGTCGGCGGCCGGGTGCAGTTGTCGCATCAGCTCCGGACCGGCCTGGCTGGAGCTGACACCGCAGCCGGCGAGCCGGCCAAAAGTGATGCTGTTCTGTTACGCGATCTATGTTGTGCGCTTAGCCTGCGCTGGTCGGGCAATGTGAGCCTGTATGGCGAGGCTAGGTCTCCAGAGGGCGTCTGGTCAAGGACTCATGATCAAACCCCCCGAACGGAGCGAAGCAGCGGGGTCACCGAATGCTGATCCAGCAGCGGACAGCACCGGACAAAGGTGGCGGGGCGGGCCGGCCGTCAGGGGCGTCGGCGCTGCTCAGTGGGCACCCCGCGCCACGGCCGCAGCGACCAGCGCGGCGTTGCCTGCGGCCGGGGCGCCATCCGGCAGCAGGAGGGTGTCCTCCAGCCCGATCCTGGTGTCGAGCCCGCGACCGACCGCCTCCGCAAGCACCGACCACACGGCCGGCCCTTCGGCGTGCAGCAGCACCGGCGGGCTTTCGGGAGGCAGGGCGGCGAGGATCCGGGCCACGTCGGCCAGCGCGTCGGCCGACGCCGGGGCCATGCACTCGACCAGGACCCGCAGGACCGGCACCCGCCAGCCCCGGTACGCCCGGAGGGCGTCGAGAGTCCAGACGCCGGCCTCGACGGCAACGCCCCGCTCGACCAACGCCGCCGCCACCTGCTCCGCGCCGGCCTCGTGCGCGTTGACCGAGGCGAAGTCGGGCAGCACCCGCCAGGCCCGCACCGCCTCCACCCGGGCGGCCGGGTCCGGCTCGACCCACGCGCCGGTGCTCACGCCGACCGGCAGCCCGGGACAGGCGGCGCGCAGCGCCGCGACCGCCGCGGCGACCGTCGCCGGGGCGAGCGACTCCGCGCCGGTGGCGTCACGCGGGTGCACGTGCACCGCTGCGACCCCGAGCGCGGCGCAGTGGGCCGCGTCGGCGACCAGCTCGGCCGGCGTGAGGGGCACCGCGGGATGCTCCGCCCTGCTCCGCCCGCCGTTGAGACACGCCTTCAGCATCGACTCGCCTTCCGCTCGTACGCCTCGGGCAGCGGAATCGGGGATCGCCGTCGCCGGGGCAGGCACGCATCCCCGATCGTTCAGTCGAGAGGACGCTCACCCCGGTCGATGTCGCCCTCCGCGTCGGCGAGCGCGTCGGCGTCGATCCGGTCGGCGAACTCGGCCGCCTCAGCGCTCTGCGCGGCGAGCGCGTCCTTCACCGCCCGGATCGCCACACCGGGCGGGTATCCCTTACGGGCGAGCATGCCGACAAGCCGGCGGAACACCGCGTCGGGCTCCCCCCGGGCCGTGCGCAGCTTCCGCTCGACCAGCGCCCGGGCCGTCTCGGCCTCGGTCTCCTCGTCGATCTCGCCGAGCGCCTCGCTGGCCACCTCACCGTCCACGCCTCGCTGGCGCAGCTCGTTGGCGAGCGCCCGGCGGGCCAGGCCCCGGCCGGAGTGCCGGCTGGACACCCAGGCCCGGGCGAAGGCGGCGTCGTCGATGATGCCGACCTCGTCGTACCGGTCGAGCACCTGCGCGGAGACCTCCTCGGAGATCTCCCGCTTGGCCAGCGCCCCGGCCAGCTCGGCGCGGGTACGCGGGCGCACGGCGAGCTGGCGCAGGCAGATCTCCCTTGCCACCTCGGCCTCGTCCCGGGGCGGGGCCTGCCCGCCGGCCTCCGGGTCGGTCGCCGGATCGGCGCGGTCGCGTCGGCCCCGTCGGGGCTGGGGCGCAGTCGTGTCGGTGTCACCCGCCCGGGGCGGGCTGGCATCCCAGCCCCGCCCCGTCCGGGCGCGTCTTCCTGCCACTGGTCAGCGACCGATCAGAAGTCGACCGGCGGCAACTCCGGGCCACCGGCGGCGTCGCCCGCCGCGCCGCTCCCGACGCCGAGCTTCTCCAGGATCTTCTTCTCGATCTCGGCCGCCACGTCCGGGTTTTCCTTGAGGAACTCCCGGGCCTTCTCCTTGCCCTGGCCGAGCTGGTCGCCGTCGTAGGTGTACCAGGCGCCGGACTTGCGGATGATCGCCTGCTCCACGCCGACGTCGATCAGCGAGCCCTCACGCGAGATGCCCTTGCCGTACATGATGTCGAACTCGGCCTGCTTGAACGGCGCCGCGACCTTGTTCTTCACGACCTTGACCCGGGTGCGGTTACCGACCACGTCGGTGCCGTCCTTGAGGCTCTCGATGCGCCGCACGTCGAGGCGGACCGAGGCGTAGAACTTCAGCGCCCGACCACCGGTGGTGGTCTCCGGGCTGCCGAACATCACGCCGATCTTCTCCCGGAGCTGGTTGATGAAGATCGCCGTGGTGCCCGTGTTGCTGAGCACACCGGTGATCTTCCGCAGCGCCTGGCTCATCAGCCGGGCCTGGAGACCCACGTGGCTGTCGCCCATCTCGCCCTCGATCTCGGCGCGCGGCACCAGGGCCGCCACCGAGTCGATCACGATGATGTCGATCGCGCCGGAGCGGATCAGCATGTCCGCGATCTCCAGCGCCTGCTCGCCGGTGTCCGGCTGGGACACCAGCATCGCATCGGTGTCGACCCCGAGGGCCTTCGCGTATTCCGGGTCGAGCGCGTGCTCGGCATCGATGAAGGCCGCGATGCCGCCGAGCCGCTGGGCGCTGGCCACCGAGTGCAGCGCCACCGTGGTCTTGCCGCTGGACTCCGGGCCGTAGATCTCGACCACCCGACCGCGCGGCAGGCCGCCGATGCCGAGTGCGACATCGAGTGCGATGGAGCCGGTCGGGATGATCGCGGTCTGGACGACCGGTCGATCCCCCAGCCGCATCACCGAGCCCTTGCCGAACTGCTTGTCAATCTGGGCGAGAGCAAGGTCTAGCGCCTTCTCCCGGTCGGGCCCTGCCGCCATGTTTGCCACCCCTGCCTTCGCCGGCGTCTTTCCTGAGCTTCGCGTCACGCGGACACGCTAGGCGCTGGGTCCGACAGAAAACCAGCCGACCGGCCGCGACCTGTGGACAAGCACCCTGCTGTGGACAATAGCCGAACAGGTGTACGACTGGAAAAGCGACACGCGGACGGGAAGGAAGTCCTGCTCAGCACAGCCGTGCGGGCACCCGGTCGGGGTAGGCGGCGACCACCGCGCGCCACACGACGTGGGTCTGCTCACCCGAGCTCAGCGCCTGCTCGACGGTTCGCCCGCCGAGCTCGGGCAGCACCTGGTCCGAGGCGATGCTGGCCGCATAGCCCGGCCCGAACGTCTCCTCCAGCCGGGTCCAGAAGTCGGTCAGCCGCACGTGTCAGTCCTCCTCGTCCGGCGCCGGTACGGGCGCCGGACGCAACGCTAGCGCCAGCAACGGCACCGTCGCGATCGCCGCCAGCAGGGTGAGCGTCGGATACCCGGCCGCCTGCATGACGAACCCGCTCAACGCGCCGGCGGAGGCCCCGGCCAGGCCCATCGTCAGGTCGGAGAGCCCCTGCACACTGGGGCGCACGGCAGTCGGCACCGACTCCGACAGCAGGGTCGACCCGGCCACCATCGTCCCGGACCAGCCCAGCCCGAGCAGGACCAGGCCGGCGGAGAGCCCCGCCGTGTGGTGCCCGGAGACGCCCGCCACGGCGCACCCGGCCAGCAACACCGCCAGGCCGCCGAGGATCACCGGGCGTCGGCCGAGCCGGTCGGTGAGCCAGCCGACCACCGGGGAGAGCGCGTACATGCCGGCGATGTGCAGGCTGAGCACGACCCCGACCGCCCCGAGCACGGCGGCGTCCGAGTGGTACTCGCCGAGGCGTACCGGGGTCATCGACATCACCGCGACCATCACCAGGTGGCCGACGGCGACGGCGGCGATGCCCAGCCGGGCCGCCGGACGCTCGCGGACCACCCGCCAGGCCGCCCGCATGCCGGCCCCGCGCTGCCCGGTCGCCGACCCGCCGGCCGCCCCAAGGCCGTCGGGGGCGTCGGCCGCCGCGAGCCGGCGCGCGGTGAGCAGCGGGTCGGGCCGCAACAGCGCCAGCAGTACGCCGGCGGCGAGCGTGAACGCCACGGCGCTGAACACGAACGGGCCGGCCAGGGGTGGCAGCCCCCAGCCCCGGGTGGTCCGGTCGGCGAGCGTGGCGAAGTTCGGCGCGGCCACCGCCCCGATCGTGGTGGCCCAGACGACCATGGAGAGTTGGCGGCCCCGGCGGGCCGGCTCGGCGAGGTCGACGGCCGTGTAGCGGGCCTGCAGGTTGGCCGCCGTGCCGCCGCCGAAGAGCAGCATGCCGAGGAAGATCAACGGAACCTGGCGGGTCACCGCGGCGAGCACCACCAGCACGCCCCCAGCCGCCCCGACCAGGTACGCGGTGACCAGGCCGGGCCGGCGGCCGTACCCCGTCATGATCCGGGTGACCGGGACGGCGAGCAACGCGCCGCCCACCACCCCGGCGCTCTGCGCCAGGCCGGCGACCGCCGTGCCGGCGATCCGGGCCGCGAGCAGCGCGCCGACCGAGATGCCGATGGTGACGCCGATCCCGCCGATGATCTGGGTCACGAAGAGCAGCCGCACCGTCCGGCGCTGGATCGCGGCGACGTCGGGCCGGGTCGGTGCCGGCGCAGTGAGGTCGGTGACCATCGGGCTCCTCGGGGGGCAGGGCGGTAAGGGGCGGTGGGCTGCCCTATCCTTGCGCAGCCCCGCCCCCGCCGGCACCCGGGTCTGCTACAGGCCGAGCCCTCGGCCGATAATCTCCTTCATCACCTCGGTGGTGCCGCCGTAGATGGTCTGCACCCGCCCGTCCAGCCATGCCTTCGCCACCGGGTACTCCAGCATGTAGCCGTACCCGCCGTGCAGCTGGACGCAGCGGTCGGCGACCCGGTTCTGCAGCTCGGTGGTCCACCACTTCGCCTTGGCGGCGTCGGTGGCGCAGAGCCGTCCAGCGTTGAACTCGGCGACGCAGTGGTTGACGAAGGTCCGGGCGATGGTGACCTCGGTGTCCAGCTCCGCCAGGAGGAACCGGTTGTGCTGGAACGCGCCGATCGGCCGGCCGAAGGCCTCGCGGGACCGGGCGTACTCCAGGGTCAGGGCGAGCAGCCGCTCGGCGGCGGCGACGGCGGACACCGCAATGCCGAGGCGTTCGCGGGGCAGGTTGGCCATCAGGTGGTAGAAGCCGTGGTTCTCGGTGCCGATCAGGTTCTCCGCCGGCACCCGGCAGTCGTCGAAGAACAGCTCGGTGGTGTCGTTGGCCTTCAGTCCGACCTTGGCCAGCCGGCGGCCCCGGCCGAACCCGGGGGTGCCGGTCTCGACCGCGACCAGGCTCACCCCGTGCGCACCCAGGTCCGGCGCGGTGCGGACCACCACGATCACCAGGTCGGCCAGTTCGCCGTTGGTGATGAAGGTCTTCTGCCCGTCGAGCACGAGCGCGTCGCCGTCGCGGACGGCGGTGGTGCGGATCCCGGCCAGGTCGGAGCCGGCGCCGGGCTCGCTCATCGCGATCGCGGTGACCAGGTCACCGGAGCAGAAGCCGGGCAACCACCGCTCGCGCTGGTCGGTGGTGGTCAGCTCCGTGAGGTACGGGGCCACCACGTCGTTGTGCAGCCCGAAGCCGAGCCCGGTGCAGCCGGCCCGGACGATCTCCTCGACCAGCACGGCGTTGAACCGGAAGTCGCGCTGCCCGCCGCCGCCGTACTCGGGGTCGACGTCCATGCCGAGCAGCCCGGCCGCGCCCGCGGCCCGCCAGACCTCCCGGTCGACGATCCCGGCGGCCTCCCACCGGTCGTGGTGCGGCACCGCCTCGCGGGCCAGGAACGCCCGGCACAGGTCCCGGAACTCCTCGTGGACGGACTCGTAGAGATGCTGCTCCATGTCCGAGATTGTGGCACCGCTCACCCGCCCCGCCCAGTGGCCAGCAGCCCCCTTCGTGGTGAACCCCCGGCCCGATCTCGGACAGTTGCCACCGGCGAAAACTGTCCAAGATCGACCCCGTACTCCTTCGGGTCAGCTGGGGAGGGCGCTCGCGGCTACGGTCAGATCGGCTACCAGGCCGGCGTACGCGGCGTCCTGGTCGTCGGCGCGGAGCACCGCCGACGGGTGGATGGTGGCCAGGAGTCGGGCCGCCGGGGCGTCGGCGACCTTCCCGGCGGAGTCGACCGGCACCCGGGCGAAGTCCTCCGGGTGCTGGGCCGAGGCCGGCCACGGCATCAGCGCGCCTCGCTGCCGGGTGACCCGGAACGACGGGCCGAGCAGCGCCTTCGCGGCGGTCGCGCCGAGCACCACCACGACGTCCGGGCGCAACCGGGCGAACTCGGCCACCAACCAGGGCCGGCACGCGGTGACGTGTACCCGGTCCGGCGTCTGGTGGATGCGCCGCCTGCCGCGCAGCTCGAAACGGAAGTGCTTGACGGCGTTCGTGAGGTAGAGCTGGGCCGGGTCGAGCCCGGCGTCGTCGACCGCCCGGCGCAGCAGCCGGCCGGCCGGGCCGACGAAGGGCAGCCCCTTCTGGTCCTCCATGTCGCCGGGCTGCTCGCCGACCAGCACCACCCGGGCCTCCTCACCGCCACGGCCGAAGACGGTCTGGGTGGCGTCCCGGTACAGCTCGCAGCCCCGGCAGCCGCCCGCGGCGGCGCGCAGTTCGTCGATGGTGTCGGCCTGCGGCGGGATGAACTGCTGCGCACCGGGCGCGGTCTCGGTCTCGGTCTCGGACATGACGATCTTTTTACCCGCCTTCCCCGCGCCCACGCGGGCGCCCCGCCCGACACGTCCTCACTCACCCCGCCCGGGCACCCCCGCTTTCACGGAAAGAGTGGCCATGGGACGCGGAATGGCCACTCTTTCCGTGAAAGTGCGAGCGCAGCCCGGGCCCGGACGCGCACGGTGGTGGGCGGGCGGGTGGGTGGGTGGGTGGGTGGGGTGGGTGGGGTGGGTGGGTGGGGTGGGTCAGGCGGTGAAGTTGGAGGTCGGGCGGGGGCGAACGGCGGCGGCCAGCGCGGCGGCCAGCGCCGGGACGTCGGCGTCGTCGAGCGAGCTGACCGTGATCCGCAGGCCGGGCTCGGCGGCGATCCGGAACAGCGCGCCCGGGGCGATCGCCCAGCCGGCGTCGCGCAGGGCGGTGAGGGCGCTGATCTCGTCCGGCACCGGCAGCCAGACGTTGATGCCGGTGCGGCCGTGGCCGGTCAGCCCCCGCCCGGCCAGGGCGGCGAGCAGGTCGCCCCGGCGTCGCTCGTAGCTCTCGCCGGCCCGGTCGACCAGCGCGGCGGTGGCCGGATCGCGCCAGAGCGCCAGCACGAGACGTTGCAACACGGTGGAGACCCAGCCCGCGCCGACCTGGGCCCGCCCGGCCACCCGCGCCACGGTCGCCTCGTCGCCGGCCAGCACGGCGAGCCGCAGGTCAGGCCCGTACGGCTTGCTGACCGACCGGACGAAGGCCCACGCCGGGGTGGCTCCGGCGAGTGGGTGCAGCGGCACCCGGGCCAGCTCGGCGGCGTGGTCGTCCTCGATCAGCAGCAGGTCGTTCCGGCCGGCGAGCAGGGCGCGCAGCCCGGCGGCCCGGTCGGCGGAGACGGCCGCGCCGGTCGGGTTCTGCGCCCGGCTGGTCACCACCAGGGCCCGGGCCCCGGCGGCCAGGGCGGCCCGCACCCCGGCCTCGACCGGCCCGTCGTCGTCCACCGGTACGCCGATCGGGCGCAGCCCGAGCGCGGCGACCAGGTCCAGCAGGTTGGCCCAGCCCGGGTCCTCCACGGCGACCGCGTCGCCGGGGCGCAGGTGGGCGGCGAGCAGCCGTTCGATGCCGTCGAGCGCGCCCCCGGTCACGGTGACCTCGTCGGCGGGCACCCCGTCGGCGGTGAGTCGTTCCCGAGCGGCGTCGGCCAGTTCGGGCAGGACGCCGACCGA
Source organism: Micromonospora sp. RTGN7 (assembly GCF_033804645.1). Taxonomy (NCBI): domain Bacteria; kingdom Bacillati; phylum Actinomycetota; class Actinomycetes; order Micromonosporales; family Micromonosporaceae; genus Micromonospora; species Micromonospora sp. RTGN7. Next base: position 454,683 of record NZ_JAPZLF010000001.1, on the reverse strand, counting down.
GGCGTACCCGACGGGGGCGGCGAAGTCGCCGGCGAGGGCGGCCAGGTGCGGGCCGAGCGACGGGAGCAGCCTGATGTCGGGCTCGCCGCGGGACAGGTCGCGGGCACCGGGCGCGGAGGTGGGGTGCCGGGCGCGGCGGCTGGCCACCGGCGGCCGGGGGCGCACCCGGGTGCCGTGCCGGCCGGCGGTGGCGAGCAGGCCGCGCTGGCGCAGCTCCTGGTAGGCGCGGGCGACCGTGGCCGGGCTGACCCGCAGCTGCGCGGCGAGGGCCCGCACCGGGGGAAGCGCGGCCCCGGGCGCAAGCTCGCCGGACCGGATGCCCGATTCGACGCTGGCCGAGATCTCGGCGGCCGTCCCGCCGCTCACCTGATAATGTGCTGACACAATTTTGGGATTGTACTAGAACAAATAGGAGGCTGCCGCGTGTACCCGCCCACGCCCCGGACCACCGCCACCCGCACCCGCGAACGGATGAGCTACGACCGCGCCGCCGCGCACGCCGTGCTCGACGAGGCGTACCACTGCGCGCTCGGCTTCGCCGTCGACGGCGAACCCCGGGTGCTACCCACCCTGCACGTCCGGGTGGGCGACACCCTCTACCTGCACGGCTCCACCGGCAGCCGGCCGCTGCTCGCCGCCCGGGGCGACGGCCTGTCGGTCTGCGTGGCGGTGACCCTGCTCGACGGGCTGATCTACGCCCGCTCGCAGTTTCACCACAGCGCCAACTACCGGTCGGTGGTCGCGCACGGCACCGCACAGCTGGTCACCGACCCCGCCGAGAAGGCCGCCGCGATGACCGCGCTGGTGGAGAAGGTCGCCGCCGGGCGCAGCGCCGACACCCGCCCGCCGAGCCGCCGGGAGATGGCCGAGACGGCGGTCCTGGCGCTGCCGCTGCGCGAGGTCTCCGTCCGGTCCCGCACCGGCGGGGTACGCGAGGACGAGGCCGACCTGGACCTGCCGCACTGGGCCGGAGTGGTGCCGCTGACGCTGACCGCCGGGCCGCCCGAGCCGGCCCCCGGGGTGAGCGCGCCGCTGCCGGCGTACCTGCGGCCGGCCCGGTCACCGTGGCTGGAGCCGGCCACCCTGCGGGGCACGCACGTCGTGCTCGAACCGCTGGACCTCGCGCACACCGACGAGTTGCACACCGCCACCGCCGACCCGCAGGTGTGGCAACACCTGGGCAGCCGGCAACCCGTCGACCAGGCCGGGACGGCCGAGGTGATCCGGGAGGCGCTGGCCGCCCACCACCGGGGCGAGCGGGTGCCGTGGGTCCAGCGGTGCGCGGTCACCGGGGTGGTGGTCGGGACCACGTCGTTCTACGAGGTGGACCCGGCGCTGCGGGCGGTGGCGATCGGGTACACGTACCTGGGCCGGCCCTGGTGGCGGACCGGGATCAACACCGAGGCGAAGCTGTTGCTGCTCGCCCACGCCTTCGAGGAGTTGGGCGCGGAGCGGGTGGTGTGGCACACCGACCTGCGCAACGAGCGCTCGCAGCGGGCCATCGAACGACTGGGCGCCACCCGGGAGGGGGTGCTGCGCCGGCACCGCATCCGGCCCGACGGCTCCTGGCGGGACACCGTCCAGTACTCGATGATCGCCGACGAGTGGCCGAACGCACAGGCCATGCTGCGGGAACGGCTTCTCCCCGCGCCGGTCCCGCCGCGATGATGGCGGGCGTGCTGGGCATCACCGACATCTGGACGTACTCGCTGGGGACCGTGGCGATCATTCTGCTCCCCGGCCCGAACTCACTCTTCGTGCTCTCCACCGCAGCCAAACGCGGAGTACGCACCGGCTACCGGGCCGCCTCCGGGGTGTTCCTCGGCGACTCGGTGCTGATGGTCCTCTCCGCCGCCGGGGCGGCATCGCTGCTCCAGGCGTACCCGCCGCTGTTCCTGGTGGTGAAGTACGTCGGCGCGGCGTACCTGGGCTGGGTCGGGCTGACGATGCTGCGCGGCGCGTGGCGGCGCTGGCGGGACCGCAACGACCCCGCCGCGCCGCGGCTGATCGACGCCGCCGAGCCGGCGGAGCTGCGCAGCCCGTTCCGGCAGGCGCTGGTGATCAGCCTGCTCAACCCGAAGGCGATCCTGTTCTTCATCTCCTTCTTCATCCAGTTCGTCGACCCCGGGTACGCCTGGCCGGCACTGTCGTTCCTGCTGCTCGGGCTGATCGCCCAGGCGACCAGCGTGCTGTACCTGACGATGCTGATCTTCGCGGGGACGTACCTGGCCGGCCAGTTCCGCCGGCGCCGCCGGCTGGCCGCTGGGGCGACCACCGGGGTGGCCGTGCTCTTCCTCGGCTTCAGCGTCAAGCTCGCCACCGCCTCGGTGTAAAGAGGGGCCCCTCTCCACGCCTCAGGTAGCGAGGGGCCCCTCCTCACCGCCCTCGGCAGGGAGGCGCCGGCGCGCCGGCTCAGGTGCCGTCGCCGCCGCCCCCGCCGCCACCGATGCCCCCGCCGCCGGCGGTGCCGCCCAGGCCGTACCCGGGGCGGACCGGCTCATCCGGCCGGCGGCTCACGTGCGCCGACTCGCCGATCCGGGCCGACCAGTGGCCGTGCGCCGCCGCCGCGGCGTGTCGGTTGATCGTGTGCCGCAGCCAGCCGTCCAGCACGGCGACCCAGTCGGCCCGGTCCGCGTGGGCGTGCCAGACCCGGAACCGGCTGATGCTCTGGTGGGTGACCCCGGCCAGGGAGAGCCGGCGGTCGGCCCAGAGGATCACCTCCAGGCCGGCGGCGTTGGCCACGAAGATCACCTCCAGCTCGGTGATCGGGCCGGCATAGAGCGGCGCCACCCACCAACCGAGCCGCTGGTGCAGCGGGAACGCCTGCTCCACCCCGGGCAGCCGGCCGGCGACCAGGCCGGCCTGACGCAGGCTGAACCCGAGCGTGTCCAGCGCGGCGAGGATGTGCTGCTGGGTCGGCAGGGGATGCACGAAGAGTGGCACCAGGGCGCCCTGTTCCAGGTCGACGTCGATCGACGCCTCGGTGCGCAGGCCCATCCGCAGGCTCATCAGCGGCACCCCGCCGAAGATCGTCACCGGGGTCTCCCAGGGCAGCGGCAGCGCGAAGTCGACCGCCCGCCGCCGCCCGGCCGGTACCACGAACGCGCCCGCGATCGACACCTGGTGGAACTGGACGAGTCGGCGGGGTGCGCCCGGGTCGTCCGGCTCGACCTGGGTGACCAGGCCGAGCCGGAGGTGCCGGACGCCGACGTCGTCCGGGCCGGCGTGCAGCGTCACCCGCCCGGGCAGCCGCAGCCCGGGGCGGGTGCTCGGATTGGACAGTGTGGTGCGTACCGAGAGCCCGGTCCAGCCGGACTCCGGGGACACCCCGGTCAGCCGCACGCCGCTCCCCTCCGTACCCCTCGGTGCTGGCACGGCTTTCCCGGGCAGCGACCGGACAGTCCTGGCGGACCGCCGCGGACGCCGGGCCGACCCGGCAGCGCCGGGCCGACCCGGACGGGCCTCAGCGCATCCGACGGCCCCGGGGCACCGGGTCGGTCTCGTCGTCGAACTCGCCGATGACCTCCTCCAGCAGGTCCTCCAGCGCCACGAACCCGATCGGGCGGGTCGGCCCGCCGCCGTTGCGGACCAGGGCGAGCTGGGCCTGTTGGCCCTGCATCGCGGCCACCGCCTCCGTCACCGAGGCCGTCCCCGGCAGGGTGAAGGCGGCGCTCATCAGGTCACCGGCGGTGGCGACCCGGCCGGCGGTGGTGACCCGCACGGCCTCCCGGACGTGCACCAGGCCGCACACCTCGCCGCCGGCGTCCAGCACGGCCAGCCGGGACCGCCCGCTGTCCCGGGACACCTGCTCGATCCGCTCCGCCGGGTCGTCCCGGGTGACCGTGACGATCTGGTCGAAGGGCTCCATCACCTGGGCGACAGTGGTGCCCTGGAGCTCCAGCATGCTGGTGAGCAGCCGGTGCTGCTCCGCGCCGAGCAGCCCGTGCTCGCGGGACTGCTCCAGCAGGATGCGCAGCTCGTCCGGGCCGTGCGCCTGGGCGAGCTGGTCCTGCGGGCGCACCCGGACCAGCCGCAGGATTACGTTGGCCAGCGCGTTGAGCAGTGACAAAACCGGCCGGGCCACCCGGGCGAAGGCCCTGAACGGCAGGGCCAGCAGGGTCGCCGAGCGCTCCGCGTCGGTGATCGCCCAGGACTTCGGGGCCATCTCGCCGACCACCAGGTGCAGGAAGGTGACCAGGGACAGGGCGAACACCAGCGCCACCACACGGCTGGCCGCATCCGGCAGGCCCACCGCGTGCAGCAGCGGGCTCAGCAGGTGCTCGATCGCCGGCTCGGCCAGCGCGCCGAGGCCCAGCGTGCACAGCGTGATGCCGAGCTGCGCGCCGGCCAGCATCAGGGAGAGCTCGCGTACGCCGTCCAGGGCCGCGCGGGCCCCCCGGCCGCCGCCGGTGGTGACGGCCTGTTCCAACCGGTACCGCTTGCTGGCCACCAGCGCGAACTCGGCGGCCACGAAGAACGCATTCAGCGCCAACAGCAGCACGGAGACGAAGAGCGCCACTCCCGGGCTCATGCCGCCTCCCCCGTCCGCCGGCCGGCCCCGTTGCGGGACCTGTTCCCGGACCCATTGCCAGACCCGTTGCGGGACCTGTTGCCGGACCTGTTTCCGGACCCATTGCCGGGAGCGTTGCCGACGGGCGTGTCGACGAGCCGGAGCCGGACGGAGTCGGCGACGTGCCGATCCACCGCGAGCACCTCGACCAGGGCACGCGCCTCGGTCTGGGCGTCGCCGTCGCCCGTCACCGCGATCTCCAGCCGGTCGCCCACCTCGGGCACCCGGCCCAGCTCGCGCATGACCAGGCCGGAGAGGGTGTCGTACTCGGGGGCCTCGGGCAGGGCGATGCCGGTGCTGTCGGCGACCTCGTCGATCCGCCAGCGCGCCGGCACCACCCACGAGCCGTCGTCCTGCCGGGCCGGGGCCCGGTCCGGTGGGTCGTCCTCGTCGCGGATCGGTCCGACCAGCTCCTCGGCGATGTCCTCCAGCGTGATGACGCCGGCGAAGCCGCCGTACTCGTCGACCACGCAGGCGAGCTGCCGGTGCCCGACCCGGAGCCGGTCCAGCACCGTCGGCAGCGGCAACGTCTCCGGCACCAGCAACGGGGGTACGGCGACGGCGCTGACCGGGGTGGTCGCGCGTTCGGCCGGGGCCACGGAGAGCACCTCGGAGATGCCGACGACACCGACCAGGTCGTCGACGCCCTCGGTGCCGCGTACGGGGAACCGGGAGTGCCCGGTGTCGAGCAGCTCCACCACCCGGCTCAGCGGCTCGTGCGTCCGGACGGTGTGCACGTCGACCCGGGGCACCATGGCCTCCCCTGCGGTCAGCCCTCGGAAGTCGAGCCCCCGGTCGAGCAGGTCGGACATCTCGGCGTCGAGGCTCCCCTCCTCGCGGGACTCGGCGATGATCTGCTCCAGGTCCTGCGGGGTGGCACCGCTGGGCAGCTCCTCGATCGGTTCGATGCCGATCCGGCGCAGCAGCCGCACGGCTGCCTTGTCGAACAGGGTGATCACCGGCCCGAAGACCTTCAGGTAGATCAGGGTGGAGCGGCTGAGCGCCCGGGCCAGCGGTACGGCCCGGGCAATGGCCAGGTTCTTCGGGGCCAGCTCGCCGAGGACCATCTGCACGACGGTCGCGATGAGCAGGGCCAACGCGATGGAGAGCGGCAGGGCGACCGAGGTGGAGAGCCCGGCCACGCCGAGCAGCTCGGCCAGCCCGGCGCCCAGGGACGGCTCGGCGGCATAGCCGACCAGCAAGGCAGTCACCGTGATGCCGAGCTGCGCTCCGGAGAGCATGAAGGAGAGCCGACCGGTCACTTCCAGCGCCCGGGCGGCGGCTTGGTCGCCGTCGTCGGCGAGCTGCTTGAGCTTGCCCCGGTCAACTGCGACGTAACCGAACTCCTGGGCCACGAAGTAACCGGTGGCGGCGGTGAGGACGATGATAAGGACGAGTCCGACGACGATCAACACGGGTCGCTCAGGGCTCCCGGGGTCGTCGGGACGGGCAGATGCCGGGCACGACCCGGCGTGCTACTGCTGCCCTCCTGGGCAGAAGAGTCGATCATGCAGCCATTTTATCGGCGTCGGCTGAGTGCCCGCTGGAAGGAGTGGAGAACAGCACCGAATCACCGTTCGTCGACGGGTTCGCCTTCACCGTTCGTCGGCGAGTTCGCCTTCACCGTTCGTCGGCGAGTTCGTCAACGTCGAGCAGGGAGCGGTCGACCCGGCCCGAGCGGTACGCGGCCCGCCCCACCATCTGGGCGGCCACCGGCGCGGTGGTCAGCTGGAAGACCGCGACCAGGACGATCATGCCGATGTCGGACGACGTGCGCAGCCGCAGCGCCACCCCGGCGAGCAGCAGGAGCACGCCGAGCACCTGCGGCTTCGTGGCCGCGTGCATCCGGTCCAGCACATCCGGGAAGCGCAGCACGCCGACCCCGGCGGCGAGGCTGAGCAGGCCCCCGGAGATCAGGCAGGCCGCGCCCAGCCAGTCGGCGACCGTGCCCGCGCTCACGACTCCTCCCGGACGGCGAAGCGGACCACGGCCACCGCACCGACGAAGCCGAGCAGGGAGAGCACCACGAGCACGGGCAGGGTGCTGGCGTGCCGGTTGACCGCCGCCTCCGCCCCGACCGCGCCGACCATCGTGTTGAGCAGGACGTCGGCCGCGACCACGCGGTCCAGCAGCGAGGGCCCCCGGTACAACCGGGCCAGCGCGAGCAACGCGGTGACCGAGAAGAGCACGGTGAGCACGGTGGCGAGGAAGACGGTCACTGGTCGGGCCCCCTGTCGGTGGGAGGGTCGGGATCTGCGGCGGCGGAGGTCTTGGAGGCGGCGGGGGGCGGGGCGTCCAGCAGGCGAAGTTCGGCGGCGGAGCCGATCGCGCGGACGATCCGGGCCTCCGTGGCGAGGATCCGCTCCCGGCTGTCGGTCAGATCGGCCGGCCCGCGTACGTCGAACACGTGCACGTAGAGCAGGCCGTCCTCCCGGTCGACGTCGATGATCAGCGTGCCGGGGACCAGCGAGATCGCCTCGGCGGTGAGCGCCAGGTTGAGGTCGGTGCGCACCCGCAGGCGAACCGCGATGAGCGCGCCCCGGGGCCGGTAGCCGGGGTGCACGGCGATACGGGCCACATGAATGCTGGCGATGACCAGTTCGGTGATGAACCGGCCCGCCAGCACGAGCAGCGCCCAGGGTCGCAGCCGCCCGCCGAAGGTGACCGGCGGCAGCGGGAAGAAGAGCAGCACGGCCGCGCCGACCAGCAGCCCACCGACCAGGTTCCCCCAGGAGACCCGGCCCCAGAGCAGGCTCCAGACGCCGACCAGCCAGACGAGGGCCAGCAGCCGGTCCCGGGACCGCCCGGCCCGGGGGCGAGCCGAGCCCTCCGAGCCGTCCGGACCGTCGGTCGACCCGTCCCCGGGTCGGCGGCCGGACATCGGACCCCGGTCGCCGGCCACGGGGTCCCGATCTCCGGTCACGGGGCGCCGCCGGGCAGGACGGCGCGCACGTACGGGGTGCGGGCGCGCAGATCGGTGGCCGCGTCGGTGGTGATCGCGAAGAGCGGCCCGGCGGCGAGGGTGAACACCAGGCCCAGGGCGACCAGGGCCGCCGTGGCGCCGATCATCAGGGCGGGCAGCCGGATCGGCGGGTCGGCGGTGGGCAGCTGCGGGGCCCGCCAGAACGCGATGTTCCACACCCTGGACGCGGCGTAGAGGGTGAGCAGGCTGGTGGCGGTGCCGGCGGCGACCAGGGCCCAGGCCAACGGGCCGCCGACGGCCACCCCCGCCTCGAGCAGGCCCAGCTTGCCGAGGAACCCGGAGAACGGCGGGATACCGGCGAGGTTCATCGCCGGGACGAAGAAGAGCACCCCGAGCCGCGGGGCGATTCGGGCCAGCCCGCCCAGGCGGCGCAGGTCGGTGCTGCCGGCCTTCACCTCGACCAGCCCGGCGACCAGGAACAGGGTGGTCTGGATGGTGATGTGGTGCACCACGTAGAAGATCGCGCCGGACAGCCCGGCGACGGTGCTCAGCGCCACCCCGAAGATCATGTAGCCGATGTGGCTGACCAGCGTGAACGAGAAGAGCCGCTTCATGTCCGACTGGGCGGCGGCACCGAGGATGCCGACCACCATGGTCAGCCCGGCCACCACCATCAGCAGGCCCGCGACGTCCCCGCCGGGGAACAAGAGGGTCTCGGTGCGGATGATCGCGTACACGCCGACCTTGGTGAGCAGGCCCGCGAAGACCGCGGTGACCGGCGCGGGCGCGGTCGGGTAACTGTCCGGCAGCCAGGCCGAGAGCGGGAACACCGCCGCCTTGATCCCGAACGCCAGCAGCAGGATCAGCTGGAGGCTGAGCCGGACCCCGTCGGGCAGCTCGTCGAGCCGGTGGGCGAGCTGGGCCATGTTGAGGGTGCCGGTGGCGGCGTACACGAGACCCACCCCGGCCAGGAAGATCATCGAGGACAGGATGCTGACCACCACGTAGATCGACCCGGTCCGGATCCGAACCTCGGTGCCGCCGAGGGTGATCAGCACGAAGCTCGCGGCCAGCAGCATCTCGAACCCGACGAAGAGGTTGAACAGGTCACCGGCGAGGAAGGCGTTCGTCACGCCGGCGGTGAGCACCAGGTAGGTGGGGTGAAAGATGGTCACCGGGGTGCTCTCGCCGATGTCCCCCCGGCCCTGGCCGATCGAGTAGAGCAGCACGCACAGGGTCACCGCCGAGGAGACCACCACCATCAGCGCGGCGAGTTGGTCGGCCACCAGCACGATCCCCACCGGCGGGGGCCACCCACCGACGCGCATGACCACCGGGCCGTGCCGGTACGCCTCGACCAGCAGAACCACCGCCACCACCAGGCTGGTGGAGAGCCCGACCACGCTGACGGCGCGTTGCAGCCGGGGCTGTTCGGCCAGCAGCAGCGTGAACGCGGCACCCAGCAGCGGCACCGCCACCGGTAGCGGCACGAGCGCCTCGTACCCCGTCATCACGCCTCCCCTCGCCGGGGTCGGCGCGGACGCGGCTCCGGATCGACCTGCTCCGGGTCGTCGTCCGGTCCCTCGCCCCCGAGGTCGGAGGCGGGCAGCTCGTTGCGCGCGGCCAGCTCGGCGATCTGGCAGTCCTCCAGGTCGTCCTGCACCTCGTCGTTGCCCCCCAGGTACCAGCTGCGGTACGCGACCGCGAGCAGGAACGCGGTGAGCCCAAAGGTGATCACGATGGCGGTGAGCACCATCGCCTGGGTCAACGGGTCGCTCATCTCCTCCGCCGGGCCGCTGCCGACCACCGGCGCCCGGCCGGACCGGCCGCCGAGCAGGATCAGCACGTTCACCCCGTTGCCGAAGAGGATGATGCCGAGCAGGATGCGGGTCAGGCTGCGCTCCAGCAGCAGGGTGACGCCGGCGCCGACGAGCACCCCGACGATGGCCACCAGCACCAGGTTCGCCCCGGTCCCGCTCACCGCCGCCTCCCCTCCGGGTCGACGACCAGCCCACGCTCGTTCTTGCCGGCCGCCTCGATGTGCCGGTCGACCTCCGCGCCGAGGCTGCCCAGGATGTCCAGCGCCAGCCCGACCACGATCAGGTACACGCCGACGTCGAAGAAGATCGACGTGACGACGTGGAGGTCGCCGACGCCGGGAAGCCAGATGTCGACCTTCACGCTCTCCAGCACGGACCGGCCGGCGAGGAGCGCGACCAGGCCGGTGCCGACCGACACCGCCAGGCCGGTGCCGAGAACCGTGCCGGCGGCGACCGGGGCGGCCTCGGCCAGCTCGTACCGGCCACCGGCCAGATAGCGCACGACGAGGGCGAGGCTGGCCACCAGGCCGCCGGAGAAGCCGCCACCCGGAGCGTTGTGGCCGGCGAAGAGGAGGAAGAGGGAGAACAGCACGATGGTGTGGAAGAGCAGCCGGGTGACCACCTCGAAGACGATCGACCGGCGGTGCTTCCGCAGGGTCGGGCCGCCGCGCAGCCAGACCGGCCGCTGCGGTCCCCGGCGGGGGGCCGGGTGCTCGGGGCGGCGGCGGGGGCGACGGGGGCGGGGGCCGGTCCGGGAACGCTCGAAGATCAGGCTCGCCACCCCGGTCGCGGCCGCCACCAGCACGGAGATCTCGCCCATGGTGTCCCACGCCCGGATGTCGACCAGGGTCACGTTGACGACGTTGCGCCCGTACCCCTGGGCCACCGCCAGGTCCGGAAAGTCCAGCGAGATCGGCGGCGCGGTCCGGGCCCCGGCCGCGAGCAGGCAGAGGCCGGCGAACACCACGCCGACGGCCACTCCGATCGACCGGCGCACCCAGCGGCTGCGCCGCAGCGGGCGGGCGGAGAACTTCTCGGGCAACCGGCGCAGCACCAGCACGAAGACCGCGATGGTCGACGACTCCACCAGGAACTGGGTCAACGCCAGGTCGGGCGCGCCGTGCAGGACGAACAGCATCGCCACGCTGTAGCCGGTGATCCCGACCAGCAGCATCGCGGTGAGCCGGCGCCGGGCGCCGATGGCGAGCGACGCGGCCACCACGATCACCAGTCCCACCACCGGCTGCAACGGGGTGTCCCACAGATCGATCCCCTGGCGCCACGGGCGGGCGGCCAGCATCGCCCCGCCGGGCACGGCAACCAGGACGAGCAGGATCGTGCCGAGGTACTGCGGCAGGGACCCGCGCTGGGTGACGCTGGTGACCTCGATGGCGAGCCGGTCGAACCGCTGAGTCAGCCACTCGTACCCCCGGGCACCGGTCACCGGCGCGCGGACCCGCTCGAGCACCGGGGCGAGCGGGCCGCGCAGCGCGAAGAGCACCGCGCCACCCGCGAGCGCCAGGGCGGAGAGCCCGAGCGCGACGGTCGGTCCGTGCCACAGCGCGAGGCCCTCGTCGACCGGCCCGAAGAGCTCGGCGTACGGGCGCAGCAGGCCGCCCAGGGGGCCGGCGAGCAGCCCGACGACCAGCCCGGCGACGGCCAGCAGGGCCGGCGGCCCCAGCATGGCGGCAGGGACCGGATCGGGTTCGGTCGGCGCGACGGACGGGCGGTCGGCGAACCCGCCCCAGACGAAACGGGCGCTGTACGCGACGGTGAGCACGGTGCCCACGACCAGCCCGGCGAGGACCAGCGGGTGGTCGGTGAACGCCGCGAGGACGGCCTCCTTGGCGACGAAGCCGACCAGCGGGGGCACCCCGGCCATGGAGGCCGCGGCCAGCACCCCGACCGTGGCCAACAGCGGGGCCCGCCGCCGCAGGCCGGAGAGTTCCCGCAGGTCCCGGGTGCCGGCGGCGTGGTCGATCGCGCCGACGACGAGGAAGAGCGCCGCCTTGAACAGGGCGTGGGCGAAGAGCATGGCCGTGCCGGCGAGCGCGGCCTGCGCGGTGCCCGCCCCGAGCACCACGGTGAGCAGCCCGAGCTGGCTGACGGTGCCGTACGCCAGCAGCAGCTTCAGGTCGGTCTGCCGCAGCGCCGCCCACCCCCCGGCCAGCATGGTGAGCAGACCGGCGGTGACCACCACGGGGCGCCACGGCCCGACCGCGGCCAGCACCGGCGCGAGCAGCCCGAGCAGGTAGACGCCGGCCTTCACCATCGCCGCCGCGTGCAGGTACGCGCTGACCGGTGTGGGGGCGGCCATCGCGACGGGCAACCAGGAGTTGAACGGCAGGACCGCCGACTTGGACAGCGCCCCGGCCAGCACCAGCAGCACGGCCGTGACCAGGTAACCGCCGTGCGGCAGGTCTGCCGCCGCGAGGTCGGACCAGCGGTACCCGTCGGCGTGCCGGCCGAGCATCAGGAAGCCGACCAGCATGGCCAGCCCGCCGAAGGTGGTCACCATCAGCGCCTGCGCCGCCGCCCAGCGGCTGGCCCGCCGCTCGGCGCTGTGCCCGATCAGCAGGTAGGAGAAGATCGTGGTCAACTCCCAGCAGACGTAGAGCAGCAGCAGGCTGTCGGAGAGCACCAGGCCGAGCATCGCGCCGGCGAAGGCGACCAGTACGGCCGCGAACCGGGCCAGCCCCACCGCGCCGGCGGAGAAGTACCGGGCGCAGTAGACCAGCACCAACGCCCCGACGCCGCCGACCAGCAGGGTCATCAGCCAGGACAGGGTGGTCAGCCGGAACGCCAGCTCCAGCCGCAGCTGCGGCACCCAGGGGTACGTCTCGACCACCGCGCCGCCGTCACGCACCGCAGGCGTCCGGGCCAGCGCCCAGCCGAACGCGGCAGCGGGCACGAGCGCCAGTGGATAGCAGGCCCGCGGACCCCACCACCGGACCAGCAACGGCGCGACGAGCGCCGCCACGAGGTGGAGGATCAGCAGTACCAGCACCCGTGCTCCCGGTCGAGGTGGCGGCGCACCCCGAGGGAAACGCCTATAAGCGATCAGACGCCAGTTCTCGGCCCGATGGGAGGTTTTGCCGGAATTGACGGGATCCAGTGACGGGCTCGGCCCGCGTCACCGCAGTCCCCTTCGTCACCCCTTACCTGGCAGCCGACACCACGAGCACGGTCCGACTACCCTCGCGCCGTGAACGCAGTGGAGATCGAAGCACCCATCGTCGGTGTCACCGTCTATCCGGACCGGGCGCGGGTCACCCGCCGGGGCAGCACCCGGTTGGCCGCCGGTGAGCACCGGGTGCGTGTCGCGCCGTTGCCGCTGGGCCTGCGGCGGGACTCGCTTCGGGTCGGTGGCCGGGGTGCGGCCACCGTGCTCGGTGTGGACGTGACGACGTGGCGGCAGGCGCGCAGCGTTGACGGGCAGGTCCGCGAACTGGAGCAGCGGGCCCGGGAACTGGCCGACGAGTTGGCCGGGGTCGACGACGCAGACAGGATCGAGGAGCAGCGGGGGCAGTTCCTCGCCCGGCTGGCCGAGCGGGCCGGCGGCACGTACGCCCGCGCGCTGGCCTCCGGTGACGCCGACCCGAACGACGTGGTCACCTTCGCCGACTCGGTGGCCGGCCAACTCTCCGACTCCCACGGCCGGCGGCGCGGGCTGGCCCGGCGGCGTACCGACCTCACCGAGGAACTGGCGGCCGTCCAGCGGCAACTCGACGCCGCGAGCGGTAAGCGGCAACCTGACCGGCTGGCCGCCGAGGTGACCGTGTCCGTGGACGCCGACGACGCGGAGCTGGACCTGGAGCTGACCTACCTGGTCGACGGGGCCCGCTGGCAGTCCTCCTACGACCTGCGGCTGGTCGACGACACCATGACCGTGACCTGGTTCGGTCTGGTCAGTCAGGACACCGGCGAGGACTGGCCGGAGTGCGTACTCCAGCTCTCGACCGCCCGCCCGGCGGCGGCGGCCGGCGTACCCGAACTGTCGCCCTGGTATCTCGACCGGATCCGGCCGGCACCGCCGCAGACGCCCATGCCGGCGGCCAGCTTCGACAGGTGGCCGGGATCCCCGCCGCCCGGCGCGCCGCCGGCCCTCACGGGCGGTGCGGCCCGGTCCGGCCCGCCGCTCCCCAAGGTGCGGGAGAGCGTCGCCGCGGTCGAGCAGGGGGTCAGCGCGGCCACCTACCGGCCGGCCCGCCCGGTCGCGGTACCCGCCGACGGCAGCGCGCACCGGGCCACCATCGCCGTCCTGGACCTGCCGGCCCTACTGGACCATGTGACCGTGCCGGTCCACGCGGCCGAGGCGCACCTACGCGCGACGGTCCGCAACACCTCGGCACACACGCTGCTCCCCGGCCCAGCGGCAGTCTTCCACGGCGCCGACTTCATCACGGCCACCCGACTGCCGACGTGGGCACCCGGCGAGGAGACCGAACTGGCACTCGGGGTGGACGACCGGCTACGGGTAGAACGGAAACTACGCCGACGCGCCGACACCCGGGCCACCCTCGGCTCCACCCGACGGCGGGACGTGGAGTACCGAATCAACGTGGCCAACCACACACCCCGACCGGCGACCGTGGAGGTACGCGACCAACTCCCGGTATCCCGCGACGAGGCAGTGGTCGTCCGGGAACCCACCCTCACCCCACCGCCAGCCGAACGCACCGAGCTGGGCGAGCTGACCTGGCGGCTACGACTCGCGCCCGGGGAGAGCACCGAGATCACCATGGGCTTCCGGGTCGAACTCGCCAAGGGAATCGAACTGGCCGGCTGGCGGGAGTGACCGGGGCGATCGCCAGGTTCGGCCCCTGGCGCGGGATGAACCGGCTCGGACGGCAGCGTCGGGTCACACCAGCAGGTCGGGGCGGTTTTCGACCAACAGGTCGGGGCGATTCTCCACCAGCAGGTCGGGGCGGCCGAGCTGGAGCACGACCTTGTTTACCACGCGCTGGGCTGCGGCGAGGGAGCGCACGGCGAGCAGTCGTCCCCGGCTCTCCCGGCGCAGGACGAAGTAGTGCACTGCGGCGCGGACCTGCCCCCGGTCGGCCGCGCTGGACTGGGCGGTCTGCCGGACCAGCTCCCGAAGGCAGCTCGCAAGCTGCTCGGCCAGCTCAAGCTCGGGGCCGTGCAGGCCGGCGCGGAGTGCGGCAAGATGGCTGTCGACCTTGCGAATGAGCACGTCGGTGCCGGACCCGGAGCCTCGTTCCTCGACGGCCATCCGCTCTCCTCACCCTTAGCACTGCGGGTGAAGTTACTGTAGGTTGCGGCTCACAATCAAGCAGTTAAGTAAGACTTAACGGAAAAACCGCTCCTTCTGCGTGCATTTCTCCGTAGTCGAACAGCCGCCCGAACCGGCCGGGCGTGGGCCTCCCTTCCCGGGCCGGGTGGATGTCCCACCTCGGGGGCAGGATGGGAGGCATGGCGGAGGTGACGGCCGGCTTCGGCGCGGCGGAGGCGCACCGGGTGCTCGCGGGCTTCGGCCCGGCGACCCGGGAGTGGTTCACCGCGGCCTTCGCCGCCCCCACCGCCGCCCAGGTCGGCGCCTGGCGATCCGTGGCGGCGCGGCGCAACGCCCTGGTCGTCGCCCCCACCGGCTCCGGCAAGACCCTCGCCGCGTTCCTCTGGTCGCTGGACCGGCTTGCCGGGTCGCCGCCACCGGCCGAGCCCCGACAGCGCTGTCGGGTGCTCTACGTCAGCCCGCTCAAGGCGCTCGCCGTCGACGTCGAGCGCAACCTGCGCGGCCCGCTCGCGGGCATCCGGCAGGCCGCCACCCGGCTCGGCATCCCACCGCCGGAGATCACCGTGGGAATGCGCACCGGCGACACCCCCGCCGACGAGCGGCGGGCCTTCGCCCGCACCCCACCGGACATCCTCATCACCACCCCCGAGTCACTGTTCCTGCTACTCACCTCCGCCGCGCGGGACTCGCTGCGCGGCGTGGAGACGGTCATCGTCGACGAGGTACACGCGGTCTCCGGAACCAAGCGCGGCGCCCACCTCGCGCTCTCCCTGGAACGCCTCGACGAGTTGCTGCCCGCCCCCGCCCAGCGGATCGGCCTCTCCGCCACCGTCCGGCCGATCGACGCCTGCGCCCGGTTCCTCGGCGGGTCCCACCCCGTCGACGTGGTGCAGCCGCCAAGCGCCAAGACCATCGAGGTCAGCGTCCAGGTCCCGGTGGAGGACATGACCCGCCTCGACGAGCGGGAGCAACCCCCCGACGACCTCGGCGGCCCCGGCCCGCGCCGGGCCTCGATCTGGCCGGCCGTGGAGGAGCGGGTCTTCTCGTTGATCCGGGCACACCGCTCGACGATCGTCTTCACCAACTCCCGGCGCGGCGCCGAGCGGCTCTGCGCCCGGCTCAACGAGCTGGCCGCCGAGGAGCTGACCGGGCAGCCGGAGAGACCCCCCGCCCGGCCGCCGGCCGAGGTGATGGCCCAGTCCGGAGCGGCGGCCGGTGCGGCCCCGGTGATCGCCCGCGCCCACCACGGCAGCGTCTCCCGGGAAGAACGCAAGCACATCGAGGAGGCGCTCAAGTCCGGGCAGCTCCCCGCCGTGGTGGCCACCTCCAGCCTGGAGCTGGGCATCGACATGGGCGCCGTCGACCTGGTGGTGCAGATCGAGGCCCCGCCCAGCGTGGCCGCCGGCCTGCAACGCGTCGGCCGGGCCGGGCACCAGGTCGGCGCGGTCTCCCGGGGGGTGATCTTCCCGAAGCACCGGGGCGACCTGCTCTCCTGCGCGGTGGTCGCCGAGCGGATGGCCGCCGGCGCCATCGAGGAGCTGCACCACCCCCGCAACCCCCTGGACGTGCTGGCCCAGCAGGTCGTCGCCATGGTCGCGCTGGAACCGTGGCGGGTCGGCGACCTCGCCGCCCTGGTCCGGCGGTCGGCGCCCTTCGCCGAGCTGCCCGACTCCGCCCTGCACGCCGTGCTGGACATGCTCTCCGGGCGGTACCCGTCAACCGCGTTCGCCGAGCTGCGTCCCCGGCTGGTCTGGGACCGGGCCGCCGACGTGCTCACCGGCCGGCCCGGGGCGCAGCGACTTGCCGTGACCAGCGGGGGCACGATCCCCGACCGTGGTCTGTTCGGCGTCTTCCTGGCCGGGGCCGAACGGGCCGCCCGGGTCGGCGAGCTCGACGAGGAGATGGTCTACGAGTCGCGAATCGGCGACGTGTTCCTGCTCGGCTCGTCGTCGTGGCGGATCGAGGAGATCACCCCCGACCGGGTGCTGGTGTCCCCCGCCCCCGGGCAGGCCGCACGGATGCCGTTCTGGAAGGGCGACCAGCTCGGCCGGCCCGTGGAGCTGGGCCGGGCCATCGGCGCCCGGGTGCGCACCCTGCTGCGTCACGGCGACGAGGCTGCGGTGGCCGCGCTACGCGCCGGCGGGCTGGACGACTGGGCCGCCGGCAACCTGATGACATACCTGCGGGAGCAGCAGGCCGCCACCCGGTCGCTGCCCGACGACCGCACGGTGCTGGTCGAGCGGTTCCGCGACGAGCTGGGCGACTGGCGGCTCGCCGTGCACTCGGTGCTCGGCGCCCGGGTCAACGGCCCGTGGGCGCTGGCGATCGGCCGCCGGCTGGCCGAGCGGTACGGCGTCGACGCCCAGGTCATGCCGTCCGACGACGGGATCGTGGTGCGGCTGCCGGACACCGCCGAGGAGCCGCCCGGTGCCGATGTGGTCGTCTTCGAGCCCGACGAGATCACCCAGCTCGTCGAAGAGTCGGTCGGCACGTCCGCGCTGTTCGCGTCCCGGTTTCGGGAGTGCGCGGCCCGGTCGCTGCTGCTGCCCCGCCGCGACCCGCGCCGCCGCCAACCGCTCTGGCAACAGCGCCAGCGTTCCGCGCAACTGCTCGACGTCGCCCGCGAGTACGCCGACTTCCCGGTCACCCTGGAGGCCGCCCGGGAATGCCTCCAGGACGTCTTCGACCAGCCGGCGCTGGCCGGGCTGATGCGCGACCTGGCCGCCCGCAAGGTCCGCCTGGTCGAGGTGGAGACGACCCAGCCGTCGCCGTTCGCCCGATCGCTTCTCTTCGGATACGTCGGCGCGTTCCTCTACGAGGGCGACGCCCCCCTCGCGGAACGGCGGGCCGCCGCCCTGGCGCTGGACTCGGCGCTGCTCGGCGAACTGCTCGGCCGGGTGGACCTGCGCGAGCTGCTCGACCCGGCGGTGCTCGCCGAGACCGAGCGGCAGCTGCGCTGGCGCACCGAGCAGCGCCGCCCCCGCGACGCCGAGGACGCCGTCGAGCTGCTGCGCACCCTCGGCGACCTCTCCGAGCCGGAGCTGGCCGAGCGTGGTGCCCCAGTCGACTGGCTCACCGAGCTGGCGGCGACCCGCCGGGTGCTGCGGGTGCGGATTGCCGGCGAGGAGCGCTGGGTGATCATCGAGGACGCCGCCCGGCTGCGCGACGCGCTCGGTGTGGCGCTGCCGGTCGGGGTGGCCGAGGCGTACCTCGCGCCGGTGGCCGACCCGCTCGGGGACCTGGTCGCCCGGTACGCCCGCACTCACGGCCCGTTCGCCGCCGCCACCTGCGCCGCCCGGTTCGGCCTCGGGGTCTTCGTCGTGGAGCAGGCACTGCGCCGGCTCGCCGCCACCGGGCGGGTGATCTCCGGCGAGTTCGCCCCCGACAGCGTGGGCACCCAGTGGTGCGATGCGGAGGTGCTGCGGCTGCTGCGCCGCCGTTCCCTGGCCGCGCTGCGCCGGGAGATCGAGCCGGTGCCGCCGAGGGCGCTCGCGGCGTTCCTGCCCCGCTGGCAGCAGGTCGGCTCGTCGGCTCGGGGGATGGAGGCCCTCGCCGCCGCCGTGGAGCAGTTACAGGGGGCGGCGGTGCCAGCGTCCGCGCTGGAACGCCTGGTGCTGCCCGCCCGGGTCGCCGACTACTCCCCCGCCCAGCTCGACGAGCTCTGCGCCAGCGGCGAGGTGGTCTGGGCCGGGTCCGGGGCGATCTCCGGCGGCGACGGCTGGGTCACCCTGGCATACGCGGATGCCGCGCCGCTGCTGCTCCCCCCGCCCGACGACGCGCTGACCCGTACCCCGCTGCACGACGCCGTGCTCGATGCCCTCGCCGACGGTCAGGCGCTGTTCTTCCGGCCGCTGGCCGACCGGGTGGAATCCACCGACGACGCCGCACTGACCGCCGTGATCTGGGACCTGGTCTGGGCCGGGCACCTCACCAACGACACCCTCGCCCCGCTGCGGGCGGCGCTCGGCGGCGGCGGGGCGCACCGGTCCCGGCCGACCGCGCCGCGCACCCGGTACCGCCGCCCCGGCCGGGTCGCGCTGCCCAGCCGCAGCGGCCCGCCCACCGTCGCCGGCCGTTGGTCGCGGCTGCCGGAACGGGACCTCGACCCCACCCGGCGGGCCGCTGCCCTGGCCGACGTGCTGCTGGAGCGGCACGGCGTGGTGACCCGGGGCGCGGTCATCGCCGAGCAGGTCACCGGCGGCTTCGCCGCCGTGTACCCGGTGCTGTCCGCACTGGAGGAACGCGGGGCAGCCCGGCGGGGATACTTCGTGGAGGGGCTGGGCGCGGCCCAGTTCGCAGTGCCCGGCGCGGTGGAGCGGATCCGCGCCCTCGCCGACCCGACCGACGGCGGCCGGGGCCGGGGCGGGCAGACGCTGGTGCTCGCCGCCACCGACCCGGCCAACCCGTACGGCGCGGCCCTGCCCTGGCCGGAACGGGTGGTCGACTCCGGCGACGGGGCGGCCCCGGCCACCGGCCACCGGGCCGGCCGCAAGGCGGGCGCCGTGGTGGTGCAGGTCGGCGGCGACCTGGTGCTCTACGTCGAGCGCGGCGGCCGGACGATCCTCTCCTTCGCCGACGACCCGGACGCCCTCGCGGCGGCCGGCAAGGCGCTCGCCGACGCGGTGCACTCCGGCGCGCTGGGGGCGATGTCGGTGGAGCGGGCCGACGGGGATGCGATCTCCGCGTCCCCGCTGCGCGACGCGCTCACCTCCGCCGGCTTCCGGGCGACTCCCCGCGGCCTACGCCTACGCGGCTGACCACGCCTGCGGTGGTCGCCGCCGGACGGTCTGCCCCAACGGCTGAGCGGTCACCCGTCAACGAGTTGAACAGCAGGCTCGTCTGCGTGTCCAGGACCCCCGCGAGTCCACGGATTCTCTCCAGTGCGAGATCGAACTCCGACAGTGAAGCGGCGCGCAACTGTAGGACCAGGTCCCAGGCCCCGATCGTGGAAAACAGGGTCTCGACCTCGGGGTAGCCCCGCACCGCCCGTACTACGTCCTGGCCACGGTTCGGTTCGATCCTGACCATCGTGACGCCCCGGATGGCGTCCCGGTCGACGTCGTTGCTCAGCCGGACCGTGAACGCCTCGATCACCCCGGAGTCGCGGAGCCGCTCGATTCTCGCTGTCACCGTCGATCGGTTCACACCGAGGACCCGAGCCAGGACAGCGACCGGAGCGCGGCTGTCGTGACGCAACTCCGAGATCAGTCGGTGATCGAGATCATCAAGCACGCAAATCGCCCTCTCCCCCTGTGCAATCTGCTGCAATAGGCAGCAGATTGCGTACTAGTTGCTCATTGTGTCACCACTTCGGCTGCTCCTACGGTCAGGTCGTCACTGTCAGCTCTGGTGAAGGCCAGAACCCGTGTCCGCTTCCAACACCTCGGGACCGGTGGTCACCCACTTCGCGGCCCGCGCCGGCGACCACAATGACCACGCCATGCAGGGATCGCGCATGATCGCAGCCGAACTCGCAGCTCGCCTGGGGTCAGCGCCGGTCGTCATCGGGTCGCCCCAGCCCGCACTGTGCACGAACTGGGACGAGGAACTGGCCGTGGCTCGACCAGCGCTCCACGCCATGTCAGAGCACTTCGACGGGCTGTTCCACGACGGCGCTTTTCCCGTCACAGCGCTGAGCCGCTGCGCAGTCGCCTTGGCGACGCTCCCGGTCGTCGCCAGGCATCGCCCGGATGCGGTGGTCGTCTGGCTCGACGCGCATGCAGACCTCAACACACCCCAGAGCACCACCACTGGTTACCTCGGAGGCCTCGCCTTCAGCGGCCCGCTCGGAATGTGGGACTCCGGTCTGGGACAGGGACTGAAACCAGAAAACGCGATCCTCTGTGGGGCGCGCGACATCGACCCGGCCGAACAGCCCCTCATCGATGACGGCGTGATCACGCTGGTCGAGGTAGGCCCAGACCTGGCGGAAAGGTTGAGAGCCGCGATCGCCGGCCGTCCGGTCTACGTGCACATCGATTGTGACGTCCTCGAGCCCGGCACAGTGCCCACCGACTACCTCGTGCCCGGCGGCCTCACACTCGGCGATCTCAGATCCGCCGCGCTCGCCATGAGCGAGTTCGACGTCGTCGGGCTGGAAATCGGCGAGTTCGAGGCCGGGGAAGACCCCGATGGCGTCCCAATCCACCCCGGTCCGCTCCTGGACGCCCTTCAGCCGCTGCTCCGCATGGCGGGGATGCCCCGCGATAGTGGCCTCTGATGACCGCGCGCTCGGGCTCGCCCCAACCGCCCCAACACCGTGGGTGCGTCATGGAGACTGCGACCGAAGGCCCCGGTCACGGCACCGGCTGCGCGCCACCCCGGCGGGTCGCGAGCGCAGTGAGCGCGAGCGCCACCACGGCCGTGCCGACCGCGCACCACAGGATCGCCGTGAAGGTGTGCGGCACCACCCACTCGGCGACCACGATCAGGCCGACCGTCGCCGCCCACAGCGGCGCCGACGGCCACCGTGCGCCCGCCGCCACCTGGGCGTTGACCAGCACGAACACCAGCGCGTACAGGGCGCCGGTGGCGGCGAAGACCGGCGCGTAGCGGCCGAGGCCGACGTAGTCGGTGCCGCCCGCCAGGCGGAACGCGAGGCCACCGGCGAGCGCCGACGCCGCCACCAGCAACGCCCCGCAGCCGGCCACCAGCCCGAGGGCGATCATGAGGGCCCGCCGGTTGCCCTGCGCCAGGCGCGGGAGCGCCAGCACCGTGACCACCTGCGGTGCCCACAGCGCCCCCTTGGTGAGCACGGTCCCGACCGCGTACCCGCCCGAGGCGTCCGCGGGCAGCAGGTGGCGGGCCAGGATCAGGTCGGCGTACGAAACGACGAGCATCGCGAGCGTCGCCGAGCAGGCGGTGAGGACCTGACGGGCGGTGATGCCGTGGCCGCCCGACGCGTCGACCCGCGAACGGGCCAGGTGGGCCAGGACCGGCGGGATCAGCAACGTGACGGCCGTACCCGCCAGGACCGACCCGGTCAGGCCGGCACCGAGCAGCAGGCCGGCGATCAGTCCGGCGTACCGCCCGACGGCCAGCACCGCCATGCCGAGTGCCAGGCGTAGGAAGCGCTCGTCACCCTGCAACTCGCCCAGCCACCGGCCGGCCACCACCACGGCGCCGGTGTAGACCGCGAGCAGCAGCGTCACGGCCGGCGAAAGGTCCAGCAGCGCGCTCAGGACCGGCGTCAGGACGACCACGGCACCGGCACAGACGGCCGCGGTCAGCCAGCCGATCCGGCCGCTCGCCGCGCCGCGCGTACGGGCCCGGTGGATCGCGACCGCGATCTGCAGCCCCACCCCGGGAACGCCGGCGATCGCCGCGATCGCGAGGACGGTGGCCAGCGCGCCCAGGTCGCCGGGGCCGAGCTGTCGGGCGCCGAGGACGGGCACGAGGTAGCCGAGCCCGTTGGTCAGTGCTCCCGCCACGGCCACCGCCGCCCCGGACATGCCGATCCGCCGCCGGGCCGACGTCGTCGTGGTCATGGCACCAGCCGCCTGGGAGATGGGTCGCAGTGCCCACCGGGCACGACGCGGCTCAGAGCCGGCCGTCGTGCACGGCCCGGGTCACCCACGGGATCACCTCGTCGAGCATGGCGTCGAGGCCGGTCGTCGCGGTGAAGCCGAGCACCTCGCGGGCCTTGGCGACGTCCGGCACCCGCTTGGTCACGTCGTGCTCGAACGGCTTGTCGCTGACGTGGTGGAACGGCACATCCGGGCCCTTGATCTTGCGCCAGATCAGCTCGGCCAGCTCCAGCACCGTGGTCGACTCGGCGGTCGAGAGGTTGAAGTCATCGTTGCGCGCCGCCTCGTGCTCCATCGCCACCGCGATCCCGCGCGCCAGGTCGCCGCCGTAGGTGTAGTGGCGCACCTGCTCGCCGGTACCGAGGATGCGCAGCGGGTCCTGCCCCTTGACGATCTTCTGCACCAGGTCGGGGACCACATGCGACATCGCCAGCTTGACGTTGCCGGAGAGCACCTCCGCCTCGCCGAGCGCCCGCCCCTCGCCGACACCGACGCAGTTGAACGGCCGCACGATCGTGTACGGCAGCCCGTACTGGTCCCAGGCCGCCCGCGCGTAGTACTCGACCGCCAGCTTCTGGAAGCCGTACGAGGACAGCGGCGGCGGGATGCGCCGCTCGTCGCCCTCCCGGCTGGGCCAACGGTCGGTCGACTCGTACACCATCGACGACGAGATGTAGGTGACCTTGCGCAGCCGGCCGGCCCGGTGCGCCGCGATCGCCGCGTCGCAGGACGCCGCCATGATCCGCTCGTTGGTGGCGAGGAGGTCGTACGCGTACGCGTGGAAGTAGGAGATCCCGCCGATCATGGCGGCGCCGGCGACGAAGTGGTCGCAGTCGGCGAGCAGGTCGGCGAGGAGCGCGGCGTCGCGTGCGTCGCCCTCGACGAACCGGTAGCGGGGATGGTTGTCGTAGCTGTGCGCCACCGGGCCGTACTTCGAGTGGTTGTCGAGCCCGACCACGTCGTGCCCGCGACCGAGCAGTTCCTCGACCAGGTAGCCGCCGATGAATCCCGCCGAGCCGGTGACCAGCACCGTCGCCATCCGTATCTCCTCTACCGCGCCACGTCGATGTCGGTCGGCACGCCGCCGGTTGTCACTTCGTCGGTCGGCACGTCGCCGGTCGCCACGTCCGGCGCGGGCGCGGCCGGCGCCGGGCGCCGCGCCTCCCACCGCGCGGCGAGCTGCTGCGTGGTCAGCCGCCGACCGAACGCGAAAAAGTACCAGCGCAGATAGCTGGGCAGGAACCGCCCCAGGTCGAAGTGGGACTCGCCGAGCTGCCGATCCAGCCAGATCGTCGGGATCTCGGCGACCGGGCGACGCAACCGGGTCGCCTTCGCGGTCAGCTCGATGCCGATCTCGAACCCGGTCCGGGACTCGATGCCGACCTCGCGGACGAAGTCGGTGTCGTACGCCTTGAAGCTGTTGGTCGCGTCGCGGGTGCCGACCCTCGCCAGCAGCCACAGGGTGCGCCCGGCCCACCGGGAGGCCATCCGCTTGAATCGCGGCCCGCCGACCTGCTGCCCGCCGGGCATGTAACGGGACGCGGCGGCGACCACCACCCCACGGTCGACGAGCCGGGCCAGCTCGTCGATCTGCCGTGGGTCGTCACAGCCGTCGGCCATCGTCACCACGGCGACCGGCGCTTGTGCCGCGTCGATGCCGAACCGGATCGCGTTGGCCGGCCCGGACCCGTATGTGTTGAGCACCGGACGGACCCGCGGATCGCGGCGGGCGACCTCCTCGGCGTACGGGACGGTGGTGTCCTCCGGCATGTCGTGCACGATGAGCACCTCGGCCGGCAGCAGCACCTCACGCAGGATCCGGTCGAGACAGCGGACGACGTCCGCGCCCTCGTTGTAGACCGGGATGACCACCGTGACCCGGGGTCTCATACCCGCACGCCCCGTCCGGTCAGGCCCCACATGTCAATCAGTGGCTTGTCGGTGTCGAGGTCGGCGTATTCGGCGTGCGGTGCGGCGATCACCAGCAGGTCGGCGCGGCTGAGCACGTCGGCGAGCGGGACGAGCCGGTCGTCGACCACGTACGGGTCGGTGCACAGGGTCTCCCCCGCCTTGAGCGTCAGAATCTTGCGCAGCTTGTACGCCAGGCTGCTGCGGGTGTCGTCGCTGCCGCCCTTGAACGCCATGCCCAGGATGCCGACGGTCATCGTGGCGAGGTCGAACCGGTCCTCCAGCCGGGAGACCAGGTACAGCGGCAGACCCTCGTTGATCAACATCGCCGAGTGCCCGAGCACGAAGTTGTTCCGGTTGAACGCGGCCAGCTGCATGGTGTCCTTGAGCAGGCACGGTCCGGCGGCGAAACCGGGCATCGGCAGGTCGGCCGCGCGCGGGTAGTCGAACGCGACGGCGTGCCGGATGCGGGCGAAGTCGAGGCCGAAGTCGTTGGCCATCATCCAGAACTGGTTCGCGGTCGCGAACTTCACGTACCGCCAGGTGTTGGTGAACAGCTTTGCGAGCTCGGCCTCCTCCGGCTCCAGCTCGACGATCGAGTCGGTGAGCCGGCGGAAGAGCCGCTCCGCCCGTTCCATGGCCCGCGGCGTCCGGGCCGCGACGATCTGCGGCAGGGTGAACAGCTCGGTCATCGCCCGGCCCTCGGCGATCCGCTCCGGGCAGAACGCCACGTCGACCGCGAGGCCCCGGCGCGCCAAGAGCTTCTCGGTCAGCGCCGTCACGCCCGGGTAGACCGTGCTGCGCAGGACCACCAGTTGCCCGTCGTGCAGGTGCTCGGCGCAGCGTTCCAACGCCCGGGGCACCGCGCTGAGGTCGGGGTTGAGGTGTTCGTCGACCGGGGTGCCGACGACCACGATCAGGGTCTCGGCCAGACCGACGCTCGTCGCCTCGGTGCTCGCCCGCAACCGGCCGGCGGCCAGCGCCTCGGTCAGCAGCTCCGCGGCGCCCGCCTCGGCGAAGGGCAGCGCACCGGAATTGACCCGGTCAACCGCGGCGGCGTCGATGTCGTACAGCACGACGCTCAGGCCGCGCGAGGCCAGCGCGATACCCAGCGGCAGGCCGACCCGCCCGCACCCGCCCACGACACAGACGTCGACCGCCACCGCACCGTCCGCCTGTGTCATCGCCGCACCCTTCCGCCGGCCCGGCGCGGAAATCGCCCGCCGGCCAGTGCAGGTTACTGGTGAGGAAACCTCGGGTCTACCCACCCGTCGATAAGGGTCTAAGGTTCCACCCCATGGCCAGCACGCTGCCCACGGAACTGAGTTCGCGGTTCGCCGCCAGGCTCCCGGCCCGCGCCGTCGGGGCCGCTGTTCGGCTCGCCTATCCGCGGGTCGAACCGGAGCTCGCCCGGCTGCCCTCCTACGCGCCGCGCGGCGGCACCGCGGTGGACATCGGCGCCTGGTACGGGCCGTGGACTCGCGGCCTGCGGCGGCTGGCCGATCGGGTCGTGGCGGTGGAACCGGCCGCCGAGCTGGCGCGCTGCGTGGCCGCCGCCTACCCGGACGTGCGGGTCGTCGAGGCGGTGGCCTCCGACCGGACGGGCACCGCGGAGCTGTTCGTTCCCACCGGTGGTCCCGGTATCGGCACCTCGTCTCTGGAGCACGGGGACGGCCCATCGGTCACCGTGGAGCGGATCACCGTGGACGGTCTCGGGCTCACCGACGTGCGGTTCGTCAAGCTCGACGTCGAGGGCCACGAACTGCCGGCGTTACGCGGCGCCGAGCGCACCATCCGGCGGGACGGCCCGCTTCTGCTCATCGAACTCGAGGAACGGATCCAGCCGATCGGCCCGGTGCTCGCGCTGCTCGACGGGTGGAACTACCGGCCGTACGTCATGCCGGACGACCGCTGGCTGCCGCTGGCCGGCTTCGACCTGGTCGCACACCAGCGGGCGGCGCTCGGCCGGGTGGCGCAGAGCTTCGCCCGGCGGGTCGTCCACCCGCGTCCGCGCTACGTCAACATGGTCCTGTTCCGCCCCGAGGAGCCGCCCCGATGACCGAGCCGGCGGCCACGGCCGCGCCCGACACCACGGCCGCCCAGCGCGTCGACCTGATCCACGTCGCCGCCGTCGTGCTGATCACCGCGAGCGTGTTCTGGCGGGCGTCGATCACCACACGCGGGTTCCTCACCGCCGACGACTTCCCGATCATCGCCCAGGCCGACGCCGGCGGCCTGTCACCGGGGCACCTGTTCTCCCTCTACAACAACCACCTCATGCCGGCCGCCCGGCTGCTCACCTGGGTCACCCACCGGCTGACCGAGTACGACTACTGGCCGTACGCCACGCTCATGGTGCTCGGTCAGTTGGCCGTCAGCGTCGCCTTCTACCGGCTGCTGCGCCTGCTGCTCCCGGCGGGCTGGGCGTTGCTGGTGCCGCTCTGCCTGTTCCTGTTCAACCCGCTGACGCTGGAGGTCAGCGCGTGGTGGGCGGTGGGGATCAACCTGCTGCCGATGCAGTTGGCCATGATCGTGGCCATCGGGGCCCAGGTGCGTTACCTCCGTACCCGCCGACCCCGCCACCTGGTCACGCTCGGCGCGTCGGTCGTCGTCGCCCTGCTCTTCTTCGAGAAGGCGCTGCTGGTGGTCGCGGTGGTCTTCCTGCTGACGCTCTGCCTCTACGCACCGGGCGGGCCGCTGCGGGCGGTGCTGACCACGATCCGCCGCTGGTGGCCCGCCTGGCTGGTGCTCACCGGGATCTCCGTGGTGTTCCTGGCCGGCTACCTGTCGGTGTCGGCGTCGACGCTGCGCGCGCCGACCTCGGCGGGCGAGGTGGGCACGTTCCTCCAGCAGTTCTACGGGCAGTCCCTCCCCGCCGGCCTGGTGGGCGGCCCGTGGACCTGGCTCGACGCCGCGGACGGCCCCGCCGTCGTCGCCCCGACCCAGGCCGCCCAGTGGGTTTCGTGGGCAATCGTGGCGGCGTTCGTCGGGTTCACGGTGTGGCTGCGCCGCGCGGTGGCGGTCCGGGCATGGATCCTGCTGGCGCTCTGCTCCGGGCTGGCGGCCGGGCTGATCGGCGCGACCCGGCTCGGGTCCGGGTTCAGCGGGGTGGCCGGGCTGGTGCCGCGCTACTTCGGTGATCTGCTGCTGGTCGCGGCCCTCTGCGTCGGCGTGGCGCTCTGCGGCCTGCGCCGCGCGGAGCCCGCCCCTGCAGAGCCGGCCGCCGCAGAACCCACCGATGCCGCCGAACCGGCACCGATCCGTCGCCACCCCCAGCAGTTCGCCACCGCGCTCGCCGTCGGCCTGGTCCTGCTGATCGCCAGCAGCGTCTACAGCGGCGTCGACTTCGGCACCGACTGGCGGTCCAAGGCCGGGCGCGACTACCTGAACACAGCCCGCGCCGACCTGGCCATCGCCGAGCCGGGGACCGTCTTCATGGACCAGCCGGTGCCCGAGCCGGTGGTCCCCGGGTTGTCCCACCCGTGGAACCTGCAATCGCGATTCTTCGCACCGCTCGACGACGGGCCGATCTTCGTGACCAGGGCCCGCAAGCTGTGGGTCTTCGACGCCTCCGGCCACGTCCGCCCGGCCTGGGTCAAGGGCGTCAAGGCGGCGCCCGGGCCGACGCCGGGTTGCGGCTACCCGGTCACGAGGGGCCGGACGGCGCGGATCCCCCTGAAAGCGACGGTCGTCGACTACTGGCAGGCGGTGCGGATCGGGTACATCAGCGACCGGGACACCACCGCCACGTTCCGGCTCGGCGACGGCGAGGCGGTGCCGTTCGACGTACACCGCGGGCTCAACGCGATGTTCCTGCTCGTGTCTGCCGGTGGCGACGAGGTCCAGCTCACGGTGGGCGACCCGACGGCCTCGTTCTGCACCGACGAGATCGAGATCGGCGCGCTGGTGCCACAGCCGGTCGGGTAGCCAATGCGCCACCGGCTGATCCCGCACACCGTGCCGCACGCCGTCGCGGCGGCGATCACCGCCGTGGTGCTCGCCCCGCTGGTCCTACCCGGCTACGTGCTGCGTTACGACATGGTCTTCGTGCCCCGTCAGCCGCTGAACTGGGAGATGGTCGCGCCGGCCGACGCGCTGCCCCGCGCCGTACCGCTGGACGCGCTGGTGTCGGCCGCCAACCTCGTCGCGCCGGGCTGGTTGGTGCAGCGGATCGCGCTGGTCGCGATCGTCTACCTGGCGGCGCTCGGCATGGCCCGACTGATGCCGACCGGACGGACGCTCACCCGGGTGGCCGGCGCGTTCGCCTATGCCTGGACGCCGTACCTCGCCGAGCGGCTGCTGCTCGGGCAGTGGGGCCTCCTGCTGGCGTACGCGGCCCTGCCCTGGCTGGTCGCCGCGGTGCGGGACGTGCGCACCGGCCGGCCCGGCGGGCTGGCCCGCCTGGTGCTGGCGGCGGCACCGGCGGCGGTGACCCCGACCGGCGGTGTGATCGCGCTCTGCACCGTGGCGGTGCTGCTGCCCGGTGGCTTCGCGGGCTGGCGCCGGGTCACCGCCGCTGCCCTCGGCGCGGTCGCCGCGCTCAACGCGCCCTGGCTGGTCGCGGCCGCGACGAGTGCCGCCGACGGCCGATCGGACCCGGAAGGCGTCGCCGCGTTCGCCGCGCGGGCCGAGAACTGGGGCGGCGCGTGGACCGCGCTGGCCGGCACCGGCGGCATCTGGAACGCGCAGACCGTTCCCGACAGCCGGTCCTCACCGCTGGTGCCGGTCGCGACGCTGGTGCTGCTCGCGGTGGCCGTGGTGGGTGTGCGGGAACTACGCCGGCGGTGGCCGGGCGGAGCCGGGCGGCTCGGGCTGCTCGCGGCCGGCGCGTTCCTGGTCGCCGCGGCGGGCACCGCGCCCGGAGCACCGCTCCTGGAACGGCTCATCGACACGGTTC
Organism: Micromonospora sp. RTGN7; assembly: GCF_033804645.1. Classification (NCBI taxonomy): domain Bacteria; kingdom Bacillati; phylum Actinomycetota; class Actinomycetes; order Micromonosporales; family Micromonosporaceae; genus Micromonospora; species Micromonospora sp. RTGN7. The sequence goes on along the minus strand of NZ_JAPZLF010000001.1, from coordinate 425,785 downwards.
CGGGCGCCGGGTTGCTGCGCGACGGCCAGAAGTTCCTGATCCCGTACGCGGTCCTGCTCGCACTGGGGGTGGCCCTCGGCGCCGAGGTGCTCGCCGGCAGGTTGGCTCGCCGCCTCGACGCCGGGGCGGGCCGGGTCGTGCTGGTCGCGGCCGCGCTGCTGCCGGTGGCGGTCCTGCCCGACCTGGCCTTCGGCGCCGCCGGGCAGCTTCGGCCGGTGCACTACCCGGCCGACTGGGACGCGGTGGCGACGCGGGTCGCCGCTGCGCCCGGCGAGGTGCTCTCGCTGCCGTTCGAGGGCTACCAGCGTTACGGCTGGGCCCGGGACACTGTGGTGCGTGACCCCGCGCCGCGCTACCTGGACGCGCCGGTGCTGATGAACGACGCACTGCGGGTCGGCGACGTGACGGTCGACGGCGAGAACCCACGGGCGGCGCGGGTCCGTGCAGTGCTCGACGCGGACGGCCCGCTCGCCGAACTGGGGGTTCGGTGGGTGCTCATCCGGCGCGAACCCGGCGTCGAGCCACCTGCGACGGCCCTCGCCGGGCTGCGTCCGGTTTTCGCCGGCCCGCACCTCGAACTGTGGGAGAACCCGGCCGCCGTCCCGCCGCCGCCGCCCGCCGCCTCGCGGTGGCCCGCGGCCGCCGCGCACCTGGCCGCCGCGTCGATCGTGGTTTTCGCTCTCCTGACCCTACTGCTACGTCGACGAACGCCGTGGTATGGTCCGCGCATTCACGAACCCGGGGAGGTAGGACTATGGCCAAGCTGGCCACGTTCGCCGTCGCTGCTGTCCTCGGCGCGGCGCTGGGCTTCATCAGCCTCGTCGCAACGGTCGGAGCGGTGAGTCCGTCCGCCGACCACGTCGCCGAGGAAACCACCACCAACTCTGTCACCAAGGTCTACGGCAACCGCTGATCCGCTAGCTGCGATGTGGTCGCCGGCAACTGCCCGGCGACCACATCGGCGAATGCCTCCCCCGACACCGCCCAGGTGAAGCGCCGCGCATAGGCCACGGCCTCCGTGCCCATCTCCGCGCGCCGGTCCGACTCCAGCAGCAACGCCCGAATGGCCTGGAAGAACTGGAACTCGTCGTCGACCAACATGCCGGTCTGCCCGTCGGCCATCGCCTCGGCGACCCCGCCGGCGGCGCGGAACGCCACGGACGGGGTGCCCCGGGCACCGGCCTCCACGATGGTCAGCCCCCAGCCCTCCTTGAGCGACGGCACCAGCGACACCCACGAGCGGCACAGCAACTCGTGCTTGCGCTCCTCCGGGACGAACCCGGTGAACCGGACCCGGTCGGCGATGTCGAGTTCGGCGGCGAGCCGCCGCAGCGGCTCGTCCCACCAGCCCTGGCCGGCCACCACCAGCTCGATCTCCGGCAGCTCCGTGGCGAGCAGCGCGGTGGCGCGCAGCGCCAGCTCCACCCGCTTGTGCGGAACGAGCCGGCCGAGCACCACCAGGCTCGGGTGAGCGGTACGCGGCACCGGCGCGCCGACGACAGCCGGCGTTCCGTTGTAGATGATCGCGATGCGACCCGGGTCCACGCCGAGCCCGGCGAGCTCACCGCGGGTCGACTCGGACACCGTGACGTACCGGCAGGCCCGGTAGACCCGGACCGCCAGCCGCGACTCGATCCACCAGCCGATCCGGGCCATCCACGGGCCGAAGACCACCGGCCACTGCTCACGGTGCACGTGGTGGACCAGCGCGATGACCGGGCAGCGGGCGTAGACCCGGCTGAGGAACGGCATGCCGTTGCAGACGTCGACGATCACGTCCGGCCGGCCGAGCCGCCGACGGGCGAGCGGACCGACGCCGAGGGCCCCCGCCAGGTAGACCAGGGCCGCGTACAGGTAGACCGTGTGGCGGCCGCCGCGACGCAGGATGCGGACTCCCCCGGGCATCAGCTCCAGGGCGGGGCCGTCGGCGTGCGCCTGGCAGAACAGGGTCACCCGGTAGCCGCGGGCGGCCAACTCGTCGGCGACCCGTTCGAGGAAGACCTCCGAACCGCCGCCCTCCGGATGCCGGGTGTCCCGCCAGCTCAGGAAGAGGACGTGCGGACCAGAGGTTTGGGTCATGGCCTACTCATCCACCCCTACTTACGAGTACGGTTCGCGGTTGCGTCACACTAGGGCGCTCTGCAGAGTTCCGCAACGGTGACGTCACTGAGGAGGATGCGTGGCGAACGGCGGCCTGCGGACCCGGCCGGAGTTCTGGCCGGTCCTGCTACTGAGCGGTGCGCTGGTCGCGGTGCTCGGCGGTTGGGGCGCGACCAGCTACCTGGAGCGGACCCGGAGTGAGCCGCCGTGTAAGCAACGGACCGAGCTGCGGATCGCGGTAGCGCCGAGCGTCGAACCGCCCGCCCGACAGGTCGCGCGCGACCTGTCCGCCCGGGAACGCTGCCTAGACGTGGTGGTGCAGGCGCGCGAGTCCGCGGACGTGCTGCGCGACCTCACCTCTCCGGCGACCGGCGGTGCGCAGACCGGCACGGCGACGTCTCCGCCGCCCGCAGCCACGGCTACCACCGCGACTCCCACCGCACCCCCGGACGCCTGGTTGCCGGAGTCGACGCTGTGGCTGCGCCGTGCCCGCGCCGCCGGCGCGTTCCAGGTGCCGGCGGAGGGCGTCTCCGTGGCGAGCACCCCGGTCGTGCTGTCGCTCGACGAGCGGTCGAACGCGCGGCTGAGGCGCGACCGCGACCTCGGTTGGACCAGGCTGGTCGCCGCCGAACGACCACCGCTGACCGTCGTGCTGCCCGACCCGACCGCCAGCCCACTGGGCTTCGGCGCGCTGGTGGGCGTCCGGGCGCTCGCCGACTCCGCCCAACCGTCCAAGGGCGCGGCCGGGGCGGCGGCAATCATGCGTCGGCTGGCGGCCCACACGGCGCCGTTCCCCGGTACGGCCCTCGCACCCACCGGCCCCGGTGCGGCCGAATCCGCGGTCGTCAGCACCGAACATGCGGTCCTCCTGGCCGCCGCTGACAGCGGTACGCGTCAGGTCGCCGTCTACCCGCCGGAGCCCGTACCCGGCCCGGACTACCCGTACGCGATCCTCGCCTCCGGCGCGGGGCGCGAGGGTGCCGCCGCCTTCCTGCGCGGAATGCTCGCCGCCGAGGGCGCGGCGGCGTTGGCCGGTCACGGCCTGCGCACCCCGAGCGGCGGGCCACCCGCCGACATCCCCGCCGGCAGCGGAATCCGCAGCGGGGAGTACCCGCCGGCGTCCCTACCCGCCGAGGCGGACGCGACCGCGCTGATCAACGCGTGGGGCGGGGTGCACATCAGCGCCCGGATGCTCGCGGTCCTGGACGTCTCCGGATCGATGGCCGCTCAGCTGCCGGGATCGACCGAGACCCGGCTCTCCGCCATGATCAAGGCCGCCCAGGGCGGCGCGGAACTGCTCCTGGGCACCACCGAACTCGGCGTCTGGGAGTTCTCCACCGACCTCGACGGCGAGCGTGACTACCGCGAGGTGATACCGGTAGGGCCGGTCGGCCCGCGCCGTGAGGAGATCGTGAAAGCACTCGACCGGGTACGGGTCAAGCCGAACGGCGCGACCGGGCTCTACGACACCACGCTCGCCGCGTACCGCGACGCGACCCGGAACTGGACCGTCGGACGGATCAACATGGTGCTGGTCCTGACCGACGGCAAGGACGACAACGCCAGCGGGATCACCCGCGCGAAGCTGCTGGACGAGCTGGCCGGGCTGCGCGACAAGCGCCGTCCGGTGCCGATCCTGTTCATCGGCGTCGGCCCGGAGATCGACCCGGACGAGCTCAAACAGATCGCCCGGGCCACCGGCGGACGGGTCGCGCTGACCCCACGCCCCTCCGGCATCCAGCAGATCTTCTACTCCGCGCTGGCCGAGTTCAGCTGCCTGCCGCCGAAGTGCCGCCGATGACGGCCAGCACGCGGGACCGGGTTTCCGGGCTGCCCGCCGCCCGGCCGGCGGGCGCGGCCGGCCGCCCCGACGGGGTGAACCATCGCCGACGACGTCTCGCCACCTGGGCGGGCGCGCTCCTCCTCGTGGTCGTCGCCGTGCTGCAGCGCCCCGGCCGGACCACCTTCGACACCAAGCTGGACCTGGCCGTCGACCCGATCGGGTTCATGGCCCGGGCGCTGCACCTGTGGAACCCGGAGGCGGCCTCGGGGGAACTCCAACAGCAGGCGTACGGCTATCTCTTCCCGATGGGCCCGTTCTTCGCCGTCGGCGACCTGCTCGGCCTGCCCCCGTGGGTGACCCAGCGAGCCTGGAGCGCGCTCCTGCTCTGCGCCGGATACCTCGGCGTGGTGCTGCTCGCCCGGGCGCTGCGGATCGGCGCGGAGCCCGGGCGGCTGCTGGCCGGGCTCGCCTACGCGCTCGCGCCCCGGATGCTGACCGAGATCGGCCCGCTCTCCGCGGAGATGCTGCCCGTGGTCGTGCTGCCGTGGGTGCTGCTGCCATTGGTGGCGGTGCGCCGCATCGGCTCGGCCCGGCGCGCGGCGGCCCTCTCCGGGCTCGCCGTGCTCTTCATGGGCGGGATCAACGCCGCCGCCACCGTGATGGCGCTGGTGCTGCCCGCACTCTGGCTGGCGACCCGGCGCTGGGACCGGCAACTGGCCGTACTCGCCGCCTGGTGGTGCGTCTTCGTGGCGGGCGCGACCCTCTGGTGGATCGCGCCGCTGCTGCTCTTCGGGCAGTACAGCCTGCCGTTCCTGGACTACATCGAGTCGTCGGCGACGACCACCGCGGTGACCTCGCTCTTCCAGGCCGTACGCGGCACCAACCAGTGGGTCGGCTACGTCGTGCAGGGCGAACCCTGGTGGCCGGCCGGCTGGGTGCTCATCGACAACCCCGTCCTGATGGCCGCGACCGCGCTGGTCGCCCTGGTCGGCCTGGTGGGGCTCGCACTGCGTGGCCTGCCCGAGCGCCGCTTTCTCGTCTTCGGCGTGCTGACCGGGCTGACCCTGCTGACCACCGGCTACCTCGGCGCGCTGGACAGCCCGCTCGCCCCGTTCGTCCGCGACCTGCTCGACGGGCCGCTCGCGCCGCTGCGCAACGTGCACAAGTTCGAGCCGGTGCTACGGCTGCCGCTGCTGCTCGGCCTCGCCCACGCGGCCAGCCGCCTCCTCGCCCGACGCCGGGTACGGATCCCCGCGGCACCGGTCGTGGCGGCCCTGCTGCTCGTCGCGTCCGCGCCCGCGTGGTTGCTCATGCTGCGGCCGGGTCCGGGCTGGACCGACCTGCCCGCACACTGGCGGCAGGCGGCCGGCTGGCTCGCCGCACAGGATTCGCAGGCCCGCACGCTGGTCGTCCCCGGGTCCGGGTTCGCACAGCACACCTGGGGCCGGACGGTGGACGAGCCCATTCAGCCGCTGACCGGCGCCCCCTGGGCGACCCGGCACCAGATCCCGCTCGGCTCCGAGGGCAACATCCGGGTGATGGACACCGTCGAGGCGGTCCTGGCGCAGGGCCGTGGCTCACCGGCGCTCGCCGACTTCCTCGCCCGCTCCGGCTACCGCTACCTGCTGGTCCGCCACGATGTCGACCGGGCGGCCAGCGGTGCCCCGCCGATCGCGGTCATCCGGCAGGCGATCGCGGGCTCCCCGGGGCTGCGACCGGCCGCGTCGTTCGGTCCGGCGGTGGGCGTCGACGATCCGCAGCGCAGCCCCGTCGACGCGGCGGAGTCCGTACCGGCGATCGAGATCTTCGAGGTCGACCGCGTGGTGCCCACCGTGTCGGCGTCGGCCCGCGCCGACGTGCCGATGGTCAGCGGCGGACCTGAGTCGCTGCTCGGAGTGCTCGAACAGGGGCTGCTCGACCCGCGGCAGCCGGTGCTGCTGACCGGCGACGCGGAACCGGCCGACGCGGCCGGTCCGCGGATCGTCACCGACGGGCTGCGCCGGCGCGAGCTGAACGTGGGCCGGATGCGCGACAACATCAGCCACACCCTGACCGCCGACGAGGCGACCCGGCAGGGGCGGATTCGCAGCGACCTGCTCCCGTTCGACGCCGCCGGGCATCAGACCGTCGCCGCGTACCAGGGCATCCGATCGGTGGACGCGTCCAGCGGCGCCAGCTTCGCCGACTCCGTCGGCGGCACCGAGCCGTCCTACCTCCCCTTCGCCGCGCTCGACGGCGACCCGGCCACCGCCTGGCGCTCCGACCCGTTCGAACCCGCGCCGGGTCAGTGGCTGGAGGTCACCCTCGATACGCCGCGCCGGGTCACCGAGGTCACCGTGGACTTCTCCGACGACCTGCGGGCGGCGCTCCCGGTCGGGCTGGTGCGGGTCAACACCGACCAGGGCGCGGTCGACCGGGCGCTGCCCGACACTCCCGGACCGCACCGACTCGAGACGCTCCCCGGCCTGACCACGACCGTACGGGTGACGGTGCTCGCCCTCCGCGAGGGCTTCGGCGGCGGCGCGGTGGCGCTGCGCGAGCTCGGCATTGCCGGGCTGACGGCCCAGCGTGGGCTGCGCGCGCCGGCGGACCTGAGCGGGGGGCCGGCGCCGGCGTACGCGTTCAGTCGCGCCCCGCAGGAGCGCGGTGCCTGCTTCCCCGGCCCGGACGGACTCCGCTGCGACCAGTTCCTGGCCCGGTCGGGCGAGGAGCCGCTGGGTGTGGACCGGTTCTTCGCGACGCCGGTGGACGCGACGTACACGCTGCGCCTGACCGCGCGACCGCGCCCGGACGGGTCGATGCCGGTGAAGCGCCCGGTGACCGCCTCGGCGTCGTCGGTGCTCGCCGGGGACGTCGCGGTCGGCGCCGACGCGGCGGTGGACGGCGATCCGGCCACGGCATGGCTCGCGGAACCGGTCGACGACCTGCCGACGCTGCGTCTGCGGTGGGAGCAGCGTCGGAAGATCGACCGGGTACGACTGGTCGCGCCGACGACGCCGGTCTCCGCCCGACCGCGGCAGGTCGTGCTGCGCACAGCGTCCCGGTCGACCACCGCGCCGGTCGACGCGGACGGCTGGATCCGCTTCCCGGCGCTGACCACCAATCGACTGGACATCGCGGTGACCGCGTTCGACGGCACGGTGGCCGACTCGCGCGGCAACACGTGGCCGGCGCCGGTCGGCGTCGCCGAGGTCGAGGTTCCCGCGCTCGCCGACCTCCTGCGGCCGGCCGGTGCCGATACCCCGGTGGCGGTGCCGTGCGGCAACGGGCCGACGGTGACGCTCGACGGCGTCGGGTACCCGACCTCGGTCTCCGGCACCCTGGCCGACCTGCGCGCCGGCCGGTCGCTGGCGGTGACCGTGTGCGACGACTTCGCCAGCGAGGGGGTGCAACTCCCCGCGGGTGAACACCGCCTGCGCACGGTGCCGTCGACCGCGTTCGTCGTGGACTCGGCGGCGCTCGTGCCGGACGGTGCCACCCGGGCTCCGACCCGGTCGCGCGCCGTGGAGGTCGACCGGTGGAGCGCCACCGAACGGACGGTCACGATCGGCGCGGGCGAGGCGGCGCTGCTCGTCGTGACGGAGAACTCCAACGCCGGCTGGACCGCCACGCTGGGCGGCCAGCGGCTGCGGGCCGAACGGGTCGACGGATGGCAGCAGGCGTTCGAGGTGCCGGCCGGCAGCGGCGGCACCGTGACGCTGCGCTTCACCCCGGACCGGCCCTACCGGATCGGGCTGGCGGCGGGTGCTGCCGCCGTGCTCGTCGTCGGACTCGCCGCGCTCGTGCCGGCTCGGCGTCGCCGACCGGTCGAGGGCCCGGCGACGGAGCGGCCCTCGGGTACCGGCGGGTGGTGGATCGTGCTGCCGCTGATGGCGCTCACGGTCGCCCTCGGCGGCGTGGCCGCGGCCGTGCTGCTGCTCGCCGCCATGCTGGTGCGCCTGCTACGGCCGGGTGCACTGCCGGGGATTGCCTTCGTCACCGGTGCCGGCGGCATCGCGGTGGCCGTCCTGGGCCGCCTGCTGGGGCACGGACAGGAATGGGTGTACGGTGCCGCCGTGCAGGCAACGATGCTCGCGGCGGTGTGCGCCGTGGCGGCAACCGTGGTGCCGGCCGTCCGTCGCCCGCCCGAGGCCGATCCCAGGACCGACACCGAGCCGACGCCGACGCCGTCACCCGTGCCGGCGGACGAGAAGCGGCCGTCACCCGTGCCGGCGGACGAGAAGCGGTACCGGGCGACGCTCGGTCGGTCGGTCGCGCTGTTCCGCGGCTTCCTGCACGAACAGTCCGACCCCGACCGGTTCTACTCGCTGCTCGCCGAGGACTCGGTACGCCAGCTTCGGTCCTACGTGGACCTCGCCGGCGCGCGGGTCCTCGACGTGGGTGGCGGCCCCGGCTACTTCGCCACCGAGTTCCGGGCAGCCGGCGCGGATTACATCGGCCTGGACCCAGCCGTCGGTGACTTCGCCGCAGCCGGTGCCGCGGTGTCGGGGATGCTGCGGGGCAGCGGGACCGCGCTGCCCGTACGGTCCGGTGGGGTGGAGGTCTGCTATTCGTCCAATGTGCTCGAACACGTCGCCGAACCCGAGGCGATGTTGGACGAGATGGTCCGGGTGACCCGCCCCGGCGGCACCGTGTTCGTGTCGTTCACCCCGTGGCTCTCCCCGTGGGGCGGCCACGAAACCTCGCCGTGGCATTTCCTGGGTGGCGAGCGGGCCCGGCGGCGCTACCTGCGCCGAACCGGCCGAGAGCCGAAGAACCGGTTCGGGCACAGCCTGTTCCCGGTCAGCGCCGCGCGGGCGATGCGGTGGGCCAGGGCGGCCCGGCGTGCCGGCGCCATCGAGATCGTTGACGTGCTGCCCCGGTACCACCCGGGGTGGGCGCGGTGGGTGGCCCGGGTCCCGGCGCTACGGGAGACTCTCACCTGGAACTTCACCATGGTGCTCCGGAAAACGGCGGAACCCGACGATCGAGCGTAGGAAGATGCCGCGCAGGGGTCGCTTCCGGATGTAACTCGGTAGTAACCTCTGGCAGCCGGCAAGCAGTCCGCCTGCCGAACTACCCGTCCCTCAATACGTGGAGGCACTATGAGGTCTCGCGTCATCGGCGCCGCGCTGTTCGGCGTCGGTGTCCTCGCGTTGGTCTTCGCCGGCGGTCTCGCGTTCGTCGTGGCACCCCAGGTGGACCGCCTGCCGTACGACCTGGATGGCACACAGTCCGTCGCCGAGGCACCCAACGCCCGCTTCCTGCAGATCACCAACGGCAAGGCGGAGGTGAACCAGGCCACCCTGCGTTCGACCGTCACCGTCACGCCGGACACCACGGAGACCGCCAAGCTGGACGGCCCGCTCGACGGCGACGCCGTCGTCTGGCTGGTCGGGCAGGAGGTCGTCCGCACCGACACCAAGGCCCTGATCAGCGCCTACAGCACGTCGCTGGCGCTCGACCGGAAGACCGGCGCCGCCCAGCGCTGGGACAAGCAGTGGATTGACACCGGCAACGACCGGCAGAGCGTCAACTACTCGGGTCAGATCTACAAGTTCCCGTTCGGCACCGAGCAGAAGACCTACGAGATCTTCGACCGGGACATCAACACCACCCAGCCGGCACGCTTCATCAAGACCGAGCAGATCAACGGGCTGGAGACCTACCAGTTCACCCAGGAGATCCGCAACGCGACGCAGGAGTTGCCGGCCGACCGCCTGCAGCTCCTGGTGGGCCAACTGGTGCCCGGTGCCACCACCGGCAAGATCAGCTACAGCAACACCCGCACCGTGTGGGTGGAGCCGACCACCGGCCAGTTCATCAAGGTGCAGGAGACTCAGAGCAAGAAGCTCGTCGGCGACAACGGGCAGGAGACCGTCATCCTCGACGCGGTCTTCACCTACACCGACGAGACGATCGCGAAGAGCGCCGACACGGCGGGCTCCAACCGGCAACTGCTCCAGACGGTCAAGCTGTGGGGTCCGCTCGCACTCCTGGTCATCGGCCTGGTACTGGTGATCGTCGGTCTCCTCATGGCACTGCGCCGTCCCCGCGCGGCGACGGTCGGCGGCAGCGTCCCGGAGCCCCGCTCCGGCCGCCACGCCGGCACGGCTTCGGCGGGGGCCGCCGAGCCTGGACGCGACGCGCCGACGGCCGAGTTCGACCGACAGCAGAAGTCCGACAGGTAGGGCGACCAGCTCGACGCATGCGACCTGAGGTGCCCGCCCCGGGGGGGCGGCCCCCCCCGGGGGGCCGAAACCGGGGCGGCGGGGGGCCCGGCCGGGGGGGGGGGGGGGCGGCGGCGGGGTCGCCCCGGCCGCCGACGGTGGGATGCGGGGGGATCGGCCGGCTGCCGGCCGACGCCCGACCTGTCGCGGGCGCCACGCCCGTCCACCGGGTACCGGACCTCGGTGCGGGAGGACGCCGCCATGAACTCGCAGTAGGCGAGGTGATAGGCGAGGCCGGCGAAGTGCGGCACCGTCTCGTTGAACAGATATGTGAAGTGGTCGATCTCGACGCGCCCGCGCCAGTCCTGAAGGAGAAGGCCGCTGTTGCGTCGAGCGACCCCGCGCAGGATCTCGGCGGCGGCCTCGTACTCCTCCCTGGCCTGGCGGATCAGCCCGCGGTTGATCTCGGCGTTCAGCAGGTGGGGTTCCAACGCGAGCGCCCCGTTGAAGGCCGCTTCGGCCTCGTCCAGCTCGTTGAGCATGAGGTGCATGACGCCGACCATGTTGAGGAAGATGGAGTCCTCCGGGGCCAGCTCGGATGCCGTCTGGAACGCCGCGAGGGCATCCTGCGGGCGATCCGCGGCACGGAGCACATGGCCGTGGTAGGCCCACACCCGCGGTGCCGACGGATCCGACGCGACGGCCTGGGAACTCCACTCGACCGCCTCGTCGAAGTTACCGAGGACGCGGTTCAGGAATCCGGCGTAGGCGGGCCACAGGCCGAGGTCGGGGTAGTCGGCGATCTGCTTCTCGGTGAGGTCGAGGTAGCGCCGCAGCTTGGCGGTGCGGTCCGCGACCGGCCGGACGTTGCCGGGATGGTTGAGGACGAGACCCGAGGACGCGATGACGCCCCCCATGTCCTGCACCGCATCCTCCACCGACTCACCCACGAGCCGCCGGTACCGGATGTCCGGGTGGCTCCGGAAGAGTCGGACGGGGCGGTCGACCCAGATCGCGCCCACGGCCGTGAGGTTGAAGCGAAGGACGGTGTACGCGAGATGGTCGTCGGGCGCCTGCGCGAGGAGAGCGGCGATCCGGGGCCACTCGGTGGAGGGAAACTCCTCGTCCGCGTCGAGGAACAACACCCAGGGCGTCTTCACCTGCTCCAGCGCCAGGTTCCGCGCGGCGGAGTAGCCGCCGTCCATCGTCGTCTGGATGAACGTGTCGGTGTGGGCACGCGCGATGTCCTGGGAGCCGTCGCCCGACCCGGTGTCCACGACGACGATGTCGCCGCAGAAGGGAGCGGCCTGCGCGAGGCACCTCGGGAGAAACGCGGCCTCATCCCTGGCGATGAGACAGAGCGTGAGCTCCGGAATTGTGATCTTGTCCAGTTCCACCAGTTCTCCATATTCCGATCCGCCATCGCACGACGGTGTGCGGTGATCAGTGGTTGCGTGTCGGCGGCGCGACGAACGGTTCCTTGGGTCCAACCCGGCTAACCGCGCGGTGTCGCCCGTCGGACCGCCGTTGCCCACGCCCGTTCGGCCGCCAGAGCGTCGTCGTAGGTCTGCGCGAGCCCGTCATCGAGCGTGCCGCCGCCGGCGAGCGCCCGCTCCACGAGCACGCGCCACCGGTCCGCCGCGGCTGCCGCGGCGAGCTGGCAGGCCGCCGCGTCGGCGGGACCGGCTCCGGCCCGGTACAGGATCAGCCGCGCCGCGGCACCCAGGATGTGCTGGCTGTCCACGTATCCGAACTGCCGCCACGCCGAATCCGGCGCGGCCCCGGCCAGGAACTCGGCCTTTGCCCGTACCGGTTCGTCGCCGGCGAGAACCGCGTCGGCCACGTCGGCGAGCGCGGTTGCGGCGTCGCGGACCACGGCGGTGGCGGTCGTCGGCGTCGGTCCGGCCGAGACGGTCAGGACCTGCCCGACCAGGTAGGGAACGCCGTGATCCGCCCAGGCCGCGTGCGCGCGGACGAGGTGTGCGCTCGGCACGTAGGCCGTCGTGCAGATGTCACCGAAAACCTGCCGAAAGGTGACCGTCGGTTCGAACGGCACCGCGAACCGCAAGGGGGTCTCCCAGGGATCGAGCGGCGCCGGGCCACCGGTCGAGTCGACGTGGAACAGCCTGGCGTTCGTCAGCGATTCCAGATGCAGCCCGTCCAGCACGGTGAACATCTCGCGCTGCTTGCGGTAGCCGGTCACCACCGTGACATGCCCCGAGTGCTGGCCGTCGTAGTAGGCGCGGCACGACGGCAGCTCACCCATGTCCAGGGGAAGTAGCGGGACGTGGTCCTCGCGCAGGAGCCCGGCGAGGGTCTCCACCACGTTCTCGTCGCCGGAGCTGAACGTGTCGAGACGCAGTCCCAGGTGCGCCCGGAAGATGCGGTCCTGCACCGCGTCCACCTCGGCGCCCATTCCGGTGTCCCACCCCGTCGCGCTGTCGGCGCCCCGCCAGCGGTCACCGACGTCGTAGCGATCCCACCCGTGGTTGTAGTGGACCCAGAGCTGGAAGTGCACGTAGAAGGCGTCGTGTCGCTCCCTGCCCCACCGGGACGCGGCGAGCGCCCGGGGCACCCAGAAGCAGTGCAGCCCGTCCCGGTCGTACATCAGTGGCAGGTGGGAGTGGGTGAAGCCGTCCAGGTCGATCTCGTTCATGTGTCCCCCCACAGCGGCGGTCGTGTCGCACCCGCTCATCCGCTCGTCCGGCATCCGGCTCCGGTTGTCTGGCGGTCAGGTGTCCGGCGGTCAGGTGCCCTCGTCGGGGGAGGACACCTGACCGCCGTCTGCCGGGTGTGGCCCGCCCTGTTCAGGCCGGCAGGGCCGCCTCGCAGTGTTCGAGGTGCCGGCGCCGGTTCGCGTTGGTGCTGGCGAAGCTGCGCAGGTAGATGCGTCGGATGTCGTCGCGGCTCCGGGAGTCCCAGAGCCGCTCGTGGTGCTGGTAGCCCTCGATCCGCAGGGAGAACTTCGTCGGTCCGTCGAGGACGAAGTCGGCGAGCGGCTGCCGGAAGTTGGCGTCCTTCCACGCGACCAGGTCGTAACCGGACTCGAGGATCACGGTTTCGGGCACGGGCTCGTGCAGCGGGATGAAGGACTGGACCTGCAACTGGGTGATCACGTCCAGTTGCGCCAGGAACGCCTCCGACGGCTCCTCGCCGGACAGGTCGCGGTGGAGCCGCAGCCCGCTCTGCGCGAACTCGCGGACGACCTCGGCGAACCGGCCCTCGGTGAACAGGTCACTGAAGACCGCGTACTGGTAGCGCATCGCCCCGAACTGGTTGTCGGTGACCTGCTCCGGCTGGCGCTCGGCCAGGTCGCGGATGAGCTCGGCGACCTCCTCGCGGGTGTCGCGCATCATCGCCCGGTGGCCGGTGAGGAACCGGCCGGCGAACTCGGCCAGGGTCGGGCACTGCTCGGGATCGGCCAGCATCGAGCGGATCACCGACGTCGCCCGGACACCGTTGGTCTCGAAGAAGAAGACCAGTTCCCGCAGCCAGCCGTAGAACAGGGCGAAGTTGAAGAAGAAGATGAACTTGAAGAACCCGAGGTACTCCTGCTCCGGGATCGTCGAGGTCGCGACCACGAGTTCGTCCATCTCGAAGGTCTGCACGGTGTCGTACGCGGAGTAACCGTTCTCGGAGAGGGCGAAGCGGGTCTTGAGGCCGAACTTCTCGCGGTACTCCGCGAAGGCCATCTCGGCCTGGTCGAGGATGTTGAGCGCGTAGATGACGACGTTGTCGAAGCGGTAGTCGAGCACCTTGTCCAGGGAGTTCGTGAAGGACGCGATCGTCTCCCCGGGAAGTCCGAAGATCAGCTCGGTGGAGAGCACCAGGCCGTGCTCCCGCGCGAAGGCCGCGGCCTCCTCGATCGCGGTGTCCTTGACGTTGACCCGCTTGATGTTCTTCAGGACCTGCTTGTCCAGCGACTGGAAGCTGATGTTGAGCGGGATCAGGTCCTGCATGAGCAGGGTCACCTGCTTGACGTTCCTGGTCAGATGCTTGTCGGTGTAGACCTGCACCACGGAAGGGTAGGAGAACCTGTCCTTGACCTTCCGGATGTGCTCGGCGATCTCGACGTCGCGGGGGAGGATCCCGAAGTTCTCGTCGGCGATGCGCAGCAGAGGGTTCGACGTCCGCGCCTGGATGTAGTCGATTTCCTCCTTGACGCGCTCCACATCGAACGCCCGCAACTTGGACCACCAGTCGTGACCCGCCACGCAGAACGTGCACCGGTACGGGCAACCCCGCGACGTCTGGAGCAGCGGGATGTACTCGGGATTCGTCAGGAAGCCGTCACAGAGGCCGGTCAGGTACGGCGACGGAATCTCCTCCAGGACCCCCACCCGGTCCAGCGGGTCACCCTGGAGGATCAGCCCCTCATCGGTCAGCGAGTAGCAGCCGCCCACCACCGTCCCCCTGACGTCGCTGGGGTTCGCCACGCTCAGGCAGGCTTCGACGAGGTTGGCGAGCGGATGCTCACCCTCGCGGGAGATGTAGAAGTCGGCGGCCCGGTTCCTCCGCAGACCGGCCTCCGCGATGGGTTTCTCCGTGGGGATGTTCGGCCCGGCCACCGCGATGACGACTCCGGGATGCCGCTGCTTCACGACGCCGACCACCGCGTTGGTCAGCGCGGTGTTCCACGAGTAGTTGCCGAACGCGAAGATGTCGGGCACCTGCTCGTTCAGCGCCTTATCGATCTCCTGCGTGGTGGCGAGTTGCCGAATCTGGATGGCGTCGCCGAACCGCGCTCGCAGATACGAGTGCACGTAGGTCATCCCGAGTGGAACTGTCACGCGCAGGTTCTTCCCGGTCGTGCTGTGCAGGTGTGCCAGGAAGACGACGAGCGGTCGGCTCATCGTGGCTACCCGGGCGCCACGCCCGAGGGTGCGAGCACTGAGGCTCTCGACAGGAATGAAGTTTTGTCCGGGCTGCTCGTCGATGACCATCATGTTGTGCCTGCCCTCTCGGCATGATTGACCGTCGACTCGTACGCCGGCACATGCGGCGCCCGAGACGGTCGCTCGATTAGGAATGAAGGACCAGAGTGCGCCGCCGTGGACCGGCGTGAGCGTCGACGGTGTTCCGCCGGACAGCGTCGGCCCATCGTGGTGCGAAGCGCACGACGACCGTCGCTACGCCGGGTGCGACGACGTGGGGTGAGGAGATGCGACACCGAGCGTTCCACCCGGATCGAGCCCTCATCGGAAGCACCCCGGTGCTACCGAGTCGCAACCGGCTGCACTCGGGCCGGCGACGGGACTCAGGAGGAGGTTGATCAGGGGATACCTACACGCCTCTTCCTTCCTGTGGAACGCCGGTCGGCGTAGCGATCTTGCTGAGGCGGGTTCGACGCTACGCGATCTATGGTCCGGGCACGACCCGTCGCGGGCCCCGAATTCGCCGAGGTGGGGTATCCAGGTAGGGGGTCATGACGGTGTGAGATGCCGCCGTCGCGAACGGTGCAGCGAGGGCGGACGGGCCGGGCGTCGCACGGCTGATCGGTGACCGCCTCGTGACCTTCGGCGGTCCGGCCCGGGGGTGGGGGCCGTGTCAGGATGTGGCGGTGTCGTATCCCCCTCACCCGTCGTACCCGCCTATGCCCAGCGCCGTCACGCCGCTGATCGCCTACCCCCACCCGATCCCGGCGCCCCCGGGCTACGCGGTGCTGGCGGTCTCGGTGAACCGCGGGCCGTACCTCGTGCCCGCCCCGACCTCCAGCAGGTTCAAGGTCGACAGGCAGGCGGTGCCGATTCCCGGCGAGGGCACCTGGTATGTGGCCGTCCCGGCCGGGCCGCACGACATCCGCTACACCGACATCTTCGGCATCCCCATCATGACCACCGCGCTCGTCGCCCACCCCGGGGCCCTGCACCACCTGTCGTTCCGCTTCGGCGGCTGGCGCAACCGCGTCTACGACGGGCACGGCACCGACGTGACGAAGTTCGGCCTGTGGTCGAACTACAGCATCCTGCTCGTCATGCTGGGCGTGCTCGGAGTGTTCTGCTGCGGTGGCTTCGCGCTGATCGCCATGCTCCCCACCTCGCCCTGACCGGGTTCGTCCGGGTCAGCGCCCGACGACGTCGCGGGAGTCCACGTCGGCACCGACCGACCGCAGGTGGCCCAGCACCTGCGCCCAGGAACGCGCCAGGGTCGTCTCGTGATACGGGATGCGGTGCTCGGCGCAGAAGCGCCGCACCAGTGGCTGGGCGCGGCGCAGGTGGGGCCGCGGCATGCTCGGGAACAGGTGGTGTTCGATCTGGTAGTTGAGGCCGCCGAGCACCCAGTCGATGAACGGGTTGCCGCGCACGTTGCGGGAGGTGATGACCTGCCGCCGCAGGTAGTCGAGCTGGTCGTCGGCGGCGAGGATCGGCATCCCCTTGTGGTTGGGGGCGAACGACGCCCCCAGGTAGAGGCCGAGCAGGCCCTGGTTGACGAGCACGAACGCGACGGCCTGACCCGGGCTCAGGACGAGCAGCACCGCACCGAGGTACCCGCAGGCGTGCATGATCAGCAACGCCGCCTCGGCGCGGCGCTGCCTGACCCGGCCCGGTCGGACGACCGCCCGGACGCTGCTGACGTGCAGGTGCAGGCCCTCAAGAAGGAGTAGCGGAAAGAAGAGGTACGCCTGGTGGCGGACCATCAGCGCGGCGAGTCCCCGCTGCTGACGCGCCTGGCTGGGGGTGAACGACAGCGGCCTCACCGTGATGTCCGGGTCGTGGCCCTCGCTGTTCGGGTGGGCGTGGTGCCGGTTGTGCTTGTCCACCCACCACCCGAAACTGATGCCGACCAGAAGGTTGCCGTGGACGAGACCGACCAGGTCGCTGGCGCGGCGGGAGCGGAAGATCTGACGGTGGCCGGCGTCGTGGCCGATGAACCCGGCCTGTGCGAAGATCACCGCCAGGACCGCCGCGACGCCCAGTTGCCACCACGACTCGCCGAGCAGTGCGAACAGCGTCCACGCCCCGACGTAGCAGCCGGCGAGGACGCCGATGCGCGCCACGTAGTACCCGGGTCGCCGCTCCAGAAGACCCGCCGCGCGGACGAGGCGGGACAGGTCGGCGTACTGGCTGCCGCGCTGACGCCCGGTCTGCACGCTCGCATCGCTCATGGGTTCCTCCCTCGCCTCCGGCGTCGGCATCTCGCGCCCGCGCCGGCTGCGCGGGAAGGCCCCGATCGGCCGGCCCGTCGACGGTGCCGTCACGATGAGTCCTCCTGCCGGGATCCGGTCCTGACCGTTGGTGCCGGCTCGCCCTCAGTGTCGGTCATGCCCCACATCACGGGGGCCAGATGCGAGTTTTCGCCTTTGCGCCGGCAATGACGTCGATCAGGAGTACGCCCCGGCGTGTGGGGGTGACCGCCACCGTCGATCTTGTCTCGGCCCGTCCGCTCCGTCCGCCGCACCGGGGCGGGCACCGGGTGGGGCGGGCCCGCGACGTGCGCCGACCCGCCCCACGGTTCGATCTGCGGTCGGTCAGCCCTTGCGCCACTTCTGGTTCGCGGTGCCCGCGCAGTCCCAGAGGTGGAGCCGCGCGCCGTCGCCGCTGTTCCACTCCTTGATGTCCAGGCACTTGTTGGCCTGGAGGTTGACCAGTTCACCGGCCGCGTTCAGGGTGAACTGCTGCGCGCCACTGCCGTTGCAGGTGTAGAGCTGGACCACCGCGCCGTTTCCGGTCGCTCCGCCGTCCACGTCCATGCACTTGTTGTTCTGGCTCTGCAGGGCGTTGCCGGTGAACGTCCACTTCTGGGCGCTGGTGCCGTTGCAGGTCCACATCTGCAGTGGGGCGCGGTCGACGAAGTTGGCGCTCGGCACGTCGATGCACTTGTTGTTCCAGTTGCTCAGCACCGCGGTCCCCGACCCGCCGCCGCCCGTGCCGAACGGGCTCAGGATCAGACCGGCCGCGCGGGGGTCGCCGTCGTGGACCAGGGACTCGAAGGCACCGACGTCGTCGAAGGCAAAGGCGTACGCCTTCCCGTCGCTCATGTTGGCGTGGATGATCCGACCGTAGTGGTTCGCCGGGTTGTTCCGGTAGAACTCGGCGGCGTTCGTGCTGGGCTGCGTGTCGATGGTGCCGAGCGTGCCCCGGTTGAGTGCCGCGCAGAGCGTGCGGGAGATCGGGCCGACCACCTGGTCGTTGGGTGCGGGCAGGTCGCCGTCGCAGCCCCAGACGCTCGCCGAGGAGGGCCGGTTGAAGGAGGCGACCGCCTGGCCGGCGCTGTTGGTGAAGGTCATGACGTTGCCCGACGTCCGCCCGAAGTACCGGATGTTCGGCTGGTCGGCGAAGGGCACCACGGTCAGCGTTCTGGTCGTGTACGCGTTCCACGCCGAGGCGATGTAGGAATCCAGGTAGGTGGTGCTGAACAGGCCGGCGCCGGCCGCCTTGCCCGGCGACAGCGCGCGCAGCACGGTCCCGTCGGAGCGGGTCTGTACGGTGTTCGCCCAGCCGGCCTGCGAGCGGATGCCGTCGATGATGGTGTTGCGGCCGTTGTTGACGACGTCACCGGTCCGCTTGGTGACGCCGTTGGCGCCGGTGACGGTGACCGCGTGCGGCACCGCGAACATGTCGACCTGGGAACTGTTCAGCCACAGCCCGTCGTCGTTGTAGGTGAACTCGCTCCAGTCGAACAGGATGTTGTGGTTGGGGTCGCCGGCCACCCATGGCGCGGGTTGCACGAACCCGTCGGGGGTGATGAAGAGCTTGAGCTTCTCGCCGAACGAGAAGTAGACGCGGCCGGAGAAGCCGCGCGGGAAGCGGATCGTCGTGTTGCCGCCGTTGCCGGGGCCGGGGATCGACACGTCCGGTGCGGGCGACGGCGGGATCTGCCCGCCGGTCCAGGGGATGAACGTGCCGGCCTGGTTGACGTAGCCGAGGCGGCCGCTGGAGAGCTGGATGCCGATCACGTACAGGTGGACGGCGTCACCGCGGCCGGTGCTGTTGGTGACCGTGACGGGCAGCAGCGCGGGGCCGATGGCCTGGGCGGGGGAGGCGACGAGCGTCACCGGGACGGCGGCGATCAGGGCGGTGATGGCGGAGAGCAGCTTTCTTCGGAAACCCACGAGGACTCCTCAAGGACAGGGGGAACGGCCAGAGAGAGCGCTCTCTCAGAATCCGACTGCTAACAATGTTTGTCAATGTGATGGCCGTTCACGTCACGCCCGCCCTCCCGCCGGGGCCCTGCGCTCCGCTGTTCGTACCCCGGGGTAGATTCCGCGCATGGTGGCGGACCGCGAAGCTGGGCAGCTGCTGTCGTCGGGCCTTGACCGGGCCGGGCCGGCGCCGGCGGGGCAGTTCGACCGATGCCGGCATCGCCGCGACGATCCGACCTGGATCGAGGCGGCCTGGCCGCTGGCGCGCACCCTGGTCATCGACGCACCCGGCGGTGGCCGGGTCCTGGTGCGGGAGGGCCCCGACGCCGGTCCGGCCGAGGTGCGGCTGGCGCTGATCGGATCAGCCGGGGCGCCCGCCGGGGAGCGGTTGTTCCTCGGCGTCCTCCCCGACGGGGTTCCCGTCTTCGCGGTGCTCGCGCCACTGCCGGCCATGCCCGCCGCGCGCCCCCGGAGCATCCGGGAGATCGGGCACCGCCTGCCGGCGGCCGAGGCGGAGCTGCTCAACCTGGCGATGGCCCTGGCCAACTGGCACGCAGCCAGCCCCTACTCACCGGTCACCGGGGCACCGACGACCGGCACCCTGGGCGGGTGGGCCAGGACCGGGCCGGGCGACGACCTGCTGCGGCCACGGACCGATCCGGCGGTCATCGTCCTGGCGCACGACGGGGTGGCCGGCCCGGACGGGCGCTGCCTGCTCGTGCACCGGGCATCGGGCGCGCTCATCGACGGCCGGCAGCAGTTCTCCTGCGTCGCCGGGTTCGTCGAGGCAGGGGAGAGTCCGGAGCGGGCCGCCGTGCGGGAGGTCGCCGAGGAGGCCGGGGTCACGTTGCGCTCACCCAGCTACCGCGGCAGCCAGCCATGGCCGTTCCCGGGCTGCCTGATGCTCGCCTTCGAGGGGCTGGCCGATCCCCGGGAACCGGTGCGCATCGACCCGGTCGAGATCGCCGCCGCGGGCTGGTTCACCCGCCGGCAGTTGACCGCAGCCTTCGCCGGCGCCCCGGTGGAGAGCGGCCACGGAACGGCACTTGCACTCCCGCCGCCGGTGTCGCTGGCCTGGTCGCTGCTCAGGCAGTGGGCGCACTGACCGCCGCCGCCCGGTCGTCGCTCAGGCAGTGACCGCGCCGGCCGTCGCCAGGTCGCTGCTCAGGCAGTGGGCCCGCCGGCCGCCGTTTGGTCAGTCGACGTCGAAGTCGTGCACGGTCCGCTGCCGGTAGGTCTCACCCGGGTCGAGCCGCACCGAGGGGAAGTCGGGCCGGTTGGGGGCGTCCGGCCAGGCCCCCGCCTCCAGACACAGGCCGCCCCGTCGGGCGGAGAACCCGTCGGCCGAGTAGACGCCCAGGCCGGGCTGGTCGGTCACCACCCGCATCCGCCGCCCACTGGACGGATCGGCCAGTTCCGCCGCCCACGCCGGGTCGTCCAGGACGAAGAAGTTGTCCAGGGCCGCGTCGCCGATGGTCCGGGGCACCCGGTAGTCCAGGTCGCCGCCGCCGATGTCGACCGGCGGCCCGGCCACCGGCAGCAGGTCGGCGTCGAACGCCACGGACCGTCCGGCGTTGACGGCCAGCCGATGACCGTCCACCACCCCGCCGCCGGCGAGGTTCCAGTACGCGTGATTGGTCAGGCCGATGATCGTCGGCGCGGTCGTGGTGGCCCGGTAGTCGAAGGTGAGCCGGCCGGATCGGTGCAGCCGGTACGCCACCTCCACCGTCACCTCCCCGGGATATCCCTGGTCCCCGTCGGCGGAGACCAGCCGCAGCACCACGCCGACCTCGTCCGAGGTCCCCTCGACCCGGGCGGTGAAGACCCGGCGGTCGTAGCCGGTGGAGCCACCGTGCACGTGGTGTCGCCCGTCGTTGCGGTCCAGGTCGTACCGGACGCCGTCGAGGTCGAAGCGGGCCTCCCGGACGCCCCGGCAGTACCGGCCGACCGTCGACCCGACGTACGGGTTCCGCGCGCGGTCCAGGTAGCTCTCCAGGTCGGGCAGCCGTCGCACGACGTTGCCGAGGAGCCCCGCCCGATCCGGGACGAGCACCTCGACCAGCGTGGCGCCGTAGGTCCAGACCGTGACCGCCGGCCCATCCCCGGTGGACAACGTGTACGACTCCACGGGGCTGCTCGCCCCGGTGGCGTCCTCCCCGGTGTGACCGACCAACTCCTGGTGGACATCCATGCGGCCGAAGATAGTCTTAATCTTGGTGGCCGGTGAGGGCAGGGGGACGCATGCAGGTGCACGGTGACGCGGTCCGGTTCGGCGTCCACTCGGGACAGCAGTACCACTCCTTCGCCGAACTGCTCGACCTCTGGCAGCGCGCGGAGTCGCTCGGTTACGACTGGGCCTCGCTCTTCGACCACTACCGGCCGCCGCTGGGGGGCCCGGCCGGGCCGTGCTTCGACGGGCTGAGCCTGCTGGCCGCGCTCGCGGCCCGAACCACCCGGATCCGCTGCGCGATGCTGGTCTCCGCGGTGACCTGGCGGCACCCGGCCATCGCGGCGAACATCGCCGCCACGATCGACCACATCTCCGGCGGGCGGTTGGAGTTCGGCGTCGGTGCCGCCGGCGCCGACCTGGCGTACGAGCAGTACGGCATCCCGTTCCCGTCCGCCGGCGCCCGCCTGGACCTGCTCGACGACGCGTGCCGGGTGCTGCGCGGGCTCTGGGAGCAGCCCTCGACCACGTTCACCGGCCGGCAGGTCCGGCTGACCGAGGCCCACCTGGAACCCAAGCCGCTCCAGGCCCGCATCCCGCTCATCGTCGGCGGCGAGGGCGAGCGGCGGATGCTGCGGATCGTGGCGGAGCACGCGGACATCTGGAACACCCTCGCCGGTGACCCGGCCGGCTACGCGCACAAGCTCGACGTGCTGGGCCGGCACTGCGCGGCGGTCGGCCGGGACCCGGCGACGGTGCGCAAGTCGGTCACCTTCCGGGTCGCGTTGGCCGACGACCCGGCGCAGGCACGGGAGCGGTTCGCGGCGACCGCCCAGCGGCTGGGTGCGGACTCGCCCGTCCTGCGCGAGTACCTCACCGTGGGCACGCCGGAGGACTGCGTCCGCGACCTGCGGCCGTATCTGGAGCTGGGGGTCCGCGACTTCGTGCTGGGGGCCCGCCCGCCGGTCGACTGGCGCTCCGTCGAGCTCTTCGCCGAGCGGGTGGCGCCGGTGCTGCGCCAGGGGTAGCCGGCCCGTCCGGTGGGCACGGGTCAGCGGCGGTCGCTCTGGAAGAGGGCGCGGCCCAACGCCTCCGCCGTCGCGGCGGCCAGGTAGCTGGCGAAGCCGTGGTAGACCAGCGGGGAGAACTCCTCCCGGACGTCCCCGGGCACGGGCAGCACCGCCGCGGCGTGCGCGGTGATCGCCTCGTCGTCGGGTCGGGCCACCGCGACGACCCGGCGGCCCAGCTTGTGCGCCCGTTGCGCCACCTCGGCGGCGCGGTCGTGGCCGCGCCCCGGCGGCGCCACCACGAACAGCGGGGCGTCGACCGGATAGGCGAACCGTTCGACGTGGCACCACTCCTCGACGTCCTGACCGGCGGCGCCGATCCCGGCCGCCTCGACGAGCTTGGCTGCGGCGTAGAGCGCGGTGCCGTAGCTGGGGCCGCTGCCGAGCAGCATGGTGCCCTCGGCGGTGGCGCACCACCCGGCGACCCGGCGGCACTCCGCCCGGCTGGCCGACAACGTCTCGTCGATGAGCACACCGAGCGAGGCGATCTCGTCGACGTGGCCGTCACCCTCGGGAGACCCGCCCAGCCGGACGGCGAGCAGCAGCAGCGCCAGCAGGTTGGCCTGGTAGGTGCGGATGCCGGGGGAGCGTTCCCGGTCGGCCACGTCGACCACGACCGCCTGCTCGGCGGCGGTGGTGACCCGGCTTCCCTGGGTGCCGGTGACGGCCAGGGTGGCCGCGCCCCGCTGCCGGGCCTGCTCGAGGGACCGGACCACCAGGGGCGTGTTGCCGGAGGCCGAGACGCCGACCACCAGGGTCTGCCCCGGATCGTCCCCGGCCGGTGTGGTGCCCCCGTAGGCCAGGAAGCGCAGCGTGCTCAGCGGGGTGCAGCGCACCCCACCGAGGGTGCGGAACGCCAGCTCGGCGGCCTGGCCCGCGTGGTGGGAGTCCCCGCTGCCCACCAGGATGACCTCCCGGACCGTCCGGCCCCGGCGTGCCGCGAGCAGCTCCCGGATCCGCTCGTCCGTGTCAGCGGTCAGCCTGCGCAGGTCGCCGCTGAGGCTCTCGACCTGGCGCACCATCACGTCGGGCGGGATCGGTTCCACGGGCTCCTCCTCGTCGGGGGTCAGGACCGCACGGACCGGACGGCGGCGACGTACTCCCGTACCCGCTCGACGTCGATCTCACCACCCCAGCCGTCGCGTTCCAGGCAGGTGCCCACGAACGCGCCGTCGGCGGCGGCGAGCAGCCGCGCGGCGTTGTCGTGGTTCGTGTGGCCGCCGAGGATCACCGGCAGGCCCGGGGCGGACCGGCGTACCTGACCGATGAGCTCCAGCGTCCGGTCGTCGTCGGGATGGCAGACGGAGACCGCGTCCGCACCGGCGCCCCGGGCGGCGCGGGCGACCTCCCCGGTCGACTTCTCCCCGCCGAACCAGGAGTAGTGCATGGTGTCGATGTCGGCGATGACGCCGATGTCCCAGGCGTCGAGGCCGCGCCGGTACGCCATCACGTCGTGCGGGTCGGGGCGCACCATCCCGTGCGCGGTCAGCGTCATGCCCACCAGGGCGTTGGCCCGGATGAAGGAGCCGCCGGCGACCTTCGCCACCGCGAGGGACGCCTTGAGCGCGTTGCGCATGAGCTGCACCCCGATCTGGAAATCGGGGCGGACGGCCTGCCGCACCGCGTTCACCACCAGCCCCATCGCGACCGTCCGGGCTGGATCGGCGGAGTCCTCGACGCTGTAGACCCGGTCGACGGTCTGCACGAGACAGCCGTCCGCGCCGCCCGCGTCCAGCGCCCGGGCCGAGCGCACGGCAGTGTCCAGTGTCGCCGCGAACGAGCCCTCGGTGAAGAACGGGGTGCCCGGCAGCGGCGACAGGTGGATCATGCCGAGGACGAGTTTCTGGCCCTCGGTGATCGAGTACGGCACAGTGTGGCCCCTTTCCTCGCTGTCGCGGTCAGCTCGCCGGGCCGTCGGCCAGCCGCCGACCGACGCGCTCGGCGGCTTCGGACAGATCAGACCAGCTGCGGGCCGTGGTCACCCGGCCGACACCGCCGGAGAGACAGAACGTGAGGATACCCGGGAAGACCGACACCCCGGTCTCGCGCAGCAGGTCACGGAAGCAGCGGTACGAGTCGTCCCAGCCGGGGAACTCGATGGCGAGGTTGATCGAGTAGGGGGCCGGGTGGACTATCGCCCGGGCCTCGTTGAACACCGCCGTGGCGCCGTCGCGCAGGGTCAGCAGCCCGTGCTCCCGGTTGATCCGGTCGTTGCGGTACGCGACGTAGGTGGCGTTGAGCAGGGCGGCGTCCATCGGGTACGTCGCCTCGAACTCGGCAAGCTCGGCCGGACCGACCTCCTCCCGGCCGCAGATCAGCCAGCGTTCCATCCGGGCCAGCACCTCGACCAGGGTGTACAGGAACGACGGCGGGCCGCCGAACGTGGTCGAGGCGTACTCGTAGTAGTCGGCGATGAACCCGGCGTCCGCGGTGATCCAACCGACCTTCAGCCCGGGCGCCGACCAGGCCTTCGACAGGCTCGACACCCGGATGACGTTCGGCGCGGCTCGCAACGCCCCGGCCCGGCGGGGGGCGCCCAGCCACTCGTGGCACTCGTCGAGCAGGATCATCGTGCCCGGCCCGGCCGCGGCGATCAGTCGACCCAGCTCCTCCTCGCAGACGGCGGCCCCGGTGGGGTTGCCGACCGTCTGGAGGAGGATCAGCGGGGTGGCCGGGGTGACCGCGGCGATCAGCGGCTCCAGCGACATCTGTCCGTCGGCGGACGGGAGCGGCACGAGCCGCACCGGGCGGCGACGGGCGACGGACTCGACCAGCGGCGGGTAGTTGGGGATGCCACAGAGCACCGGGTGGTCGGTCTCGCCCCGGCCGTGCAGGATGAAGTCGGCCAACGAGCTGACCGCGAAGGTGCCGCCCATGGTCAGCGCGATCTCGTCGACGGTGTAGGGGGCGCCCTCGATGCGCTCGTTCTCGTACGCGGCGACCGCCTCGCGGGCCGGGACCCGCCCACGGGAGTCGGAGTAGCCGTACCAGTCCTGGTCGAGCGCGAAGCGGAGGCAGTCCTTCAGGGACTCGGGCAGGCCCCACTCCTGCTCATCGACGGATCCGCTGGAGAGCAGGACGGTGTCGGGTGTCGCCAGGTCACCGTAGAGGTCGTCGCGGAAGTACGAGTTGAACAGCTCCTTGACGAACCGCACGGTGGCCCGCGACCCGAGCACCTCGTCGGGCGTCAGGGATTGCCGGGGGGCCGTCGACCGCCACCGGTCGGCGAGTCCGGGCCGGTGGCTGGCCGCACCGAGTTCGTGTTCCACCCGGCCGAGCCACAGGTCGCGCAGCTCCATCGGGTCGCCCGGGTCCTTGGCCCGGGCGAACACGTCCAGCACCCGGCTGTCGACGACCGGCAGGAGTCGACTGTCGGACGGGGCACTGGCCCGGGCCCGTTGGGCCGCGGCGTGTGCCTCGTCCGGGACCACGGCGGACCGCTGCCGGGGCACCGGGGCGAACAGTTGCATCTTCTTCTCCGATCGGGGCGGGACGGGGCGTTGCCGTGGCGGGCGGGTCACACGACACGCAGGCGTCGCAGATGCCGCCGGTGCGGAGAGGCGACGGCCGGCCCGGCGGTGCGGCCGTGGAAGAAGAACCTGTTGTCGATGACGACGAGGAGACCGGCCCGCCAGTGCACGCTGGAGGCCGACTCCGCCGAGTACATCGCGCGGAGCAGGTCGGCGATGGCGTCGTTGACGGTGTCCGCGTCGGCGTCACCGTGGCTGGTCCACTCCAGCGGCTGGGCGAGGAAGTCCCGGAAGGTGAACACGCATCGCCCGTCCTCGTACCGGACGATGGGCGACAGGCGGGCGTCGTGCCGGTACCGCACCTGGCTGAGCGTGGCGAGGCTGGCCGGGTCCATGGCCGCTGCGACGGCCCGCATGGGCACCAGGACGGTTCGCGCCGACGTCGCGTCACCCGGATCGTGGCACAGCAGCACGATGTACCGAGGCTGATCGCCCGGCGGCCGGCCGCTGCCCTCGGTGTGCAGGGACAGGTAGTTCGTGGCGAACGGCTGCAGGGCGACATCGCCGGTCCGGTTGTGCTCGCTGCGCAGGTTGAGGATCACCCGCTGCTCGACGTACGGCTGGACGGCCGGATCGGTCTCGGGCATCGCGGTGCCGAGCAGGCGGCCGAGGGCGAGGAAGCGGTCGTCGGAGAGGGAATCGTCGAGCTGGACGAGGCCGAGACCGTGGGTCTCCAACTGTGCGGTGAGCGCATCCGCCGCCGCCTCGGGAAATTGCTGGGATTCGGCCGTGAGGGCGGTCACATCGGGCCCCGGAAGCTCGCGCCCACCCAACAGGCCCTCACGCAACGTGAGGTACTGGTGTGTCGAGTGTCCTTCGAGGAATGTTCCGTCGGTCATGTCACTCCCGTGCTCGACCCGGGCAGCGCCGGGGCTTGGGCTGCCGACTTTCGGCAGGTCGGATTCCGGTGAGCCCGCCGTGCGCAGTGAGACAATGCCATACCTCGGCGCTCTCCACTAGACTCGATCAACATGGTCGATCTGCTCCCACCCCGCACCGACGGCGCATCCACCGATGACTCTCCGTCAATGTCACCGATCACCGACCCGCGTACCGGCAGCGAACGGTCCCGTGGTCGGCCCGGCCGGGAGGCCGAGGTCGCCGCGGTCGTGACGGCGGCCCGCCGGGCGCAGCCGGCGTGGTGGCGACTCACCGCCCGGGACCGGTCCCGCCGGCTGCTGCGGCTGGCCGACCGGATCGAGGAGCGGGCGGAGGACTTCCTCCGGGCGGAGCGGGCCGGCACCGGCAAACCGGCCAGCGAGATCAGCGGTGAGCTGGAACAGTGCGCGGACGTCCTGCGGTTCTACGCCGGTGCGGCGCGGTCCGACCTCAGCCCCGCGAGCGGGCGCCGGATCCCCGATCGGGAGAGCTGGGTACGGTGGGAGCCGCTCGGGGTCGTCGGCGTCATCGTGCCGTGGAACTACCCGCTGCTGATGGCGGCGTGGCGGCTCGGTCCCGCCCTCGCCGCCGGCAACACGGTGGTACTCAAGCCGGCACTGACCACTCCGGACAGCGCGGTGCTGCTCGCCCGGCACGCCGACGACCTGCTCGGGCCGGGCGTGCTCGGCGTGCTGCCCGGCGACCGGCGTACCGGCCAGCTCCTCGTCGAGAATGACGTGGACGCGATCGCCTTCACCGGCAGCAACGCGGGGGGCGCCGACGTGGTGGCCCGGGCCGGCGTGCGCCGGGTGAGCCTGGAACTGGGCGGCAACGCCCCCGCTCTGGTGTTGCCCGACGCGCCGGCCCACACCTATCAGGGCCTCGTGGACGCCTGCGTCTACAACGCCGGGCAGAGCTGCGCCGCCCCGGCCCGGGTCATCACGCTGCGGGACAACCACCGGGAGACCGTCGAGCGGTTGGCCGACGCGATGCGGCAGCGCCGCGCCGGCGTCGACTTCGGCCCGTTGAACAACCCCGACCAGGCGGCCCGGTTCGACCGGATCATCGCCGAGAGCGCCGCGCGGACCAGGCACGCCGCCGAGCTGAGCGTGACCGCGGAGGAGACCCACGGATACTGGCGGGCCGGCATGATCCTGGCCGACCTGCCCGACGACGACCCGGCGGTTCTCGGCGAGGTGTTCGGCCCGGTGCTGACGGTCCAGGCCGCCGACGACCCGGCGCACGCGGTCGCCCTCGCCAACTCCGTGCCCCAGGCGTTGGCCGCCAGCGTCTGGGGCTCCGACGCCGGCCTGCTGCTGCGCCTCAGCGGCGAGCTGGACGCCGGGGAGGTGTGGGTCAACTGCCATCTCGACCAGACCGCCGAGCTGCCGCACGGCGGTCGGCGCGGCTCCGGTCACGGTACCGACCTCAGCGTCCTGGCGCTGGCCGAGTACCAGCGCCCCAAGACCGTCACCGTCCGACTCTCCTGCCCCGGGGCGCGGCCCGGCCTCCGCGGCGGCGCGGCCGGGGGGCCGCCGGGCCGCGCCGGGCTCCCGTCCGTGCGGGGCGACGGGCTGGCCTGGCCGGGCCGGGGCCGCCGGTCGACGGGGCCGGGCCACGGCGGTCAGCCCGTGGGCCCGGGCAGCGGTTTGTGGAGATAGGCCCAGGACCGTCCGGACGGGTCGGAGTGCGTCGGCCCGCACGGCACGAAGCCGAGGCCGGTCAGCAGCGACCAGGTCGGGGCGAGGTCGGGGTTCGCCTCCGAGCGCAGGCTGTCGGCTCCGGAGGCCGCCGCGACCTGGACCGCCCGGCGTAGGCACCGGACCCCGATCAGGGAACCGGCGGCCAGTTCGTCCGGATGCACCGACAGCCGGCTCAGATAGTGGGGCTGCCGGGCGGCCGGGAACGGCACCGTTGAGGCGTCGTAGGGGGCCTCGGCGGTCAGGGTGAACATCCCGACCGCGCGACCGCCGACCCGCAGCAGGTGCACCGCGCCGGCCTCGACCCGTTGCCTCGTGGTCGCCAACCGCCGAGCCGGCGCCGGTGATCCGGTCGCCGCCGCCTGGTGGGCGTCCGAGGCGCAGAGCAGGTCGTGCACCTCGACCGGATCGTCGGCGACCGCCCAGCCGTCGGGAAGCGCCGCCTGCCCCGATGCCGGGTCGGTCACTTCACCAACGTCATGCGCTTGGTCGACTCGATCGGCATGTGCGGTACGCCGAAGGCCAGGATCTCGAGCACGTCGTCCACTTCGGGGTTGGTCTTGACGCCGTGGGCGAAGTTGGCCGGCACGTACACCGTGTCGCCCTCGGTCATCTCGTAGTCGACGCCGTCGACGTGGATGAAGCCCCGGTTGCGCAGCACGTACAGGATGTGGGCGCCGGGGTGGGTGTGCAGCTCGAAGGCGGACCCCGGCTGCATGATGAGCCGGTCGGCACCGATCTCCAGGCCGGCGTCGATCATGTCTGACACGCCGGCGACGCCGGCGATGCCGGGCACCACCGAGCCGTCCTCGGTGAAGAGCTTGACCTCGGGGCCGGTGAGCACGTTCTGCACATGCTCGGACATCTCGAAACGCTGATCCGGCATGGTGTCTCCCCACGGTTGGACGTCCCGTCGGTCGTGCCGCGGCCGGCGACGCTGGCTGCCGTACGCCGCATCCGACGGTTTCGTCCCTGAAATAGGTCATGGCTCTGCTTCTGATGTGTATCAAAGGCAGACGCCGGACACAATGTAGGGCTCGGATTGGTTCGCCGCAACCGTGAGAACTGTCTGCGACGGGGTCGGTCGGATTCGTCGACGTGTGCGCCGACCAATCGCGTAACGTGCGACCCGTATCGGCCGCGAAGCCGCAACCCCTACTCAGAAGAGCGAGTTCCCGGTATGGATGACGTCCTGCGTTCTGTCGTTGAGATCGCCCACCGCCACCTGTCCCCGAAGGCCGGCGCCGTGCTGCGGGAGGATCCGGACGCAGATCTGGCCGCCCTCGGCCTGACCTCGCTCAGAACGGTCGACTTCATGGTGGAGCTGGAGGAGCGGCTCGGTGTGGAGCTTCCGGAGGAGGCGATCCACGCGGAAACTTTCCGCACCGCGCGTACCGTCGCCGACGCCCTCCGTCAACTTCCGCGAGAGTCGGCACGTTGAGTTGCTGATCAGCGCTAGATGAGTCACCAATGAGTTCGGGTCGAAAAGCACGAGCCTTCCTGCCGAATTGTCCGGCATTGAAGCAAAACAAAATCCGCATTCTCGCTGTCACGCGGGACGCGGATGATCCGGTACTGTCCGAGCCAATTGCGAACGAACTAGTCACGAGGGGTATGTGACATGGGTGGCGGCGTCTTGGACCCGGCGATGTGGACTCCGCTGCGGGACGGCGCGGGCGGGCCGGACCTCGTGCTCACCGTCGACTTCGGTGGGGCCAGGCCGGAGGCCGGGTTCGTGGAGCTGGCCGCCCGGCTGCCGGCCGACCGCACCGTGCTGGCCACCCGGCCGCCGGACCGGGTCGTCGACGACCCGGCGGACGCAGCCCGGCAGATCGACGCCTGGCGGGACGCGGTCCTCGCCACCGGGGCGCGAGTCTCGGCGGTGATCGGGTACTGCTCCGGCGCGGCCGTGGCCGCCCGCCTGGCGCAGGACCTCACCGCCCACCGACACCGGGTCGGCCTGGTGCTGGTCGATCCCGCGGTGGCGACCCACGAACTGCTCCTGGACGCGTACCGCAATTCGATCGAATCGCTGGGGGCGGTGCTCGACCAACCGCCGGACACCGGCGACGAGGTATCCGGTCCGGGACCGGGGCGTACCGGGATGGTGGACCTGGCCCGGCGGCTGGGCGACAGCTACGCCCGCGTTGCCGGCCAGGTCGGCCGGGAACTGGAGCTGGACGACGAACTCGTCGAGGACCTCGTCGTCAGGTTCCAGCGCTACCTGTCGTACCTGGTGGTGGCCGCCGTCGCCGAGCTGCCGGCATCGCTCACCGGGCAGTCGGCCGCACTGCCGGTGCTGACCGTCCTCTCCGCCGTGCACCCCGAGGACGCCGTGCCGATCGTCGGCGACCGCCGGGTCCGGTTCGACATCTCCCGCGCCGACCTGCTCGCGGACGCCGGAGTCGGTCGGCTGGTGGCGGAGTTCATCACCGGGCGGTCGGCGACGCCAGCCCCAGGTCCCGGTAGAGCGCGTCACTGATCCGGTGCCAGATGGACTTGCCCGCCGCGAAGCCGGGCAGACCGTTGCCGTTGAAGGCCACCACCAGATCGTGTTCCGGGTCGACGTACGCCATCGGTGACGACCCGTGGCCCTGGTGGCCGAAGGTGCGGGGACTGGTGTGTGACCCGTAGTAGGCGTACTCCTCCCCGTGCCGTCTGCTCTCCAGGGTCAGGCCCAACCCGAAGTCGATGAGGGGGGCCTCGTCGAAGAAGCTCAGTCGCTGCGGTCGGATCATCTGCTGGACGGTAGGCGTGTCCAGCGGGCCTTCGGGCCCGGCGTTCCGCGCGTCGCCGACCGCGAGGCGGCAGAGCAGCTCGTAGAAGCGGGCCATGCTGCGGGCGCTGGCCCACAGCCCCTCACCGGGGTGCCTAATTTTGTGGACCACGCCGCTGGCCAGCAAGCGCCGGCTGGCGGCACCGGTCTGCGCCTCCTGCGGGCTGCTGAACTGCGCCGCCCGGTGCTGGTGGTAGGCGCCCACCCGGCCGCCGAGCGCCCGTAGCTCGTCTGCGGAGAAGCCGTAGTGGTACGTCGCGCCGAGCGGGCCGGCGATCTCGTCGGTCACGAACCGGTCGAATTCCCGACCGTCCACCTGCCGTATCACCTCCGAGAGCGTCAGCCAGCCGATGGCCGAGGAGGAGTACGACGGCTGCCGGCCGGGCACGTCGTCCGGGTGTAGCCGGGCCCCGAGAGCTCCCCGAACCGCCCGCTCATAGCCCACCGAGTAGGGGTCGGCGTCGGCCGGATCGTCGGTGAGTAGCCGTCCGGAGGAGTGGGTGAGCAGGTGGCGGAGGGTGATCGCGTTCTTGCCGCCGACGCCGAACGCCGGCAGGTAGGTCGCCACCGGCTCGTTCGGGTCGAGTGACCCGCGGCGCCACAGCTCGGCCAGGGACGCCGCGACCAGCGGCTTGCCGCCGCTGAACCAGGGTAGGAGGTCGTCGGGCTCCAGCGGCGTGCTGTCCTCGCGGTGCCCGGCGACCAGGTCGTGCACCGGCTCGCCGGCGATCGAGACGTAGAGCTGGACGCCGAGGTGCCGGACCTCCCCGAGCGCCTCGGCGAGCGCCCGGTCCAGCTCACCGGCGGCCGAACGGGCTGCCCGCCGGTCGGCCGCCGGCTCGTCCCGGTGGTGCTCGGCGCGTAGGACGGCCAGCCGTTCGGCGAACCGGCGCGGGGTGGATGCCGAGATGAGCGTGTCGAGGGGGATCGGCAGGCCGAGCGTCCGGCGTACCCGTTGGAGAAGCTGGATCGCCAGCAGCGACCGGCCGCCGGAGGCGAAGAAGTCGGCGTCCGCCGACAGTTCGGGCTGGTCGAGCAACTCCCGCCATAGAGCGAGCATGTCGGCCAGGAGCGGCTCGTCGCGGTCGACCGATCGCGACTCCGCCGGGAGGGGTCGGCGTGGCGACTCGTGGTCGACGCGTTCGTCCGGCTCGCTCTCCAGCATCATGGTCCTCTCGAACAACGGCCGGCGCACCTCAGGCGCAGGATTCCTGAGGCCACGACGGCGTCCGGTCGCTGGCCGGCCCGTGGGGCGGCGGACCCGCCCGGCCGGTCGTGGCGGTCATCGTAGTCGGCAGGGGACACCCCGTCCTGACCGTGGTGGCGACGTGGCCGATCGGCCGGAACGGGATGCGCCGGCCGCGCGGATGCCGCCGGCCGCGACGGTGGTCACCCGGGCGGCCACCCTCGGTCACGACGGGGTTGGTCCGGTCGGGCGCCGCCGGTCTCCGGCCACCCGATCGTCGCGACGATTGCGCAGGTCAGAGGGGATCGGCGGCGGGCTCGGGCGGGCTCCGACGGAGCACCCCTGGACGCTATTGATCACCCGATCCACTCCTGCTAGCGTCGGTGCCGCATCGGGGATCAACTGTGTTACATGTGCTGATTGTGGCTGAGGGCAGTGACCACAGGGGACGTAGCGACGTGACAGTCAGTGAGCGCACCGCTGCGACCCGGTCCGA
This sequence comes from Micromonospora sp. RTGN7, assembly GCF_033804645.1. Classification (NCBI taxonomy): domain Bacteria; kingdom Bacillati; phylum Actinomycetota; class Actinomycetes; order Micromonosporales; family Micromonosporaceae; genus Micromonospora; species Micromonospora sp. RTGN7. Next base: position 392,870 of record NZ_JAPZLF010000001.1, on the reverse strand, counting down.
CCGGATGCCACGACCCGGACCGTGATCATTGCCCGGCCAGGTCGTCGGCGGGCTTCCGCCCGACAGACCCGTTCCGGCGTCCATCAACCATCACCCGGGCTTGTCGGCCCCGCTCACCCGGTGGGGTCCGGCCAGCCGCCGTAGGGTGGGCCGGATCTGCCCGGCCTTGGCGGTGACGCGCCAGCGCCACGGCTCGGTTCGGCTGACGCAGCACGGCCCGGCGAAGCATCGAGGCGGAAGGGACGGATCAGGCAGGTGGCAGGCTTCAGTGGCGTTGCCGGTTGGCCGAGGCGCTGGTGGTCCGGTGTCCGCGAACTGCCGAAGGTCGAGGCGATCCTGCTCGTCAACACCCTCGTCGGGTGCGTCGGGTTCGGCCTCTACACCGCAGTCAGCGTCATCTACTTCTCCACCTTCGCCGACGTGTCGGCGGTACAGGTGGGGCTCGGTTTCTCGCTCACCGCCTCGGTCTGGATCTTCGCGGCCGGGCCGGTCGGCCGGCTGGTCGACCGGATCGGACCCCGCGAGATGACCATCGGAGCCGGTGCGGTGCAGGGGATCCTGCTCGCCTGCCTGCCGCTGATCAACGGCGTCGCCTCGTTCCTGATCCTGATGTGCACCCTCGGCATCGCCGAACGGGGGGCCAGCGTCAGCCGGGAGGCGCTCCTGGCGCAGCTCGTCGACGAGAAGCGCCGGGTGGTCACCGCCGCACGGAGCCGCAGCGTCGCCAACATCGGCCTCTCGGTGGGCACCGCGCTGGCCGGCGTCGCACTCGCGGTGAACACCCGGACGGCGTTCGTCGTGCTCCTGGTCTGCTACGCGCTGCTCACCCTGGGGGTCAGCGCGATCAGCCTCCAGTATCCCCGGGTGCCCGGCCGGCGGGGGACCACCCGCAGCGGCCCCCGTGGGGTCTTCCGGGATCCGCCGTTCCTCGCGGTGTCCCTCCTCTCCGGTCTCGTCTCCATCTATGACACGGTGCTGGTGATCGGCCTGCCGCTGTGGATCGCCCACCACACCAACATTCCGACCACGATCTTTGCCGGGCTGATCATCGCCAACACCCTGCTCATCGTCCTGTTCCAGGTCCGGGCCGCGCGCGGCGTCGAGTCGGTGCCCGACGCGCGCCGGGCCCTCGTCCAGGGCAGCCTGGCCGCCGCGTTCGCCTGTGCCATCTTCGCCGTCACCGCCTGGACCGACACCGCCGTGCTGGCCGGGGCGATCCTCGCCGCCGGCGTCCTGCTGCTTACCGCCGGTGAGCTGCGCGCCGCAGCCGCAGACTGGGCCCTCCGGTTCGAGTTGGCCCACCGCGACGCCCAGGGCGAGTACGGAGCCATCCACTCCCTCGGGTCGACCATCCGGTCGATCTGCGGTCCGGTCCTGGTGACATACCTGCTGAGCGTCTGGACCGACACGGGCTGGTTCGTCCTGGTCGTCATCTTCCTGGCGCTCGCCGCCGCGACCGGGCCCGTCGTCGGATGGGCGCAGCGCACCCGCGACCGGTACACCCCCGCCGGCAGCCACCCCGCGCCGGTCCCCTCCGCCACCGACGGCGTCGCCGACGAACCGGTGCCGACTGCTCAACCCCAGGGAGCGACGCGATGAGCCCGCTGGTGCCGGCTAGCCCCGAGCAACGTCGACTGTGGCTGGTAGATCGGCACGAGGAGGGGGGTGCGGCCTACACCGTGCTGCTGGTCTGGCAGGTGTACGGCGAGCTGGACGTGCCGGCCCTCGAGGCGGCCCTCGACGCGCTGGTGGCCCGGCACGAGGCGCTGCGCTGCGCGTTCGTCGACGACGGCGACCAGGTGCAGATGCGCGTCAACGAGGCGACCGCCGGCAACCTGCGGGTGTCGACCGCGTCGGGAGCCGAGCAGGCCGAGGCCGAGTTGGCCGCGTTCCTCGACCGGCCGCTGAGCCTGCAACGCGGTGAGGTGTTCCGGGCGGCGCTCTGGACGCTGCCGGAGCAGGAGGCGCTGCTCGCCTTGGTCATGCACCACGCGGTGGTGGACGGCTGGTCGGCCGCCAACCTGGCCGAGGACCTCTCCGCTCTATACGCGAGGCCGGCCGACACCGAGGGGGCCGGCCCGGACCTGCCGCCGGTTCCGGGGCTGGCCGAGTTGGCCGCCCTGCAGCGCCGGGAGCGCACCGAGCAGACGCAGCAGGAGGCGGTCGGCCACTGGCGGGAGGTGCTCCGGGGTGCGCCCGCCGAGCTCGACCTTCCGGTCGACCGGGCCCGCCGCCCCGACCTGCTCGACTGGCGTGGTGGCATCCACACCCACGAGCTGGACCGGTCGACGGCCCAGGCGCTCAGGAAGCTGGCCGCCGACCGTCGTACCACCCCGTTCGTGGTGGCGATCTCGGTGCTCGGGGTCTTCCTCGCCCGGTGGTGCAACGTCGACGACCTGGTGATCGGCGTGCCGGTCGCCGACGACCGCGATGAGGTGACCGAACGGGCTGTGGGCTTCTTCGTCAACACGTTGCCGATCCGGCTCGACCTCAGCGGCGACCCGTCCTTCGACGAGCTGATCGACCGTACCCAGGCCCGCGCGTTCGAGGCGCTGCTGCACCGCGAGGCGCCGCTGGACCTCATCATCCGGTCCCTGGAGCTGGACCGGACCTCCGGGACGCATCCGCTGTTCCAGGTCATGATGACCTACCAGAACGTGCCGGAGTTGCACCTGCGGCTCGGCTCCGCCCGGGTGCACAACCGTCCGGTGTTCCCGTCCGGCGCGAAGTTCGACCTGCTGGTCGACCTGCTGCCCCGGGGCGAGGGCCTGAACGTGCGGTTCGAGTACCGCACCGCCCTCTTCGACGACCGGTCGATCGCCGACGCCGTCGGCTCGTACGTCGAGGTGCTGCGCCGCTGCCTCGCCGACCCCGGCGTCCGGGTGGGCGAGATCGACCTGCCCGCCGGGGAGCGGATGGCCGAGCGGACCGCCGAGCAGGCCATCGACTCGGTGCGGCAGCCGGCGGCCACGCCCCCGTCGGTGCTCGCCCTGATCGCCGACGCGGTCCGGGCCGAGCCCGAGGCGATCGCGGTGAGCTGTGGGGAGGCCCGGCTCACCCGGCGCGAGCTGTGGGGGGCCGGTCTCCGGCTCGCCGCCCGGCTCCGTGCCGCCGGCGTCACCCCGGGGGTGCCGGTCGGCTCGTACCTTCCCCGGGGTGTCGGTCTGCTGGTGTCCCTGCTGGGCATCTGGGGGGCGGGCGGGGTGTACGTGCCGCTGGACCCGCGCAACCCGCTGCCGCGCAACCTGTTCATCCTCGATGACGCGGGAATCGGGGTGCTGGTCGCCGAGCGGGCGGTCCCCGAGCTGGGCCGGCGCACCGCGGTGCTGCTGGGTGAGGACGGCGACACCGGCCCCACCGTCGGGGAGTTCCCGGCCGACCCCGGGTCGCCGGCGTACGTCATGTACACCTCCGGCTCCACCGGCCACCCGAAGGGTGTGTTGGTGGGGCACGGCAGCCTGGTCGGGCTGATCGCGGAGATGGAGCGGCTGGTGTGCCCGGCTGCCGGGGACCGGATGGTCGCGTCGACGACGGTCACCTTCGACATCTCGCTGGTGGAACTCTTGCTGCCGCTGAGCGCGGGTGTCGAGTGCGTGGTCGCGGACGACGCGACCGCGGCCGATCCGGTCCGGCTCGCCGAACTCGTCCGGGACCGTGGCGTGACCGTGGTGCAGGCGACGCCGAGCGTGTGGCGGATCCTCGCCGAGCACCTCGGCACCGGGGTACGGGTGGCGATCTGCGGCGGTGAACCGTTGACCGTGGAGGTCCGTGACGCGCTGCTGGGCCTGGCCGGGCGGGCGTTCAACGGGTACGGCCCGACCGAGGCCACCGTCTACTCGTCGGCCTGGGAGATGACCTCGGGGGAGATCTCCGTCGGCGTGCCGCTGCGCAACAACCGGTTCCTGGTGCGGGACCGGTGGGGCCGCCCGGCCCCCGCCGGCACCTGGGGCGAGCTGTGGATCAGCGGCCCGGCCCTGTCGCACGGCTACCTGAACCGACCCGAGCTGACCGCCGAGGCGTTCGTGACGATCGCCGGGATCGGGCGCGGCTACCGCACCGGTGACCGGGCCCGGCGTACCCGCGACGGCCGGTACCAGCTACGTGGCCGGGTGGACGACCAGTTGAAGCTGCGCGGCTACCGGATCGAGCCGGGCGAGGTGGAGAGCGCGATCAACCGGCTGCCGGGGGTGAGTGGTTGCACGGTCGTCGCGGTCGACGTCGACGACAACCGCAGCCTCGCGGCACTGGTGGTGCCCAGCGAGCGGGACGGGGCGAGCGCCGCCGTCGACGACTGGCGCACCCAGTGGGAAGAGGTCTACACCGACCTGGACCGGTCGGAGTTCAGCGGCTGGACGAGCAGCCTGACCGGCGAGTACTACCCGGACGCGGTGATGCGGGAGTGGTCCGGCCACACGGTCGACGCGCTGTCGCGCCTCGGGTTCGCCCACGTGCTGGAGATCGGGGCGGGGTCGGGGATCGTGACCCGGCCGCTGGCGCGTAAGGCCACGACCTGGCTGGCCACCGACATCTCGGCGCGGTCCGTGGACGCGCTGAACGCGGACCGGGAGACGCTGGGCCCTGGGTTCGCGGCGCTGCTGAGGTCGGCCGACGAGTGGGACGGGCTGCCGGATCGGTTCGACCTGATCGTGCTCAACTCGGTGATCCAGTACTTCCCGAACCGGGCGTACCTCGACGAGGTGCTGGGCGCGTGCCTGGACCGCCTGTCGCCCGGCGGCCGGCTCTTCCTCGGCGACCTCCGTTCGTGGCCGCTGGCGCGGGCGCACTACCGGGCGACGGCCGAGGCGCGGCATCCCGACGCGGACGAGCCGCAGCTGGTCGCGGCGGCCGACCGGCTCGCCGACGCCGAACGGGAACTGCTCGTCGACCCGGCGTACCTGTACCGGCTCGCCGGGGACCGGGGCGACCTGCGGGTCTCCCTGCGGCCCAAGCACCTCACCGCCTGGAGCGAGATGTCCGCGTTCCGGTTCGACGCGGTGCTGACCAGGGATGGGGCGCCGACCGCGCCCGACCGTGCCCCCGCCGAACACGTCTGGCGGACGCCGGAGGCGTTCGAGGGGATCTGCGCCCTGGTGGGCGACGGCCGTGACCCGGTGGTGGTCCGGGGGATACCGAACGCCCAGAATGCGGCCTGGCTTCCGGCCCCGGCGCAGCCGGCGACCCCGGCGACCCCGGCTGCGCTGGTGGAGCTGGCCCGCGCCCACGGCTGCGCCGCCGTGGTACGCGTCGACCCGCGCGACGCCACCCTGCTCTGCGCCTACCTCGACCGGTCCGCCACGGCCGCCCGGCGGCACGCGGAGTGGGACGCCGCGCGGTCCACGGTGGATCCGGACCGGCCGCTGGTCGGTGAGCCGCGGCGGTCGCCCGCGGCCGGGTTCGACCCGGACGACGCGATCGAGCGGCTGCGCCGGATCCTGCCGGCCTACCTGGTGCCCCACGTGATCGTCATGGTGCCGGCGCTGCCGCTGCTGCCCAGCGGCAAGGCCGACCGACACCGGGCGCGGCAGCTGGTGCGTGACCACGTGCGGGCCGGGCAGGGCCCGACCGCCCAGCCGGCCGACCCGCTGGAGGCGGCCGTGCGCGACGCCTGGGCCCGGGTGCTCGGCCACGACAGCTTCGACCGGGCGGATAGCTTCTTCCGCCTCGGTGGCGACTCGCTCGGCGCGGTACGTGTGCTGGCGGACCTGCGCCGCCGACTAGGGGTCCAGCTTCGCCTGCCGCAGTTCGTGCAGGCGCCGACGTTCGCCGGACTGTGTGGGTCGGTGCGCGCGCTCGCGGCGCCGCCGGGCGCCGGGGACTGCTGAGGGGTTGGGGCGGATGAGGGGAGCGGCAGGGTGACGGGTTCAGGGGGCACGGCGATGGTCGACGACACGGTGCTCGGCCTCTTCGAACGGTCGGTGCGGGAGCACCCGGACCGACCGGCGGTCAGCGACGGCGGCCGCCGGTTGACGTACGCGGAACTCGACCGCGAGTCCGACGCCGCAGCGTCCGGGCTGCGGGCCCGGGGGGTGGGCGTCGAGGACCGGATCGGGCTCTACGTCGAGCGGTCGGCCGACCTGTTCGTGGCGATCCTCGGGATCCTCAAGGCGGGCGCGGCCTACGTGGCGGTGGACAGCCGGTACCCGGACGGCCGACGGGACCTCATGCTGCGGGCCGGCGGCGCGAAACTGATCATCGGCGAGCCGGCGTGGCGGGACCGGTTGGCGCACCTCGCGGCCGAACTGGTGACGCTGGCCGAGCTCTCCGAGGTGTCCCCGGCCGGTCCGGCCGGTCCGGTGGCGGCGGCCGTCGAGCCGGACACTGCGGCCAGCGTGCTCTTCACCTCCGGTTCCTCCGGGGAGCCGAAGGCGATCGTCCTGGAACACCGCAACCTGGTGTCGTTCGCACTCAACCCGGGGCTGCCCCGGCTCACCTCGGCCGACCGGTCGGGCCAGATCTCCAGCGTGTCGTTCGACGCCTTCCACTTCGAGATCTGGACGACGCTGGCCGCCGGCGCCGAGGCGGTCGTGCTGCCGCCGGTCCCGGAGCTGCTGGCCGCCGACTTCCAACGGCAGATGAAGCGGTACGGCATCACGGCGATGCTGGTGCCGACGATGGTGGTCAACCACGTGGTCCGGGAGGACCGGGACGCGTTCGCCTCGCTGCGGATCCTCCAGGTCGGCGGGGACGTGCTCCAGCCGTCCGCGTGCCGGGACCTGCTGGGCGGCCGGTTCGCCGGGGAGCTGTACAACCTCTACGGACCGGCCGAGATCACCACGGCCTGCACCGCGTACCGGGTGACCATGGCCGACGCCGAGAGTGACCTGGTCCCCATCGGCGCACCGCTGCCCGGGGTGAGCGCCCACGTGCTCTCCCCGCAGCTGCGGGAAGTCGGGGATGGTGAGACCGGGGAGCTGTTCATCGGTGGGCCGGGGGTGGCCCGCGGCTACCAGGACCAGCCGGAGCTGACCGACGAGCGGTTCCGGACGCTGACCGGCGACGACGGCCGTCCGGTCCGGGTCTACCGCACCGGTGACCTGGTCCGCCGACGCGACGACGGGGCGCTGGAGTTCATCGGCCGGGTGGACGACCAGGTGAAGATCCGGGGTTACCGGGTGGAGCCGGGCGAGGTGGAGCGGGGCCTGCGCCGCCAGCGTCAGGTCCTCGACGCGGTCGTCCTGCCCGACGGGACGGCCGACGACCGGCGGCTGATCGCCGTGGTCGTGGTCGACGGCACGCCCGGCGTCGCGGAGCTGCGGGCCCAGGCGGCACGCGACCTGCCGGACTTCATGGTGCCCAGCCACTTCATCGTGGTGCCGCAGATCCCGGCCACCGAGCACGGCAAGCGGGACACCGCGGCGCTGCGCGAGTTGCTGGATGCCCATCGCCTGCGCCGGGAGAGCCATCTGCCGCCCGGCACGGAGACCGAGCGGTACCTCGTCGAGCTCTGGGAGCGGCTGCTCGGCGTGGAGAACATCGGCCGCAACGAGAACTTCTTCGCGTTGGGTGGTCACTCCCTCCAGGCGTTCCAGATGCACCGGCGGATCAGCCGGGACCTCGGGGTGAAGCTGCCGTTCCAGGCGCTGCTGGCCAACACCGTCCTGGCCGACCTCGCGGGCCTGATCGACCAGTCCGTGGCGGGGGGCGGGGCGGCGTGACGGCCGCAGCGGGTATCGACCTGACCGACGTCGACCTCTTCGTCCGGGGCGCGCACCTCGACGCGTTCGCCACGCTGCGGGCGGACGACCCGGTGTACTGGAACGAGGGGGCCGACGGCAGCCGCTTCTGGGCGTTGACGAAGTACGACGACGTGCAGTGGGCGTACCGGGAGCACGAGGTGTTCAGCTCGTCGCGGGGCGCCGTCGTCGGTGGCTCCTTCCAGAGCGCCGATGACACCGCCGCCGGCCGGATGCTGGTCGTCGCCGACCTGCCCCGGCACCGGCTGCTCAAGCAGGTCATCCACCCGGCGCTGTCCGGCGCGGTCGTGGGCGCGGTGTCCGCGCAGGTCGCCAAGCTGGTCGACCAGGCGGTCGACCGGCTGCTCGCCGACGGGGGTGGCGACTTCGCGGTGGACGTCGCCACCGAACTGCCGGCCGGGGCGCTGATGACGATCATGGACATCTCCTGGACGGACGCGCACGAGCTGATCCAGTTGACCAGGCGCATGGTCGGCTACCGCGACGAGGTCTTCGTCGACACGGGCGACGACGCCCGGCTGCGCCTGGCCTGGTTACAGGCGGAGATCTTCGACTTCTTCGAGGACCTGCTGGCGCAGCGGCGTCGGCGACCGGGGAACGACTTCGTCAGCCTGCTCGCCCAGGCGAGGATCAACGACCGTCCGCTGGCCAGCGACGAGATCCTCTACAACTGCATGAACCTGGCCGTCGGTGGCAACGAGACGTCGTCGTACACCGCCTGCACCGGCCTGCTCGCGCTCATGCAACACCCGGAGCAGCACGAGCGGCTGCTCGCCGACCACAGTCTGCTCGGCACGGCGCTGGACGAGATGCTGCGCTGGAGCTCCACCAACGCGTACGTGCAGCGGGTGGCGAAGCGCGACGTCGAACGCCGGGGCCGGCAGATCCGCGCCGGTGACTCGGTGACGCTGTGGAACGTCTCGGCCAACCGGGACGAGGAGCAGTACCCGGACGGTGACGTCTTCGACGTCGGGCGCACCCCGAACCGGCACCTGACCTACGGCTCGGGCATCCACCGCTGTATCGGGGCGCCGGTCGCCCAGGTCGAACTGTCGCTGCTGTTCCAGCGGCTGCTCACCGCCGGTGTGCGGTGCGAGCCCGCCGGCGAGCCACGCCGACTGCGGTCGAACTTCATCCTCGGCATCACCTCCCTGCCGGTGCGGATCGCCTGAGTCCGGATGGTTCAGCCGCCCCGTTGGGGCGTTACGCGGCTGTCTCGGCAGCCGCACGAATTGGTCGATCCGACCAGGTGGCCGGGGGCGTGGCCCGTTCACCGGGCATTCGGTGGAAAGCCGCACCGAATGCCCTCTCGATCATATTCGGCGCGTTTCCCACGCCATCCGCACGTCGTATTTGGCGAAATTGGTGACGGTCCCGGGCGGCGGTCTCCCGGAGCACGTCGCTGATCATTCGGTGGTCGCCGCCACCGGTTGGGGCCTCCAGCAGCCCGAAAGCCCTGCCATCGGCGCTTCTCGTCAGAGCAAGGGCCGTCCGGTTCGTTCCTCTGTCCGGTAGTCGACACGCCCGTGGGCGTACCCGTGGCGTGCCAGGTCAGCACGTCCGGCCGGAACGATCATCGGATTGGCGGACGCCAATAAGTCGACTTTGATCGGCCTGTGACGGGGAACACACTTGCCTCCAACTTGGACGCTGGGACATCCTTGCTCACGAATATCCGCGGGGGGTTTGGAGAACGATGCTCTTGTCATTCGAGGCCATCATCATCCACACAGATTCTGGGGCCGCGCGGTGAACTCGAATAGCGACCTCACTCTCCTGGACGTCACATTGCGTGACGGTGGTTATGTCAACGGACACAGCTGGACGACGCGCGAAGCCGAAGCGATTGTCCGCACCGTCGGCGCGTCCGGCGTTCCCTACGTCGAGGTCGGGTACTTCCGCGAGGTGCACGAGCCGCAGCGTCCGAGCGCGAGTTGCCCGCCCGCGTACCTCGCCGCGCTCGCCGCCGTGACCGACCCTCCGCGGCTCGCCGTGATGGTGCGCCCGGGCGAGGTGCCGGTCGCCCGGATCGCCGAGCTCACCGGGCACGGCGTGGCGATGGTGCGCGTCCTCGTCTCCGGCGGCTCCGTCGGGAAGGCCGCCCCCTACGCCGACGCGGCGCGGACGGCCGGGCTCGCGGTGGCGATGAACCTGACCAGGGTGAGCGAGCGCACGGACGACGAGATCGTCGCCGCGGTCCGGGCCTGTGCCGACGCGGGCGCGCAGCTGGTGTACCTCGCCGACTCCAACGGCAGCCTGGACCCGGAGACGGTCACCGAGCAGGTCGGCGCGGCGGTGGCGGCCAGCCCGGTGCCGATCGGGTTCCACCCGCACGACAACCTCGGACTGGCGTTCATCAACGCCAAGGCGGCGATGGCGGCGGGCGCCACCGCCGTGGACGCCTCGATCGCCGGCATCGGCAAGGGCGGCGGGAACCTCCGGCTGGAGGTCATCGTCGCGCACCTGATCGTCCGGCACGGCGCGGGCCTGCGGCTCGATCCGATCGCCGCCGACCAGACGACGCTGGCCGCACGGCTGCGCATGCTGGCCGACGGCAGCACCAAGGCCGTCCTCACCGGCCTGCTCGACCTGAACCTCGACGGCGCGGCCGAGTTCTACGACATGGTCGCCGCGAACGGGTACGACGCGACCATTTTGACCATGTCCGACCAGTGACCGTCGCCCGGGGCGTGGGCAGCGCCGAACGCGGTGCGCCCACCCGAGTCCGTGCGTCAACCCGACAAGGAAAGGGGAGCCCGATGACCGACTTCGTAGCCGAACTCGACCGGATGATCGGCGAGCGGAAGAAGATGACCAGCGAGCTCTACCAGACGATCCTCGCCGGCAAGGCGACGGAGCGACTGCTGCAGAACTTCGTCCTGCACCGCTGGCCGATCAAGAGCTTCTGGACCCGCAACATCCTGGGCATAGCCTCGCGGATCGAGGACTACCGGCTGCGGGTGCTGCTGGTGGAGAACATCTACGAGGAGGAGACGGGAAAACTGTCGGACTCCGGCCGTCACCTCGACACCTTCGCCGACTTCGGCGCGGCCGTCGGCGTGAGCGCCGAGGCGCTCGCGAAGGCGCCGGTGGCCCCGGAGACCGCCGCGGTGATCGCGCACAACGTCCGGGTCTGCAACGGCGAGGCGCACTTCACCGAGGGAGTGGCGTCCGTGTTGTTGCTGATGGAGGGCCAGCCGCCGATCACCAACGACAGCGGCAGGAGCATGCTGTCGGTGATGCGCGACGTGTACGGGCTGCCGGAGAAGGGCTACGAATTCTTCGTCCACCACGCCTCGGCCGACGCGGGCGACGGCGCGGTCAGCGAGCTTGAGGACGAGCACGCCGCGGCGGCCCGCGAGCTGCTGCGCCGCTACTGCGACACGCCGCTACTGCAGGAGAACGCGATCGCCGCGCTGGCCACCGCGCTGGAGCTGCGGCACCGCCACTTCGACATGATCCTCACCAGTTCGTACGAACCCGCGGAGCCCGTGTTCCGCCGCGCTGCGTGAGCGCGTCGTCGGCCAACGGCCAGGCCGCCGAGGGCTGGCCGCTGGCGCACCACCGTGGCGCGCTGGTGCCGAAGGGGCAGGCGACCCTGCCGATGGGCAGCATCGCCCTGCGGTACGGGGTCTCGGTGTTCGAGGGGATCCGGCTGTACCGCAAGGCATCCGGCGGGGTCACCCCGTGGCTGCTGGCACCGCACCTCGACCGGCTGCGTAACTCGTGCCGCCTGATGGGGCTCGACGACCTCTGCTGCGACGACGTGCCGGCGATCATCGACGAGCTGGTGGCGGCGCAGGCGATCGACGCGGACGGCTACGTGCGGGTCGCGGTCAGCGCGGCGAACGTCGGAGGCATCGACGAGGAGGCGGAGGCCGCGCTGACCGTCACCATCGCCCCCTCCGGGCGCAAGCGCTGGCTGGCCCGGGGCGAGGGCATCCGGTTGGGCGTCAGCTCGTGGCAGCGGCCGTCGGACGCGGTGTTCCCGAACGAGGCGAAGAACATCTCGGCGTACGCCGGCCCGCGCATCGCGCTGACCGAGGCGAAGCGGGCTGGCTTCGACTCGTGCGTGCTGCGGACGGCCGAGGGGTTGATCAGCGAGGCGCCGACCGCCACGGTGTTCCTGGTCGAGGGCGCCACGGTGGTCACCCCGCGCCTCGGCGACCACGTGCTGCCCGGGGTGACGCGGGCCTGGGTGCTGGCCACGGCGCGGGCGTTGGGTTACGACGCGGTCGCCGACGCGGTGACCGAGGACCGGCTCGCGGCGGCCGACGAGGTGGTGCTCTGCGGCACCGGGCTGGAGTTCGGCCCGGTGCGCTCGGTGGCGGGAATGGAGCTGTCCGGGTGGCCGGTCTGCCCGGTCACCACCGCCCTGGTGGACACCTACTTCGACCAGGTGCGCGGCCTCGCCCCACCCACCCCGGTGGACTGGGCGCTCACGTCCGGGAGGGTGCGTTGAGCGTGTCCGGGCTGATCGACTGGCCGGCAGCCCTGCTCCTCGCCCACGTCACGGTGTCCCGTGCGGCGGAGACCGAGCGGGCGGTGCGGGCCGCGCTGGCGGCCGGCCCGGTGTTCCGGAACAGGGACTTCCCGCTGTCACCGGTTCCGGTGCTGGTCCGCGACGACCGGGCGCAACTGCTGCAACCGCTGCTCACCCGGTACGTGGACCTGCTCGGCAAGGCCGGATCGCTGTGGCGTTCCCGGGCGGACGTGCGGGCGTTCTACGCGCTCGGCTCCGCCGCCGACCGGCTGGTCGCCGCCGACCGGGCGCTCGGAGACGCGCCCTGGGTGTGCCGGCTCGACGGCTACCTGGAGGCGGGCACCGAGCGGCTGCGGGTGCTGGAGAACAACGCGGACTCGCCGGCGGGCACGCTCTTCACCGCCCGGATCAACGAGACCGTCGCGGCCGTCGTCCGGGAGTTGACCGCCGGGGAGGTCCGCCTGACCGAGTTGACCTACAGCGGCGAGGACCGCTTTCTCGACGGCCTGCGGGCGGCGGCCCGGGCGGCGGCGAGGCGCGAGCCGGGCAGGTGCGCGGACCCGGCCCGGATCGCCGTGCTCCAGCCTACGGGCGCCGCCAACCGGGAGAGCGTCGAGCTGGTCGAGCGGATGCGCTCCGTCGGGGTCGACGCGTTCCTGGCCGACCCGCGCGCCGTCGACGTCGACGGCACCCGAACCCGGTTCGACGGCCGACCGGCCGACCTGTGCTGGAACAAGGTCAACACGGTCTCCTGGGTGGCGTACTGCGCCGATGAGGAGTTCGTCGCCCGGTGGGAACGGGCGGTCCGGGACACCGCGATGGTGCACGTCAACCCGTTCGGAGCCCGCTACGTGGCCGAGAACAAGCTGACGCTGGCGTTCGTCCAGCAGCCGGAGTTCGTCGACCTGTTCACCCCGGACGAGCGGGCGCTGGTGGCCGGCCTGCTGCCGTGGTCGCGCAAGCTCACCCCGGGCGCGGTGGACGACGACGGCACCCCGCTGGCCGAGCGGCTGCTGGCCGACCCCCGCGAGTTCGTGCTCAAGCAGGCCTACGACATCCGGGGCGACGGGGTCACCATCGGCCACGACTGCCCGCCGGGCGCCTGGCGGGAGGCGGTGGCCGCTGCGGTGCGCGGCGGGCACGTCGTCCAGCGTCGGGTCGTGCCGACCAGTTACCCGGTCGTGGAGCCCGGCGTGGGGCGGGTGAGCGCCCTGCCGATCAGCCTGGACACGTACCTCCTGGGGGGACGGGTCGCGGGCTTCGGCGCGAAGGCCAGCCGGAACTCAAAGATCAACATTTTTCAGGGAGGCCAGAAGTTGGCTGTTCATGTCGTCGCGGGCGGTACCCGGTGAGCGCCCTCGGTGCGGCGCTGGCCGCACACGGCACGGCCGCGGTCAGCGACGCGCTCGACCTTGCCGGAGTGTCGAGCACCCTCTGGGGAGTGCGACGCCTCTCGGGCACGGGAATGGTCGTCGGCCCGGCCTTCACCGTACGGTTCGCACCGGTCGCCGACGGCGTGCGGGCCCCGGCGGCGGACTTCATCGACGACGTTCCCCCCGGATCGGTCGTCGTGATCGCCAACGAGGGACGACACTGCACCGTGTGGGGCGACATCCTCGCCGAGGTCGCCCTGGCCAGGCGGCTCGCCGGCACGGTCGTCGACGGCTACTGCCGGGACATCGACGGCATCCGCGAACTCGGCTATCCGATGTGGGCGCGGGGCGCCTTCATGCGCTCCGGCAAGAACCGGGTGCGGATGGCCGCCGCGCAGGAGCCGGTGACCGTCGGCGCCGCCGACGACCGGATCACCGTGCGCCCCGGCGACCTGGTCGCCGCCGACGGCAGCGGCGTGGTCGTCGTACCCCGAGGCCTGGTGGACGAGGTCGTGGAGACCGTGACGCGCGTCGCGGCGATGGAGCGGCTGGTCCTCGCGGACGTCCGCGCGGGCACGCCGCTGCGCGAGGCGCGCGCCAACCACGGCTACAACGAGGTGGCGCGGCGGTCCACCGCCGGAGGGCCGTCGTGACCGGATCCGACCGGGACCGGGCCGCCGCCAAGCCGCTGCGCGCGCCGCTGCTGGTGGGGATCGTGCTGCGCCCGCAGCGGCACTACAAGGTGCCCGAGTGGGAACAGCTCGCCGCTGCCACGGCCGTGGTCATCCAGCTGTGCCTGTTGCTGCACGAGGCGGGCTGGTCCTCGATCTGGCGGACCGGGCCGCTGCTCGACGCGCCGCCGGTCCGCGCGGCGATGGACGTCACGGAGGGGGAGAAGCTGCTCGGGTGGCTCTACGTGGGCCGGCCGGACCCGCCGGCGCCCCGCCCCGACCGTCCCCCCGCCGACCCCCGCGCGTACCTGAGCGTTCTCGGCGCCGAGGCCACCGGACCGGTGTCCCGGTGGTGAACGCGGGCCACCGCGCCGACCCGCTCGCGGTGGCCGAGAAGCCCCGGTTGGGCCCGGAGTTCGGGAAGTTCTGGACGGCGGCCGCCTGCTCCGGCGTCGGCAACGGGATCTCGCTGGCCGCCGCCCCGCTGATGGCCAGCAAGCTCACCGACGACCCCCGGCTGATCGCGGGCGTGACCATGGCGCTGACCCTGCCCTACGCCATCTTCGGCATCCCCGCGGGCGTCCTCGTCGACCGGCTCGACCGCCGCCGGTCGATGGCCGTCATCGACGTCGTCCGGTTCGGGGCCATGGCCGGTTTCGCCGTGACCGTCTTCCTCGGACACACCCACCTCGGCGTGCTCTACCTGTGCTTCTTCGTCATCGGCACGGGCGAGACGTACTACCGCAACGCCGCGCAGGCGCTGGTGCCCTCGATCGTGGCACGCGACGGGCTCATGCACGCCAACGGCCGCCTCGTGGCTACCCAGAGCGCCACCACCCAGTTCGTCGGCCCGCTGGCCGGCGCGGGGTTGTTCGCGCTCACCCCGGTGCTCCCGTTCGGCATCGACGCGATCACGTTCCTGCTCTCGGCGGTGCTGCTGAGTCGGCTGCGGCTGACCGGCCGACAGGAGTTCGTCGGTGCCGCACCGGCCGATTCCGGTGCCGCCCGTCGGCTGCTCGCCGACATGACCACCGGGGCCCGCTGGCTGTGGCGGCACCACCTGCTGCGCAACCTCGCCGCGATGGCCGGGGCGCTGAACTTCGTCGTGGCCGGCGCGATGGCCGTCCTGGTCGTGTACGCCCACGACACCCTCGGGCTCAGCGACCTCGGATACGGCATGCTCCTGGCTGCCGAGGCCGTCGGCGCGGTGCTCGCCGCCCCGGTGGCGCCCGCGCTGGTCCGGCGGATCGGCCGGGACCATGCCCTGGTGGTCGTCGCGGCGACGCACGCCGTGGCCTGCCTGATGCTCTGGCTGGTCCCGACCTGGCCGATGGCGGTCGCCGCGTTCTTCGTCGCCGCGTGCGGCTCGGTCACCTGGGACGTCGTGGTGGTCGCCCTGCGCCAGACCCTCATCCCGGACGGGCTGCAGGGGCGCGTGAACAGCGTCTACCGGCTGGTTGCCTGGGGCGCGATCCCGCTGGGCGCGGCCACGGCGGGCGTGGTCTCGCACCGCTTCGGCCCACCGGCCGTGTACGGCTTCGGCGCGGCGCTGATGGCACTGATCATGCTGCGGGTGCTGTTCGGCGCGCGACGCCGCTGGATCACCCGGGCACTGGAGACGGAGGTGGCGCGGTGAGCGGGCCGATCCTGGAACACCCGGGCACTGGAGACGGAGGTGGCGCGGTGAGCGGGCCGCCCCTGGCACCGGTCGTGCGGGCCGACACGGTCTTCGACCTCACGGCGGCGCTGGTCGCGGTGGGCTCGGTCAGCCGGGACGAGGCCGGGCTGGCCGATCTCGTCGAGGCCCGGCTCACCGGGCGGGCGCCGCACCTGCGGGTGACCCGGGTGGGCAACAACGTCGTGGCCAGGACCGCGCACGACCGGCCCACCCGGGTCATGCTCGCCGGTCACCTCGACACCGTGCCCGGCGTGCCACCCACCGGGCCACCGGCGAGCGGTGACGTGATCGAGGGCCTGGGCGCCGTCGACATGAAGGGCGGGGTCGCGGTCATGCTGATGCTCGCCGAACTTGTCCGCGACCCGGCCCACGACCTCACCTTCGTCTTCTACGACAGGGAGGAGATCGGCTCCCACCAGAGCGGGATGCGGTTGCTCTTCGACGAACACCGCGAGCTGGTGACGGCTGACGCCGCCGTGCTGCTGGAACCGACCGACGGCCTGCTGGAGGCCGGGTGCCAGGGCAACCTCGTCGTCGAGTTCACGTTCACCGGGGCGCGGGCGCACACGGCCCGGCCGTGGCGGGGCCGCAACGCCGTGCACCTGGCGATCCCCGCGTTGGCCCGGTTCGCCGCGTTTGAGCCGCCACCGGTGGAGATCGACGGACTGGTCTACCGGCAGTCCGCGTCGGTGGTCGCCGTCACCGCCGGGGTGCAGGGCAACGTCGTGCCGGACCGGTGCACCGTGAAGGTCAACTACCGGCACGCGCCCCACCTGGGCACGGCGGCCGCGATCGAGGAGCTGACCGCGCTGGCGCCGGAGGCGGACGAGGTGCACGTCCTACTCACCTCGCCGCCCGCCGCGCCGGCGCTCACTCATCCGCTCCTCAGCGCGCTGCGCCGCACCGGCGGGCTCGACGTGCGCCCCAAGCTCGGCTGGACCGACGTCGGCCGCTTCGCCGCCCACGGGATCCCCGCCGTCAACTTCGGACCCGGCGACTCCGAGCTGGCGCACACCCCGCACGAGGTGGTCAGCCGCGACGCGCTGGGGCACTGCCTCGCCGTGCTGCACCGGTTCGTCGGCGCCACCGACCGCACGGCCGATCCCACCTGACGTACACGACTGGAGACCTCGACCATGGCAACCCACGCAGCCATCCCGGCGGGCCGCGACCTCACCGTCGGCTACCTCGAAGAACTCTCCCGGCTGGGGGTCGACCCGGCCGGGCTGGCGGTGCACGCGATCGGGTCCACCCGGCTCGCGGTGGCCTACCGGGACCGGTTCCTGCCATGCCCCGTGTTCCTGGAGCCGGGCGAGAGCCGCCAACTCGGCGAGGACCTGCTGCTGACCCATGACCTGCTCACCGAACTGCCGGATCGGCTGTTCGACGGCGACCGGGTGGCGCTCGGGCGCGGCCTCGGGCTCACCGAGCCGCAGATCGAGCTGATACGGCGGGCCCCGACCGGGCCGATGACGGTGCTGGCCCGGTCCGACCTGTACCGGGCCGTGGAGGGGTTCAAGCTCCTGGAGCTCAACATCACCTCGGCGCTGGGCGGGTTCGAGAACGCCGACATCAACCGGGCGATGCTCGCGCACCCGGCGCTGGCCGGGTACGTCACGCAGCGCGGGCTGGAGTACCACGACACGTTCCGGGCGATCGTCGACACCATGCGCTACGAGCTCGGTGACCGGGTGACGGGCCGGCGACCCGTGATCGCCCTGGCCGACTGGCCGGAGAGCTACCAGTTGTACGCGCCCCGGCTCGGTGTCATGGCCGGGCTCTTCGACGAGCTCGGCATCGACGCGATCCCCTGTCACGTCGGTGAGATCGAGGAGAAGAACGGCACGCTGACGGCCCACGGTCGGGTGGTCGACCTGGTCTACCGGTTCTTCCTGCTGGAGGAGATCGTCACCCCCGAGGACCTCGCCCTGGTGGAGCCGGTGATGTCGGCCGTGGAGCGCGGAACGGTCGTGCTCTTCTCCCGGATCGACGCCGAGCTGTACGGGAACAAGGGCGCGCTGGCGATGCTCTCCGACGACCGCAACGCCCACCTGTTCAGCGCTCGGGAACAGGAGTGCCTGCGGCGTCTGCTCCCCTGGACCCGGTACGTCCGGCCCCGGACGACCGGTCCCGAGGGCGAGGCCGTTGACATCGTGGCCTACGCGAGGGCGCACCAGCGAGACCTGATCCTCAAGCCGATCATGCTGCACGGCGGCTCCGGGATCGTCCCCGGGTGGCGGGTCGACGCCGCCGAGTGGGAGGCGCGGCTGACGCAGGCCATGGACGGGCCCTGGGTCCTCCAGCAGCGGGTCCGCCCGGCACCCGAACCCTTCCCGGTCGTCGGCGGCGAGGGCTACCAGGATTTCTACCTGAACTGGGGTGTCTTCGTCGCCGACCCGAGGGCGGTCGGCGGCGACGGCTACGCCGGGTGCATCGTGCGGGGGACGGAGGATCCGCAGGTTGGCGTCGTGAGCATGGGCGCGGGCGCCCTGGTCGGCTGCTGCTTCCACCCCGGCGCCCTCGACGCCTGAGGCGGACAGGCCGGGGTGGTGTTCCGAGGAGGCCCGGGTCGGCCGAAACGGGCAGGGAGCGGGGGTGGCGTGCCGACCATTGCCATCGTGGACGGCTACTCCACGGGCAGCGCGCTGAGCAGGGCGTTGGCCGAGCGGGGCGT
The DNA here is from genome assembly GCF_033804645.1 of Micromonospora sp. RTGN7. NCBI lineage: Bacteria > Bacillati > Actinomycetota > Actinomycetes > Micromonosporales > Micromonosporaceae > Micromonospora > Micromonospora sp. RTGN7. Next base: position 374,297 of record NZ_JAPZLF010000001.1, on the reverse strand, counting down.
CGTCTGCGTGCACGTCTGCGGCGCGGCGACCGCCGCCGGCTACTTCCGAAAGACGTTCCGCCCCGGTGACTACGAGGTCGACCTCGGCTACGTCGCCGACCGGGAGGAGTTGGTGGGCCGGCTGCGGGCGTTCGGGGTCGACCGGGTCGTCGCGGGCACCGAGTCGGGCGTGATCCTCGCCGACACCCTCAACCACCTGCTCGGTACGCCCGGCAACGAGATCGCGACGGTCGCGGCGCGTCGGGACAAGTCGGCGATGGCCGAGGCCGTGCTCGCCGCCGGGCTCGCCGCGCCCACCGGCCGCGCCTGCGCGTCGGTGGACGAGGCGGCCACCTGGTACGCGGCCGCCATCTCCGGCCCGGCGGTGGTCAAGCCGCTGGACAGCGCGGGCACCGACAACGTGCGGTTCTGCCGGGACGTCGACGAGGTCCGCGCGGCCAGCGCCGACGTGCTCGCCGCGCGCAACATCTATGGGGCGGCCAACCGGCGGATCCTGGTGCAGGAGCGGCTCGTCGGCACCGAGTTCTATGTCAACAGCGTGTCCCACGGCGGGTCGCACCGCATCGCCGAGATCTGGCGGTACGCCAAGCGCCCGGGCCCCACCGGTGCCCCGATCTACGACTACGAGGAGCCTGTCGACCCGGCTTCGGCCCTGGCCGCGACCATCAGGGACTTCGTCTTCGCCGTACTCGATGCCCTGGGAATCCGGTCGTCGGCCGCGCACACCGAGCTCATGCTCACCGACCGGGGGCCGGTGCTGATCGAGACCGGAGCCCGTCTCGGCGGGGCGACCCTGCCCGACGTCGTGGCGAAGCTGTCCGGTGTCTCGCAGACCTCGTTGCTGGTCCAGTCCCTGGTCGACCCGGCCTCGTTCGCCGCCTTCGACGACCGTGCGTCGCGCTGGTCCGCTGCCGTGCGGAACATCTCGCTGATCAACCCGATCCTGGTAGCCGCGCAGACGCCCGACTGGCAGGCCCGCCTGTCGGAGCTGCCGACGGCGGTGGCCGTCGCCGCGAGCTGCGTGCCGGGCGCGGAGTTGCCGCAGACCGTCGACCTGATCAGTTCGCCCGGGTTCGTCTACCTCGTATCCGAGTACCCGTCGGAGGTGGAGCGGGACTACCTGGCGTTGCGCCGATGGGAGCGGTACGGCCTGTACGGCGGTTGATGGTCGCGGTCCCGCCACCGTGGGTCGTCATCGCGCCAATCTATGGGCCCGCGGCACCTGCCCGGTCAGCTCCGCTCCCGGCGTCCGCCGGTGGGCTCCGCCGAATCCACTCTCCACCCGCCAGTACATTTGTCACGAAACACACCCATTTGTAGGCATCAATGCTAAGCTGGGCCGGCCTGTCCCGCCAGACCCGCTGCTTCCGAGGGGATGAAAACCATGATCGTCCGGGCAGTTCGTGGTGCACTCACCGTCACCGTGCTGGCCGCAACCGGCCTGACCGTCGCCGCGCCGGCGCAGGCGGCCCAGGCCGACATCACCGTCACCTCAGCCAACGTCGCCAACATCAACGAGCTCCAGGTGTACGGCACGGTGACCTGCACCGGGTCGACCGGCGCCGCGCACATCACCGTGACGGCCACCCAGGTCATGCCGTTCTCGTTCGGTTCGGCGTCCATTAACGTGCCCTGTGCGAGCGGACCGGTCCCCTGGGAGGTCACCCTGTTCAGCGGCTTCGGCTGGCAGTCCTTCCACACCGTCTCGGTGAACGCGCACATGACCGACGACGACGCGGGCACCGACAGCTCCTCCGGCACCTGGTTCGTGTAGGGGAGCGGGAGCGAGGAGGGACGGTTCGGGGTCGGACCCGAGGGCATCCCGGAACCTGACGGTCACCTCGGCGCGTATCGACGCGCGCCGTCCGACGACGCCTGCCTGGCGATCACGGCCCAGCATCGGGTGGATGTTGGGACAGGATCGCCAGGCAGGAAGGTCGCTCACGCCAACGTGACGGTCAGCCCGGGATGTCCCGCGGGTCGCGGCTGCGCGGGTACGTGTTCTTCTCCGCGATCGTGCCGTCGGTCTTCTTGATCACGTGCTCGACGCCCCGGTCCTTCGCCATCTCCCGCCCCGGCTCCTGCGCGTCGGCCTTGGTGTCGTGCGTGCTGCTGGCCTGCTGATTGCCTTCCGGGCGGTTCTTCCACTGCCCGTCTTCGTAGTAGGTCTCGATGTCGCCCTTCGCCATGGCCACCCTCCCTAGCGGACTTGCACGGTCGACCACGTACGTGCCCCGCCACCGTCCCGTCCTAAACGCACCGAACGACCCCGCCCCCGCCTGGACCCGCGTCTCGCGCATTTCCCGGGCGTACTTTCCCGGAAAGAGTGGCATCCGCGCGCCGAATGGCCACTCATTCCCAGAAAGTGCAGGCCGGCGGGGGCCGCGGTGGGCGGGTGGCGGGGGAGTGCGGGGTCGGCTTGGCTTCGAGGGTGTGTTCCTGTGGGCCGGTTACACCGTGGTGACCGCCTCCCAGCAGGAGCCACGGCTCGGTCAGATGGTCTCGGGGACGACGTGCGCGTACTGCTCGCGTAGCCGGGTGAGGACCCGGTGGTCGGTGGGGTAGCTGGTGTGGTCGATGGCGGCGAGGGGGCGGATGGCGCCGACGGCGTTGGTGGCGAAGGCGGCGGTCATGCGGGGGAGGTGGGACAGGTGGACGGGCTCGGTGCGCTGCGGGCCGTGGTGGGCGGCGGCGAGCAGTCGCATGGTTACCCCGGGTAGCACGTCGGCCTGTGGCCAGACGATGGTGTCGTGGCGGATGAAGCCGATGTTCCAGGTGACGCCCTCGCTGACGAGCCCGTCGTGGTTGGTGAACAGGGCGTCGTCGTAGCCGGCGAGTTGGGCGCGGCGGCGTTCGTAGAGCGCGCCGAAGAGCCCGGTGTGTTTGATGGTGGGTGCGTCGCGTTCGTACGTGGTGGAGCGCACGCGCAGGGGCGGCGGGGTCTGCGTGGCGGGGGCGCGGGTGGTGACCGCGACGTGCGGGTGGGCGGGCGCGGCGGGGTGGGTGAGCGGGAGGTGCGGGTCGGTGACGGTGACCCGGACGGTCAGCGGGCCCTCGGCGGTGGCGGTGCGGAGGCGTCGTCGGACGTGGGCGGGGCAGAGGTCGGCCGAGAACACGGCGGCGCAGTCTGTGACGAGCCGGTGGAGGTGCAGGCCGAGGCCGCGCACCGCGTGGTGTTCGACCCGCATGGTGGTGAAGTGGCCGTAGGCGGTCATCGCGGGGTCGTCGGTCGCCGTCATGGCGGCCAGTCTGTCACCGTCGGTGTTCGTCTCCGGGGCGGTGCCGCATGGCCGCCCCGGCTGCTCTCCGTTACGCTCGGCGGCGTGACGGGAGCGAGGGGTCGGCAGCTCGGCGGGCAGCGGGGCGCGGGTGTGTCCACCGCCGCCGGGTCGCTCCGTGGCGCCTGACGGCCTGCGCCGGGTGTTGTCGGCCGTCGACCGCACGACGGCGCTGTCGCGGACCGGCCTGGACGCGGTCGCGGACCCCGCGCTCGACCGGTTCGCGGCGATGGTGGGTACGGTGCTGAGCGCGCCGATGGCGCTGGTGTCGCTGGTCGACGCCGAGCGCCAGTACTTCCCGGGGGCGAGCGGGCTCGGTCCCGCCGTGCAGCGGCAGCGGCAGACACCGCTGAGCCACTCGTTCTGCCGTCACGTCGTCGCCGACGCGCGGTCGTTCGCGATCGCCGACGCCCGGCGGGACCCCCGGCTCAGGACGAACCCGGCCATCGAGGATCTCGCGGTGGTGGCGTACGCCGGCGTGCCGCTTACCGATGCGGACGGCGTCGTGCTCGGCTCGCTCTGCGTGATCGACCACCAGCCCCGGCAGTGGGCCCGCCGCGAGCTGGACCTGCTCGCCGACCTCGCCGCCGCCTGCTCCGACAGCCTACGGCTGCGCATCGCCGCCTTCCACGCCGAACAGGACCGGATCCGGACGGAGGCGCTCAAGCAACGCTCCGAGCGCGCCTTCACCCGCAGCCAGTTGCTGTTGCGCGCCAGCGTGGCCCTGTCGCCCGCCGAGACGGTGGCCGACGTCATCGCCACGGTCAGCCAACTGGTCACCGGCAGCCTCGACCCGGCCCATGTCGGTGTGGCGCTGCGCGAGGACGGCCGGTACCTGGCCATGGCCGCCGCGCCGATCCTGCCCCCCGACCTCGCCGCCCGTTGGGCCCGCTATCCGGTCACCGCAGACGTCCCGCCGGCGGTGGCCGTGCGCACCCGCCGACCCGTCCTGCTCAACGACGCGGCGGCGGTCCGGGACCGGTTCCCGCACCTGGTCGACGACCTCAATCGGCTCGGCTGGCAGGCGCTGGTCAGCGTGCCCCTCAACGGGCTGCGCGGCGTGCTCGGGGCGCTGACCTTCGTCTGGGAACAGCCCTACGACATCGACGTCAGCGAAGAAGCGGTCATCACCACCCTGGCCGGCTACGTCGCCCAGGCGCTGGAACGCGCCACCGTGCTCGACGAGCAGCGCACCGTCGCGCAGACCTTGCAGAAGGCGTTGCTGGGCGCGCTGCCGCGCCACGATCGCATCCGGATCGCCGCCCGGTACCTGCCCGCGCACCGCACGGACCACGTCGGCGGCGACTGGTACGACGTCGTCACGCTGCCTGACGACCGGCTGGTCCTGGTCATCGGTGACGTCACCGGTCACAGCATCGCCGCCGCCGCGGCAATGAGCGAGCTGCGCAGCATCCTGCGCGGCCTGATCATCGACCGGGCTGAACCGCCGTCCGCGCTGCTGCGCCGCCTCGACCACGCCAACCAGGCCCTCGGCAGCTCCATCATGGCCACCGTGCTGCTGGCCTACCTCGACCCCGCGCCCGACGGCGGGCACCGGCTGCGCTGGTCCAACGCCGGACACCCGCCCCCGACGCTGGTCACCCCGGACGGGCGGATCGGCCTGCTACCCGGACGCGACCCGTTGCTCGGCGCGGTGCGCGACGCCCCGCGCACGGACCACACGTGTCACCTACCGGCGGGCAGCTTTCTGCTGCTGCACACCGACGGCCTGGTCGAGAGCCGCACCGCGACCATCGACGACGGCTTCGCAGCCCTGCACCGCGTCCTTGCCCACAGTCGCGAGACGGATCCCGAGCGGCTTGCCGACCTGGTGTTGCGCCGTACCCCGGAGCTGGCCTTGCTGGGCGGCCCGGTGGCCGAGGACGACGTGGCCCTGCTGATCGCCGCCACCCCGCCCGACCCCACCGGGCCCGACCCGGCGCGCGGCTGACGAGCCGCTTCCGAAAGAAACCTTCGTCGCGGGGAGGCTGAGTGTAGACATTATTTCCGCCACGGCCTATCGTCGCCGCATCGCTAAGTGTCGATGAAGGAGTAGTGGGCCGATGGGACAACTACGTCCGTGGACCAACGTTTCGATGGCTCTTTTGGCGGCGGGGATCCTGCTGGGCGGTCAGCCTGCGGTCGCCGTGGCGGCGCCCAAGCCGGTGCCCCCGATCCCGACCGTCACGGAGGCCGTGACCAGCAAGCTGCTCGGCCAGGCCGAGCGCTCCGCCACGAGCTCCGCCGCGGCGGAGCAGACCCGGATCACGGTGAGCCGACAGGACGGTCGATGGGCGTTCGGCACCGCCGTCGCGGTCGCGCCCCGAACGAAGGACGCCCACCCGACCGGAGCGGTGTTCATCGCGCGCGCCGACGCCGGGCGGTGGCAGGTCGCGTTCGACGGTGAGGCCGCCTTCAGCGCCCTGGCCGCCGAGTCGCCCCTCGTCACCGAGCGGGAGCGCCAGGTCTTCGGCACCAGCCCGGCCCCCATGCTCGCCGGCGGCGACTACCGGACCGGGATGGCCCTGCCGTTCGCGGTCGGGCAGACCTGGACGCTCACCGGCGGCCCGCACGGCTGGGGCGGCGGTGCGCCGTACAGCTCCGTGGACCTCTCCGGTGGCGACCAGGTCGTCCGCGCGGCCCGGGGTGGCACGGCGTACACCATGTGCCAGGGCTGGATCAGGGTGATCCACGACCGGGGCTACTCGACCGACTACTACCACCTCTGGAGCAGCATCTCGGTCAACGGGGCGGCCGTCGGCGAGGGTGCGTACCTGGGCTACACCGGCACCGACGTCACCTGCGGCGGTTCCGCCACCGGCCGGCACGTCCACTTCGGACTCCGGCAGAACAGCGCGTACGTCGCCATCGCCGGGCACGGCATCGGCAAGTGGGAGATCGTCGCCGGAGCGGCCTACCAGGGCGGCGCGCGGCACGGATCGGCCTGGGCGGGGATCGGCGGCGGGGTCTACAACTACGGCGCGCTCGGCTTCAACCAGGCGGTGGTCGACGCCAACGGCGGCGGCACCCTCACCCGGCGCTCCGGCCCCGGCTCCGGCTACGGCTCCCTCGGCTCGGTCGGCGACGGCGCCACCGTGACCATCTCCTGCTCCGCGAACGGCACCTCACACACCGGGCGCTATGGCACCACGGCACTCTGGAACCGGCTCAGCGACGGTAGCTGGGTGTCCGACGCGTACCTCTGGACCGGGGTGAACGGCCCGGTCAACGGCTGGTGCTGACCCTCGCCCGGCGCGGCGGCCCACCGCCGCGTCGGGCCATCTCTTCTTCCCTTGATCGTCCGTGAGGAGTGGCAGTGACCGTTCGATCTCGCCCACGACGTCCCCACCGCCTGCTCGGCGCCGCGCTGGTCGCCGCCGTCGGGCTGGCCGGCGCGGCCGGTGCCGCGGCACCGGCCGCGGCGACCGCGTCGCCGTCGGGTGCCCTGGCCGCCGCCTTCGACCGCGCGGCTGCCCGGTACGACGTCCCCCGTGACCTGCTCGTCGCCCTGGGGCAGGCCGAGACCCGCCTGGACGGGCACGCCGGCACGCCCAGCGCCTCCGGCGGCTACGGCGTCATGCACCTGGTGAGCAGCCCCCGGCCGGCCACCCTGGAGAAGGCGGCCACGCTCACCGGACTCGCCCCGGCGGCGTTGCGCACCGAGGTGGGCGCGAACATCACCGGGGCGGCGGCGGTGCTGCGCTCCTACGCGGACGCCACCGGCCTCGGCCGGGCCGAGCGGGCCGACCTCAACCGCTGGTACGAGCCGATCGCCCAGTACGGCGGCGCTGCCGACCCGGCGGTCGCCCGGCTCTACGCCGACGGCGTCTACGACCTGCTGCGCAGCGGCTTCTCCGCCGCGTCCGGCGCGGCGCTGACGGTGCCCGGTCGCCCGGTCGCGCCGCAGCGGGGTGCCCTGAGCCGGGCGTCGGCGGCGGGCGGCTACGAGACCCTGAGCACCGACTACGGGCCGGCCGCGTGGGCGGCGGCCAGCACGAGCAACTACACCGTGGCCACCCGCCCGAGCAGTCACCCGGTCGCGTACATCGTCATCCACATGACGCAGGGCTCCTACGCCGGCGCGATCAGCTGGTTCCAGAACCCGGCGGCCCAGGCGAGCGCGCACTACACGTTCCGCTCCTCCGACGGCGCCGTCACCCAGTCGGTCCGGGAGAAGGACATCGCCTGGCATGCCGGCAACTGGACCTACAACACCCAGTCCATCGGCATCGAGCACGAGGGCTACGTCGACAACCCCGCCTGGTTCACCGACGCGATGTACCGCGCCTCGGCGAAGCTCACCCGGAGCCTGGCCACCAAGTACGGCATCGCGAAGGACCGGGCGCACATCATCGCCCACCGCGAGGTGCCCGGTGCCACCCACACCGATCCCGGTGTGAACTGGAACTGGACCTACTACATGCAGTTGGTCAACGGGGTCACCGGCACCGGATCCGGCACGGTCGACACCACGGCGAGCAGCCTCAACGTGCGCTCCGGGCCCGGCACCGGCTACGGCGTCGTCGATTCGGTCGCCGACGGCGCCGCCGTGACCGTCTACTGCCAGGCCACCGGCACCTTGGTCACCGGCCCCCACGGCACCACCAGCATCTGGCACCGGATCGGCACGAACCGCTACGTCTCCGACGCCTTCCTCCAGACCGGCTACGACGGCTTCATCCCCAACGTGCCACGCTGCTGACACCCGGGCGTCGACGCCCACACGAGCGCCTCTCTCCGCCCCCTCGCCGCCGACGCGAGGGGGCGGAGCACGTCAGACCGCCATCCCTCGTCCCGACGCCTCGCGTCCGGCCGCGTCGACTGGTGATTTTGCCGATGCGGGGCGGGCGAGGCACACAGAAGACTGACATGCGTCGATACAACCCCGAAGTAGCAGGGAGTGCCCGACGTGCGATCAACCACCACCAACCGCCCCCGCTCCGCCGTCCGTGCCGTGGCCAGGCTGACCGTGGCCGCCGTCCTGGCCGCCGGAGGTGTCCTGGCGGCGTCCTCCAGCGCGCAGGCTGCGGAGAGCCCGTACGAGCGCGGCCCCGATCCGACCAGCGCCATCCTGGAGGCCAGCCGCGGCCCCTTCGCCACCGCCTCGCAGAACGTCTCCTCGATCAGCGTCACCGGCTTCGGCGGCGGGGTCATCTACTACCCGACCAGCACCAGCGAGGGCACCTTCGGCGCCATCGCCATCTCGCCCGGGTTCACCGCGAGCTGGTCCAGCATCAGCTGGCTCGGGCCACGGATCGCCTCGCACGGCTTCGTGGTCATCGGCATCGAGACCAACACCGTCCTCGACCAGCCGGACAGCCGTGGCCGGCAGCTGCTGGCCGCGCTCGACTACCTGGTCCAGCGCAGCTCCGTGCGTACCCGGATCGACGCCAGCCGGCTCGCCGTGGCCGGGCACTCGATGGGAGGCGGGGGGAGTCTGGAGGCCGCCGCCGCGCGCCCCTCGCTCCAGGCTGCCGTGCCGCTCGCGCCATGGAACCTCACCAAGAGTTGGTCCAACCTGCGGGTGCCGACGCTGATCATCGGCGGTGAGAGCGACAGCGTCGCCCCGGTCGCGTCGCACTCGGAACCGTTCTACAACAGCATCCCGGCCTCCGCGGAGAAGGCGTACCTCGAGCTCAATGCGGCGAGCCACTTCTTCCCGCAGACCGTCAACACGCCCACCGCCAAGCAGACGGTGGCGTGGCTGAAGCGGTTCGTCGACGACGACACCCGCTACGAGCAGTTCCTCTGCCCGGGCCCCAGCGGCTCCAGCATCGAGGAGTACCGCAACACCTGCCCCAGCTCCTGACCGCGATCGGGGCGGCAGCCACGCGCTGCCGCCCCGACGCGTGCCGGCCCGGCGTCGCGTGTTCCGGGTCGGGCCGTCGGCGCGTCGTACGAGGGGCTTCCGTCCGGCAGGACGGCAGCTTATATGGCATGGCCAGTGCAATTAGGGGGAACCGCCGTGGAGGTCTGCGTGCAGTTGCACGGCGGCATCGGCTTCACCTGGGAGCATCCGGCGCACCTCCACCTCAAGCGGGCCCGCAGCGCCGCGATCGCCTTCGGCCCCGCCGATCGGCACCGGGCGGTCCTGGCGCGGCTGGCCGATCTGCCCCCGCCACCGCTGGTCGTGTATCCGCCGAGCCACGTCGTGTATCCGCCGAGCCACGCCGACGCGGAGACCGCTGCGCGGGGGCCGGTCGCGTCGGCGGATCGGTGACCGCCGGCCGGGAGGCCGGAACGAGCCATCGAGGGTGTTGACGAAACACTTCAGAAAAATACACTAGCAGTGTAAATGCATGCGACCGGCATGGGGGATGCGTGATGGAGCAAGGGCTCGCACTGCACCACATCGGGGTGCGCTTCGGTGGCCTCACCGCCCTCGATGACGTCTCGCTGCGGGTCCCCGCCGGCAGCGTGGTGGGCGTCATCGGCCCCAACGGGGCCGGCAAGACCACCCTGTTCAACGTCATCTGCGGCTTCATCGCGCCGGAGACGGGATCGTTGACCCTCGACGGCCGGCCGCTGCGGCCCCGACCGCACCAGCTCAATCGGCTCGGCATCGCCCGGACCCTCCAGGGCACCGGGCTCTTCGCCGGGCTGACGGTGCTGGAGAACGTCATGGCCGGCGCCTCGCACACCGCCCGGGCCGGCTTCCTGTCGGCCCTGCTCGGCCTGCCGCGCAGCGACCGCGACGAGCGGCGGCTGCGCCGGCACGCCCTCGACATCCTCGACGGCCTGGGCGTCGCCGACCACGCCGGCGCCGCGCCGGCGACGCTGCCGTTCGCCGTACGCCAGCGGGTCGCCCTGGCCCGCGCGCTCGCCGCCCGGCCCCGACTGCTCCTGCTCGACGAGCCCGCCGGCGGCCTGGGCGGCGACGACATCGCCGAGCTGGCGACCCTGGTCCGAGGCCTGCCCCGGCGCGACACCGACCCCTGCGCCGTGCTGCTGGTGGAGCACCACATGGACCTGGTGATGTCGGTCTGCGACGAGATCGTGGTGCTCGACTTCGGGCGGGTCATCGCCGCCGGCACCCCCGAGGAGATCCGCGCCGCCCCGGCGGTCGCCGACGCCTACCTGGGCGCCGCCGTTGACGAGGCCGCCGCGTGAGCGCCGCCGGCCTGCTCACCGTGCGCGGGCTGGTGGCTGGCTACGGCGCGGCGCCGGTGCTGCACGCGGTCGACCTCCGCGTTCCGCGCGGCGCCATCGTGGCGGTCGTGGGGGCCAATGGGGCCGGTAAGACCACCCTGCTGCGCAGCCTCTCCGGCATGCTGCCTCTCACCGCCGGCCGGATCACCCTCGACGGGGAGGACCTGCGCGGGGTGCCGGTGGAGCAGCTCGTCCGACGCGGCCTGGCACACGTGCCGGAAGGGCGGGGAGTGGTCGCCGAGCTTACCGTCGACGAGAACCTGCGACTCGGCGGGCTGTGGCGCCGGGACCGGGCGGACGCCGCGCGCGCCCTCGACGAGGTCTACCAACTCTTCGAGCCGCTGGCCCGACGGCGACGGCAGCTCGGGCACCAGCTCTCCGGCGGCGAGCGGCAGATGCTCGCCCTCGGCCGGGCGCTGGTCGGCCGACCCCGCGTGCTGCTGCTCGACGAGCCGTCGCTCGGCCTGGCGCCCCGGGTGGTCGCCCAGATCATGGCCCTGCTGCGACAACTGCGCGACGGCACCGGGCTGACCGTGCTGCTCGTCGAGCAGAACGTCCGCAGCGCGCTCTCCGTGGCCGACCAGGGCGTGGTGATGGCCCTCGGCCGGGTCGTCGCCACCGCACCGGCCGCCCGGCTGCGCGACGACGAAGACCTGCGCCACGCCTACCTCGGTTTCTGACCACCCCGTCCGCCGGAAGGAGGACCGTTGGACCGCTTCGTCTTCCTCACCCTCGACGGGCTGTCGAGGGGCGCGGTCTACGCCGCGTTCGCGTTGGCCCTGGTGCTCATCTGGCGCGCCGCCCGCATCGTCAACTTCGCCCAGGGGGCGATGGCCGTCGCCGCCGCCTACGTCGCCTACGGCGTCTGCGCGGCGACCGGCTCCTACTGGCTCGGCTTCCTGGCCGCGCTGTTCGCCGGGCTGCTCCTCGGCGCGGTCGTCGACGTGGCCGTGATGCGCTTCGTCGACCACCGGTCCCCGCTCAGCCCGGTGATCGTCGCGCTCGGGCTGGTCCTGCTGATCCAGGCCGTGCTGGGCATGGTCTACGGCAACGAGTTCCGACCCGCCGAGGCGCCGTTCTCGCGGGCCGCCCTCACCGTGGGCGGCTTCGCCGTCCTCTCGCCGTACGACCTGTTCGCCTTCGCGGCAGTCGGGGTGGTGGTCGTCGCCCTCGCGTGGACCTTCACCCGCACCGCGGTCGGCCTGCGAATGCGCGCCGCGGCGTTCGCCCCCGAGGTCTCCCGCCTGCTCGGGGTCAACGTCGGCGGCATGCTCACCCTCGGCTGGGCCCTGGCCTCCGGCGTCGGCGCCCTGGCCGCCATGCTGATCATCCCCACCGAGCTCGGCCTGCACCCGCACGCGATGGACCTGGTCTTCGTCTCGGCGTTCACCGCAGCCGTCGTCGGCGGGTTGGACAGTCCGCCGGGAGCCGTCGTCGGTGGCCTCCTGGTCGGTCTCCTGCTCTCCTACGTCAGCGGCTACGCCGGCAGCGACCTCACCCCCCTCGCGGTGCTGGCCCTGCTGCTGGCGGTGCTGCTGGTCCGCCCCGCCGGCCTGTTCGCCCCGGTCACCGCGAGGCAGGTGTGAGCGCCACCCGGGCGGCGGCCCCACCGGCGAGCCGGACGCCCGCCGCCCGCGACCGCCCGGCCGAGGGTCACCGTGGCTCGACCCTGCTGCGCCACCTCGCCGTCGTCGCCGTCGCCGCGCTGCTGCTGGTGGCCGTCAGCTACGGCGTGGAGCCGTTCCGCAACTTCCAGCTCGCCACCGTGGCGGCCTACCTCTGCGCGACGGCCGGGCTGACCGTCCTCACCGGGCTCAACGGGCAGCTCTCGCTGGGGCACGGCGCGCTGATGGCCGTCGGCGCGTACACCGTCGCCCTCTGCCAGAACGCCTTCGCCGACGCCGGGTCCACCGGCGGGTGGCTGCTCGCGGTCTCGCTGGTCGCGGCGGTGCTGACCACCGTCGCCGTCGGCGCCGTCATCGGCGTGGCCGCAGCCCGGTTGCGGGGGCCGTACCTCGCCGGGGTCACCCTGGCCGTCGCGGTCGTCGTGCCGGCGCTGACCGTCACCTTCGACGGCGTGTTCAAGGGCGAGCAGGGGCTGTCGGTCCCCGTCGAGCCACCACCGGCGGCGCTCGGCGCCTACTTCCCCTACGAGCGGTGGCAGCTCTGGGTCGCCGGGGCGGCCACCCTGCTCGCCCTGCTGCTGCTGGCCAACCTCCTCCGCAGCCGATTCGGCCGAACGTTCCGGGCGGTCCGCGACGACGAGGTCGCCGCGCGCCTCGCCGGCATCCACGTCGCCCGCACCCAGGTGCTCGCCTTCGTGGTCAGCGCCGCCGGCGCCGGGCTCGGTGGTGCCCTGCTCGCGGTGCTCGCCCAGAGCGCGTCGCCGGGGGCGTTCTCCCTGACGCTCTCGCTGTTCCTGCTCATGGCCGTGGTCATCGGCGGGCTCGGCCGCCTCGCCGGTGCGGTGTGGGGAGCCGCCCTGCTGGTCGTCCTGCCCGACCTGACGCACACCGTGAGCGACCTGCTCACCCTCTCGCCGGCGGTGGCGCAACGGCTGGAGGGCAACCTGCCGCTGGCGATCTTCGGGATCACGTTGGTCGTCGTCATGATCGCCGCGCCCGGTGGCGTGCAGGGCCTGCTGTCGCGCCTCGGCCACGCCCTGCTCGCCCGGTGGCGGCTCCGGCGTTCCTGAGCTGCTCCCTGTCGTCCCACCCGCCGGCCGGCCGTCACCGGCCGGCGGATCACCCCACCACCAGCAGCAACCGGACCGAGGAAAGGTCGGTGTTCCACATGCCACGCGTCGCACGCCACGCTCTCGCGATCACCACCGCCATCACCCTGCTCGTCACCGCCGTCGGCTGTACCGGCGAGGAGTCCGACTCCGGGGGCCGTCAGGTTCCCGGCGTCACCGACTCCGAGATCGTGGTCGGCACCCACATGCCGCTCACCGGGCCGGCCTCGGCCGGCTACTCCAAGATCGCGCCCGCCACCAAGGCGTACTTCGACTACGTCAACGCCAACGGCGGGGTGCACGGCCGGAAGATCACCTACAAGGTCATGGACGACGGGTACAACCCGGCGAACACCCAGCAGGTGGTGCGCCAGCTGGTCCTCCAGGACAAGGTCTTCGCCGTCGTCAACGGCCTGGGCACCCCCACCCACAGCGGGGTGCTCGACTTTCTCAAGAGCAACCGGGTGCCCGACCTCTTCGTCGCCTCCGGCAGCCGCAACTGGGACCAGCCCGACAAGTACCCGGGCACGTTCGGCTTCAACACCGACTACACCGTGGAAGGCAAGATTCTTGCCTCCCACGTGAAGTCCACCCTGCCCGGGCAGAAGGTCTGCTTCCTCGGCCAGGACGACGACTTCGGGCGGGACAGCCTGGTCGGCGTGGAGAAGGTGCTCGGCGCCGGCGCCGTGGTCGCCAAGCAGACCTATGTCACCAGCAATCCCAACGTGGCACCCCAGATCGGCGCGTTCAAGGCGGCCGGCTGCCAGGTCGTCATCCTCGCCACCGTGCCCGGCTTCAGCGCGCTCTCCATCGGCACCGCGGCCCGGCTGAAGTTCAGGCCGCAGTGGCTGGTCTCCAACGTCGGCGCGGACCAGCCGACCCTGGCCAAGCAGCTCGGTGCCGCCGCCCCGCTGCTGGAGGGCATGGTCGGCGCCAACTACCTGCCGATGCAGGACGACGCCGAGAACCCGTGGATCCAGCTCTTCACCAAGGTGAACAAGGCGCACAACGCCGAAGCGCCGTTCGACGGCAACAGCGTCTACGGCATGGCGGTGGGGTACCTCTTCGTGCAGGCTCTCCTCGCCGCAGGCAAGGACCTCACCCGTGAGTCGCTGCTCGCCGCCGTCGCGAAGGGCGGCTTCCAGGGGCCCGGGCTGGCCCCGCTGCGCTTCTCCGCCACCGACCACTCCGGCTACGGCGGGGCGCGACTGAGCAGGGTGAGCGGGGGGAAGCAGAGCTACTTCGGCCCGGCGTACGAGACCGACGAGGGCGACGGGCCGGTCAAGGAGTACACCGTGGCGCCGGTGACGCCCCCGGCCAACGGGGTGCCGACGGTCTCCTGACCGGACGGCTTCCTGCCTGCCACGGGCCGGTCCGACCGGGCGCGTTCGCGTGTCCCGTCGGGCCGGCCCGGTTCGGTTTCCGCACGTACGGTGCTTCCCGTTTAACCGGGCGGTTTCCTCGCCACCGCCGTTGACGTGGCCCGACCCGGCAACAAATACTTGCACTGTGAGTGCAAATTCAGCTCGGTTTGCGGGTCGGGTCGCGCTCGTCACCGGCGCCAGTCAGGCTCGCCTCGGGGCCCGGACGGATCCACCACTGCATGCGGCTGGTCGGCATGGCCGAACGGGCCATCGAGCTGATGTGTCGGCGGGTGATCGACCGGCACGCCTTCGGTGGGCCGCTGGCCGAGCAGGGCGTCGTGCGGGACTGGATCGCCGAGGCCCAGGTGCGCCTGGAACAGGCCCGGCTGCTGGTACTCAAGACCGCCTGGCTGATGGACACCGTCGGCAACCGGCGGGCGCACACCGAGATTCAGGCGATCAAGATCGTGGTACCCGAGGCCGCCCAGTGGATCATCGACCGGGCCGTTCAGACGCACGGCGCCGCGGGGCTGAGCCAGGACACCCCGCGGGCGAGCCTCCGGGCCCGCGCCCGCGCCCTGCGGCTCGCCGACGGTCCGGACGAGGTGCACCGGCAGTCGCTGGCGCGCCGGGAACTGCGCCGGCACCAGCCGGATCTGCGCTGCCCACCCCGCGTCTAGACTCGGCGCGGGTGCGGTCACGGGTGACGTGACGACGGTGAAGGGGGAGGTGCCGGTGGGCAGTGCCGAGGCGCCGGGCCGGGTCGACGGGCGGACGGCCCGGGCCGAGCGGACCCGGGCGGCGATCGTCGAGGCGCACCTCGCGCTCATCTCCGAGGGTGACCTGAGACCGACCGGCGAGCGGATCGCTGAGCGGGCCGGTATTTCCCTGCGCACCCTCTGGACCAACTTCAAGGACATGGAGACGCTCTTCGAGGCCAGCGGTGAGGAGCTGCTACGGCAGCAGGACGCGGCCTACCGGCCGATCTCGCCCGCGTTGCTGCTGGCCAAGCGGGTCGACGCGTACTGCCGGCAGCGGGCGCGGCTGCTTCAGCTCATCGCGCCGTCCGCCCGGGCGGCGCAGATGCGCGAGCCGGTCTCCCAGCAGCTGCGCCGCAACCGCCTCAAGCACGTCGACCGGGTCCGCGACGAGGTCGAGCAGTTGTTCGCCACCGAGCTGGAGCAGGCCGGCGCGGGCCGGGACCAACTGGTCAACGCCCTGGTCGCCACGAGCATGTGGCCCAACTGGTCGTTGCTGCGCGACGGTCTCGGGCTCGGTGTGGATCAGGCCCGCGCGGTGATGACCCGCACGGTGGCCGCCCTGCTGTCCGAGCCGGCGGCCCGCTGAGCGCCTCAGCTCAGCCGGCGAGGAAGTCGACGATCGCCGGGGCGAAGCCGGGTCACGGACGACGCCCAGGTGGCTGTGTGGCCGTCGGGCACCGCGGCGGTTCAGTGGCGGACGGGTGCGCCCGGCCGCTCGCGGCGATGCCCCGTGCCGGGAGTGGCCCCCGCGTCCGGGGGTTGCAGGGCGCGCCGCGTGGCCTCGGTGGCGGCGGCGTCCCGGCCCGTCGCGCGCCTGCCACGGGTGCGCTGGCTCAGTACGACGCAGGCCAGCACGACCAGCGCCGCCCCGATCGAGGCGGGGGTGACGGCCTCGCCGAGTAGGAGCGCTGACCAGAGCAGGGTGAGCACCGGCTGGGCGAGCTGGATCTGGCCGACCTGGGCGATGCCACCTCGGGCCAGCCCCGCGTACCAGGCGAAGAAGCCCAGGAACATGGAGATCACGGTGAGGTAGCCGAACGCCGACCAGGCGGCCGCCCCGGCGCGCGGCGGATTGGCCGAGGCCGCGACGAGCGTGACGAGCAGGGTGGCGGGGAGCGAGAGCAACAGCGCCCAGCAGATCGTCCGAGCGCCGCCCAGTTCCCGGGCGAGCGCGCCGCCCTCGGCGTACCCGAGTCCACACAGGACGACCGCCGCGAGCAGGAACAGGTCGGCGGCCGACACCGCGCCGTGCACCGCGTCGCTGGCGATCAGGAAGGCGAGCACCGCCACCAGCCCGCCGCCGCTGGCGACCCAGAACAGCGGCGGTGGGCGCTCGCCGGCCCGCAGCACTGCGAACACGGCGGTCATGGCGGGGAGTGTGGTGATGACGACCGCGCCGTGCGCGGAGGTCTGGGTGGTCAGTGCCAGCGAGGTGAACAGCGGGAATCCGACGACGACGCCGAGGGCGACGACCGGCAGCCGCCGCCACTGGCTGCGGGTGGGTCGCGGCGCGCCGGTGAGACGCAGGTACGCCCCGGCCAGCAGCGCCGCGCCGACGGCCCGGCCGAAGGCGACGAACCACGGGTCGAGCTGCTGCACGGCGACGCGGGTGGCGGGCAGGGACATGCTGAAGGCGAGCACCCCCAGCGCGCCGAGGGCGAGGCCGGCGAGCCGGTCAGCCGTTACCGGGTTGGAGACAGTAGCGCTACTCTTAGCCTTCATGAACAACGGTAACGCAGCGGCCCGTGTTATCCAAGATCTGCGCGGGCTCGTGGCCACCGCCGCCGGGACCCGGCTGCCCTCGGTGCGCGAGTTGACCGCCCGGCACCAGGCCTCGCCGGTGACCGTCGCCGAGGCGGTCCGGCAACTGGTGGCGGAAGGGCTGATCGAGACGCGGCCGGGGAGGGGCACCTTCGTGGCCGCCCGGCCGGACGAGCGGTGCCCACCCGACCTGTCGTGGCAGACGGTGGCGCTCGGCGCCCGCCGTCCGGGCGAGGACGAGATGCAGGCGTTGCTCGCGTTGCCCCGGCCGGGCGCGATCCCGCTCTCCGGGGGCTACCTGGACGCGGACCTGCAGCCGGCCGCGGCGCTCGGCGCCGCGCTCGCCCGCGCCGCCCGGCACCCGGCGGCCTGGCAGCGCGGGCCGGCCGAGGGGCGGGCGGACCTTCGCGACTGGTTCGCCCGCGAGGCGGGGGCCCGGCTGCGCGCCGACGACATGGTGATCTGCCCGGGCGGGCAGGCGGCCCTGTCGTCCGCGTTGCGCGCGCTCGCCGCGCCCGGCGACACCCTGCTCGTCGAGTCGCCGACCTACCTGGGCGCACTGGCCGCGGCCCGGGCGGCCGGGCTGCGGGTGGTGCCGGTGCCCGCCGACGCCGAGGGTGTCCTCCCCGACCAACTCGCCGCCGCGTTCGCCCGCACCGGCGCGCGGCTGTTCTACTGCCAACCGCTCTACGCCAACCCGACCGGCGCGACCCTGGCGGCGCACCGCCGAGCAGAGGTCGCCGACGCCGTACGCGTCGCCGGAGCGTTCCTGATCGAGGACGACTACGCCCGCGACCTCACCGTCGACGGAGAGGCCCCGCCGCCGCTGGCCGCCGACGATTCCGACGGGCACGTGATCTACCTGCGCTCACTGACCAAGTCCGCCGCCCCCGGCCTGCGGGTCGCCGCGATGGGCGCCCACGGCCCGGCCGGAGCCCGGCTGCGCTCGGCCCGGCTGCTCGACGACTTCTTCGTCGCCGGCCCGCTGCAGCAGGCCGCGCTGGAGTTCGTCACCGCCCCGGCCTGGCCGCGGCACCACCGCACCCTGCGCACCGCGCTGCGGGCCCGGCGCGAGGCGCTGCTGACCGCGCTGCGCCGGCACCTGCCGACCTTCGTCCCACCGATGATCCCCCGCGGCGGCCTGCACCTGTGGGCCCGCCTGCCCGACGGCGTCGACGACGGCGCGCTGGCCGCCGCGGCCTCCGCCGAAGGCGTCATCGTCTTTCCCGGCCGCCCGTGGCACGCGGCCGAACCACCCGCGCCGCACCTGCGCCTGACCTACGCCGCCGCCCCACCCGACCTCATGGACGAGGCCGTCCGCCGCCTCGCCCGCGCCCTCGGTCCGGACTCGACACGTCGCTGACCCGCCGCCTGCGTCCCCGGAGGGCGAAACACTGGGCCGGGCCGCCAGCGGCCTCTTTCCATCAGGTTAACGATGGGTAACACTGACTAGATGGTTCATGCATCAACAGTGCAAATAGCCGTACTGCGTGGCCGGGACGACGAGTGCCGGGCGATCCGCGGCCTGCTCGACGGCGTGGCGGTTGGTGGGGGAGCGCTGCTGTTCCAGGGCGAGCCGGGCTCGGGCCGGAGTGCGCTGGTCAGCTACGCGCACCGGCAGGCGCGGGGCTTCACCGTCCTGTCCGCCTCCGGGCTCGCGGAGGAGGCGACGCTGCCCCACGCGGGGCTGCAACGGCTCCTCGATCCGGTGCTCGACCGGGCCGTTGCCCTGCCCGACCTGCAGCGGCACGTGCTTCGGCGCGCCCTCGACGGCGAGGGCTGCCCCGCCGAGCAGCGGCTGGCGTTCTCGTTGGCCGTGCTCGGGCTGCTCGCCGTCGCCGCCCGGGAGCGCCCCCTGCTCTGCACCGTGGACGACGTCGACGTCGGCGACCGACCCACCGCCGATCTGCTGGCGTTCGTCGCCCGCCGGGTGCGCCACCTGCCGGTCGTCGTCGTCCTCACCGGGGCCGCCGACACCGCGCCGGGAGGCATTCCCGCCCACCGGCTGACGCCCCTCGACGAGCGCGACAGCCGCGCCGTCCTCGTCGACCGGCTGCCCGCGCGCCCGTCCGACCTGGTCGCCACCGCGCTCAGCGCGGTTGGCGGGGGAAACCCGCAGGCGTTGGTGGATCTCGGCGGCTCGCTGAGCTCCGCCCAGTGCCGAGGAGAGGAACCCCTGCCCGCCGCGCCGCCGGCCGACGGCGTCCTGGGCCGTGGCTACCGGGCCCGGCTGGGCCGTCTGCCCGACGAAACCCGGCGCTTGCTGCTGATCGCCGCCCTCGACGACGAGCTGGACGCGGCCACCCTGGTCCGGGCCGCGCGCGCCGCCGGGACGGTGATCGAGGCGCTCGCCCCGGCCGAGGTCGCCGGCCTGGTCCGCGTCGAGCCACACGGCGTGACGTTCCCGCACCCGCTCGCCCGGGCGATGGTCGAGGCCACGACGCCCCTCGCCGAGCGGCGCACGGCACACCTGCTGCTGGCCGCCCTGCTCGACGGCCCCGGGCAGCGGCTGCGTCGGGCCCTGCACCGCGCCGCCGCAGCCGAGGGCCCGGACCCCGTGCTGGCGACCGAGTTGGAGGAGGCGGCGCGGGGCGGAGGCCGCCACGCCATCCTGTCGGCGGCGCTACGCCGCGCCGCCGAGCTCAGCGCCGAGCCGGCCCGCGCCGCCGCCCGGCTGGTGGCCGCCGCCCACCACGCCTGGGCGGCGGGCCAGCCGTACCGGGCCCGGCTGCTGCTGCGGGGCCTGCCCGCCGACGCGCCGGGGGCGGCCGTGGCCGGTCGGGCCGAGCTGCTGCACGGCGAGATGGAGTTGCGCTGCGGCCGGACCCCGGTCGCCCTCACGACGCTGCTGGCCGCGGCGGACGCGCTGGCCGGCACCGATCCCGCCCCGGCCCTCGGCGCGCTGGTCCGCGCCGGCGAGGCGGTCTGCTTCGCCGGCGACCAGTACCGGTACGCCGAGGTGGCGCGGCGGGCGCGGGCACTGCACCGCCCCGGGGAAGCGCCCGCGACGGAGCTGATGGCGACCCACGTCGCCGGTGTCGCGGCGACGCTGCGGGGCGACCACGAGCGGGGCGGGCCCGCGCTGCGCCGGGTCGTCGTCCTCGCCGACCAGCTCACCGGGGCCGACCTGACCCCGGCCGCACTGACCTGCGCGTCGGTGGCCGCCCTGCTGGTGGCTGTGGACGGCACGGCACACCGGCTCGCCGACCGGGCCGTCGAGCTGGCCCGCACCCGCGGCGAACTGTCGGTTCTGTCCCGGGCGCTGGAGCTGCGCGCGGACGCTGAGTACTGGTTGGGCCGGCACGAGACGGCGGCGGACACCTCCCGGGAGGGGTTACGCATCGCCCGGGTCACCGGCCAGGCCACCTGGACCGGTGTCCACCTGGGAATGCTGGCGGTGCTGGCCGCCATCCGCGCCGACCGCGAGGCCAGTCTGCGACTGATCCGGGAGATCGGCGAGGACTTGGCAGCGGACAGCCGCCCCGCCGCTCTGGCCGGCTGGGCCCTGGCGGTGCTCGACCTGGCCGACGGGCGGCAGTCCGACGCCGCGGAGCGGTTGGCGGCCCTGGCCCGGCCCCGTACCGGACGCGGTCAGGTCATCGTCCAGGTGATGGCCACGCCGTACCTGGTGGAGGCCGCGGTCCACCAGGCCCACCGGCCGGCGGCCGTCGCCGCCCTCGCCGTCTTCGACCGGTGGGCCAACAGCACGGCGAGCCCCTCGCGGCGGGCCCTGTCGGCGCGCTGTCACGCGCTGCTGGCCCCCCGGGGCAGCGCGGAGGCTGAGGAGGGGTTCCGCACCGCGCTGCGGTTGCATCCGGCGGGCGGCGGGGCGTTCGACCGGGCCCGCACCGAGCTGCTCTTCGGCCGGGAGCTGCGCCGCAGCCGGCGGCCCCGCGACGCCCGCGCGTACCTGCACGACGCCAGCGACACGTTCACCGTCCTCGGGGCGACCGCCTGGGCCGAGCAGGCCGCCGCCGAGCTGCGCGCCGCCGGGGAGTCGGTCGGTGGGCCGGATTTGTCGGCGGCCCGGGTGCTGACCGGGCAGCAGCTCCGGATCGCGCAGCTGGTCGCGGAGGGCGCCACCAACCGGGAGATCGCCGGCCGGATGTTCCTGTCCACCCGCACGGTCGACCACCACCTGCGCAACATCTTCCACCGCCTCGGCATCCGCTCCCGCACCCAACTGGCCCGCGCGCTCTGCTGACCGGCCCGGGGCGCAGCCCTAGGACCGCCGCCGGCGCCACCAGACCCGGTGCGGTGTCACGCGGTCTGCCGCAGGAGCCACCAGGACGCTGTCCTCGGCCACCGAACGGACAGGCTGCGCCGGGAGGTTACGTTGGAGGACTCCGACGCGATGAGTTGCCATCAAGGAAACACATCGCTATGGTTTCCGACATGGAAACACAGTTCACCGGTGATCCGTCCTCCGCTGCTGCCCGTCGGATGCTGGACGCGGCCGAGGCAGCGGAACACGCCACCATAAATCCTCCCCTGACCTGGACCTACTTCGTCATCCAGGCGGTATTGCTGGCGGTGGTGTGTGCGGCACAGATGCTGCCGGCAGCCGCTGCGAGGGGGGTCGCGCTCGTGGGGATCGTCGCCGTCGTCGCCGTCGGTATCCGATGGGTGTTCTATCGGTCGGGCTATGGAGTGGTGCTTCCGGACGGCACGGGTGCCTACCCGTACCTGATCGCCATGATCATCACCGTCGGCATCCCGGCCGGGCTGGCGCTCGGGTTCGAGCAGCCGTGGATCTGGCTGGTCGCGGCCGTCTGCGCGGCTGCCACGACACTCGACATGGGCCGCCGTTACCGCAAGATGACGAACCGTGCCTGACGCCGTGTTCGACGAGTTGATTCATGCCCCGCAGCGGCTGCGCATCTGCGCCATCGCCAACGCGGCGTCGTTCGTGGAGTTCGGGGAGCTTCAGGCCCGCCTGGGCGTGTCGAAGTCCGCACTCAGTAAGCACATCGCTCAACTCGTCGCCAGTGGATACCTGGACGAGGAGCACGTCACGCGCGACGGTCGCGCCCGGTTGCGGCTGTCTCTGACGCCGAAGGGTCGCAAGGCCTACCGTGGTCACACGGCGGCCCTGAGGAACATCATCGCCGCAGAGACCTGACGCACGTGCGTCAGGACGAGTTCGTCGAGACGAGTTCGTCGAGCTGGCGGAACGTGGTCGGATCAGCGCAGGCGAGGCCCGCATCAGGGCCAGCGGCAGACACGTCGAGGTCTTCTGGATGAGGCGTGCGGAAAGCCCATCCTCGGGCGACCTCGGCCGCTGTTCGTAGCCCACACGCCAACCCCGCATCTCCGTCGAGCCCTTTGCTCTGCTGCCCCCGACGCAACAACCTTGCTCTGCTCCCCTCGACGCAACAACCTTGCTCTGCTGCCCCCGACGCAACGCTCACGCAGCGCGACGCTTCCCGTCGTCGGCTCGCGCTGCGTCCGAACCGTGAAAGGGCTGCGTAGTGCTGGTGTTGCGGATACGGCAGCAGAGCAAAGGAGCCGAGGTCGGCATGGTCCGGCCGGCACCCGACAACGGAAAACCTGACCTAGCGTGAGGGAGTAGCCCCCGGCGCTCGGGTGTTGCCCGGTCGCGGAGGGGCCACGACCGCAGCCCACGCGTCCACGACCTCGCGGACGCAGCCGGCGTCGCAGCCCGCTGGACCAGGCGCTAGGGTCGGACCACCGTGCGTGCTCCCTCGCCCCGGGCCATCCGGGCGAAGGCCTCCGGAGCGCCGTCCAGTGTGGTCCGGTCGGTGATCAGCGGGGTCAGGTCGAGGGTGCCGTCGAGCACGGCCCGGGCCAGCTCCGGGACGTCCCGGTCCGGATCGGACGAGCCGTAGACCGACGAGCGCAGCGTACGAGCCGAATGGAAGATCTCCAGGGCGCTCAGGCCGACGATGTCGTCCTTGGCACCCATGCCCACCACGGTCACCTGTCCGCCCCGGCGGGTCGCTCGCCAGGCGGTGCGGATGGTGCTGGCCCGCCCGACACACTCGAAGGCGTGGTCGACGCCCCGCCCGTCGGTGCGTCCGCGCAGCGCCCGGTTGATCTCGTCGTCGGCGATCAGGAACTCGGTGGCGCCCACGGCGAGAGCCAGCTCCGCCTTGGCGGGCGACACGTCGACGGCGAGCACCGGGCCGGCGCCTGCGGCGCGGGCGGCGGAGACCACCGACAGTCCCACCCCGCCGAGGCCGATGACGGCCACCGCGTCGCCGGGGGCAACTGCGGCGGTCCGGCGGACCGCGCCGATTCCGGTGAGCACGGCACAGCCCAGCAACGCGGCGGCCTCCATGGGCAGCTCGGCGGGGACCGCGATCACCGCGTGCTGCGGCACCACCACCTGCTCGGCCAGGGCACCCAGGCCCAGTGTGACGTGCAGCGACTCACCGTCGACGCTGCCGCCCCTGGGGACGGCGGGTGCGCCGGCGCGCTCGCAGAGCCACGGCTCGCCGTGCCCGCAGTACCAGCACCGTCGGCACGGCGGCGACCAGTTCAGCACCACGTGCTCCCCGGGGGCGACCCGGGTCACGCCCGCGCCGACCTCGGCCACGACGCCGGCCGCCTCGTGACCGAGCACCAGCGGGTACGGCGCTGCCACCGTGCCGTTGATCATCGACAGGTCCGAGTGGCACACCCCGGCGGCCCGGATCTCCACCCGTACCTCGCCGGGGCCGGTGGGCGGCAGGTCGATCTCCTCCACCCGGGGCGGCTCCCCGACGGCCCGGGCGACCAGCGCCCTCATCGCTGGATTGCCTTGGTCTGCAGGAACTCGTCCAGCCCGTAGCTGCCCAGCTCCCGGCCGAGGCCGGACTGCTTGTAGCCACCGAACGGGGCGAGCGGGTTGAACGGGGCGCCGTTGATGTCGACCGCGCCGGTGCGCAGCCGCCGGGCCACCCGCAGCGCCCGCTCGGAGTCGCCGGACCAGACCGCGCCGGCCAGCCCGTACCGGGAGTTGTTGGCCACCGCGACGGCGTGGGCGTCGTCGTCGACCGGGATCACCGCCAGCACCGGCCCGAAGACCTCCTCCTGGGCCAGCGCACTGTCGGGGTCGACGTCGGCGATCACCGTGGGGGCGACGAACCAGCCCCGGTCCGGCACCGGGGCGTCCGGGCCGCCGGCGATCAGCCGACCCCCGTCGGCCAGGCTCTTGTCGATGTGGTCGCGTACCCGTTGTCGTTGGGTCGCGGAGACGAGCGGGCCGAGCCGGGTGGCCGGGTCGAACGGGTCGCCGAGCCGGTATCCCTCGGCGGCCCGCGCGGCGAGGGTCAGGGCCTCCTCGTACCGGGACCGGTGTACCAGCATCCGGGTCCAGGCGGTGCAGGTCTGCCCGGAGTTGAGGAAGGCGTTGCCGACGCCCACCTTCACGGCCGTGGCCAGGTCGGCGTCGTCGAGGATGACGTTGGCCGACTTGCCGCCGAGCTCCAGCGCGACCCGGGCGACGCGGTCGGCGGCCAGGTGGGAGATCCGCCGGCCGGTGGCCGTGGACCCGGTGAAGGAGACCATGTCGATGCCCGGGTGGGCGGCGATGGCCTCGCCGACCACCGGGCCGGTGCCGGTGACCAGGTTGACCACGCCGGGCGGGAACCCGGCCTCGTGGACCGCGTCGAAGAGGAGGTATGCCACCAGCGGCGTCAGCTCGCTCGGCTTGAGCACCACCGTGCAGCCGGCCGCGAGGGCCGGGGCGAGCTTGGCGACGACCTGGTGCAGCGGGTAGTTCCACGGGGTGATCGCGCCGACCACGCCGACCGGTTCCCGTACCACCAGAGAGTGGCCAACGGTCTGCTCGGCCGGTGGCCGGGCGGCCAGGTCGACGTACCCGCGCAGGACGGTGAGGGGGAGCCCGGCCTGCACCCGCACGGCCACCTTGAGCGGGGTGCCCAGCTCGGCGGCGACGGTCCGGGCGATCTCGTCGGCGCGGGCGGTCAGCGCGGCGTGCAGCCGGTCCAGGTGGGCCGACCGGTCGGCCGGCGCGGTGGCGGCCCAGCCGTCGAACGCGGCCCGGGCGGCGGCGACGGCCCGATCGACGTCGGCCGCCGTGCCGGCCGGCACGGTCGCGATGACCTGCTCCGTCGCGGGATTGTGCACCGGGAGGCTCTGCCCGGGCGACGCGCTGACCCAGTGGCCGTCGAGGTAGAAATCGGTCCGTGCGAGATCCATCGCGCCCCTCACGTACGTCACTGGAAACTAGCGGTGCAAGTTTTTACTTTAATGGGTGTCCGCATCCGACGGCAGGGGCGGCGGGGCGGCGATGGTCCGCTCGTAGGTGCGGGTGAGGCCGTCGATGAGCGCGTCGAGGCCCAGGGCGAACGCGCCCTCGTCGACACGCTGCTGGTGTTCGGCCAGGCGGTGGGCCTGGGTGAGGTGCGGATACTGCTCGGCGTAGAGCCCGGGGTCCTCGACGAAGCCCCGGGCGAACGACCCCAGCGCCGATCCCGCGACGAAGTACCGCATGAGCGCGCCGATGTGGGTGGCCCGGGCCGGCGGCCAGCCCGCGTCGACGAGCCCCCCGTAGACCGCGTCGGCCATGGCCAGCGCGGCCGACCGGCGCCCGGGGCCCCGGGCCAGGTACGGCACGATGTGCGGGTGGGCGGCGAGCGCCGCCCGGTACGAGTGCCCCCACCGGCGCAGCGCCTCGCGCCAGTCGACGGCACCGAAGAACGACACGTCCACCTGCCCGGTGATGCTGTCGGCGACCGCGTCGAGGATCTCGTCTTTGGTGGCGAAGTGGTTGTAGAGCGACGGGCCGCGGACGCCGAGCTCGGCGGCGAGCCGCCGGGTGGAGAACCCCTCCAGCCCTTCGGAGTCGATCAGCGCGGCGGCGGCCTCGATGATCCGCTGCCGGCTGAGCAGCGCCTGCCGCGGCCGGGGCATGGTGGTTCTCCTTCGGTCGGTGGTCCGTGCGGAAACTCTGCCACAGTCGGGTCTGGACGGACTAAAACTTGCACCGCTAGTTTATTGGGCATGGACCTTCAGCTCTCCGCCGAGCAGGTGGCGGTCCGCCGGCTCGCCGCCGACTTCGCGGCTCGCGAGGCGAGCGAGGCTGCCGTCCGCGCGGCCAACGACGCGGTCCAGGTCTTCGGCGGGTACGGCTACATCGACGAGTACCCGGTCGGCAAGTACCTGCGCGACGCCCGGGCCGCCACCCTCTACGAGGGCACCAGCCAGATCCAGCAACTCCTCTTCCTGGCCAGCGACGACGCGTCGTACGTCAGCGGACAGACCCTGTACGTCAACGGCGGCGCGCGCTGAGTCGCGCCCCGCTCGATCAGCACCCGGAGGGGACATGGACTTCGCGCTTTCCGACGAGGAGCGGGCCATCCGTGACACGGCCCGCGACTTCATCACCAGGGAGGTCATGCCGCTGGAGCAGGAGCTGCTGCGGCGGGAACGGGCGCACCGGCCCGGCCTGGAACGCGGCGAGCTGCGGGAGTTGCAGCTCAAGGCGAGGAAGTTCGGCTTCTGGGGGCTGGCCACCCCGCAGGAGTACGGCGGCATGGACCTGCCCGCCGTCACGCAGTCGCTGATCTGGACCGAGCTGGGCCGCACCTTCATGCCGTTCCGCTTCGGCGGCGAGGCCGACAACATCCTCTTCCACGCCACCGAGGAGCAGAAGCGGGAGTTCCTGCTCCCCACCATCGAGGGGGAGCGGGTCTCCTGCTTCGCGATCACCGAGCCGGGCGCCGGCTCGGATGCCGCCAACATCAGGTTCGCGGCCCGCCGTGACGGCGACGACTGGATCCTCGACGGCGAGAAGACCTTCATCACCGGCGGCAACGACGCCGACTTCGCCATCGTGGTCGCGGTGACCGACCGGGACCGGGGCGCCCGCGACGGCGGGGCGACCGCCTTCCTGGTGGACCGGTCGATGGGCTGGCGCTCGGAGTTCATCCAGACGATGGGGGAGGGCGGCCCCGCGTCGCTGGTCTTCGACGGCGTACGGGTGCCGCACCGCAACGTCCTCGGCGAGGTGGGCCAGGGCTTCGCGCTGGGCATGAAGTGGATCGGCAAGGGGCGCTACACCATCCCCTCGCACGCCATCGGCATCGCCGAGCGGGCGTTGCAGATGGCGATCGACCACGCCAACACCCGGGAGACGTTCGGCGCGAAGATCGGCACCAACCAGGCCATCCAGTGGATGATCGCCGACTCGGAGACCGAGCTGGAGGCGGCCCGCTGGCTGGTGCTCCGGTCGGCCTGGACGGTCGACCAGGGGCACGACCCCCGGCACGCCTCGTCGATGGGCAAGCTCTACGGCGCCGGGATGGTCAACCGGGTGGTGGACCGGGTGCTCCAGATCCACGGTGGCATGGGCTACACCCGGGAGTTGCCGATCGAGCGCTGGTACCGGCAGGTGCGGCTGTACCGGATCTTCGAGGGCACCGACGAGATGCAGCGCCTTATCATCGCCCGGGACCTGCTGCGCGGCTACACGAAGATCGGCGGGCACCTGGCATGAGGATCTTCGCCGACACCGGGGAACTGGCCACCGCTGTCGGGGAGACTCTCGGCCCGGGGCCCTGGGAGCGGATCGACCAACACCGGGTCGACCTCTTCGCCGACGCCACCGACGACCACCAGTGGATCCACCTGGACGCCGAACGGGCCGCGACCGGGCCGTTCGGCGGCACGATCGCGCACGGCTACCTGACCTTGTCGCTGCTGCCGGCGCTCGTCGGCCGCCTCTACCGGGTCGACGGGGTGCGGATGGGCGTCAACTACGGCCTGAACCGGGTGCGCTTCCCGGCACCGCTGCGAGTCGGCAGCGCGGTGCGGGCCACCGCCGCCATCGCCGAGGTGGCCCCGGTCGCCGGCGGGGTGCAGCTCGTCACCTCCGTCACCGTGCACAGCGACGCCGGCGGCAAGCCGGTCTGCGTCGCCGAGTCGGTGAGCCGGCTCTACGTCGGGGCACCCCGGTGACTCCCGCACGGCTGCGGTGACCGTCGAACCGGCGCGGTGATCCGCAGGAGCGTCCCGCCGGATCACCGCCCGCGACCGGCCCCGGCGGTGCCCGCCGCGGCGGGCCGGGGTGGAGCCTCCGCCCCGAGCCCGCCGCGGCCGGCCCGGGGGCGGAGGCCAGGCACGCCTGCCGGGCAGGCCGAACCGCCGGCGCCGGGGACCGGTCAGTGTTCCCGGTAGGTGGCGAGGTCGAAGTCGGCGTGGACGCCGTCGCCGCCGAGATCCTGCACCCAGAGGCCGAGGAACGCCCCGGTGAAGCCCCACGCCGCCGGCTCCCCGTCGATGATCAGTGCGGCGTGCTCGTCGGAGAGGATGGTCGCGTCGAGGTCCACCGGAAGCTGCTGCCAACCGGCGCCGAGGTCGTAGCAGAAGCGCACGACCGGACCGTCGAACAACCCGCGCAGGCCGACCCGGGTGACACCGGTGACGTCGACGGTCAGGCCCGGATAGGTGGTGCGCCGGCCGCTGTCGGAGCTCAGCAGCTCCAGCACGGCCCGGCCGTCGTCGGCGCGGGTCAGGTAGAGGTGGTGCCAGTTGAGGGTGTTGTAGTAGGCGGTGATCCCGGCCAACTGGAGGTGGTCGACCGGGTCGAACTCGACCACGGTCTCCAGCGAACAGCGCGTTGCGCCGACGCGCTGCGCGACCAGGCTGGGGGCCTGCCTGCCCACCGGCGACTGCCCACCATGGAGGCGCAGGTGCGACCGGCGGGCCCGCAGGTCGACCCAGTCTCCGGTGGCCGGCCGGCGCAGCGTCGACCAGGCCGGCCCCAACTCGGCGGCGTCGAAGTGGTCGGTGGCGGGCTCGGCGGGCCACGGGTGCGGGGGCAGGCAGGGCGCGGCGACGGTGTCCGCCGGCACCCCGCCGGGGACGCGAGGCCAGCCGCCCGGCGGCCACTCGACCCGCTGGATCGCGGTCTCCCGCCCCAGCACGCAACTGCCCAGCGGGGTGTAGGGGCGCCCGACCAGGTGGGCCAGGTACCAGTCGTCATGCGGGGTGCGGACCAGGCTGCCGTGCCCAGCCTTCTGCAACCGCAGGTCCGGCCGGCCCACGGAGGTCAGTAGCGGCCCGGCCGGGTCCACCTCGTACGGCCCGAACAACTCGCGCGAGCGCGCCACGGTGACCTGGTGCTCCCAGCTCGTGCCTCCCTCGGCGGTGACCAGCCAGTACCAGCCCTCGTGGCGGTACAGGTGCGGGCCCTCGGTGAGCCCGACAGAGGTGCCGGTGAACAGCAGGCGGGGCCGGCCGACGAGCCGGCGCGTGGCCCGATCGTATTGTTGTATCTCGATGCCGGCGAAGCGGTCGCGGCCGGGGCGCCAGTCCGCGCTCATGCTCAGCAGCCAGCTGGTGCCGTCGTCGTCGTGGAACAGCGAGGCGTCGAAACCGCGCCCGTGCAGCTTCACCGGATCCGACCAGGGGCCGGCGATGTCGGGGGCGGTGACCAGGTAGTTCTGGGGATCCCAGTAGCCGCTGGCGAAGCTGGCCACGTCGCTGTAGACGAGGAGGAACTCGCCGTCGTGGTAGGACAGGTCGGGTGCCCACACCCCGTTGGAGTCGCCGCAGCCGCGCAGGTCGAGCAGGCGGCGCTCGGTGATGATCCCGCCCAACGCGCGCCAGTGGACGAGATCACGGGAGTGGTGCACCCGGACCCCCGGATACCACTCGAAGGTCGAGGTGGCCAGGTAGTAGTCGTCGCCGACCCGAAGGATCGACGGGTCCGGGTGGAACCCGGCGAGGACGGGATTGCGGATCAACCGGGCGGCGGTCGCCACGTCAGCGGTCTCGGTCGACACGTCAGCTCCTCTGGTGCGGCTTTCGGCAAACTTCCGGACGTTCGGCCCGGATGCTCGGGAAGTCTCGACCACGGTAACCGTTTATGTCGCCATAGGACAGACCCCTTGACCGGGGCGGAAACAACGTCGTAGCGTGCCGGCCAGCACATCGGTAATTTCGGTGGATCACCGAAACTTCCGAAGATCCAGGTTGGAGCACCGCCGGCTCGATCGGCATCCGAGCCCCCCGTGAGTCCCCGAAGGGATGGATCATGACAGCGCACCTCTCCCGCAGAACGCTGCTCGGCCTCGTCGGCGCCGGTGCCGGCGCCCACCTGCTCGGCGCCTGTAGCGACGACGGGTCCGACGACCCGGGCGGCCCGCAGTCCATCAACTGGTGGCACATCCAGAACACCGAGCCGATGCTGCCGGTGTGGGCGGCGATGGCCACGGAGTACCAGGCCGCCCACCCCGGCGTCACCGTCGACATCCAGCCGCTGGAGAACGAGGCGTTCAAGGCCAAGCTGACCACCGCCACCCAGGCCGGCTCCCCGCCCGACCTGTTCCAGTCCTGGGGTGGGGGAGTGCTCAAGCAGCAGGTCGACGCGGGCCTGGTCAAGGACCTCACCGACGCCGTGCGGCCCTGGATCGGCGGGCTGCTGCCCGCCGCTGTGCAGCCGTTCACCATCGACGGCAAGATCTACGGTGTTCCGTTCGACGTCGGCATGGTCGGTTTCTGGTACAACAAGGACCTCTTTGCCCGGGCCGGCGTCGCCGCCGCACCCACGAGCTGGGCCGGTGTCCTCGACGCGGTCGGCAAGCTCAAGGCCGCCGGCACCGTTCCGATCGCGCTGGGCGGCAAGGAGAAGTGGCCGGCCCACTACTACTGGGCCTACCTGGCGATGCGCATCGGTGGGCTCGGTGCCCTCCAGCAGGCCGCCAAGGACAACAACTTCGACACCCCCGACTTCGTCGCGGCCGGTGACCGACTCAAGGAACTGGTCGATCTGCAACCGTTCCAGAAGGGCTTCCTCGGCGCGGACTACAGCTCCCCGGACGGGCAGGCCGCCACGATGGGCAACGGACGCGCGGCCATGGAGCTGATGGGCCAGTGGGCCCCGTCGGTGCAGGCGTCGAGCTCCACCGGCAAGAAGGGCCTCGGCGACAAGCTCGGCTTCTTCCCGTTCCCCATCGTCGATGGCGGCAAGGGCTCCGCCTCGGAGGCGTTCGGCGGCGGCAACGGTTTCGCCGTCGGCAAGGACGCCCCCGACGCGGCCGTCGACTTCCTCAAGACCCTGCTCACCGTCGACAACCAGGGCAGGGCAGCCAAGACCGGCGCGGTGCTGCCCACGGTCAAGGACGCCGCCACGGCCATCACCGATCCCAACAACAAGATCGTCGCGCAGAACCTGGCCAGCGCCACCGGCTTCCAGCTCTACCTCGACCAGGCGTACCCGCCCGCCGTCGGTCAGCAGGTCAACGACAGCGTCGCCGAGCTGATCGCCGGCACCAAGACGCCCGCGCAGATCGTCAAGGACATCACCGCGGTGGCGAAGAGCCAGTAGCCATGGCCCACCCACACCGATCCGCAGGGCGGCCCGGCCGACGGCGCCGACCGGGCCACCGCGGCACCCTCGCCGCCCTCCTGACACCCTCCCTGGCGCTGTTCCTGCTGCTGGTCGTCGCTCCCATCGTGGTGGCCGGCTACGCCAGCCTCCACAAGTGGAACGGCTTCGGCCTGCCGGAGAACTTCGTCGGGCTGGACAACTACACCCGGGCCTTCGGCGACCCGACCTTCCGCGGCGACCTGTGGCGCGGACTGCTGCTGATCGTGCTGTCACTGGTGATCCAGCTGCCCGCTGCGCTGGGCCTGGCCATGCTCCTGCACCAGCCGTTGAAGGGCCGAAGCGTCTACCGGCTGGTCTTCTTCGCCCCGTACGTGCTCTCCGAGGTCACCACCGCCGTCCTGTTCACCCTGGTGTTCTCACCGAACCGGGGGCTGGGCGACGCGATCTCGCGGTGGCTGGGCGCCGACGCCGGAGCCGTCTTCGCCGATCCGGACACCGTGCTCTTCGCCGTCTTCCTGGTCGTCTCCTGGAAGTACTTCGGTCTCCACCTGATGCTCTACCTGGCCGCCCGGCAGGGCATCCCCAAGGAGCTCCACGAGGCCGCCACCACCGACGGCGCCAGCGGTTGGCAGGCATTCCGGCACGTCACCCTGCCGCTGCTGGGGCCGACGATCCGCATCAGCGTGTTCCTGTCGGTCATCGGCACCGTGCAACTGTTCGACATGGTCTGGGTCCTCACCGGCGGCGGCCCGATCCACGCCTCGGAAACCATGGCCGTGACGATGTACCGGTACGGCTTCGGCCGCTTCGAGGTCGGCTACGCCAGCGCGATCAGCATCATCATGTTCGTCCTGAGCCTCGTCTTCGCCCTCTTCTACCAGCGCGTCGTCCTGCGTCGCGACACCGAAGGCGCGCTCACCAACCAAGGAGTCCAGGGATGACCGGCACGGCGAATCCCGCTCTGCGGACCCGCCGCCTCGTGCTGCACCTCGTCTGCGTCACTGTCGGCGCGCTCATCGTCGTGCCGGTCTGGTTCGGGGTGCTCGGCGGGTTCAAGGACAACGGGCAACTCTCCACCAACCCCCTCGGCTGGCCCGACCCCTGGGTCACCGACAACTACACCGGCATCCTTGCCTCCGAGGTGTTCTGGCGACAACTGGGCAACAGCCTCCTCATCGCCGCGACCAGCACGCTCGTCGTCGTCGGTGCGTCGGCGATGGCCTCGTTCGTCTTCGCCCGCTTCGCGTTCCGCGGCCGGGAACTAGTGTTCACCGTCTTCGCGGTGGGGCTGATGTTCCCGTTCGCGGTCGCCATCCTGCCGCTCTTCGTGCTGCTGCGCGGCATGGGCCTGCTGGACAATCCGCTCGGGGTGATCCTGCCCCAGGCCGCCTTCGGGCTGCCGATCACCATTGTCATCCTGCGTCAGTTCTTCCGCACCATCCCCGGCGAGGTGGAGGAGGCCGCGATCCTCGACGGGTGCACCCCGTTCGGGTTCTTCTGGCGGATCCTGTTGCCGATGGCCCGTCCCGCGCTGGCCACCGTCTCGGTCCTGGCCATCGTCACCAGCTGGAACAACTTCATGCTTCCGTTGGTCGTCTTCACCGACCAGAGCTGGTGGACCCTCCCGGTGGGGGTCCAGGCGTTCCAGGGGCAGTACGCCGACGACACCGCCCGGGTGCTCGCCTACGTGGTGCTCTCCATGATTCCCGCCCTGGGCTTCTACGCCGTCGCCGAACGCCAGCTCATCGGCGGTCTGGCCGGCAGCGTCAAGGGATGACGGATACCCGCTGCGGTAGCCTTCTGCGACCGCAGCCCCAGGCAGGACGAAAGGGCGGACCGTGGACGCCGACAACAGCCGGAACGTCACCATCGCGATGATCGCGCGTCTGGCCGGCGTTTCCGTGCCCACGGTCTCCCGGGTCATCAACGGACGCTCCGACGTCGCCCCCCGGACCCGTGAACGCGTCGAGGAGCTGCTCACCCGGCACGGCTACCGCCGCCGCCCGCCGAGCAGGCGCTCCGATTCCGCCCTGATCGACCTGGTCTTCAATGACCTCGACAGCCCCTGGGCGGTGGAGATCATCCGCGGGGTGGAGGACGTCGCGCACAGCGGTGGCGTGGGCACCGTCGTCTCGGCGATCCACCAGCGCACCTCCTCGGCCAAGCAGTGGCTCGACAACATGCGGACCCGCTCCACCCGGGGGGTCATCTTCGTGACCTCGATGGTGGCGCCACCGTTGCAGGCCGAGCTGCGCCGGCTCAACCTTCCCGTGGTCATCGTCGACCCCGCCGGGGTGGCCCCGCAGGCGGCGTCCACGATCGGCGCCACCAACTGGGCGGGCAGTCTGGGCGCCAACCAGTACCTGCTCGGCCTCGGCCACCGCCGCATCGGGTTCATCGCCGGCCCCCCGCAGCTGATGTGCAGCCGGGCGCGGCTGGACGGCTACCGGGCCGCGCTCGAGGGCGCCGGCGTCGCCGTCGACGACGCACTGATCTTCCCCGGCAACTTCTATCACGAGGCCGGCTACGCCGCCGGCACGCAGCTGCTGGCGCTGCCCGACCCACCCACCGCCATCTTCGCCTCCAGCGACCAGATGGCGCTCGGCGTCTACGAGGCGGTCCGCAAACGGGGCCTGCGGGTGCCCGACGACATCAGCGTGGTCGGCTTCGACGACCTGCCCGAGGTCCGCTGGTGCTCCCCGCCGCTGACCACGGTGCGTCAACCCCTGGTCGAGATGGGCATGCTGGCGGCGCGGACCGTGCTGCGGCTGGCTCAGGGCGAGAAGATCGAAAGCCCTCGTGTCGAGCTTGCCACCGAGCTCGTCGTCCGCGACAGCGCCGCGGCCCCCCGGCGACGCTGACCCCCCATCGCCCCACCGTGCCCGGCGGATCAGCGCGGGTGTGCGGTGGCCGGCGGGCCGAACCCGACGGGGACGCCGGGGGAGTAGAGCACGCTGGCGGGCGCTTCGGTCGGTGCCGGCAGCCCGGCGGCGGTGACCAGTTCGTCGTCCAGGTGCAGCAGCTCGGCCCGGTGTAAGGGCCAGCGCGGATGCCAGTTCGGCAGGTGCAGCGTGCGCCCGTACGCCCGGGTGTGCAACCCCCAGCGGGCGGTGACGAAGTGTTCCAGTGGGGTCGGGTCGGCGATCGGCTCACCCACCCGGACCACCATCCGGCTCGTCGCGCCGGCCGGGCCGGGCCAGCGGCGCCGGCACCGGTAGGTGCGGCGGTCGCCGTCGTGGTCCAGCCGCATCGCCGACCAGAGGTACGGCAGTCGCAGGGTCGCGCGGGCGACCAGCACCGGGATCAGCCGGGACGCGTCGAGCGAGCGGAACACCACGGCCCGCCGGCCGGTGTCGTCGACCGAGTAGAGCCGGACGTTGGTCTCCCAGAAGCTGCCGAGGTACGGCACGGCGGGCCCCCGCCCGAGGCCCACCCCGACCATCCGGAAGCCGATCAGGCCGACGTAGGTCGTTCCGTCGAGGGTGTCCGGGCGGGTGCCGGCGGGCAGCAGCGGCGCGACGAGCTCCGGCGCGACCGCCCAGTGCAGGAAGGTGAGGTGCTCCCAGCGCTGCCGCAGGATGTGCCGGCGGAACCCCTGCCGGGGCGCGGGGTCGAGGGGCTCGATGTGCACGTGCCCATCCTGCCCGCAGGGGAGGCCCGCAACACGCCCCGTCACCTGTCGTCACAGCCGCATCGCCCACCGTCGTGGCGGGTCGTCCGTGCCGGGCCGGACGTGGCGTGGGCAATCGGTCCGTTTTGCTCGCTCTGGCGGGGGTACGGGACGGATACGCATGTAACCACCCATGGAGGTATTCGTCCAGATGAATTCCAGCAAGCCCGCCAAGGCGGTCAAGGATGTCGTGGAGGCCGCTGCGGAGAAGGTGACCGAGGCCCTGACCCCGGACGTTCCCGGTGCGCCGGGCAGCGCCACGCCGACCGTCGAGGAACCGACGACGACGCACGACCCGTTGCCGCCAAGGAAGGAGCAGGGCGCCCCGGAGACCCGTACGCCGACCGGCGCACCGACCGGCGCACCGACGATCGCGAACGGTCAGCAGGGCGCCTTCCTCACCACCTCCCAGGGTGCGCGGCTGCGCGACACGGACCACTCGCTGAAGGCCGGGCCGCGCGGTCCGACCCTGCTCCAGGACCACCACCTGCGCGAGAAGATCACCCACTTCGACCACGAGCGCATCCCCGAGCGTGTCGTGCACGCGCGTGGGGCCGGAGCGCACGGCGTGTTCACCGGCTACGGCACCGCCGAGGAGATCACGAAGGCCGGCTTCCTCAGGAAGGGCAAGGAGACCGACGTCTTCGTCCGGTTCTCCACCGTCCTCGGCTCGCGCGGCTCGGCCGACACCGTCCGCGACACCCGCGGCTTCGCGACGAAGTTCTACACCGACGAGGGCACCTTCGACCTTGTCGGCAACAACATGCCGGTCTTCTTCATCCAGGACGCGATCAAGTTCCCCGACGTCATCCACGCCGGCAAGCCGCATCCGGATCGGGAGATCCCGCAGGCCCAGAGCGCGCACGACACCTTCTGGGACTTCGTCTCGCTGCACACCGAGGCGCAGCACCACACGATGTGGAACATGTCCGACCGGGGCATCCCGCGTTCGTACCGGACGATGGAGGGCTTCGGTGTGCACACCTTCCGGCTGGTGAACGCCGCCGGGGAGACCGTGCTGGTCAAGTTCCACTGGAAGCCCAAGCTGGGCGTGCACTCCCTGGCCTGGGAGGAGGCACAGCTGCTGGCCGGTGTGGACCCCGACTTCCACCGCCGGGACCTCTACGACGCGATCGAGGCCGGCGCGTACCCCGAGTGGGAACTCGGCATCCAGATTTTCCCCGACACCCCGGAGGAGACGTTCTCCGGCATCGACCTGCTCGATCCGACGAAGATCGTGCCGGAGGAGCTTGCGCCGGTGCAGCCCGTCGGGCGGCTGACGCTCAACCGGACGCCGAGGAACTTCTTCGCCGAGACCGAGCAGGTCGCCTTCCACCTCGGCCACCTGCCCCCGGGGATCGACGTCACCAACGACCCGCTGCTGCAGGGCCGGCTCTTCTCGTACGTCGACACGCAGCTCACCCGGCTGGGCGGGCCGAACTTCTCGCAGCTCCCGATCAACCGGCCGCACGCCCCGGTCAACGACATGCTGCGCGACGGCTTTCACCAGCAGGCCGTGCACGCGGGGGTCGCGCCGTACCGGCCGAACTCGCTCGACGGCGGCAATCCCTTCCCGGCGGGCGACGCCGACAACGCGTTCGTCGACGTGCCGGTGACGGTGGCGGAGGCGACCAAGGTACGCGCGAACCCGGTCTCGTTCGACGACCACTTCAGCCAGGTCCGCCTCTTCTGGCTGAGCATGTCGCCGGTCGAGAAGGAGCACATCGTCCGCGCCTACGCCTTCGAGCTCGGCAAGTGCTACCACCAGGCGATCAAGGAACGCCAGCTCCAGAGCCTCGCCAACATCGACCCGGTGCTGTGCGCGCAGGTCGCCACGGGGCTGGGCCTTCCCGCGCCGGAGCCGACCGTGCCGCTCGCCGACGTCGCGCCGAGCCCCGCCCTGTCGCAGGTCGGCCGGGGGTGGCCGACCGACGGTCGCACGATCGGGATCGTCGTGGACGCCGACAGCGACCTCGACGGGGTCGACGCGGTGCGCCGTGCGGTGTTCGCCGCCGGAATGGTGCCGCTGTTGATCGCCCCGCACGGCGGGACGGTGGGTGGCAGGCCCGTGCAGCGGACCTTCGCCACCGCGCGGTCGGTCGAGTTCGACGCGCTGCTGCTGGCCGGGGCGCCGGCACCGGCGCCGGGCGCGATTCCCGCCCGCGACGCGAAGGCCGGCGCGGCGGACTCGGCGGCCGTGGATCCGCGCGTGCTGCTGCTGGTGCAGGAGTGCTGGCGGCACGCGAAGGCGATCGGTGCGTGGGGCGCCGGCGTCGGCGTGTTGGAGCAGGCCGGGGCCGCCGGGACGCTCGGCGTCGTCGCGGGCGACTCCGGAGCCGACGTGTTCACCGGCGTGCGGCAGCTGATGGCCGCCCACCGGGTGTGGGACCGGTTCCCCGCCTCCGTCGCCTGACGGGGCCCATCCGTTGCGTTGTCGAGGGGCCGTCCTCCGCGTTCGCCGGAGGATGGCCCCTCGGCCGTCCCGCCAGCCGCGTCCACCGGAGAGCGGCCTGCTGGCCGACCCTCCGTATTACCGGATTGTTACCTCTCTGCGCCTGCCCGTGCCTTGCGATCGCCTCTCGTGCGGAATACGTTGCCTCCAACAACAAAACTAAGTGAAGATTCTTCCCTTCCGGAGGCATCGATGACGTTGGTGAGGTGGTGCGAACGATGAGCGACGTACCCATCCTCCTGGAGATGCGCTCCATCACCAAGGAGTTCCCCGGAGTCAAGGCCCTCGCCGACGTCAACCTGGTGGTGCGCGCCGGCGAGATCCACGCCATCTGCGGCGAGAACGGCGCCGGCAAGTCCACCCTGATGAAGGTCCTCAGCGGGGTCTATCCGTACGGCACGTACGAGGGCCAGATCTTCTACCAGGGCGCGGAGACCCGCTTCTCCGACATCCGCGCGAGCGAGAACGCGGGCATCGTGATCATCCATCAGGAGCTCGCGCTCATCCCGGGCATGTCGATCGCCGAGAACATCTTCCTCGGCAACGAGCCGCGCAAGCGGGGTGCGATCGACTGGAAGGCCGCGAACCGGATGGCGCTGGAGCTGCTGGCCCGGGTCGGCCTGACGGAGGACCCGGACACCCTGATCAAGGACATCGGAGTCGGCAAGCAGCAGCTGGTGGAGATCGCCAAGGCGTTCGCCAAGGACGTGAAGCTGCTCATCCTCGACGAGCCGACCGCCGCGCTGAACGAGGCAGATTCCCGGCACCTGCTGGACCTGCTGCGCGGCTTCCGCTCCCGGGGCATCACCTCGATCATGATCTCGCACAAGCTGAACGAGATCGAGGCGATCGCCGACCAGATCACCATCCTGCGCGACGGCAGGACGGTGGAGACGCTGGACGTCCAGGCCGGCGGCGTCGATGAGGACCGGATCGTTCGCGGCATGGTCGGCCGCGAGCTCAGCAGCCGGTTCCCGGAGCACACGCCGAAGATCGGCGAGGTCTTCTTCGAGGTCCGCGACTGGAACGTCCGACACCCGATCTCCGCCGAGCGCCAGGTCTGCAAGAACGAGAACTTCGTCGTACGGCGGGGCGAGATCGTCGGCTTCGCCGGGCTGATGGGCGCGGGGCGCACCGAGCTGGCGATGAGCGTCTTCGGCCGCTCCTACGGGGTGTACGAGTCGGGCACGATCATCAAGGACGGCAAGCAGATCGTGCTGAAGTCGGTGGCGGACGCGATCGCCCACGGGCTCGCGTACGTCAGCGAGGACCGCAAGGCGATCGGCCTCAACCTGCTCGACGACATCAAGACCTCGACGGTGGCCGCCAAGCTGTCCAAGATCTCGCGCCGGGGCGTGCTCGACGAGGTCGCCCAGTACCGGGCCGCCGAGGCGTACCGCAGGGAACTGCGGACCAAGGCCCCGACGGTCGACGAGGGCGTCTCCAAGCTCTCCGGCGGCAACCAGCAGAAGGTCGTGCTGGCGAAGTGGATGTTCACGGACCCGGACCTGCTGATCCTCGACGAGCCGACCCGCGGCATCGACGTGGGCGCCAAGTACGAGATCTACGGCATCATCCAGCGGCTCGCCGACCAGGGGAAGGGCGTCGTCGTCATCTCCTCGGAACTGCCGGAGCTGATCGGGCTCTGCGACCGCATCTACACCGTGTTCGAAGGCGCCATCACGGGCGAGATCGCCCGGGCGGACGCAAACCCGGAGATCCTCATGAAGCAGATGACCTCGACGAAGAAGATGCAGACACGATGAGCCGTATCAAGGACCTTCAGAAGAACCTGTTCGGAGGCACGACCTCCAACGCCCGCCAGTTCGGGATGATCTTCACACTGGTCGCGATCGTCGTCCTGTTCCAGATCCTCACCGACGGCCTGACCCTGCGATCGGACAACCTGATCGCGCTGTTCCAGCAGAACTCGTACATCCTCATCCTGGCCATCGGCATGCTGATGGTGATCGTCGCCGGGCACATCGACCTGTCGGTCGGCTCGGTCGCCGCGTTCGCCGGCATCCTGGTGGCCAAGTCGATGTCCGACTGGTCGCTGCCCTGGCCCGCCGCCATCGCCTTCGGCCTGATCATCGGCGCGGCGATCGGTGCCTGGCAGGGCTTCTGGGTGGCCTACATCGGGGTGCCGGCGTTCATCGTCACCCTGGCGGGCATGTTGCTCTTCCGGGGTGGCAACCAGTTCATCGGCAACGCGGACACGATCCCGGTGCCCGAGAGCTTCCGGGTGATCGGCTCCGGGTTCCTGCCCGAGGTCGGCCCGAGCACCGGCTACAACAACCTGACGTTGCTACTGGGCCTGGTCGCGTGCGCGGCCGTGGTGTGGCGGGAGTTCCAGGCACGCCGGACGCGCCACGAGATGAACGCCGACCCGACCCCGATGTGGGTGTCGATCCTGCGGCTGGCCGTGATGATCGGCGTGATCGTCTTCGCCTCGCTGCGCTTCGCCAGCGGCCGGGTCGGCACCAGCTTCCCGATCTCCGGCATCATCCTGCTGGCGCTGGTGCTCGTGTACTCCTTCTACACCCGCAACACCGCCGGCGGCCGGCACATCTACGCGGTGGGCGGCAACTCCCGGGCCGCCGAGCTTTCCGGCGTGAAGCTCAAGCGGGTCAACTTCTTCGTCATGATGAACATGTCCGTGCTGGCCGCGCTGGCCGGGATGATCTTCGTGGCCCGTTCGGCGGCCTCCGGGCCGCAGGACGGCAACGGCTGGGAACTGGACGCGATCGCCGCGGTCTTCATCGGTGGGGCGGCCGTCTCCGGCGGCATCGGGACCATCAGCGGCTCGATCGTCGGTGGTCTGGTCATGGCCGTGCTCAACAACGGCCTGCAACTGATGGGCGTGGGCACCGACCGCGTCCAGATCATCAAGGGTCTGGTCCTGCTGCTGGCCGTCGCGATCGACGTCTACAACAAGAGCCAGGGGCGGTTCTCCGTCATCGGAAGCCTCACGCGTGCGTTCCGCCGTGACGGTTCCGGCCCCCCCACCGCAACACCCAAGGTGGACGGCAAGCCGGCCCCCGTCAAGGTGTCCGGCTGACGCCCACCGACCTTCTCTTCCCGTATCACCTCCGTAGAAGGGCACTACTTCATGCGTAACTTCCTCGGCAAGTCGGTGGCCATCGGCGCCATCGCGGCGCTGGCTCTGACCGCCTGCGGCTCCGGCCGTGACGAGGAGTCCGGCGGCGGCTCCGAGGCCGCCAAGGGCTTCGCGGCCAACTCCCTGATCGGCGTGGCCCTGCCCGCCAAGACCTCGGAGAACTGGGTCCTCGCCGGTGACCTGTTCACCAGCGGCCTCAAGGAGGCCGGCTTCACCAGCGACGTGCAGTACGCGGGTGCGTCGACCACGGTCGCCGACCAGCAGGCGCAGATCACCGCCATGGTGACCAAGGGCGCCAAGGCCATCGTCATCGGCGCGACCGACGCCGCGCAGCTGTCGACCCAGGTCGCCGCGGCGCACCAGGCGGGCGTGAAGGTCATCGCCTACGACCGGCTGATCACCAACACCCCGGACCTCGACTACTACGTCGCGTTCGACAACTTCAAGGTCGGCCAGCTCCAGGGCCAGGCCCTGCTGGACGGCATGAAGGCCAAGAAGCCGAACGGCCCGTACAACATCGAGCTCTTCTCCGGCTCGCCGGACGACAACAACGCCGGTGTCTTCTTCAACGGCGCGATGGACGTGCTCAAGCCGGAGATCGACAAGGGTAACGTGGTCGTCGCCTCGAAGCAGGTCGACGTCAAGCAGACCGCCATCCAGGGCTGGAAGGCCGAGGGTGCGCAGGCCCGCATGGACCAGCTGCTGACCTCGACCTACGGCAGCAAGCAACTGGACGGCGTCCTCTCCCCGAACGACACCCTGGGCCGCGCGATCATCACCTCGATCAAGGGTGCCGGCAAGTCCGTCCCGATCGTCACCGGTCAGGACTCCGAGGTCGAGTCGATCAAGTCGATCATGGCCGGCGAGCAGTACATGACGATCAACAAGGACACCCGGAACCTGGTCAAGCAGACCATCACCATGGTGAAGGCCCTCCAGGCCGGCGATGCCCCCGAGGTGAACGACACCAAGTCCTACAACAACGGCAGCAAGGTCGTCGAGACGTACCTGCTCCCGCCGATGGCCGTCACCAAGGCCAACGCGGCCGAGGCCTACGCCAACGACCCGAAGCTCGCGCCGCTCACCAAGTGAGCACCGTGAGGTAACACCGACGAGGGGTCCCGGAGTCCGTTCTCCGGGGCCCCTTCGTCGTGAACGGCAGTCCCGCACGACGCCGAGCCGATCCGCCGGAGGGAGACCCGACCGTGGCGACACCCACCCGGTCCGGGCGGTCCGGGTTCGCTCGCGACCCGGAGCCCTCCCGGCCCGCGGGGCCCGGCGTCACCCAGGAGGAGACCCGCCGACGCAACCTCGGTGCCGTGCTACGTCACATACACGTGCACGGCCCGACGTCCCGCGCCGAACTGACCAGCTGGCTCGGACTCAACCGCAGCACGATCGGAGCGCTCGCGGCCGACCTGGCCTCCGCCGGTCTGGTCACCGAGGAGGCACCGTCCAGCGGCCGCCGCGCCGGCCGGCCGTCGCTGGTGGTGAGCCCCCGCTCCGACCACGTGTACGCCCACGCGCTGAGCGTCGAGGCGGACCGGCTGCGGGCCGCCCGCGTCGGCCTCGGCGGCCGCATCCTCGACCTGCGGGAGGTCGACCGGCCCGACGGTATGTCGGCCGTCGACGCCCTCGGCCCGCTGATCGGCCTCATCCACGACATGGAGCGCTCCGTGGCCTCCGGCGCGCTGTTGGTGGGCGGCGCGGTCGCGGTGACCGACACCGCCCGCGACCGCGACGGCCGGATCCGGATCGGCGGACCCGACGAGACGCTGCGCGCCGCGATCGAGGCCGAGCTCACCGTGGGCCCCGGCTTCGTCGCCGGCGACCTGGCCGACATCGCCGCCGTGGCCGAACACGTCCGGGGCGCGGCGGCGGGCGTGGACAGTCTCGTGTACCTGCACGGCGGCCTCGGGGTCAGCGCCGGGATCATCATCGGCGGCCGATCGGTGGCGGGCCACCGGGGACACGGCGGCAAGGTCGGCCACATGGTGGTCAACCGGGACGGGCTGCTCTGCGGGTGTGGCTCACACGGCTGCTGGGAGACCGAGATCGGCGAGGCCGCGCTGCTGCGCCACGCCGGCCGGGAGTCGGGCGGGCCCGCGGCGGTCGTCGAGGTCCTGCGCGCGGCGGGCAGCGGCGAGCCCACCGCCGGTGCGGCGGTCCGGCAGGTCGCCGACTGGCTCGGCTTCGGCGTGGCCAACCTGGTCAACGTCGTCAATCCGGACGCCGTCGTGTTCGGCGGCTCACTGCGCGACCTCTACACCGTCGGGGCGGACACCGTTCGACGCCGCCTGGACGCGATGGTGCTGCCCGCCTTCCGCGAGCACGTGCGGCTACGGGTGGCGGCGCTCGGCCGCGACGCGGTCCTGGTCGGCGCCGCCGAACTGGCCTTCGGCAGACTGCTGGCGGACCCGCTGAACGTCGGGGTGGCCGCCCCGACGGGGGACGGTGTCGTACCGGCGCGCTAGCTATCGGCGTCGGTGGGGGCAGCCCGGGGGAGCGCGGTCCGGTGCGCGGGGGCCGCCTGGTCGAGCGCGGTCCGGATCGTGTGCAGCAGCGGACCGGCCGGATCCTCGATCCAGTGTTGGACCGCCACGCGCAGGGTGACCAGGAAGGTGGCCGCCAGGACCCGGGACCGCAGCGGCGCGTCCGGGTCGGTCAGCCGGAGCGCGAGTGCCGTCGACAGCTCGCGTTCGACCGTCGTGTAGGCCGCCATCTGATGGGTCAGCAGGTCCGGGCGCCCGCGCAGCTGCCGACGTTGGGCCAGCCAGGACGGTGTCGGGTCGCCGTACATCTCGGTGGTGAGTCGTTCGGCCGCCCGGCTGAGCACCGTCCACGGCTCCTCCTCGACGGGCTGGTCCCGGATCAGCTCCAGCAGCCGGCGCAGCCGCACGATGTCGCCGTGGAAGAACGCCTCCTCCTTGCTGGAGAAGTAATTCGAGAACGTCCGTCGGGAGACGTTCGCGGCGTCGGCGATGGCTTCGACCGTCACCCGGTCGAGCCCCTCTGCGGCGGCGAGGCGCAGGGCCGCCTCGTGCAGGGCGAGACGGGTGGCCGCCTTCTTGCGTTCCCGCAGCCCAGTGGGTTCGGCCATGGGGCAACGGTACGCGGTGGTGATCCACTTCTCAATGCGCAAACTTGCTCGGCGGGCAAGATTGTCGGATAGTTGCGTGCGGCAACCATCACCCCGCCGGGAGGCACGCGTGGAAACCACCGCCCGTGAGCTCGGGGCGCGGCTGTACGACCTGCTCAAGAGCGTGCGGCTGATCAAGCAACGCCGGGTCGACGACCGGCCGGCGGTGCCGATCGGCCTGTTCGGCATGCTCATGCAGATCGAGCAGCAGCCCACCGGCTGTCACGCCCGGGAGTTGGCCGTCCGCACCGGGCTCGACCCGTCGACCGTCAGCCGCGCCGTCGCATCGCTGGTCGCGCACGGCATGGTCGAGCGGGACGCGGACCCCGCCGACCGGCGGGCGAACTGTCTGACAGTCACCCCGGCCGGGGTGGTCGCGCTGACCGACACCTACGACTGGTACGCCGAACTGCTCGACCGGGCGCTCGCCGACTGGAGCCCCGACGAGGTGGCGACGCTCTGCGCTGCCCTCGGCCGGTTCACCCGCGACGTCGAGAACGCCCTAGAAACCCACGACAATCTGGAGGACGCGCGATGAGCGCACCCACCACCACGGCCGAACCCGCGCCGATGACCCACCGGCAGACGCTCGAGGCGCTCAGCGGTCTGCTGCTGGTGCTCTTCGTCGCCATGCTGAGCAGCACCGTCGTCTCGACGGCGCTTCCGAAGATCATGGGGTCGCTGAACGGCTCGCAGATCCAGTACACCTGGGTGGTCACCGCCACCCTGCTCACCGCGACGGCGACCACCCCGATCTGGGGCAAGCTCGCCGACCTGTTCAA
The DNA here is from genome assembly GCF_033804645.1 of Micromonospora sp. RTGN7. Lineage (NCBI taxonomy): Bacteria > Bacillati > Actinomycetota > Actinomycetes > Micromonosporales > Micromonosporaceae > Micromonospora > Micromonospora sp. RTGN7. The sequence continues at coordinate 329,784 of NZ_JAPZLF010000001.1, read as the reverse complement.
CAAGAAGACGCTGGTGCAGGTCGCCATCATCGTCTTCCTGGTCGGCTCGGTGGTCGCCGGCTTCTCGCAGAGCGCCGGCCAGCTCATCGCCGCCCGTGCGTTCCAGGGCATCGGCATCGGCGGCCTCCAGGCCCTCGTCCAGGTCGCCATCGCGGCGATGATCCCGCCGCGTGAGCGTGGCCGCTACAACGGCTACCTCGGCGGCGTGATGGCCTTCGCCACTGTCGGCGGCCCCCTGCTCGGCGGCCTCATCGTCGACACGTCCTGGCTCGGCTGGCGCTGGTGCTTCTTCGTCGGCGTGCCCATCGCCGCCATCGCGCTGGTTCTGCTCCAGATCACCCTGCGCCTGCCCACCGTCCGCCGGGAGAACGTCAAGATCGACTATCTGGGCGCGAGCCTGATCGCCGCCGGCGTCAGCCTGCTGCTGATCTGGATCTCGTTCGTCGACAGCTCGTTCGCCTGGTTCTCCTGGCAGAGCGTCGCCATGGTCGGCGGCGCGGTGCTCCTGCTCGCCCTGGCGACCTGGGTCGAGTCGCGGGCGGCCGAACCGGTCGTTCCGCTCGGCATCCTCCGCGAGCGCACCACCGCCCTCGCGATCCTCGGCAGCCTCGCGGTCGGTATGGCCATGTTCGGCGGCGCCGTCTTCCTGGGCCAGTACTTCCAGATCGGGCGCGGCTACAGCCCGACCGAGGCCGGCCTGCTCACCATCCCGATGATGGCCGGCGTCCTCCTTTCGTCGATCGTCGCCGGCCGCATGATCACCAAGAGCGGCAAGATCAAGCCGTACATCCTCGCCGGCTCGATCACCCTCGTGGTCGGGTTCAGCCTGCTCGGCACGATCGACCACCAGACGTCGCTGGTCCTGGTCGGCGTGGCCATGTTCATCGTCGGCACCGGCGTCGGCATGACCATGCAGAACCTCGTCCTCGCCGTGCAGAACACCGTCTCGCTCAAGGACATCGGGGCGGCCAGCTCCACTGTCGCGTTCTTCCGCTCCCTCGGCGGCACCATCGGCGTCTCGGTGCTCGGCGCCATCCTCGCCCGTCGGGTCGGCGATCGGATCACCCACGACCTGACCGCCGCGGGGATCCCCACCTCGGGCGGCTCTGGAAGCAGCACCCTCAACCTCGATGCGCTGCCCGAGCCCGTGAAGAACATCGTCCGCGCCGCGTACGGTGACGCGACCGGGCACATCTTCTTCATCTCCGCCGCCATCGCCGTCGTCGGCGTCATCGCGGCACTCCTGCTCAAGCCGACCACACTGCGCAGCAGCCTCGACCTGCCCGACCCGGCCAGGTCGGCGGCCGGCGCCGCCGACACGATCGACGACGCCCCCGCCTTCGACCAGGTGAGCGTCGGCAGCGAAGGGACGAGGCGCCCGCCCACCGGCGTTTGAGGCAGGGAACCCGGGGCCGCCGACGGCCCCGGGGTGCCCTGCGCCGGCACGGGCCGCGTACGAGGGATCCGTCCCAGCGAGGCCGTCACCAGCGGCCGTGACCGAGTCGAGGATCTGTGCAGACTGCCGAGGCCACACCGGTCCGGCTGGCGGCTCCCGGCCGACGGCCCGGCCCGCTGCGCCGGGCCATCCGCGAGCTGGCGCTCGTCGCCGTGCTCTTCGGGGCGTACAAGTTGGGGCGCCTCGCGGTGGTCGGCCGGGCCGGAACCGCGGTGGCGAACGGGGAATTCGTCTGGCACCTGGAGCGGCTGCTCCGCCTGCCCAGCGAGGTCGCCCTCCAGCACCCCGTGCTCTCCGCCGAGCTGCTGGCGCGCCTGGCCAACAGCTACTACGCCTACGTGCATTTCCCGGCGACGATCGGGTGTCTGCTCTGGCTGTACCTGCGCCGCCCGGCGCACTACCGCTGGACGCGTCGGGGGCTCGCCGCGCTCACCGCGGCGGCGCTGGCACTGCACCTCCTCGTTCCGCTGGCACCGCCACGGCTGACCCCGCTGACCGGCATGGTGGACACCGGCAGCCGGTACGGGCCCGCCGTCTACGGCCCGCCCGGCACCGACGAGGTGAGCAACCAGTACGCTGCCATGCCTTCCCTGCACGTCGGCTGGGCCATCGCCGTCGGCGTCGCGCTCGTCGCGACCACCGCCGGACGGCGGCGCTGGCTGTGGTTGGCGCACCCGATCGTCACGGCGCTGGTCGTCGTCGTCACCGGCAACCACTACTGGCTAGACGGCATCGTGGCCACCGCGATGCTCGCAATCGTCCTGATGCTGCTGCCCGCGCCCGCCGACGGCGACCGGCCGTCCGGTCGCTCGTGGGGCTGTCCCCGAGGCCGTCCGGATCGGCCACCCGGGTCGACCCGGTGTCGGGTGGGGGCGCCGGCCGGCGGGTGGCGGCGGGCCCGTGAGCGACGGCGCGTCGTGAGGGGGGCCGCCGCCACCCGCCGGCGATGAGACGAGTAATGTTCATCACAAATCGAACCTCATTCACCTCGGTCTCGCAAGGAACGCGCTCGCGAGGCGGATTCCCTTTTCCGGTAGCCCCCGCCGGGCCGCCGGCACCCCCGAGACACCGTCCTCATCGGATACGCATCGCTCCCGGATTTGTACGGAGGGTGATGATTGTTGGCTGGTTGTGATCGGTGAAGGACCGTTCCGGGCACCGTTCGGGCTCCGGGCTTTGTGCCGATCACTACCCTGTTCGATGACCCTGTGCCTGGGGGCACCCAACGACAGCGATAAGGGCTTCAGATGACCGACAGTCACTCTCCGTACGGTGGGCAGCCGAACCCGAACGTCACCCCGTGGAGCGGGCCACCGGCGCCGCCGGCGCCGCCGGCCGGTTACCCCGCATACGGGCAGCCAGGCCAGCCGCCGCAGTACGGCGCCCCCGTCCCGCCGCAGAAGTCGAACCGGGGCTTGGTGATCGGGCTGGCCGTGGGTGCCGCCGTGATCGTCCTCCTCGCGCTCTGCGGCACCGGCGTCGGGCTCTTCCTCGTCGGCGGGGACGACAAGGACCCGCAGCCGATCGTCTCCGCGCCCGTGAACCCCACCACCGCCAACCCCCAACCGAGCACGGACACCTCGACCGCCCCGGAGCAGTCCCAGTCGCCGGAGCAGCCGAACAACGACAACGCGGTGACCGCCCGGTACTCCAGCGACCTGTCCTCGGTCTGCGACGGCAGCCCGATCCTGAACGCGACGCCGTACAGCGGCCCGTCCGGTGCCAAGGCCTACGCCTTCGCCAACTCCCCCGAGCGGCCGTCGTACTGGTCGTCGAAGTCGGTCAGCTCGAACAAGCCGTACTACGCCAAGTCGGCCGATTTCGAGAAGGTGTCCGTGGTCGGCTGCCTGAAGGTCATCGAGGGCAGCGAGGGCACGCCCAAGAGCTGCGAATACAAGGACAGCGCGGGTAAGGTCGTGACGGTCTCCCTCATCTCGTCGCGCTACACGATGACCTTCTACGCGGCGAAGACCGGCGAGAAGATCGGCGACGGCGGCACCGTGAACGCCCCGGCGAACCGTTGCCCGAGCTTCATCTCGTACAACAAGACCACCATGAAGTCGTACGCCGCACCGGACAGCGGCACCATCGAGGCGGCCGTGGACAAGTTCCTGTCCTGAGTCGACGGGTGCGCAACGGGGAGGGACGGAACACCGTCCCTCCCCGTTGCGCGGTCAGCCGCAGCTCGGTGTGCGTCATGCCGTCGGTGAAGCCGAGCGCGGCGTGGGTGTCGCGCAGCACGGCGAGCAGCTGCGGATCGGTCAGCAACGGGTCGGCGCCGTCGACGAGGTGGCCGACCTCCTCGCAGTACGGTGCGAAGCCGAGCTGCTTGTGGCCCACACAGATCGGCAATACCTCGCCCCGGAACACCGCCGCGTCGACGCTGATCTCCGGCCCGTCGGCGTACTCCTCCCAGAGGATTCCCCAGTCGTCGGCGGGGACCTCGGGCAGCGCGGCGTGGCCGGTGTCGGCGATGGCGAACCCGGCGGCCACCTCCCCCGGCGAGCGCACCACCGTGACCCCGATGCTGCCGCCCAGCGCGCGGGGCTTCAGCACGGCCGGGTAGCCGGTCGACCGGCCGGCGGCCAGCGCCGCCTCGACGTCGGCGACCGGCAGCGAGCGGGGCTGCGGCACGTTCCGGGCGGCCAGCGCCAGCCGGGTGCGGTGCTTGTCCCGACAGCGGGCCACCACCTCGGGATCGCCGCCCGGCAGCCCGAGCGCCTCGGCCACCCGCGAGGCGCCCAGGATCCGGGTCTCGTCCCAGCAGACCACCCCGTCGATGCGGTTCTCGGCCGACACGGCGTGGGCGGCGGCGGTCATGGCAGCCACGTCGAGGGTGTTCAGCACCGTCCAGCCGTGCAGGTACCCCGTTCCCAGGCCGGTTCCCGGTCGCAGAACAGGTGCACCCGGTATTCCTGGCTGATGCTGTTGAGCAGGTACTCCCGGAACCACTGGCCGCCGGGGGTCACCACCAGAAGCTGGGGTCTCATGCCGGTTCTCCTTCGTCGTGGCGGGGGCCGGTGGCGCAAGCGGCCGGGCCCGCCCCGCGCGGCCGCGCGGCGAAGGGACTGTCGGCAGGCCGGTCACTCATGGCGGATCCTCGAGGCCAGGGCGGCTCCGGGCGGGCCGCCAGCAGGTGCGTCAGTAACTGGGGGAGCGCCGAACCACGGGGACACCGTGCACGTTAGCGGCTCCGGTCCGGCCGCGCTGTCCGCTGTCTCGCAGTCACGGCAGCTCCCGACAGGACCGTCGTCGGCGACGGCCGTCCCACCGTTCTGCCGATGGCCGTCCCACCGTTCTGCCGGCGGCCGTCCCACCGTTTCTGCCGGCGGCACCCGGCGGTCGGGGACGGCACCGGTCCCGGGTGGCTACCCTGACCCCAGCTCATCGAAGTTCGTCCGTGCGTCGGGGAGGTGGGACGTGGGGGAGCCCGGTCGGGATGCGCTCGTGGCGTTCGTCGACGAGCTCGCCCGGCTCCGGACGTTGGCCGGGGGACCGTCGTTGAACACGCTGGTCGCGGTCGCCGCCGGGCTGGGGCGGCCGCTCGCCCGGTCCACCCTCAGCGACAAGCTCAACGCCAAGTCCCTGCCCGAGTGGGACTTCGTCGTCGCGTACGTCGGCGCCTGCCGCGCCCACGCCGAGCAGGTCGGCGCCCGGCTGCCGACGGAGCTGACGGAACTCCCCCGGTGGGAGGACGCGTACTGGTGCCTGTTGCGGGCGGCGGACGCCGCGCGGGCCGGCGACCGGATCGGCGGCGCGGCCCGGGCCGAACTTGGCCGCCGGGCCCGGGCCCCCCCGGCCGCGCCGCCCGCCGAGTCGGCCGGCGGGGACCGGCGCACGGCCGGCCAGTGGGTCGTGCCCCGGCAGTTGCCCGCAACGGCGCCGCACTTCGTGGGGCGCACGCCCCAGCTCGCCGCGCTGACCGCGCTGCTGGCCGACCCGGCCGCCGCGCCGGGCACGATGCTGATCTGCGCGATCGGCGGAACGGCGGGGGTCGGCAAGACGGCCCTCGCCGTGCACTGGGCACACCAGGTGGCCGACCGGTTCGCGGACGGGCAGCTCTACGTCAACCTGCGCGGGTTCGACCCCGGCGGGACGACGACGAGCCCGGCGGAGGCGCTGGATGGCTTCCTGGAGGCGCTCGCGGTGCCGCCCGAGCGGATCCCGACCGGGCTCGCCGCCCAGGCCGGGCTCTTCCGCAGCCTGCTGGCCGGCCGGCGGATGCTCGTGCTGCTGGACAACGCGCGCGACGCCGACCAGGTGCGACCGCTGTTGCCCGGCTCGCCGGGCTGCCTGGTGCTGGTGACCAGCCGGCACCGGCTGCCGGGCCTCGTCGCGGTCCAGGGCGCCCACCCGCTCGCCCTGGAACTGCTCTCCGCCGCCGAGGCCCGCGAGCTGCTGTCCCGCCGACTCGGCGCGGCCCGGGTCGTCGACGAGCCGGACGCGGTGGACCGGATCGTCGGGGCGTCGGCGGGACTGCCGCTGGCCCTGGCCGTCGTCGCCGCGCGGGCCGCCACCCAGCCGGAGTTCCGCCTTGCCCGGCTCGCCGACGAGTTGGACGACACCCGGGGCAGCCTCGACGGGTTCTCCGGCGGGGAGGCCGCCGTCGATGTGCGGTCGGTGCTGTCCTGGTCGTACCAGGGTCTGGAGCCTGCGGCGTCGGCGCTGTTCCGGCTGCTCGGGCTGCACCCCGGCCCGGACCTCTCCGTCGCGGCCGCCGCCGCCCTCGCGGCCACCACCGTCGCGCGGGTGCGGGGGCCGCTGGCGACCCTGACCCGGGCGAACCTGCTCGCCGAGCCCACCCCCGGCCGGTACGCCCTGCACGACCTCCTCGCCGTGTACGCCGCCGAGCTGGCCTGGAGCACCGACCCCGAACCCGGGCGTCGGGCCGCGCTGGGCCGGCTGCTCGACCACTACCTGCATACCACCCACGCCGCTGACCTGCTGCTGCACCGGCATCGCGACCACATCGACCTGCCGGCGGCGGCCCCCGGCGCGGCGCTGCCGCAGCTGCGCGACCGCGACGAGGCGTGGGCCTGGCTCACCGCCGAGCACCGAGTGCTGCTCGCCGCCGTCGCCCTAGCCGCCGGCAACGGCTTCGAGCTCCATGCCTGGCAACTCGCCTGGAGCGTCAACACCTACCTCGACCGGGTGGGGGCCTGGCAGGACCAGTCGACCGCGCAGCAGTTGGCGCTGCGCGCCGCCGCGCAGGCGGGCGACCGCAACGGCCAGGCCCGGGCGCACCGCAACCGCGCCGTGGCGTGCCTGCGGCTCGGCGCCCACGACGAGGCCCGGGCACACCTGGAGCAGGCCCTCGCCCTGCACGGTGCGCTCGGCGACCACGTCGGCGGCGCCCGAACCCAGCTCAACCTCGGCATCCTGGCCGAACGGCAGGGCGACCACCGGCAGGCCCTCGGGCACGCGCAACGCGCCTTCGATCTGTTCGAGACTGCGGGTCACGTCGATGGTCAGGGCAACGCGCTCAACAACATCGGCTGGTACCACATCCAGCTCGGGGATCACCGGCGCGCGCTCGACTACTGCCGGCGGGCCCTCGCCCAGCAGCAGCGTGCCGGCAACCGGTACTGGGAGGCCCACGCCTGGGACAGCCTCGGCTACGCGCACCACCACCTCGGCCAGGCCGCGGAGGCCGTCGACTGCTACGAACGCGCGCTCGCGCTCTGGCGGGAGGCCGGCGAGCGCTACTTCGAGGCCACCACGCTGACGCACCTCGGCGACACCCGGCAGGCCGCCGGGGCTCCCGGGGCCGCTCGCGCCGCCTGGTGCCGGGCGGTCGACATCCTCGACCCGCTCGGTCACCCGGACGCCGACCAGGTCCGGGCCAGGCTGGACGCCGTTGCCGGGGCGCCCCCTGAACCCGCCCGCGCCGGCCCCCAGAACCCCGACGTCGGGTTCCTGCCCGACGCGGGCCGGCCGGGCGGACCCGGCGCAGCGACCGATGCCCCAGCCTGAACGATGACGCAAGCGCCCGTCGTCCGGCGGATTCCCGGACGCCGGACGACGCCCGGGCCGGTGTCGGTGCGGGTTCTACCTGCTCAGCGGCACCGGCACCGGGAGCGGGCAGGGGCGTGTCCGGGTGGTCACCCGACGAACATGAGCACCCCTACTCATTCGCCCGCCGGGGACGTTGGGCAAGCTCAACGCATGATCGAGCCCCCGTCAGCACCACGACCCGCCCCGGGACGGGTGGGCATCACCGCCGTCGGCGTCAGCCTGCCAGAACAGGTCGTGCCCACCGCCGAGCTACACCGACGCATCGCCGAGGCCAGCGGGTTCGACCTGCCGTCCGGGCTGCTGTCGCGGATGACCGGGATCTCCGCGCGGCGGATGGCCGGCGACGGGGAGTACGCCTCCACCCTGGCGGTCCGCGCCGCCCGGCAGGCGCTCGCCGCCGCCGGCCGCGAACCGGAGGAGCTGGACCTGCTGCTGTTCGCCTCCGCCAGCCGCGACGTCGTCGAGCCGGCCACCGCCCACATCGTGCAGGCGGAGCTGGGCGGTCACGCCCACGCCCTCGACGTCACCAACGCCTGCAACAGCTTCCTCAACGGAATCGACCTGGCCCGCTCCGCGATCCTCGCCGGCCGGGCGCGACGCGCCCTGGTGGTGACCGGTGAGACACCGACCCGGGCGATGCGCTGGCAGCTCACCGACCTCGACCAGGCCCGCAGCGCCTTCGCCGGCTACACCTTCGGCGACGCCGGCGCCGCCGTGCTGGTCGAGCCGGTCGAGCGCGGCGGGATCATCGACGTCGACACCGAGACCTGGTCCGAGCACTGGACGGTGGGCGGCATCCCCGGCGGCGGCTCCCGCCACCCCCGCGGCGACGAGCACACCTACTTCACCGGCGACGGGCGGGCGCTGCGCGACGTCTTCGAGAAGATCGGCCCGGACATCCTGCACCGGGTTCGGCACCGCACCGGGCTCGACTGGGCCGACTACGCCCGGATCCTGGTCCACCAGGTCACCCTGCCCTACCTGGACCATTTCATCGAGGTCACCGGCGTCCCCCGGGACAAGCTGGAGATCACCGTGACCGAACTGGGCAACCTGGCCAGCGCCACCCTCGGCGTCCAGCTCGCCCGAGTCGACCCCGGGCTGCGCCCCGGCGACCGGGTGCTGTTCATCGGCCTCGGCGGCGGCGTCAGCGTGATGACGATGGTCTGGGAGAAGTCGTGACCGCGCTGTGGGTGGTGGTGCCCGCCTACAACGAGGCCGCCCGGATCGACGCCACCCTCGACGCGCTGTCCCGGCAGACCGACCTCGACTTCACCCTGCTGGTGGTCGACAACGCCTGCACCGACGGCACCGCCGAGGTGGTGCGCCGGTTCGCCGCCCGGTCGCCGGTGCCGACGTGGCTGATCGAGGAGCGGCAGCGGGGCGTCGGCGCCGCCGTGGACACCGGTTTCCGGCACGCGATCGCGCACGGGGCGGTGCTGCTGGCCCGTACCGACGCCGACTGCCTGCCCCGTCCGGGCTGGGTGGCCGCCGCCCGCCGTACCCTCACCGCCGGCGCGGCCATGGCCTGCGGCCGGATCGAGGCCCGCCGTGACGAGCACGGGCCGTTCGGCCGGGCCGTGTTCCGTGGCCTGGTCGCCGTCGCCAGCACCTTCGGCCGGCTGCGCCCCGCCCACCGTGGCCCCGGCTACCGGGCGCCCTACCGGATGCACGCGGGCAACAACATGGCCATCACCCCGGCCACCTACCTCGCCGTCGGCGGCATGCCCCGTCGCCCGTCGCCGACCGACCGGGACTTCCTCAACCGGGTACGCCGGCACACCGACGCGATCGTCCACGACCGGACGATGGTGGTGGAGAACTCGACCCGCCGGCTGCGGGCGTACGGGCTGCGCCGCACCGCCGCCTGGTACCTCGACCGGGGCAGCGGCCGGCTCTCCCCGGACCCCCGCTGACCCCGTACCCCCACCAGGAGAGCGAGTTCCCGATGCTCGACGAGTTGGCCGCCGCGCTGCGCCGGCACCCGGACCGTCCGGCGGTGCTCACCTCGGGCCGGTCCGGCCGGCCCCGGGTACGCGCCACCCGTGGCGAGCTGGCCGACCTCGCCGACGGGTACGCCGCAGCCCTGCACCATGACGGCCTGGCCGCCGGGGACACCCTCGGGGTGGCGGTCCGCCCCGGCCCCCGGGCGCTGTCGGTCATGCTCGCCGCGCACCGGCTCGGGCTGCGGGTGGCGGTGCTCGACCCCAGCGCCGGCCCGGAGGTGCTCACCGCGCGGCTGGCCCTGGCCCGCCCGGCCCTCGTCGTCGCCGACGCGGCGGCGCAGGCGGTCGCCGGGTGGGCACGTCCGCTGGCCAGCCGTGCCCTGTTGGCCCTGCCCCGCCTGGCCGACCTCGGGCCGGTGCGCACCGTCGGCCCCCGGCTGCCCGGCTGCGCCCCGTCGCTGCGCCCCCGGTCGGGGCCGGCCCCCGACCACGGTGGCGACGAGGGCGACGCGGTCATCATCTTCACCTCGGGCACGACCAGCCGACCCCGGGCGGTGGTCCACCGGCGCTCCGGGCTGGACGCCGGGATGCGCGCCGTCGCCGACCTGGTCCGACCGCGCCCCGACGAGCCGGTTCTCGGCGGCATGTTCTTCGTGCTCGTGCCCACCCTGGCCAGCGGCGCACCCGTCGCCCTGCCGGCCCGTTCCGCCCGGGTGCTGGCCCGGCAGGTGGCCCGGCTGCGCCCGCAGGCGAGCTACCTCACCCCGCCCCAGCTGCGGGCGCTGCTGGCGCACCGGCCCCGACTCTGCGGGCGGTTCTACAGCGGCTCGGCGCCGGTGAGCGCCGCCCTGCTCGACCGCACCCGCCGGGCCGGTGCCGAGCAGGCATGGGGGGTGTACGCGCTGACCGAACTCTTCCCGGCGGCCGCCGTCGAGTCGAGTGAGAAGGCCGCCTTCACCGGTGCCGGGGATCTCGTCGGGGCGCCGCTGCCGGGCGTGCGGACCCGGGTCGGGCCGGAGGGGCGGCTGCTGCTCGCCGGGCCCGGCCAGGCGCACCGCTACCTCGGCGAGGAACCAGCCGACTGGGTGGACACCGGCGACGTCGCCCGGCTCGACGGCCACCGGATCGTCCTCGCCGGGCGGAGCAAGGACATGATCCTGCGGGGCGCGGAGAACATCTACCCCGGCCTGTACGAGCCAGCCCTGCACATCCCCGGGGTCAACCTGGCGGTCCTGGTCGGCGTGCCGGCCGAGGACGGCGACGAGCGCCTCGTGGCCGTCGTCGAACCGGAGCCGGGTGCCGACCCACGGCGGCTGCGCCGGGCCCTCGACCCGGTCGTGGCGGGGATGGGCGCCGCCCGCCCCGACTCGTTGGTCTTCGCTCCGGTGCCGACCACCGGCCGCTCCCGCAAGCCGGACCGGGCCGCCGCGTCCACCCTCGCCGCCGCCGCGACCGCCCGGCACGCCCCGGCGGGCGGTCGCCGTCGTGGCTGACCGGCCGGACGACACCCGCGCCGGTGGCGACGCGGACCGGCGGGCGGTCGCTTTTGTCGTGGCTGACCGGCCGGACGACACCCGCGCTGGTGGCGACGACGCGCCCCGGTGGCGCCCGACGCCGAGCCGGGGACGACGCCGGGACCGCCGGGTCTACCTGCGGCGGTATCCGGTGCTGTTCACCCTGCTCGCCGCCACCCGACGCTGGCCGGCGGTGCGGCTGGGGCGGATGCTGGTGGTGCACGACGCGGACGGCTACCGCGATGCGCTCACCCGGATCCCGTTGGACCGGGCCGCCACCGGCACCGTCGGCGGCACCGCCCACCGGCTCGGCGCCGACGGGCTCCTCTTCGACCAGCAGGGCCCCGAGCACCGGCAGGCCCGCCGCGCCCTCACCGACGGCCTCGGGCCCGCCGGGGTGGCCCGGCTGCGTCCGGTCTGGACGGCGGTGCTGCGACAGCGGCTGGCCCCACTGGGGGCCGGCGAACCGGTGGACCTGGTGCCGGTGATCGCCGAGCTGGCCGGCGCCACCACGGCGGCGCTGCTCGGGGTGGACGCCGACCCGGTCGCGCTGGCCGCGGCGGCCCGCCGCGCCGCCGCCGCGACCGCCGCCGAGCAGCTCCCCGGCCCGCGCCCACCCGGGCGGGCCCGCGCTGCCCGCCGGGCCGTCGCCGACCTGACCGCGCTGCTCAACCTGCCGCCGGAACGCGCCGGCCTGGCCGGCATGCTGGCGTTGGCCGCGGTCAACACCACCGTGGCCGGTATTCCGCGCGCGGTCGCCTGGTGCGCCGACGACCGGTTGTGGGACCGGGCCGACTCGGCCGACACCCGGGACGTCCTGGTCGACGAGCTGCTGCGGGTCACCGCCCCGAGCCCGGTGCTGCCCCGGGTCGCCGCCGGGGCTGCCACCGTGGCCGGCTGCCCGGTCCGGGCCGGGGACCGGCTGCTGCTGGTCGCCCGGCACGCCGCCGGGGCGCACCGGGCCGGCCCGGACTGCGCCGCGCCGGCGCCGGCCCGGACCGCGCGGCTGGTCTTCGGCGCCGGCCCACACTCCTGCCCCGGGGCCCGGCTGGCCCGCGCGCAGCTCGCCGACACCCTCGCCGCGCTCGCCCCGCACCGGCCGGTCGTGGTGCGGGCCCGCGCCGACGGGCACGCGGCGCTGCCCGGCTGGGCGCACCTGGTGATCCGGGCGGGCCGGTGAACCTGACCGGGGCCGATGATCCGGGTGGGCCGGTGAACCTCGCCGGGGCCGAGGTGGCGGTCACCGGCGCGAGCGGCTTCTGCGGGGCCGCCGTGGCCCGCGCCGCCGCTGCCGCCGGGGCCCGGGTGCGCTGCCTCGGCCGGCGGCCCGGCCCGGTCGGCCGGCATGTGCCGTGGGACGCCACCCGCGACGTTCCCGACCTCACCGGGGTCGACCTGGTCATCCACCTCGCGGCGGCGGTCGGCGACCCGGTGCCCGGCCGGGCGGCCGAGCGCGCCTACCGGGCGGTCAACGCCGACGGCACCGCCCGGCTGCTCGACGCCGCCGCCGGCCGGCCGCTGGTCTGGGTGAGTAGCGCCAGCGTCTACCGGCCGCAGGCAGCGGCCCTGGTCACCGAGGACCACCCGGTCGACGGGCAGATCTCCGCGTACGGGCGCAGCAAGGCCGCGGGGGAGCGGCTCGCACTGGCGGGCGGTGCCGTCGTGCTGCGCCCCCGCGCGGTCTACGGGCCCGGTGACCCGCACCTGCTGCCCCGGCTGCTGCGGGCACGGCGTGGCGGGTGGCTGCCGGTGCCCGGCCCCGACGTACGACTGAGCCTCACCGCCGTGGAGAACCTGGCCGACGCCGCCCTGGCGGCACCGGGTTGGCCGGCCGGCCCGTACAACATCGCCGATGCCCTGCCGTACTCGCGGGACGCCGTGCTGCGCGGGGTGCTCGCCGCGACGGGCATCCCGGGGCGGCTGCTGCGCGTGCCGGTGGGGCTGGCCGACGCCGCCGCCGCGACCGCCACCGGGCTGTCGCGGTTGACCCGCCGCGCGCCGGCGCTGACCCGGTACGCCGTCGACCAGCTGGCCCGGGAGATGGTGCTGGACATCGGTCGGGCGCGTGCGCAGGGGTACCGGCCGCGCCGGACCCTCGCCGACCACCTGGCCCGGCTGGTAGCCCAGGGCTATTGCGTTGCGGGGTAGCTGCTGGTCACGGCAGCGATGAGGTCGTGAGGTCGGCGGTTGGCGTTTCGGGTGGCGCGGGCGATGTTGGTCGCGCCGGTGGTGCGGTGATAGCCAATCGCGATGTTACGTAGCGTGGCGGTGACAGCGGGTCCGGTGCCGGTTCTGGCTTGGTGGAGATCTTCACGGAAGGTCACATCGCGGATGTGCTGGATTTCGAGGCGGCAGCGCTGCGTGAACGCCCGCCGTCATCCAAGTCGGTCAACGATGATGTCGCGACCATCGCCTTCGAGGTGATCGAGGTATGCGCGCCGGCCGGCCATCGTCATCACCAGTGCCAGGGTCGGACCGGAGACCGTTGCGCCCTCTCCCGCCCGGAACGGGCCGTCCGTGGCTGTCATCCGTAGCCCTGATGCGAGGGTCTTACTGGGAACGGTGAAGTTGCGTCGGGCGTAGAAATCCGCCACTGCCGTGAGCGCCCGGACGTCCGGCTCCGTGCTGATGCCCAGGGGGCACCGGATGTCCTGGCTGTGGACAAGTAGTTCACCCAGGTAGGCGGCCGTGTCTGCGGTCGGGGCGACCGTCGCCTCAACAACGGCCTCAAATCGGGTGAGCGTCTGCGCGGGGGTAGGTCCCAGGTGCTCGAGTAGGCGACGTTCGTTGTGCACGGCGGGGCGGAAACCGGCGAGCACGATACTGCGGATCCATCGCCACCTACCGGTTGTGGCGGTGGCGGTCAGGTGGGCGACGACGTGTTCCACGTCCCAGCCGGTGCACAGGGTCGGTTGGTGCCATTGTGCGGCGTCGAGACCGGACAGGTCGTCGGCCAGGGAGCGGCGCGCGGCGTGGACGAGGCCCCAAAGCCCTGCGTCGGTTGCGTGGGTCATGACAAGCACCTTCCGGTCACGGTCGTCGATCCGTGTGCTACCTAATCAGTAGTGAACACTACTGTAAAAGTAGTACCGTGTGTAGATGGTGTCCCGGCGGAGCTACGGCTCGTACAACGACGGCTGTGCGGCTGCGCATGCACTGGACCTCATCGGCGAGCGATGGACGATGATCGTGGTGCGTGAGCTGCTGCTAGGACCAAAGCGCTTCGCCGACCTGCAGCGCGACGTCCTCGGTATCGGGCCGGGCATCCTCACCCGGCGACTCCATGAGCTGACCACTCACGAGGTTGCCGTGCGACGTCGTCTGCCCGGCCCGGGCCGGGCAGACGTCTACGAACTCACCACCTGGGGCCGTCAACTCGAGGTCATCAACTCGGCCCTGTCGGCATGGGCTGTGCAATCACCCTCGATGCCCTTCGATGCCGACATGAGCCCGGACACGCTCGTCCTCGCGATGCGCGCCCACGCCCGTCCCGTTGCGAACCACCCCGACCTGCGGACGGTGTCGCTGGCGCTGACAGACTCCCGCCAGGAGAACCTCTCGCCCGTGCACTACCACGCCGCCATGACGGCCGACGCCACCGTGATCGACCGGGTAACCGAACCTGGCCTGGCCGACGCGGCCATCGCTGCTTCCACCCGAGAGTGGAAAGCCTGCATCATCGGCGGCACCCCGATCACACGGCTGCCCGGCATCTCGGTCACCGGTGACACGAGCATCGCGGAACTCCTGGTAGCCGCGACCTCGCTGCGCAGCGATGACGGTGTTTGAGCGTTGCACTGGTCCGACCGGGCATCGCAGTGGGCGTAGGCCGCCGGTGACGACGAGATGGTGGCGTACATGCTCGTGCGAAAGAGCAACATCGCCACCCTTGACAGCGACCCGGCCGCCGTCATCGGCCTGGCCGCCGCCGCCCAGCGGATACGAGGCGACGTCAGCCCAAAGTTGATCGCGCTGGCCAGCCAGCAGGAGGCCCAGGGCTGGGCGCAACTCGGCAACGTCGACAGATTCAACGGCTGCCTCGAATAGGCGGCAGACCTGCTGCAGTTAGCAGCGCCAACGTAAGCAGATTCAGGGTGGTGACGAACGCCGACGGAAGTATCAGCCTGCTCGCGCACTCCACTGGGCGGCCCGTCGTGAATAAGTACGTCAGCGTCGCCAATGCCGGAGCCGGCGCCCTGATCGCCAGCGCGACGGTCATCGGGGCCTGGGAGAAGTTTGACCTCACCACCCCGGCGGGAGCGCCCCTCGTGGCCGTAGCACGTTGATAATCGGCACTCGAATGGATTGCCGTAGATGACTCGCCGTGACACGGGTCGGTGGGTGGCTTCAGTGCCGCCCACCGGTCCCTCTGCCTTAACTGGCATTGGATGGTGCCGGCGGGAGCGTTGAAGTGCGATCGCAGGGTAATTCGCAGGTAATGCGGTCGTTCGACGGCAACCGTGACGGCGGCTCCCTCGCCTCTGCCAACAGAACTGTAGCCGCAGCACTACGAGAACTAGTGCGGCGGGCCCAGTTCACTCCGATTGGCTGGTTGTTCAATTGAGATTCAAACGTAACCGGTAGTCACGGATTCTCTCAGCTAGGGCCCTCCGGGCAGTCGGTTCGTAATCAAGCACCACCAATGGTGTATCGCCGGTGGCGCAAGCGCCATAGATCTGGTCAGTCACGTCCTCGGTCAAAATATGGTCAAAGTGAAATGACCCCTCGAACGCGAGCCAGGCCACAGAATTACCCTGCTCGCATGCCATACGCAAGCAGGACTCCAGGTGCTGCTTAAGATCCGCAGGTAGCAACTCGAACTCAAAATCATACTCGTGGACCAGTTGCAAGTGGGCGTCAGGGCGGTCATCCTCCAGGCGATAAGTCCTGATCCTCCTCGGGGCGTCGTTTCCCCACGCCACCGCGAGATCAAGGGCTTCCTGATTTGTAGAAATGAGGAACAGGCTGACTACGGGAGTGGTTCCGTCCCAGTGGATCGCATCCAATACGCGGTTCATTCAATACCTTCCAGACCCCACGCTGCCATCTTGCTCGCATTGGGCGCGAATGCGGTCATCGCGCTCCCCTGGTAGGGCCCCTCCTTTGCTACGAAAACGACGACGATCTTACCATCGAACCTTCCTGCAAAAGCCCGAGTTCGTAGGTCACCGAGCCGCCAGTCGAAGGTCTTGCCCGGGTTCGTCAATACTGGCGATTCTTCGTTCTCAGCCCAGTCCGTGGACAGCCCTTACCGAACGGCCGAGGTTAGGCAGCGCAGTCACCGGTTGGTCAAGTACTCAGGCGAGTCGGATGCGCGTTCGGTAATCGCGCAGTCGTTCGTTGAGGGCCTCCCTGGCGGATGGTTCGTCGTCAAGGACGACCAGTGGCAGATCGCCGGTGGCGCAGACCGTACCGCCGCGGTCACCGTCGCCATCAAACGCCACATCCTCACCGGCCTGGCCTGAGATCCGGTGGCATTTCGGGGAGGCACAGAGGCGCCGGGTGCGCGGGGGTGGGCCGTCGGCCCGGGAGGCGGCGGGTGCCGGGCCCCCGGGCCGACGGTGGGGTCACCGGACGGTGCAGGGGACGCCGTTGAGGGTGAACGAGGCCGGTGGCACGTTCGGGCCGCTGTACGCGCCGACGAAGCCGGCGCTCGTGGCGCCCCCGCCCCCGGCCAGCCGCCGGTTGTCGGCGGTGCTGGTCACCCGGACGGTCCGGCCGACCTGCTCCCAGGTGCCGCTCCACCCGCTGCTGACCTGCTGCCAGCCGGTCGGCCAGGTCCAGGTGAGCGTCCAGCCGTCGATGGGGTCGACGCCGGTGTTGATGATGTCGACCGCGCCGACGTAGCCGTTGCCCCAGTCGTTGGTGTTGGCGAAGCGCACGGCGCAGGTGCTGGTGGCAACGGCGGCGGTGGTGAAGGTCAGCGGCGCCGACGACCAGGAGACCCGGCCGGCGGTGTCCCGGGTCACCACGTTGACCGTGTACCTGGTGCTGGGCACGAGGTTACCGACCGTCAGGCTGGTGCCCGAGGTCTCGCCGAGCTGCTCACTGACCGTCCCGTGCTGCCGGTACACCTCGTACTTGGCGATCGGGCTGCGGCCCGGGGTGGCCGCGGGCCAGGAGATGGTCGCGCCCTGGTCGGTGACGGCGGAGGCGGTGGGCGTTCCCGGCGCACTGGGCTGCCCGGTGACCGCGGTGGCCGGGCGCAGCACGAGGGTGGTCAGCGAGTACGCCGGCAGGACCCGGCTGGTGGCGCTGCCGGACTGCCCGCTGGCGATCGCGGTGGCGCCGTTGGCGTACGTGTAGACCGTCGGCGCGGCGCTCGACGGGGCGAACCCGGCGTAGTCGATGGTGACCGGGTGCGCGTTCTCCGGGTCCTTGTTGACCAGCAGCACCGCGAGGTCGCCGTTGGCCCGGCGGGCGGCGTGCGCGGTGACCAGCGGCGCATCGGTGCCGGCGCGGACGAGCTGGTCACCGGCCCGGACGAAGAGGTTCATCATGGACAGCCCGTGGTACGGGGCGAACGGCGTGTTCAGCGGCGGCTCGCAGGCCGACTCGTCGGCGGTGCAGCTGCCGCTGGAGAGGATGCCGAAGTCGCCGTAGTCGGTCTGCCCGGCCACCTGTGAGACGGTGCCGATGCCGTTGTGCACGTTCCACCACTGCACGGTGAAGATGCCGTTCTCCAGCAGGTCGCTGTAGGCGTCGGCGAGGAAGAGCGCGCCCGGCTGGGTGGTCCGGCCGTTGTCGACGTTCAGCTCGGTGAAGCTGATGCCGATGCGCTCCGCGCCCGGCCCGGCGTACCGGGCGATCTGCTGGCGCAGCAGGTAGGCCGCGTCGTCGATGTGCGCGGTGCGCGCCAGCGACTCGGCGGCGCTGCCACCCGGGTACCAGTGCACGTCCACGAAGTCGATCTTCGGGCCGGCGAGGGAGAGGACGGTGGCGTTCCACGACCCGGGGTCGCTGCCGGCGGTGATGGCGTCTGGCCAGTTCCCCGGCATGGTCAGCACCGCGCCGACCTTGATGGTGGGGTCGACCGCCTTCATCGCGTCGGCGTAGTCGATGACCAGCCGGGCGTACTGGGTGGCGCTCTTGTCGGGGTGGTCGTCGGCCTCCCAGACCGACCCGTAGTGGCCGTTGCCGTAGTTCTCGTTGCCGACCGCCCAGTACTTAGCGCCGTAGCCCTTCGTGGCGTTGGCGTAGCGGACCCAGTCGGCAGCCTCCGCCGGGGTGCCGGTGCCGTAGTTCGCGATGATCATCGGCTGGGCGCCGACCCGCCGCGCCCCGGCCATGAAGGTGTCGAAGTCGGTGTTCGGGGCGACGTACCCGCCGGGAGCGGTGTGGGTCTTCCAGTGGTAGATGTCGGCGTACGAGCCGCCGGGGTAACGCAGCATCTTCACGCCGGCCGCGCGCAGCAGGTCCGACGTCTGGTTGGTGCCCAGGTTGGTGTCCCAGATGGCCTGGTTGACGCCGAGCGCGGTCTCCGGCACGGTCGCCAGCCCCGCCCGCGCGTTGACGGCGACGGCGACCGGGTCGACGGCCGCGCCGGCGCTGGTGGGGGCGAGCACGGTCAGCGCCCCCGCGACCAGCAGCAGGCTCGCCGCGAACGCGCTACGGCGATGCCGGTGGGGCCGCGACCGGCGCGGCGGTGGGAGGTGCTCTCGATGGCCGGAACTGCTCAGGATGTTCATGCGGGGTTCCTTCGTGGACCACGACGGAGACTCACCCGGGCCGGGGGCGGCCAGGTCACACCTGGGTACGCGGCGGGGCCGGGCGGACTCGTGAACGGACGCTGCTGGTGTCGTCGTGCCTGCCGTCGTCCCCCGCAGGCCGTGGCGGCCCTCCGGTTGCCCAATGGACGACGCTCAGCCCCGCGCGGCTGACTATCGACGCCCAAGAATGTCATGCCGGTCGCCGGGCGTTCAAGGTTGTTCTGTCGTGGACCCGCTCACTCCCTGAGCCGCCGACCGGGCCGGTCGGGTGGGTCAGGTGTTGACCGGGCGGCGGGCCACCAGCAGGACGTGGGTGACCGGCCAGTCCAGCGGCCGGCCATCCACGGTGGAGAGGGCGGCCACCGGGGCGAGGCGGTTGGCGGCGATCCAGTCGTTGCGCGACGGCCCGCTGGCCGGGTCGACCTCGAAGCCGACGTCGGCCAGGAGCGCCTTCCAATCGGCGTACTCCAGGCCGCAGAACTGCTCCTGGGTCTCCGACAGCCAGTTGTCGGTGTAGTCCTTGCGGGTCAGGAAGTCCATCGCCGCGCCCAACATCAGCTCCACGACCGCCCCGTCCGAGCCCGCCGAGCCGGGCCCGTCCGGGCCCGGCACCGGCCGGTAGGCCAGCGGGAACCGCCAGTCGACCGCGAACTGGTCCAGCCGGGCCCGCGTCGACAGCCCGGCGACGTGGGCCGCCGCCTCCTGCGGTGACAGCGACGCCAGGTCGGTGCGGGGCCGGGCCGGGTTCGCGCCATCGGTGGTCGCCAGGCGCAGCCGTACCGTCCGGTCCTGGCCGTCCGGCCCGCATACGTCACTGTTGATCCACACCCCGCCCGGCACGGTGTGGTCGTAGATGGCCCGCACGAAGCGGCGCAGCGAGGCCATCTGCTCACCGTACGACCAGATCTCGTGGGTCAGCGCGAAGGTCATCGTGGTGTCCACCGAACGCGGCGCGAAGACCGCCCCGCCGAGCACGTTGCGGCGGTAGAAGAAGACGTTGGGATTGGTGAAGAAGCCCTGCGCCTTCTTGTGCACGCACTCCTCGAACAGTTGCCGGGCCACCTCCACGCCGATCAGGTCGCTCTCCCGCAGGGCCGGCTCCCGGTCGGCCAGTTCCAGCACGGCACCGGCGCCGCAGCCGATGTCGACGATCCGGCCCGGCCGGACGTGCTCGCGCACCGCCGCCCACTTGCGCTGCGCGGCGTCGGCAAACGCCTCGGCGTACGTCCGGTAGTCGCGGGTCGGGGTCAGACCGCCCTCGTCGCCGACGACCGGGTCGTTGACCACCGCCCGAACCAGGTCGTCGAGGCGGTAGCGGGCGTACACGTCGATGGTCGCCGGGTGGGCGAGGCCCCGCCACGACGGGTCGCCCGCGGCGAGCCGCAGCAGCACCTCCCACGGCCGGGCGGGCGTCGGCTCGACCTCGGCCTCCACCCCGGCGATGGGGAAGCCGAGCCCCTCGTAGAGCGCGGCCACCTCCGGGGTGGAGCAGGCGACCACGGTGTCGGCGGGGCTCAGCTCCAGGCCGGTGGCCGCCGCCACGTTCTTCAGCGTCACTTCGGCGAACCGGTCCGTCGCGGCGGTGTCGAAGACCGGGACGACCACCGAGAGTAGCCCGGCCAGGACGCTGAACCGCTCGATCGCCGCCTCCCGGCGGTGGTAGGGCACCGGGTTGCGCCGGGTGTTCTCGTGGTTGGCGGAGGTGACCGCCCAGACCACGGTGGCTTCGTCGTCGCTGCGGTGGTCCCCGGTTTCGTCGGCTCCGGCTGCGGCGAGCCGGCGCAGGTACTCCGCCTGGAACCGGGTCAGCAGATGGTGGCGTCCGGGAAAGAGCAGGTAGCGGGGCATGTCATCTTCCTAGCTGACTCCGCTCGGGCACCCCGCGCAGGGGCACCCCTGAGTGATCGACCAGTCGGGCGCGGGCCGGCGGGGGAGTCATCCGGGAGCTGCCCGGCTCTCCCACGTGAGACGATCTTCCCGGCGGAGCGCCCGCGCGACGCGTTCGCTCCCGCCACGGCACGTACGGCCTGCTGGGCCGGCACCCCGGCGTAGGCTGGCGGCGTGGATCAAGAAGACCGGATCGCCCTATTCCTCGACTACGAGAACCTCGCGTTGGGGGCGCGCGAACACCTCGGCGGCATGGCCTTCGACCTGCGCCCCATCGCCGACGCCCTCGCCGAGCGTGGCAGGGTGGTCGTCCGCCGGGCGTACGCCGACTGGTCGTACTTCGACGAGGACCGCCGGATGCTCACCCGGTCCCACGTCGAGCTGATTGAGATGCCGCAGCGGATGGGTGCCTCCCGCAAGAACGCCGCCGACATCAAGATGGCCGTCGACGCCATCGAGCTGGCCTTCGAGCGCGCGTACGTCTCGACGTTTGTGATCTGCACCGGCGACAGCGACTTCACCCCGCTGGTGCACAAGCTGCGGGAGCTGAACAAGCGGGTCATCGGCGTGGGCGTGGAGAAGTCCACCTCCGCGCTGCTGCCACCGGCCTGCGACGAGTTCCTCTACTACGACCGCCTCGAAGGCGTCGACGCCCCGCCGACCCGTGGCCGGCGCGGCCGGCCGGCCCGGTTGCCCAACGCCGAGCCGCCGCCGGTGGAGCCGGTGGAGCAGGAGCCGGAGCCCGAGCCGCAGCAGGCAGCCGAGGAGTCGGCCCGCGACGCCGACACCCTCGCCGTCCTGGTGGCCCAGACCGTCGCCGGCCTCCAGGGCAGTTCCGGCGGCGAGGTGACCGCCTCGACGCTCAAGCGCACCCTGCTGCGCAAGGACCCGACCTTCAGCGAGTCCGACTACGGGTTCCGCACCTTCGGTGAGCTGCTGCGGCACCTCGCCGCGCAGCGGGTGGTCGAGCTGGCGGAAGGCCCGGCCAAGGGCGACCCCGAGGTGTCCCTGCCCGAACACGGCGACCAGGAGGTGGCGTTCGGGCTGGTGCGCTCCGTGGTCCAGGACCTGGCCGGGGCTGACGGGGCGGTGGCCCTGTCCGGGCTGAAGAACCAGCTCCGCCGGGTCCGGCCCGACTTCAGCGAAAAGAAGCTCGGCTACCGCGGCTTCCTCCAGTTCTGCAAGGCGGCGGCGACCGCCGGCGCCGTCCACCTGGAGTGGAGTGCGGAGGCCGACGACTACCTCCTCACCGCGCCGACGGTCTGAGGCGGCGACCGGGCGGGATGGGCGGATCGTGCGGGATCGATGTTAAGGGCCTGCACGGCGCGGCGCCGGGCCGGTAGCGTGGGCGGGTGCCGCCGCAGATTCCCCACGCCGATCCCGGGGTTCCGGACACGAGGGGGCCGCTGAGGTACATCTGGTGGTTGGTGCGCTGCCAGCCCTGGCGGGTGCTGCGGGGCAGCGCGTTCGGCACGGCCTGGATGATCGGGTTGGCCGTCCGGCCGTACCTGATCTCCCGCGCCGTCGATGACGGGCTGCGCGCCGGCGACGACGCGGCCCTGGCGTTCTGGGTCGCGGCGATCGTCCTCGCGGGCGTGGTCCTGGCGTGGCTCGGCATCATGCGGCACCGCACGATGACCTTCGTCCGGGAGGACGCGACGGCCCGCTCGGCGGCGGTCCTGCTACGCCAGTTGGCCCGGATCGGTGCGGTGCTGCCGCGCCGGCTCGCCGCCGGGGAGGTGGCCACCGTCGGCGGCTCCGACATCGGCCACACCTCGCACGTGTTGACCCTGACCGGGCCGGGGGTGGGCGCGGTCGTCGCGTACGCGGTCATCGCCGTTGTGCTCTGGTCGGTGTCCCCGTTGCTCGCTGGGTGCGTGCTGCTGGGCGTGCCGGCGATCGCCCTTGTCGTCGGGCCATTGCTGCGCCGCCTCGACCGGGCCGAGTCGGCCTACCGGCAGCAGCAGGGCGACCTCACCACCCGGGCCGGCGACATCGTGGCCGGGCTGCGGGTCCTCGCCGGGGTCGGCGGCCGGGGACTGTTCGCCCGCCGGTACGCCGCCGGGTCCCGGCGACTGCTGGCCGAGGGCTACCGGGTCGGGGCCGTCAACAGCTGGATCGACGCCCTGACGGCCGGCATGCCGGGGCTGTTCCTCGCGGCCGTGGTGTGGCTCGCCGCCCGGATGGCCGTGACCGGCGAGATCACCATCGGGCAGCTCGTCGCCGTCTACGGTTACGTAGCGACCCTCATCGTGCCGGTCTGGTTCCTGCTGGAGGGCGGCTACCAGCTGATCCGAGGGCGGGTCGCCGCCGGCCGGATCGTCACCCTGCTCAGGCTGGCCCCCGACGACGTGGGTGGCGGTCCGTGCGACGATGCCGGGCCGATGGCCGCGCCCGCCAGCACCGCGTCGCCGGCCGTGCCCGCCACCCGTCGGCCCGGGACCAGGGCCGCGCCGGCCGGCCCCGCCGACCTGCACGACCCGGCCAGCGGGCTGACCGTGCCCGACGGCCGGCTGGTCGGCGTCGCCGCCGCCGACCCCGGCGAGGCCGTCGCGCTCGCCGACCGGCTCGGCCGGTACGTCGTCGGCGACGTCACCTGGGGCGGCGTGCCGCTCACGGCGGTCCCGCTCGACCAGGTACGCGCCCGGATCCTCGTCGCCGAGCACGACTCCTACCTCTTCGCCGGCACCCTGCGTGACATCCTCCGCGCCGGCCGCCCGACCGACCGAGCAGGCCGGGTCCGCGACCGGGCTGGGCGGGCAAGTGGCGCCGACCGGGCAAGTGGCGCCGACCGGGCCGGTCGCGCGAGCGGCGCCGACCGGGGTGACGACCATCCGGCCGGCACCCCTGGCGGTGACGCGCGGTTGACGGCGGGCCTGCGCGCCGCCTCGGCCGAGGACGTCGCCGACGGCCTGCCCGACGGCCTCGACACCCCGATCGGCACCCGGGCCCGCACCCTCTCCGGCGGCCAGCGGCAGCGGGTCCGGCTGGCCCGGGCGCTGCTCGCCGAACCAGAGGTGCTGATCCTGCTCGACCCCACGTCGGCCGTGGACGCGCACACCGAGGCCCGGATCGCCGAGCGGTTACGCGCGGCACGGGCCGGCCGGACCACCATCCTGCTCACCACCTCGCCGCTGCTGCTCGGCCACGCCGACACCGTCGCCCACCTGCGCGCGGGCCGGATCGTCGCCACCGGCACCCACGCCGAGCTGCTCGACCGCGACCGGGGCTACCGGGCGCTGGTGGCCCGCGACGGCGACGCAGCGGATCTCGACGCCGCGGATCTCGACCCATCCGCCGGGGCCGAGGGGGCGCTGCGGTGACTGGGCTGCCGGTCGCGGACCGGGCCGCCGTACGCCGGGCCACGGTGGGCCTGCTCGGTGAGGACCGGCGGGCGGTCGCCGTCGTGCTGGTGCTGCACGTCGCCGCCACGGTCGCCGGGCTGGCCGCGCCGTGGCTGCTCGGCCGCATCGTCGACCAGGTCAGCGCGGGCACCGGAGCGGCCACCGTGGACCGGCTGGCGCTGGCGATCGCCGGCTGCGTGCTGGCGCAGGCGCTGATCTCCCGGTACGCCCAGTACGCCGGCCACCGGTTCGGGGAGCGGGCCGTCGCGCGGCTGCGCGAGGAGTTCGTCCGGCGGACCCTCGCCCTGCCCGTCTCCGTCGTCGAGCGCGCCGGCTCCGGGGACCTGGCGACCCGCAGCTCGGTCGACGTGTCCACTGTCGGCACCACCGTCCGCGACGTCGTGCCGACCATCGTCATCGCGTCGGCGCAGCTGGCGCTGCTGTACGGGGCGGTCTTCCTGCTGCACCCGCTGCTCGGCCTGGTCGCCCTGGCCGGGCTGCCGTCGATCTGGTGGGTGACCCGCTGGTATCTGCGTCGGGCCAGCCCCGCCTACCTCGCGGAGGGGGCCGCCACCGCCGAGCTGACCGAGACGCTGACCACCACCGCGGAGGGCGCCCGCACGGTGGAGGCGCTGCGGCTGGCCGACGAGCGGATCGCCCACGGCACCGACCGCATCGCCCGGCTCTGGGGTGCCCGACGGGCGACCCTGGCGCTGCGGACGGTCTTCTTCACGGTGGTGGAGGCCAGCTACCCGCTGCCGGTCGCCGCAGTGCTGCTCGCCGGCGGGTACCTGCTGTCCCGGGGGACGGTGTCGCTGGGGGAGGTGGTCGCCGCCGCGCTCTACCTGCAACAGGCCATCGATCCGCTGGACCGGGCGCTGCAGTGGACCGAGCAGGCGCAGCGCGGCATCGCGTCGTACGCCCGGGTGCTCGGCGTCGGCCAGGTGCCACCGGAGCCGCCCGGCTCGGTCTCCGCGCCGCCGGGGCAGCGGCTCGTCGCGCGCGGGGTGCGCTTCGCGTACGCCGACGGCCGCGACGTCCTGCACGGCATTGACCTGGAGGTACGCCCCGGCGAGCGGCTGGCCGTCGTCGGCCCCTCGGGGGCGGGGAAGTCGACCCTGGCCCGGCTCTTCGCCGGCATCGACGCCCCCCGCGAGGGCGAGGTGAGCCTCGGCGGTTGCCGGGTCACCGACCTGGACCCGGCCGAGCGGCGTCGCCGGATCGCCCTGGTCACCCAGGAACACCACGTCTTCATCGGCTCGCTGCGCGACAACCTCGCCTTCGCCGCGCCCGACGTCTCCGACGAGCGGATGCGCGCGGCGCTGACCACCGTGGGCGCAGGCTGGTACGCCGACCTGCCCGAGGGCCTGGACACCCCGCTCGGCGACGGGGCCCGGCAGCTCGGCGCGGCCGAGGCCCAGCAACTCGCGCTGGCCCGGCTGCTGCTCGCCGACCCGCACACGCTGATCCTCGACGAGGCGACCGCCGCGCTGGACCCGACCACCGCCCGGCGCACCGAGCGGGCCCTCGCGGCGGTGCTCACCGGGCGGACCGTCATCGCCATCGCGCACCGGCTCAACACGGCGCACGACGCGGATCGAGTGGCGGTGATGGAGGACGGCCGCATCACCGAGCTCGGCAGCCACGACGAGCTGGTCCGCGCCAGCGGGGCGTACGCGGCACTGTGGCACTCCTGGCACCACTGACCGGGTGATCCGGCAGGTCGCCGAGTAGGGCGGTGCGCTGCGAAGCCGACGGCCACCCGATTCGCCGTGCCAGCCGCAGCCCCTGTCACAGCCACGATGGACGGCAGGCGCCATCCGAATCGGATCAGGCGTCGGTGAGCGCCTCAGCAGGCACAAGGCATGCGATTCGGAACATCGACGAGCAAGTCGAAGCGGCTGACCCCTGCCGCGCCAACCGCAGATCGAGCAGCCCCCCACCCCCACCCCCACCCCACCCCACCCCCACCCCACCCCACCCCACCCGCGCCGATCTTGCAGTTGCGGCCCGGGCGAAGGGGGCACAAGGGGTGTATCGAGGGCCCGAAGTGCAAGATCGCGGAATGGGTGGGACGGCGACATGTGGTATGCCGGGCCCGTCCTGATCCTTGCCTGGAGATGCCGTGGTTACGGGCCGCACGAAGCAGCGGTGGGCACGCGTGGTGGGACGCGCGCACTCCTCACGGAGGGCTGCCTATTCTTCCGTGTCCTGGAGACTCGGTCGGTAAGTGCTGATCCAGCGCTTCACGTCCTCGGTGCGCCAGATGCGCCCGACCGGCAGGACGGCCCCCGGGGCGGGGAAGGACTTCGAGTTGGTGATCTGGTAGGCGCGTGTACGGGAGACGCCGAGCATCTCCTGCACTTCCTGGCTCGCTACCAGCCGTACCTGTCGACGCTGACCAGTTGGCCAGTTCGTCCGTCGAAGTACTCGACGTGGTACCGGTCCGAGAGTTCCGTGGCGAGCAGCCGGGCCAGCTCGTAGCCGTTGCGGTAGAAATCCTCTTCCTGGCTCGAGCTGGAGAACCCCGAGGCCGTCGGATCATCCGGGTCGAGGGTGTCGTCGTACGCCTGTGCCCAGCGCAGCAGCGAACCCGCCAGACTGTCCGAGATCGACAGCTCGCCCGGGTTGATGTTGCCGACTCTGGCGGCTCCGGTCAGCCAGGTCGGGAAACTCTCGTAGTCCGCCATGACCCGCACGGTTGGAACGCTAGTGTCCAACTGGGTTCGCCCCCACAATGAATCCGTTGTTGCCGACGGAGACGGCGACCTTGTAGACCCTACCCTCGACCAACACCTCGTGGATCGGGCGTGTCCGTTGCATGCCGACAATTTCACCCTCGGTAACTGCAGCAAACACCAGCTTCGCAATGCTCTCCTCCGGAACGCCGATGGCGGTGAAATCGTTGGCGTGGCGGCTCGTGATGTGGGCAAGGCCGGCACGTGTGTTCCCAATCTCCAGGAAGACGATCCTTCCGTTCGGGTCTCGGCCGATCGCTACTATCGCCTCCGGATTATGTTTCACGCCCTGCTGGCTCAGCTCGGTCAACAGCTCTTGCTTCTCGTTCCGGCCGCCTCGATGCCTCGGCGATCCACTGCCGGTGGTCAACCGCCCGAGCGCCTGCTTCAGCTTCTCGATTAGCTCACCGAGTCGCCGGATCAGCGGCATCAAGCGCCGTAGGCTCGCCAGCAACCCCCGTAGCAGCCGGGCGATCCGCGCCGCCCACGACGCCACCAACGTCGTCACCTGCTCCACCACCAGAGGGGCGGCGAACCCTCCGGTGACGACCAGTTCGCCCGCGTACACGATCAGTCGCGAGACGCAGGTGGCGATGGCGTCGCGGACCAGCAGCCGGACGGCGGCGACCAACCCGGCGGCTCCTTCGGTGATGGCCGCGAGGGTGTCGGCACCCTGGGCGAGCCCGGTGATGGCCTGCTGTTGTTCGCTCGCCCAGGTGCGGTAGGCCGGGCCGGCGCTGCCGCCCCAGCCGGCGACGTCGGCGCGGACGGTGCCGGCCAGTTCGGCGACCTCCTCCCGCAACGAGGCGGCGACGTTGCGCCAGGTCTGGGCGTGAGCGGTGATCTGCGCGGGGTCGCCGGCGAGCCAGCCCAGTGCCTCGCTGAGCGGCTTGACGTGCTCGATCAGCCAGGCGATGCCGTACTGGAGCAGTGCGCCGACCGGGTCGGAGACGAAGGCGAGGGCGTCCAGGCCGACGCTGACCACGCCCAGCGTGCCGTCGATCCAGCTACCGTCGCGTACCCCTTGGGCGATGAGCGCGATGTCCTCGCAGATCCAGATGCCGGCCCACGCGTCGGGCGGGGTGTCGGCGGCCGGGGCGATGAGGGGATTGGCGGTCAACGGCTGTCCCGTACGCGCTGCAACAGCCGCTCGGCCCTGGCGTCGGAGGCCCGGTAGCGCTCGGCGCCGGTGCGCAGTCTGCCCGCGGTGTCGCGTACTGAGCCGGCGGCGGCGTCGACACCGTGGACGAGGGTCTGCTGGAGACCGTCGAGCAGGAGCGGCATCACGGCGCAGAGCTGCCCGTACGCCTCCGCGCCCAACCGGACGCGTTGGCCGGCCTGGCCGGCCGTGTCGAGGTTGCCGGCGCTGCGGTCGAGGCGTGCGGCGTGACGGTTCAGGTCGGCGGGGTCGACCTGAATGCCCTCACCGCCGGGCATCCGGTGTGCCCTGGTCCGGATCGAGCCGGCGCCGGTACGAGTCGACGAGCGCCGCCGCTGTCGGGTCGTCGACATCGAGCGTCCGGGTGGTCACCTCGGTGACCCTTCTGAGGAGGTCGGCGCGGGCGGCCCGGGTGGTGTCGAGGATCTGCCGAGCGGTGTGGGCCGCGGCGTCGCGCCGGGTGCGTTCGTCGAGCCGTAGGTCGACCAGTAGACCCGACGAGTCGACGGTGACCTCGACCGCCCGGTCGGGGCTGGAGGCCGTACCGGTCAGCGCCTGGACCTGCGCAGACAGCGTCCTGGCCCGGGCCGCTCGGGCCGCGAGGGACGACTCCCAGTCGTCGAGCCGGCGCGTCGCCTCGTCCAGCGCGGCCTCGTCCGACCACACGAGCCCTCCCCAATGGACGTTCACCTCAATTGGCCCGTCAATTTTGCCGCCACGTTACCAACCGGTGGCGCTGCGTGGTGTCCCGGCGGGTGGGGTGCGCGGCTCCGGCGCGTCCAGCGCGCGCAGCGGGATCGGCAGCAGGTCGGCCTTCTGAAGGGCGAGCGCCACGCCGTAGAGCGAGAGACTCTTCCCCGACCCTGGATCGCCCAACAGGAGCACCGACTCGCCCCGCCGTAGGCGTACCACCAGCGCCGCGACGGCCCGCTCGCCCGTCTCGGTGTCCCGCTCGTGGTACGGAACCAGCCGACTGGGCACGAACAGGTCCATCCGATGCAGCTCGGCCAGGCTCAGATCGAGGGGGTATGCGGTCCGTCGCCGGCCGAGCCGGGCGACCAACCCCGTGGAGAGTCGCGTCAACCGCTCTCGTTGCTCCCCGTGCCGGTCATCAGCCAGGGCCGCCGCCTCGATCGCCGTCCGGCCTGGTGGCGGAACCTCGGGCGGCGGTGGCTCCGGCGGGTGGGTCTCGGCGTCGTTCGGGTCTCCCGCGTGGCCTGCGGCGTCGTGCCGCGTTCCGCCCTCCGGCAACGCGGCCAGTAGCACGGTCAGAGCGATCAGAAGCAGCGCCAGTACGCCGAGTGAGTGCCACGGGTGGGTGCGGACGAGCTCCAGCCAGCCGGGCCAACGCTGCTGAGCCGACGCCTCGTTGGTGATTAGCCCCGTCAACACGGTCGCGGCGGAGAGGACGCCGGTGACCGCGACGGCCACCACCACCCGGGGTGTCCTCATCATTGGCATCCCTCATCACCAGCCGCTGATGGTCAGCTGATCGCGGTGCCGGACCGACTCGACCGCTATGGGCGCACGGTGACCGGATCCTGACTCCAGGCTATCGCCTCTGGCGCAGGCCGACTGGCCGAGATTCCACGGCTGAGGCCCGGTGCCGTCGTCGCCATCAGAAATCGAAGCAGCGGTGACTCCCTCGCGCCGGCGAACCAGCCGTTCAATCGGCCGGCGCGCCGGGCGGGTCATGCCAACTCGTCCCTTTGCTCTGCTGCAGCCACCGCTACACCAGCACGCGCGGCCGCTTCAGGTCGCGGTCCAGCACGAGCGGACGGCAGGAAGCGTCGGTCACGCTCCGCGAGCGTTGCATTGGGGGCAGCAGAGCAAAGGGAGCCGAGTAGGTATCCCCCCAGCCTGGCGACGACGGTTGCTGCCTGGCCTCCCTCCCTCGCAACCCTCCGCCGACAACCCCGTTCTCCGTCGGGGTAGGACTTCGTGGCTCGCCTGCTGATTGCGGAAAGCTTGCTGGGAGGTTTCCGTGCGATCACTCAGGCGATCAGCGCACGGGGTGGGCGGGGCTCGCCGCGACGACAGGCCGGAGTCGGCGGGCCCGGCTTCTCAGGGGGCGCCGGTCAGCCCACCACCGAGCGTAGCGGGATCCCCTCGGCCCGCAGGGCCCGCACCAGGTCGCCGAGGAACGGGTGCTCGTCGACCTGGAGACCGTCCGGGTTCGGGACCACCAGGTGGGCCGAGCCGTCCGCGACGGAGAACCGGGCGGTGTCGGTGAACCGACCGACGACCGCCCTCGTGCGGGCCAGGTCCGCGGCGGCCACCTCGACGGTGAACGGACGCCACTGCCCGCCGAGGTTCTCCGCCAGTGCGGCGGCGGCCGCAGCGGCGCTGGCCGGGTCGACGCCGGTCGCACGCTGCGGTGCCGCCGGGGCAACCCCGCCCGGGGTGCAGCAGCGCGTTGGCCACCAGGTGCAGACCGTTCTCGTTGTACGCCCGGAAGAGCGGGTTGTACGCGAACAGCACCGCCCGTCCGGCCCCGGTCGGCTCGTCCACCAGCGCGGCCGTCCCCTTGAGCGCGTCGCTGCCGACGGTGTAGCCGTTGGCCCAGAAGGTGTCGCCGGTCGGGTAGCTGAGCATGTTCGTGCCGGTGCTGCTCGGGCTCAGGATCGGGTTGTTGTTGTTGAACTCGAAGTCCTCCGCCGGACGGCCCAGCGCGACCGGGCTGTCGTCGTCCACGTCGACCCGCAGGTGCGAGCCGATCACCGTGTATCCGGTTGGCTGCGGCTTCTCGGTGGTGGAGGTGAGACCGGCGGCCCGGGCCACCCGAATCCCTCCGGGGCCCGCCCCGAGGAGGCGTCAGCGCGGCGACGCGTACGCC
The DNA here is from genome assembly GCF_033804645.1 of Micromonospora sp. RTGN7. NCBI lineage: Bacteria > Bacillati > Actinomycetota > Actinomycetes > Micromonosporales > Micromonosporaceae > Micromonospora > Micromonospora sp. RTGN7. The sequence continues at coordinate 299,180 of NZ_JAPZLF010000001.1, read as the reverse complement.
AGCGGCAGCGCCGCAGGCTGCCCGTCCCACGTGCCGGTCAGCCGGGCCCCGCCCAGTCCGGTGTGGCCACCGACCAGTCGGACCACGGAAAGCTCGACGGAGTCGGTGACGATGCGGGTCGGATCGCCGTCGTCGACCCGGTCGAGCGAGCCGACCTTCGGGACGTCGGACTGCCCCGCGCCGTCGGCGACGATCCCCATGCTGAGCGCCCGGTGCTCACGCCGGCCGTCCACCTCGAAGTACTCCTCCGCCTGGCCGGTGCCGGCGAGAATCGCCCCGGCCAGGGCCGCGGCGTAGACCGGGTCGCCGCAGGCGTCGTACACCCAGCGCCGGCCCAGCGCCGAGTGCTCACAGGTGCCGACGAGCCAAGACCCGGCACCGTCCAGCGGCGCATCACGGTAGGTCAGCGGCACCTGGTGAACCGGCCCGCTGCCGGCCCGGACCAGGATCGTCTCGATGCCCACGTCGCCGGCGGGGTCATCGAAGCGGTACCCCGCGACGCGCTGCACGTCGGCGCCGCCCTCACCCCGGAACCAGGGGCGCCCGGGGAGCCAGGCCGACAGGAGCTCCAGCTTCGTGGGGCGCAGTGTCGCGCGGTGCATCAATGCCATGCCGCCAATCGTAGGGACGGCCGCCCGTCCTGTCCGACCCGGCCGGCTGGTAGTGCCTGCTGCACCCCGGTTCGGCAGGTCTCGGGAGTGACCCCGGCCGGGGCCGGCTGGTCTGCTGGGGACGGCGCAGAAACCGGCCCGAAACCGCTGGCCGACCCGCCTTTCCCGAGCCGAATCGTCTCCCCAGGAGGAACAGTGACCACCGCACCGCCCCCCGCCCCCGGCGGCTTCCGGCGCCTCGTGCACCGCCGGCCGCTGACCACCTTCTTTGCGCTGGCCTACGGCCTGAGCTGGGTCGCGTGGATCCCGTACATCCTCTCCGACAGCGGCCTCGGCTGGATCTCGTTGCCCATTCCGGAGGTGCTGGGCACCACCCAGCTCATCGGCATGCTGCCGGGCGCCTACCTGGGCCCGGTCACGGCCGCGCTGCTGGTGACCGCCGCCGCCGACGGGCGCGCCGGGCTGCGGCACTGGTCGCGGCGCCTGGTGCGCTGGCAGGTGGGGTGGCGCTGGTACCTGGTGGTGCTGGCCGGGGTGCCCGCGGTGGTCCTGCTCTCCACCTTCGCGCTGCCCGATGCGTGGGGCCAGGCCCGGATGGTCGGCGTCATGGTCTTCGCGGCGTACCTGCCGATGTTGCTCCTGCAGTTCGTCACGACGGCGGCGGCCGAGGAACCTGGCTGGCGCGACTTCGCGCTGCCCCGCCTGCAGCGCCGGTACGGCGCGGTCTCCGGCACCGTGCTCCTCGGCCTGCTCTGGGGCGGCTGGCACCTGCCGCTGTTCCTCACCGAGTGGGGCGGGTACCCGAACCTGTCGTGGGTGTACCCGGTCGAGTTCGTGGTCGGCTGCGTGCCGCTGAGCCTCGTGATGACCTGGGTGTTCAACAAGACCAGGGAGAGCCTGCCGCTGATCATGCTGCTGCACGCCGGCATCAACACCACCTACACGCTGGTCTGGTCGGAGGTGTTCCCGAATCTCGACCCCACCGCGGACACGCTGCACGTGCAGCTCATCGGGTCGACCGTGGTGGCCCTGCTGCTGATCGTCGCGACCCGCGGCCGCCTGGGCCTGCGCGCCGAGCAGCCCCAGCCGGAACCGGCCCAGCCGGAGCAGCCCCGCCCGGAGCAGCCCCAGCCGGAACCGGCCCTGCCGGACGGTCAGGAACGACGCGCGGTGTCGTCGAGGTAGTGCAGGACGGCGGCGACGCGGCGATCCGTCCGGTCGGTGGGGGCGAGGTCGAGCTTGGCGAAAATGCTCCGGATGTGCTTGTGCACCGCACCGTCGGTGACGAAGAGCCGCTGCGCGATCGCCGTGTTGCCCAACCCCTCGGCCATCAGCGCCAGCACATCCCGCTCGCGCGGGCTGAGGCGCTCCAGCCGGGTGTCGGGGCGGGTCCGGGCCAGCAGTTGCGCCACCACGTCCGGGTCGATCGCCGTCCCGCCGCAGGCCACCCGGTGCAGCGCCGACAGGAACTCCTCCACCCGGCCCACCCGCTCCTTGAGCAGGTATCCGAGCCGGGCCCCACCCTGGGCGAGCAGGTCGGTGGCGAAGGCCTGCTCGACGTACGCGGAGAGCACCAGCACGGCGAGGCCCGGCCGGCGGCGGCGGGCCTCGACGGCGGCGACGATCCCCTCGTCGGTGTGCGTCGGCGGCATCCGCACGTCGACGATCGCCACGTCCGGCTCGTACTTGTCGACGGCGGCCAGGAACGTGGCCGCGTCCTCCGTGGTGGCCACCACGTCCAGCGACTCGGCGCGCAGCAGCAGCGCCAGCCCCTCCCTCAGCAGCGCGTCGTCCTCGGCGATCACGATCCGCACGGCAGGCTCACCTCCACAGTGGTCGGACCGCCCGGCGGGCTGGTCAACGTCAGGGTTCCGTCGTGCGCCTCGGTGCGGCGGCGGATGCCGAGCAGCCCCGAGCCGAGGCGCTCGCCCGCGCCGCCGTGACCGTCGTCGGTGACCGTCAGCAGCAGCCGGTCGCCGGCGCGACGCACCAGCACGGTGGCCCGCCGCGCCCCGCTGTGCCGGGCGATGTTGGTCAGCGCCTCGGCCACCACGAAGTACGCGGTCGCCTCCACCGAGGCGGCGCAGCGACCGGGCACGTCCGCGTCGACCCGCACAGGCACCGGGCAGGTCGCGGCCAGCGAGGCGAGCGCGTCGGGCAGGCTGCGGTCGGTGAGCACCGGCGGCAGAATACTGCGCACCACGGCCCGCAGCTCGGCCAGGGCCTCCTCGGCGGCGCTCTGCGCCCGCTCCAGGATGGCGTCCGCGCCGGCCGGGTCGCGGGCCACCGCGCGCCGCGCCGCGCCGAGCAGCACGCTGACCCCGACGATCCGGTTCTGGGTGCCGTCGTGCAGCGCCCGCTCGATGCGCCGCAGCTCGGTGACGTGCGCGTCCAGCGCGGCGGCCCGGGTCGCGGTCAGTTCGGCGACCCGCAGCACCAGGTCGCCGCCCGGTTCGGGCGCGAGCAGCCGGCGACCGGGCACCTCCTGCAACCGGGCCAGGGCGGGCGTGGCGAAGAGCACGAGCACCAGCCAGCCGACGCCGAGCAGGCTCACCCCGAGGGCGCCGACGGTGTCGCGGACCACCGGGAACCCGATCGACGCCGTCGCCTCGCCCTCCGGCAGTAGCCGCCACCACAGCGGAAACGAGCCGTCGCGCAGCACGTTGATCGGCAGCACCAGCCCCAGCAGCCCGAGGAACAGCCCCAGCGTCGCGTGCGTGACCAGCCAGGGCAGCTCCCGCCGTACCCCCCGATCGGTCGCGGCGGCCCGCAGGCTTCCCGGCGGCGGCCCGCCACCGGGAAGCTCCGCGCCGGGGCGGGAGAGCCGGTGGCGTTCCCGATCGGCGACCAACCGCAGCACCCGCAGCGCGTACGGCACCGCCGGCAGTCCCACCCCGACCAGGCAGGCCGCCGCCGTGAACAGCAGCAGCACCAACGCCACCAGCGCCAGCACGGCGGTGCCGAGCCCGCCGACAAGGCGCTCCAGGGCATCCAGACCGGCGCGTACGCGGGCAGAGACGTCCCGCCGACGCGCGGTGTCCGGGCCGGTGTTCTCTGCGCCCATCGCCGCCTCCCCTCACGCTCCCGTGGTGCGGACAGCAGCGACAGTAGGGCACCGGGCGTTCACGCCGGCCGGGCCGGGGGCGGGAAGTACAGCCTGCTGTACCCGAGTCGTCCACCTGACGGGATCGTCCGCGGCCGCCCCGGCTCGTAGCGTCGTTTGTGCCGGTCGGGAAAGCGACGAGGCCGGTTCTGCGCAACGACCGAGGAGGACACCGTGACGGATCTGTACCGCAACATGGACAACGAGTCGACGCCGCAGGCCGGGCTGCTCGCCCGCGCGACGAGCGACCGCACCCGCCTGCTGCTCTGGGTGGCGCTGGTGGTCAGTGTCGTCCTCAACATCACGTTTTCGATGGTGAACACGTTCCTGGGGGCGGCGTTCGGGATCGCGGTGTTGGCCTGCGCGTGGGCGCTCGTCGTCCGCTACCGGCGCGGCCGCTGACGCCGGTGCCGGCCGGCGGGCGAGCAGGCGCGACCGAGTCCGCGAGCCGCGTCGTACCGATTGTCTAGCCTTCCGCTGCTGTCGATCGATTACGGGAGTTGTTGATGCGCGAGTTCGTGTTGCCGGACGAGGGCGCCTGGGTGCTGCCCGCCTCGTGGGGCAAGACCATCCATCACCGCCGGGGTGGTCACCCCGCGCCGAGGCGGGCCATCCCGCCCGACGCGGCCGAGCGGCTGCGCGCCCGGCTGCGCTCCGACAAGGTCTCGCGACGCTTGGAGAGAGTGTGGTCGCGCGAGGTGGTGTTCGATCCGGTGCTGCTGGCCGAGAGCCAGCGTTACCTGCGCGGCTGGCGCGAGGGCGACGGCCCCGGCGACGAGATGAACCCGGTCGTGGCCGGGATGGTCGCCCTGCTCCTCGGCTGGGACGACGAGACGGCGGCCTGTTCCGTCGACGTGTGGACGTTCCAGTACGGGGTGGAGTTCGCCGCCCGCGTCGTCGGGGAGATGACCCGGCTCGTCGCCGAGCGCGCGATGTGGTCGCCCAAGCCTGACGCGCGACACGAGTCCCTGTGGCGTGACGACGATCGCAACGCTCTCGTCCCCACCGCTCGTCTGCTGCGGGCCCGCCTGGCGGTGGCGACCGACGGCGAGTACGAGCGGGCCTGCGAGATCCTCGGCGGGTACCGCACGTCGCCGATCGGTCGGGTGGTGACGTCGTATGTGGTACCGACCCAGGTGGCGTGGGTCGACGAGGACTGCGCCGCCGCCGCGGGCTGGTCGGCCGAGGAGCAGGGGGGGTGCTCGACGTGGGGCAACCTCTGCAGACTGAGAGGGCTGTTGGTCCTCGCCGCCAGCACGGTGCGTCATCTCGAACTGCTCCGTGACCACGTCGCCTCGCCCCCGTTCCTGGAGCACATCACCAAAGATCCGGTGGTGTCGGTGGCCACCGTCCTGGACGCGGTCGGGTTGGCCGCCGTTCCGGTGCTGTTCGGGCCGGTCTACGGCGAGTTGCTCGAGCTGCGCAGCAGGTGGGATCGCCCTGATGGGCTCGTGAACGCCGGCGTGCGAATGCTCTCGCTGATCCCGACCGGGGACGCGTTCCGGCTGTTGTGCCCGGCGGCCCTCGCCGGGGACCGGGCACGTCCCGGTGCGCTCCTGAGGTCCGTGGTGATGTCGCGATATCCGGTGTTGGCGCTGCGGATCCTCGGCGAACTCGCCACGGCGGAGCCCACACCCATGCGCCCGTACAACGATAAAGACGAGACGCTCGTCAACCCGCACGAGACGGCGATCTACCGGGATCTCGTGGGCGCGTTGGTGCTGGCCGACCCGCGGCTGTTGCCGGCTGCGGCCGAGGCACTGCCGGCGGCGGTGCGGGCCCAGGCGGAGGAGATCGTGGCGACCGGCGGCGCGGGGATCGGCGAGGGCTGGCTGGGCCTGCTGGACGGCTCCGGCCGCTGGGGCCCCCGCAGGTTCGACAGCAGCGAGGAGGAGAAGCGGGCGGTGGCGGCGCTGGCCTCGGTGCCGACGGACGAGGCGTTCGGTCACCTGGTGGACCGGGTCGGGCGCACGTACTTCCGTCCGGCGTTGCTGACCGCGGCCAAGCGCGACCCGCGTCGTGCCCTGCGGGTGCTGCTGGCGAAGTCCGCCGCTGCGGCGGATGCCGACGAGACGGTGTCGGAGCTGCTCCGTAACCACGTGCTGGCGTATCCGGAGGCGGCCGCCGAGTCGCTGCCGGCCCTCGACGAGAGGGAACGGGCCCGGGTGGAGGCCCACCTCTCGAGCGCGGCGGAGGGCCCGGCGGGCGTGATGGTGCCGGTGCTCGCGGGCCCGCCGCGCCGGCCGGACGGCAAGCCGATGCGGGTGCCCGAGGTGCCGGAGTGGCTGGTCGTCGCGGCCCTGCCCGAGGTACGGCTGCGCGACGGCGGCGAGGTGCTGTCCCAGGACGCGGCGCGCGGGTTGTGCGCCCTGCTCGCCGTGTCGAAGATCAACGCGCCGCACCCCGGGATCGCCGAGGTACGGGCGCTCTGCGAGCCGCACGACCTCGCGGCCTTCGCCTGGGGCGTGCTCGAGCAGTGGCGGGCCGCGCAGTATCCGAACGCGAGCAAGCTCGCGATGGTGGCGCTGGCGGCACTCGGCGACGACACCACCGTGCCGGCGTTGACGTCGCTCTTCCCGCTCTGGGCGACCGGCAGCAGCCTGCGGGTGCGTACCGGCATGGACGTGCTCGTGGCGATCGGGTCCGACGCCGCCCTGACGGCCCTGCACCGGTTGTCGAGCAGGGCGAAGACCGAGGGTTTCCGTCGGTTCGCCGAGGAGCGCATCGACGCGGTCGCCGAGGCCCGTGGCCTGAGCCCCGCGCAGCTCGCCGATCGGATCGTGCCGCACCTGGGCCTCGACGCCGACGGCCGCACGACGCTCGACTACGGCCCCCGGCGGTTCACCGTCGGCTTCGACGAGCAGTTCCAGCCGTGGGTCATCGACCAGGACGGCAAGCGTCTCGCCCGGATGCCCCGCCCGACGGCCGCAGACGACCCGGCGTCGGCGGCAGCGGCCCAGCGGCGCTTCAAGGAGCTGAGGAAGGACGTCAAGGACATCGCCGCGGCGCGGACCCGCGCCCTGGAGGAGGCGATGGCGGTGGGTCGGCGCTGGACCGGCGAGGAGTTCCAGCGGCTCTTCGTGCACCATCCTCTGATGTGGCAGTTGGCGTGTCGCCTGTTGTGGGCCACCTTCGACGGGCGGGGCGAGGTCGTGACCACGTTCCGCGCGGCCGAGGATCGCACCTTAGCCGACATCGACGACAAGACCTTCGTGCTCGACGAGGCCGCGACGGTGGGGTTGCCCCACTCCTGGCACTTCGCCGCCGACCGGGCGGCCTGGACGACGATCTTCGCCGACTACGCCATCACCCAGCCGTTCCCGCAGCTCACCCGGGAGTTGATCAGCCTGCCCGGGGCCGAGGCGGACGCCGACGAGCTGAGTTCCTTCGTCGGCACGGAGGTCGAGGCCCGCAAGCTGTACGCGCTGACCGCCGGGAGTTGGCGGTTCAACGACCACCGGAACGCGGTGCTGCGCGACTGGCCCGATGACCGCACCGTCGAGATTGAGTTTTCGCGCGGGTTCCATTGGCAGGAACCCGACGCGGCCCAGCGGATGAACTGCGTCCGAATCTTCCCGACCAGCTGTCCGTCGAAGGCGGCAGTCTGTTCCTGCTGTCCCAGGCCCGCCGACCCCCGCCCGACGGGCGACCCGGAGGCCGAGCGGGCCCGCGCCAGGTTCGCCGACCTCGGCCCGATCGGCGTCTCCGAGGTCGTACGCGACCTGCGCTACCTGGCGGGCTAACCGGCCGCCGCGACAAGGTCCGGCTCGGCGTCACAGGCATTCGTCGGTGACGTCGAGCCGGATCTGGGCTTCCACCCAGGCCACCGCCGCCGCGCCGCCCGGCTCCGCGCCGAGCGCGGCAGCCAGAGCGTCGAGGCAGGCGCCGGCCCGGGGCAGCCCCGACCGGGCCAGGGCGGAGGCCGCTTCGGCGAGTCGACCGGGCAAGGCCACGGGCGCCTGCCGAAGGCCGTGGTGCGCGGCCTCCGCCAGCAGGGACAGCGCCGCACCGACCGCCGCCTCGACCGGATCGGGGCGGCGGGTCGACTCGTCGGCGTCGAGCGCGGTCGACCCGCCCCCGGGGGCCAGGTCGACGACGATCAGATCCGAACCGGCCACCACCGCCAGCGGGTCGACGACGATCCCGCCCCGCGTGCGGCGCAGGATTCCGCTGACGTAACGAGGCCGGCCGTGCACGCCGTTGAGGGCGTCCGCGAGCGCGTCCAGGGCGCCCGGGCACACCGACCGGTAGCTCGCCGAGACGGTGGCGCGCGTACCGGCCTCGTCCTCGATCACCGTGGTGAGCCGCTGGTCGCCGGGGAGGTAACCGACCGAACAGACCCGGCCGATCGCCACCGCCCGGACGAACTCGGCCGCCACCCGGGGCCGGACCAGCCGGGGCGCGAGCTCACCCATCGCCCGGTACTGCTCGGCGAGGTCGCGGACCAGCAGGGCCGGGGGGAGCTCGCCCCACCCGTCGCCGAACGGGAGGACGGTGGACCTGGCCCCCCGACCGCCGACCAGCCGCACCGTCCGGCTGGCGCTGCGGACGGCCGAGCCGCTGATCATGCTGCCGGCGGAGAGCGCGCCCAGGGTGGCCCCGCCGACGCGCTTGCGGCTGAGCTCACCGCCGGTCAACGGGTGGCCCTCCGACGCCTTCCAGCCCTGCCGCAGCATCAGCACGGACGCGGTTTCGGGGTGGGCGAGGTACACGTCCGCGACCCGCTCCTCGTCCGGCCCCGCGCCGCCGCTGACCCGGCATCCGAGGCTGACCAGGCGCACCTGCCGCAGGGGCGTGCTCGCCGCCTCCCGGGTACCCAGCGTCCAGGCCGGGGGATGGGCGGCCCGGCCGGTCGCGGCCCGATGCCGGGCGTGCAGCTCGGCGATCAGCGCCGCCGTGGCCTCCGGGCGGTACCGGGCGCTCCGCGAGCGGTACGCGGCGAGCTGGTCGGCCAACTCCTCGACGGCGAGCAGCGGCCACCGCAGATTCGCGGCGTCCAGGTCGCGCCGCACGTGGGCGATCGTCGCAGCCAGGGCCGTGCCGGTGTGGACGACCCCGTCGAGCAGGATCTCCTCGGTGAGCGCCAGCGCGGGGCCGAGGGCGGCGTCGGACCGGGGCGCGACGCGGCCTCCGCCGACCTCGAGCAGCGCCTCGGGGGCGTCGGGCGCCCGCTCGTCCGCCGCGCGGAAGGCCCAGACGGCCAGCGGGACGAGCCGGTCGGCCGCCACGTCGGTCGCGTCGGTGTGGACGTAGGCCAGCTCGTGGGGGACCAGGAACCGGACGTAGCAGGCCGCGAGCTCCACGGACGGCACCGGGTCCACCGCGGTCGGCCGGCGTACCCGGGCGGTGAAACCGGCCCGCAGCGTACGGCGGGCGGCCTCGAACGCGCGCGCGCCGACCAGGCCCCGCAGCGCGTCGTCGGTGAACTCGCCCGGCGAGCAGACGGTCACCGGCGAGCCCGCTTGCGGCGGCCCGGGGGGTGTGGCGCCCGGCAGCCCGGGCGGTGCGTGCGGCGGCCCGGGCGGTGTGGCGCCCGGCAGCCCCGGTGGTGTGGCGCCCGGCGGCCCCGGTGGTGCTGCGCCCGTCGGCGTGCCAGGGTCGGCGAGCCGCTGGTAGGTCAGCACCAGGGCGACGACGTGCCGGCAGGTGGCGGTGGCCGCGCACGTGCAGGTGGCGGCCTCCAGGCCGGCCCCGGCGGGCAGCGCGACCCGGACCCCGTCGGCGTACTCGCCGCTGACCATGCCGTCGGCGCCGACCACAGGCGTCGGCCCGGCACCGTCGTCCACCTCCCTGGTGGCGCGCTTGACCAGGCCGCGGTTGGTCAGCGCGGCCAGCGCGTCCGGCGTCAGGGCCAGCAGGTCGGCGCGGCTCACCGCCCCACCTGCTCCGCGACGAAGGCGGCCAGCTCGCCAGGGGTCATCGCCCCGACGCGGGCGCCGACATCGGCGAGCCGCTGCGCCAGGTCCCGGTCGTAGGCCGGGTTCGCGTCCTCGTCGAGGGCGGCGAGCCCGAGCACCCTGCTGCCCTGCTCCACCACGCGACGCACGGTGCGCACCAGTTCGTCGGCGTCGCCGCCCTCGTAGAAGTCCGTGATCAGCGCGACGATCGTCCGCCGCGGGTTGTCGATCAGACCCGCGCCGTACCGGGCCGCCCGCGCGATGTCGGTGCCGCCGCCGAGCTGCACCCGCATCAGCAGCTCGACAGGGTCCTGCACCTGCGCGGTGAGGTCGACGACCTCGGTGTCGAAGGTGACCAGGTGGACCCGCACGCCGGGCAGCCCCCAGAGGCACGCCGCGGTCACCGCCGAGTGGATCACGGAGCCGGCCATCGAGCCGGACTGGTCCACCAGCAGGATGACCTGCCACGGGCGCAGCCGGCGCTGGTCGCGGGAGACGAAGTACGGCGTCTGGACGTAGAGCTTGCGCTCCTGCGGCTGGTAGTGGGCCAGGTTGGCGCGGACGGTGCGGCCGACGTCGAAGTCCCGGGCCAGCTTGAACCGGCTGCTCCGCCGTGACCGCGCCCCGGAGAAGGAACGCCGCACCTCGGCGGCCAGCCGGTCGACCAACTCCCTGACCACCGCGTCGACCAGGCGCCGGGCCAGGAGCAGCACGTCCGGCTTCATCAGGTACTTCGTCCGGAGCACCGCCCTGAGCAGCGTCGGGTTCGGTGCGATGCGTTCGAGCACCGCCGGGTCGGTGACCACGTCCTGGACGTCGTACCGCTCGACGGCGTCCCGCTGCAGCCGCTCGATCGTCTCCTTCGGAAACAGCCGGGTGATGTCGTCGAGCCAGTCCACGGTGGTCATGACCGACGGCCCGCTGCCGCCCCGCCTGTCGCCGTCCCGCTCGTCGCCGTCCCGCCTGTCACTGCCCCGCCGGCCCGCGCCGCTGGCGCGGATGTCCCGGTGGGACAGGTCGGTGTCCCGGTCGTAGAGCCACCCCAGCGCGGCGTCGCGGTCCGCGGCGTCGGCGCCGAGCGGGCACCCGCCGAGGCACGGCTGACCGGCGGGGCCGAGCACCAGCCGCCAGCGTTCCAGCGCCGGTTCCGGGTCCGGTGCCGCGGGGCCCCCTGACGGGTCAACAGTCACGCCACCGCTCCGCTCTTCCCGTCCAGCAGGCCACCCCGGGCCAGCATCGCGTCGACCTGGGCTTCGAGCGCGCGGCCCCGCCGGAGCTGTGCGTCGCCGACGTCTTCGCGCGACACGGACCGGCCGGAGGACGTGAGCCCCCGTCGCTCGAGGAGTTGCCGGGCGATCAGCTCCCGCTCGCGGGGCGGGAAGAACGCGAAGGCCTGCCGCAACCCGGGCAGGGCGAGCAGGAAGTCGTGTTCGGCCATCGCCGCGACAACCTCGTCGAGGACCCCGACGACGTCCTGCTCCCCGTCGAGCACCCGCTCCCTGGCCAGGGCGAAGAGGCCGGCCAGCCAGTCGCCCAGCAGCGTCGGCGGCGCGGCGCCGCGCACCGCCCGGGCCACGTCCGCCCACGGCCCGCTCCGGTGCAGGCTCGGCCCGGCAAGCGACCAGCAGAAGCCGAACCCCGCACCGCGCAGGTCGGTGGGTGCCGCGTCGTCACGCGCGAGCCGCGACATCACCGCGACGGCCGCGCCCGGGCTCAGGCCGAGGGCGGGGCCGGCGTGCACGATCGCGTCCCTGACCGCGACGACGGCCGCGAGTCGGCCCACGTCCGCGCCGGCCGCCGGACCGCGCACCCCCTCCAGCAGCCACAGCAGGCGGGCTACCCCCGCGGCGAGCGCCGCGCCGAGGGGCGCGGTGCGCGCCGTGCCCAGCAGCCGGTCGTGCCGCCAGAGGTCGAGCACCGTGGCGAGGACCCGGCCGAGCCCGCCGACGTCGACGGCCCGGCCGATCGCCCGGCCGATCGCCTCCAGCACCCGCGCGGGCAGCTCGCCGACCCCGCAGAGCGCCGCGTCGAACAGCACCGCCGCCAGTTCCTCGATCCCGCCGTCGGCCCGCCCGACCCGTTCCTCGAGGGCGGCGGTCGCCGCGTCGAGCAGCGTCGCACCGTACGCCCCCGCCTCGATCAGGGGCGGTGCCGGCAGCTCGGTGCCGGCGTAGCGCCACTGCTCCGCCAGCACGGGATCGACCCCGGTCGCCGGGCCGGACCGGCGGTCGAACCCGGGGATGGTCAGCACCCGCAACCGGTGCAGGACCCGGCTGCGGGCCAGGTCGCGCTCCACGGTCAGGTCCAGGCGCACGTCGCCGGGGTCGGCCAGGCCGTGCCGCTCCAGCTCCGCGGTGACGTCGTGCACCAGCGGGGGCGCCGGGGTGTCGGGGTGCAGCCGGCCGACCCGGTCGCCGCCGAACACGGCGATCATCTCCGCCACGGCGGGGTGGGTCCCGGGCGCACCCCGGCCCCGCCCGGCCCGCGACGCCCGCCCCGTCCACGGCGGCGCAACGTCCAGCGGCTCGCTAACCAGGGCCGTGAGCAGGCCGTCGAGCACATCCATCCGGGTGGGGTGGCGGTGACCGCGCAGCCGGGCCAGCCCCGCCACCGTCGCCCGGGCGACGACGAGGTCGGCGGTCGACACCACGTGCCTGCGCTCGCGCAGCCGTTCGACCACCGCCGCGACTGCACCGTCCGCCGCCTCGGCCGGGCCGACCTCCCAGAGCCGCTGGTAGTACCCGGGGGACGGCATGCCGGCCTGATAGCCGTCGAAGGCGTTCAGCCGCCGGAACGAGTACGGCACCAGGTGGCTGCCGCCGTGCGCGCCCGCCGGCAACCCGGGAACCTCGGGCCAACCTGGCGCGGGGGCGTCGGCGCGCTCCCGCCCGGCCAGCCGCCGCCCCACCAGACGCACCAGCGCCGGGCGGTGGAACCCCCCGGTCACCACCACAACCGGCCGGTCGCCGGCCCGCGCGAGGGCGGCGACGACCCAGTCGGCCATGTACGCCTCGCGCGCCGTGTCCTCCGGGCCCGCGTCGCAGTCCCCACGCAGCGCGTCGAAGTAGGCGGCCAGGTGGGCGCCCCACTCGTCGAGGGAGTCGTCAGGGTCACCGGGGGCTGCGGACTCGAACAGGTGGTCCCAGAGGGCGTCGACGTTGTCGACGACGAACGCCGCGCACAGCCGCTCCACGGCGTCGGCGTACCGCCGCTCCGCGTCGGCGTACCGGTTGCGCCGCCCGGCCAGCGCCGAATGCCAGGACGGCAGGTCGACGAGGCGGACCTGGGCGCCCACGTCGCGCCCCACGGTGAGCGCCACCCACTCCGGGGAGTGCTCGCAGAACGGCGTCCACCCGGCGTGCACCCGGTCCCGGTCTCGGTACGCGCTGAAGACCGCGATCGGCAGGTCATGGCCGAGCAGCAGCTCATCGAGCCGATCGTTGACGTCGGCAGGCCCCTCGACCAGCACGTACGCCGGGCGCAGCCGCCGGATCGTGGCGGCGACGAGGCGGGCGCAGGCCGGGCTGTGGTGACGTACCCCGATGAAGGTCGCGGGCATCAGCCGGGGAGCAGGTTGCGGGCCTCGTGGAGCGCCTTCCACTGCGGGCCGTCGTGCAGGGGTGCCTGCTGCTCCAGGTAACGGCGCAGCCGCGCCAGGTCCTCCGGGTCGTCCTTGGCGGCGGTGCCCGCGAGGCAGGCGACGAGGTCGGCGGCGCTCCCCGCGCCCCCACGCAGGAACCAACCCCGCAGGCCGACGGCGTGCGCGACCGAGACCGCCTCGGCGGTGCTCATCACCGAGGAGAGGCGGTCCATGGCGTCCCCCCGCTCGGTCGTGCCGCTGCGCAGCTCCCGGAACGTGGTGACGAGCACCTCCAGCACGTCGCGGCGGGGCGGGGTGCGCACCCCCGAGCGCTCCAGCAACGACCGGGCCTCGGCCTCGACCAGGTCGAGCTCGGTGGCGAGGTCCGCGATCGGGAAGACGGTCTCGAAGTTGAACCGGCGCTTCAGGGCGGCGCTCATCTCGTTGACGCCCCGGTCCCGGGTGTTCGCCGTGGCGATCACGTTGAACCCCTCGCGGGCGAAGACCAACCCGTCCGACCCGGTCAGCTCCGGCACGGTCAGCGCCCGGTCCGACAGCGGCGAGAGCAGGCAGTCCTGCACCTCCAACGGGCACCGGGTGATCTCCTCGAACCGGACGATCCTGCCCTCCGCCATCCCACGCAGCAGCGGCGCCGGCACCAGCGAACGGGTCGACGGCCCCTCCGAAACCAGCAGCGCGTAGTTCCAGGAGTATTTGATCTGATCCTCGGTCGTCGCGGCGCCGCCCTGGATGGTCAGGGTGGAGCTGCCGCTGACCGCCACCGCCAGCAGCTCCGACAGCAGCGACTTGGCCGTGCCCGGCTCACCCACGAGCATCAGGCCCCGGCTGGTCGCCAGCGTGACCAGCGCCCGGTCGATGAGCGACGGGTCACCGACGAACTTCCTGCTGACGCTGAGCGCGTCGTCCCCCACCACGAACCGGCGGGCCGCGTCGAGGCTCAGCGCCCAGCCGGGAGGCCGCTCGTGCCGGTCGCTGTCGCGTAGCCGCGCGAGCTGATCGGCGTACCGGATCTCCGGTGGTGGCCGCTGGATGGCATCGGTGTTCACGTCCCCGCCCTTTCGCGCTCGTGCGGCGAAGGATCTCATCGCGGTACGACACCCCGCCGGGCGGCGTCCGTCCGGTGGGGACGGTGACTTGTGTCGCCCGACTACCGTGGGCAGTGACGTCGACACCCGCGCGGAGGGCGGCGCGGGGGACACAACACTCGATCGCTAGGGTAGGGACGTGTCTCTATGGATGGCCGCGATGTGGGGAATGGTCGGCAGCGCCGTCGCGGAGGCATTGAACCTCTACGGCATGATGCGCCCGACCACCGAGTCCGAGGGCCGGTGGCAGTGGCCGTGGCGGGACCGGCGGGACCGGCCGATCGTTGTCTTCGCCGTCCTGCTGCGGGCGGTGGCCGGCACCGGCCTGGCCGCCGCGGCCGGCGCGGGTGGCCTGGCGGAGACCGCGTTCGCCAGCTTCACCTTCGGGGTGGCCGCGCCGCTGGTGATCGCCAAGATGTTCGACCAGATCCGGATGGTGGGGCCGCCGGCCGACCCGCCCGCCGGCAGCCCGGGCGGTGAGCACGATGACGGCGCGTGACACCCGGTGGAATCGCCTGGTCGCCGCGCTGGCGGCCCGGCCGGCGGCCACCGCCACCAGCGCCCCGGTGCCCAGGCGCACCAGGTTGGCCGCCGCGCTGGCAGCCCGGCCGGTCACCGTTGCGGGCAGCCCGCAGGTGACCGCGCCAGCGGGCCGGCACGCCGGCGAGGGCAAGCTCACGGAGCAGGTGAAGGCGATCCTGGCCGCCGTTCTCGGCGTTACCTCCGACCAACTCCGGGTCGACGCAGACGGCGACGTGGGCATCCGCGCCGGTTCCGCCATGATCTTCGTACGCGCCCAGGACGACCCGCCCCTGGTGGATGTCTTCTCGCCGCTGCTCACCGGCGTCGAGCCGACGGCGACGCTGTACCAACGGCTCTCCGACCTGACCAACGGGCTGGTCGTCGGCCGGGTCTACTGCACCGGCGGCACGGTCTGGGCGTCGATTCCCGTCTTCGGGCAGGACTTCGTCCCCACCCACCTGCTGCTGGCCGTACGGGCCATGATCGCGCTGGCTGACGATCTGGACGACCGGCTGCGCCACGAGTTCGGCGGCAGCCGGTTCTTCGGGTCGGAGGCCACCGGGCTGACCCCCGTGCCCGATCCCACCGGGTACCTTCGCGACCTCGCCGACTCCGGGGACTCCGGCGCGATGGGCGCCGGCCTGGTCCTGGTCGACCTGCTGGCCGACCGGGGGCACACCGACGAGCTGCGGCTACGCGCCGACCACGGCGACGGGCACGCCGCCGCCCGGCTGGCCGCTCTCCTGGCCGGGCGGGGGCAGGCCGAGGAGGCCGAACGGTACTGGCGGCTCGCCGCCGATCACGGCGACGTGCGGGCGTACGACGAACTGGCCGCCCTGCTCGCCGCCGACGGCCGCCCGGACGAGGCGATCGGTCTGCTCCGCACCTCCGTCGACCAGGGCAACCGGCGCTCCCTGCCGCTGCTGGTCACGCTGCTCACCGAGCACGGCCGGCTCGACGAGGGCATCGACCTGCTGCGCCGCTGGGCGGCCCGCAGCGCACCCGAGGGCTGAGCCTGCGGGCGGGCGGCACTCCCACGACAACGGTACGAGGTGAACGGCCGTGCCTCCTGGTGTCCTTGCCGCAGCTACTCCCGCTCGGCGGTTTCAGGTGCCGGGCGATCCGTCGCCCGATCGAGGACCCGGGTCGCGATCGCCGTCATCGTGTCGACCTCCTCGGGGCTGAGCAGGTCGACGAAGTGCCGTCGGACGTTATCCACGTGCCCGGGGGCGGCGGCCTCGATGGCGGCCCGGCCGGCCTGGGTCAGGTCGATCACCGTGCCGCGCGCGTCCGTCGGGCACTCCCGGCGGATGAGCAGGCCCCGCTGCTCCATCCGGCGGATCTGGTGGGAGAGCCGGCTGCGGTCCCAGCCGACGAGGTTGCCGAGGTCGCGTGCGCGCAGCCCGCCGGGCGGCGCCTCCGACAGCGGGCTGAGCAGGTCGTAGTCGGCGCTGGAGAGGCCGGTCTCGGCGAGCTGGCGTTCGATCACCCGGTCGAGGTGGCGGCGCATCTCATAGAAGGCACGCCACATGCGTGATTCCCGATCGTCCAACCACCTCGGTTCGTTCACCGCGTCAGCCTAGCCGCTTGTTGCTGACACGTCAGCGTCACGAAGTTGTTGACGTGTCAACGGCGGCGCGTTGTCTTTGCTGACAAGTCAACAAAATCGTTCGATGGGGAAGGAACCGCCGCTCATGGACGCCCCCAAGCTCACGCCGGCACGCACCGTGGCCCGGGTCGAGACCAGACGCCGGCTCGGTCCGGATGCGCAGGTGGACGACAAGGCGCTGGTCTTCGCGCCGAGCGACCCGGCGCTGACCGACCCCTTCCTGCTCCTCGCCGAGGACTGGTTCTCCTCGCCCGGCTTCGAGTGGCATCCTCACCGGGGTCTGGAGACGGTCACCACCGTCCTCGACGGTGTGCTCGAACACGGCGACAGCCTCGGCAACGCCGGTGCGCTCCAGCCCGGCGATGTGCAGTGGATGACCGCCGGGCGGGGCATCATCCACCGGGAGCTGGCGTACCGCAACGAGCACGCGCACACACTGCAACTCTGGCTGAACCTGCCCGCCGCGCGAAAGCTGACCGACACCCGCTACCAGGATCTGCTCGCCGCCGGCCGGCCGCGCGTCCGTCGGCCCGGTGTCGTCATCGACGTCATCTCCGGCACCGTCGACGGGGTGACCGGCCCCGCGCTCAACCACGTCGACGTGCAGGGCGCGCTGGTCCTGCTGGAACCGGCGGCCACGCTGCGCTACCCGCTGCCGTCCCGGCACCGAGCGTTCGTGCACGTGCTGGCAGGCCGGGCGACGGTGGCGGGAAAACGCCTCAATGTCGGGCAGACCGCCTGGTCCGACCCGGTAACCGGGGCTGGCCGCGGCAGCGAGCTGCCGCAGGCAGCCCCGGATGGGGACGCGCCGACCCGGCTGATGGTCTACAGCGGCACCCCGCTGCGCGAGCCGGTGGTCCTCGGCGGCCCGTTCGTGATGAACCGGCGTACCGAGATCACCCAGGCCTTCGCAGACTTCCAGGCCGGTAAATTCGGCCGCGTACCCCGAAAAGCCCGACTAACCCACACCCGCTAACACCCCCACCCCATCTCCCCGCCCCCACCCACCCACCTCGCCGCCTCCACCCACGCGCCGCGCCGCGCCGCCACCCACCCTCCTCGCCGCACAGATTCACGGAAAGTGTGGCTATTCCGGCTTGGATAGCCACACTTTCCGTGAATCTGCGGCCTTGTCCGGGGTGGGGGAGTTGGGGGCGGTGGTGCGCCCAGTCAGGACCGGTGCGGGGGAGGGACGACTGTTGGCTGAGGATTCGAGGGGGAGCGCGACATGCGCGACGGGGAAGTGGAGCGCCGTCGGGTGTGCGGTGGCACGGCTGACTCCCTCCGCAGGAAAGCGATGAGCCCCTGGCGGGGTCGGTACCCGGGTCAGGTCCAGCAGACCCAGCTGCGCGCCTGCCACACCCAGGTCGTGATCTGGGTGGCAGACAGGGCGGCCCCGACGATCCAGACGGCGACGTACCACCCCGAGTCGAGCAGCGGGAACGTCGCGACGAGGCTGACCACCGGCACCGCCGGGAAGATCACCAGGTAGGACAGTCGGCCGGAGAGGTTGCTGCCGATGGTGGGGTAGACCGTCGTGCGGAGCTGGTGCTCCCACGCCAGCACCCGGTCGTCCCCGGTGTACTCGGCCAGCATTGGGCGCAGGTGCTCGTTGATGTAGTCGCCGATCTTCTTGGCGTGCACGACATACCACTGGTAGACCAGCCCGATCGCGCCGGAGATCGGCGGCAGCGCCAGCAGCAGGTGGGGGTCGGCGCGATTGGCCAGGACGAACCCGAGGAGGGCAGCGACCACGGTGATGTTGAGGTGCATCATCGTGCGGTGAGCGCCGGCGAGGTTGTCGATCTCGCTGCGAAGCGCCGTGAATTCGGCCAGCGCCACGTCGACCGGCCCCGGCGACCGGTCCGGGCCGGTGAGCCGCGGACGGCGCGTCGGGCGACGTCGGGCGGTAGCCATGCGTGCAGCATTCATGTCGGAATGGTGACGGTGCGGCGCAAGTCGACTGATCGCCCGGGTGGACTCCTCGGAGTCGTCGCCGTGCATGGTCTGCTGCCGTGCGCCGGCCTCGGGCGTGGAACACCGAACCCGGGTGGCCCGGGTGGCGGGTGGCCCGGGGCGGCGGCCGGCGCCCACCGCCCCGGGCCCGGCTCAGACGACGGAGCAGGCGGCCCCGTTGAGGGTGAAGGAGGAGGGTTTGCCGGTGTTGCCGGTATGGGTGGCCTGGAAGCCGATGCTCACCGATGCGTTCGGCGCGATGGCGCCGTTGTACGAGACGTTGCGGGCCGTCACCGCCCCGCTGGCGGGGGAGTAGGACGCGTTCCAGCCGCCGGTGATGCTCTGCCCGCCGGGGAGGGGGAACGCCAGGCTCCAGCCGTTGATCGTGGTGCCGCCGGTGTTGATGATGGTGACGGCGGTGGTGAGGCCGGTGTTCCAGGCGTTGACCGTGTACTCGACCCGACAGGTGCCGGAGGTGGGCGGCGGGGTGGTCGGCGGGGGAGTGGTCGGCGGGGGAGTGGTGGGCGGCGGGGTGGTCGTGGGCGGCGGGGTGGTGCCGTCGAGGCCGAAGAAGCGGACGGCCTGGGCCGCGTCCACGGGCAGGTTGTGCGACACGCCCTGCATGCTGATCGCCTCGATCGGCGCGGTCGGGCCACTGCCGCCGTAGCGGGTGCGGGTGTAGCCCGACTGCGGGGTGTCGGTGTATGTCGGGGTCTGGCTCAGCCCATGCACGTTGGTCCACTGCTTGATCGCCTCCCCGAAGTTGGGGTAGCGCAGCGTCTCGTCGTTCGTGCCGTGCCAGAGCTGCATCCGGGGGCGCTTGCCGGTGTAACCGGGGTAGGCGTTGCGAACCAGGTCGCCCCACGCCTGTGGGGTTCTGGTGATCTGCCCGTTGGCGCACTCGCTGTTCCACTCCGAGCCGTTCGTGGTGGCGAAGCAGCCGAACGGGACGCCGGCGAACGCGGCGCCGGCGGCGAACACGTCGGGGTAGAGACCGAGCAGGACGTTGGTCATCATCGCGCCCGAGGAGATGCCGGTGGCGAAGATCCGGTCCGAGTCGACGGGGTAGCGCGCCCGGACGTAGTCGATCATCGACTTGATGCCCACCGGGTCGCTGCCGCCGTCGCGGCGCAGCGCCTGCGGGGAGGAGACGTCGAAGCACTGACTGCTGCGGGTCACCGACGGGTAGATCACGATGTAGCCGTACCGGTCGGCCAGGGCGGCGAACTGGGTGCCGGAGTACATGGCCGGGCCGGTGCCGGTGCAATAGTGCACCGCGACCACCAGCGCCGGGCGGGGCGCCACGTTGTCCGGGACGTACATGTACATTCGCAGGTTGCTCGGGTTGGTGCCGAAGCCGGTGACCTCGGTCAACGCCGCCGCCGAGGCGGGCGTGGGAACGGTCAGCGCCGCCAGCGCGGTCACTGCGGCGGCCGCGAGGGCGGCGCAGAGAAATCTGATCTTCGTTCTCATGGACAGGTTCCTTCGGAGCGCGCGGATGGGGCAGGGGTTCCGATCGAGGCTGCCCGGCGCCCGATCATGTCCGGCTCAGGAATATCCATCAGTATGGATAGGTGGGGGCCGCCTGGCAACCGTGCGTCGGCGGTGTCCGCCGTCGGGCGGAGGAGGCCACCGCCCGACGGTTTCCGCCTCCGCCGATACGTGTCGGACCGAACCGGCTATCGTTGCCCCTGGTGTGCCGGGAAGTCTGGTCGGCGATGGATGACGCGACCCCGCCGACGAGGAGACCCCCCCCGTGACCGACGCTCCCCCACGCCGTACCAGCCTTTTTGCCCGACGCTCCTGGGGCGAGACCAGCCGCATCTCGGCAATCCTGCGCAAGGAGACCGTGGGCGGGGCGCTTTTGCTCGCCGGGGCGCTGCTGGCCCTGATCTGGTCGAACTCCCCCTGGTCCGACGGGTACCAGGCGTTGCGGGACCTCCGGATCGGGCCGGCTGCGGTGCACCTGGACCTGAGCCTCGCCACCTGGGCAGCCGACGGACTGCTGGCGATCTTCTTCTTCGTCGCGGGGCTGGAGCTCAAGCGCGAGTTCGTCGCCGGGGACCTGCGCGACCCGCGCCGCGCGGCGGTGCCGGTGGCCGCAGCCATCGGCGGGGTGCTCGTACCGGCCGTCCTCTACTCCCTGATCGCCGGGGGCGACGCGGCGAAGGGATGGGCGATCCCCACCGCGACGGACATTGCCTTCGCCCTGGCCGTGCTCGCCGTGGTCGGCCGGTTCCTGCCCTCCGCACTGCGCACGTTCCTGCTCACCCTCGCCGTGGTCGACGACCTCCTGGCCATCGTCATCATCGCCGTGTTCTACACCTCCGACCTGAACGTCGGGCCGCTGCTGGGCGCGCTCGTTCCGCTGGCGGTCTTCGCCCTGCTGGTGCAGCGCCGGGTCCGCTCCTGGTGGCTGCTGCTGCCGCTGGCCGCGGCGACCTGGGTGCTGATGCACGAGTCCGGGGTGCACGCCACCGTGGCCGGCGTGCTGCTGGCCTTCACCGTCCCGGTGATCCGCAGCCGGGCCGCCGGCGGCCCGGACGCCGGCCCGGGGCTGGCCGAGCACTTCGAGCACCGGTTCCGTCCCCTCTCCGCCGGGGTGGCGGTGCCCGTCTTCGCGTTCCTCTCCGCCGGCGTCACGGTCGGCGGCCTCGCCGGGCTGGCCACCGCCCTGAGCGACCGGGTGGCGGTCGGCATCGTCGCCGGCCTGGTGCTCGGCAAGCCGATCGGCATCATGCTGGCCACCTGGTTGGTGTCCCGGTTCACCCGGGCGGACCTCGACGAGGGGCTGAACTGGCTCGACGTCCTCGGCCTAGCGCTGTTGGGCGGGGTCGGCTTCACCGTCTCGCTGCTGATCGGGGAACTCGCCTTCGGCCTGGGCAGCGAACGCGACGGCCACGTCAAGGTGGCCGTGCTCACCGGCTCGCTGCTCGCCGCCGCCCTGGCCGCGGTGGTCCTGCGCCGCCGCAGCCGGCTGTACCGGCGGGTCCACGAGGCCGAGAGCGTCGACCGTGACCGCGACGGCGTGCCGGACATCTACCAGCCGAGGCCGGAGTCCTCGTCCGGTCAGTGAACTCCCCGCCCGGGCCCCAGACACGGCGGCCCGGGGGTGGCGGCGGGGCTCAGCGCGCGGAGGAGACGGTGGGCCGGGCGGTGTCCAGCAGGGCCTCGTGCTGGCTCTCGAAGACCGGGAAGACGCCGTCGAGCCGCATCGTGTGCAGCACCGTGCGGACGAACCGGGACGGGGCGGCGAGGCACAGCACGACCCCCCGGTTCCTGGCCTGCTGGTGTGCGCGCACCAGCAGGCCAAGCCCGGCCGGATTGATCTGCTCGACGCCATGCAGGTCGACCACAACCCGCCCGTCGAACTCGACCGCGTCGTGCAGGGCGGCGCGCAGGGCACCGTCGTCCCGGTCGGTCCCGTCGTGGCAGTCGTCGACCTGGTCGAGCCCGAGGGCCGGCCCGGTGCCGGCCGCCCTGGCCCGGCGCGGGCCGCCCTTCGGGCCGGCGATGCTGCACGGCGGGCAGCGGTGCGGGCCGACGGCGAAGGGTGAACCGCTCCAGCCGTGTTCCGACACCAGCGTCCAGACGACCTCGGCATCGGGCAGCACGCAGGCCGTGCCGGTGGTCGTGTCGCCGCAGTCGTTGCAGATCAGCGTCATCAGGTGATCGTCCGGTACCACCGTCATCCCGGACTCCTCTCGTTGTCTGCCGGCGCGGTCGGGCGGCGCCGCTTGTCGGGGCCCAGGCCCGTCGCGCCCAGATCCCGGGCAGGCCGGAAGGCGACGCCGCGTCCGTGCCTTGTCACCCTGCTACGCGGTCGTGGAGGGGGTGGCCCGGTTCGGTGACAGTTGTGTGACGGATTCGCCGGGCGCCCGGGTGGGCCCGCCGCCGGTCTTCGGCGGGCGAGGCAGGTTTGGCCGTCGGGGGGCCGCGGGCAAGCAGGAGAGGGCCCGTCGAGAGTGGACCACGGGTCAGCGACGGAGGGGGACCGGGTCCATGACCAGATCCAGAGTGGTCGTCAGCGTGCTCGTGCTCGCGCTCGCCGCAGCCGCCGGGTGCAGCTCCGGCGAGAGCGTTGACGTGGGCGGTGCCGGCGACACCGGCGGCGGGGGCACCGGGGGGACGCTCACTGCGGCCATCGGCGGCGAGCCGGACCAGCTCGACCCGCACCGGACGTCGGCCTACTACAGCTTCCAGGTGCTGGAGAACGTGTACGACACTCTCGTGGAACCGGGTGCCGACCTGCGGATGGGCCCCTCGCTGGCGACGAAGTGGGTCACCAGCGACGACCAGCTCACCTGGACCTTCACCCTCCGCCAGGGGGTGAAATTCTCCGACGGCTCGCCGCTGACCTCCGAGGACGTCACCTACTCGTACAACCGGATCATTTCGGAGAAGCTGAACCAGGCGTACAAGTTCGAGACCGTGAAGGCGGTGACCGCGCCGGACCCGAGCACCGTGGTCGTCACGCTCACCAAGCCCACTCCGAACCTGCTGGCCAACCTCGGCGGCTTCAAGGGCGTCGCGATCGTGGAGAAGGCCAACGTCGAGTCCGGGGCGGTCAAGACCAAGCCGGTCGGCAGCGGCCCGTTCGCGGTGGCCGGCTACACCTCCGGGGACAACATCAAACTGGTACGCAACGACGCGTACTGGGGTGGCCGGCCCAAGCTGGACGGGGTCACCTTCACCTTCGTCAAGGACCCGACCGTGGCCCTGCAGAACCTGCGCGGCGGCGAGGTCCAGTGGACCGACAACCTTCCGCCCCAGCAGGTCGCCGCGCTGAAGAAGAGCGGCGGGGACGTCACCGTCGAGTCGAAGTCCTCGACCGACTACTGGTACCTGGCGCTCAACCAGAGCCGCAAGCCGTACGACGACGTGAACGTGCGCCGGGCGATCGCCTTCGCCCTGGACCGGGAGGCGATCACCAAGGCGGCCAAGTTCGGGCTGGCCAAGGCGAACCAGACCGCCATCCCCGAGGGCAGCTCCTGGCACTACGGGTACGCGCCGTACCGCCACGACCCGGGCCAGGCCCGGCAGCTGCTCGGACAGGCCGGCGTCACGGGGCTGACCATGGACCTGATGGTGACCACCGAGTACCCGGAGACGGTCAGCGCCGCCCAGGTCATCGCCGCCCAGCTCAAGGACGTCGGGATCACCGTCAAGATTCGTACCCTCGACTTCGCCCAGTGGCTCGACGAGCAGGGCAAGAGTAACTTCGACGCGTTCCTGCTCGGTTGGCTCGGCAACATCGACCCGGACGAGTTCTACTATGCCCAGCACCGCACCGGGGGGACGTTCAACTTCCACAAGTACAGCAACCCCGCCGTTGACAGGCTTCTCGACGCCGGCCGGACCGAGACCGACCCGGCGGCCCGCAAGCGGACCTACGACCAGGCCGCGAAGCAGATTGTCGACGACGCCAGCTACCTCTACCTCTACAACCCGGAGGTCGTGCAGGGCTGGTCGAAGGGGGTGACCGGGTACCAGGTCCGCTCCGACCGGGCCGTCCGGTTCCGCGACGTCGGCCTCGACCGGTGAGCTGACGGGAGTCTCGCGTGGCGCGCTTCGTCCTCCGCCGGCTGCTCCAGTCGGTCATCGTCCTGCTCGGGGTGACGCTGGTCGTCTTCCTCCTGCTCCAGCTCGTCCCGGGCGACCCGGTGCGGGTCGCCCTCGGAACCCGCTTCGACCAGCAGACGTACGACGCCCTGCGGGCCCGGGCCGGGCTCGACCAGCCCCTGATCACGCAGTACCTCAGCTACGTCGGCCAGGCGTTGACCGGTGATCTCGGGGTCAGCTTCCGCAGCGGCCAGCCGGTCACCACCACCGTGCTGCAACGGCTGCCGGCCACCCTCTCCCTGGCGGTCACGGCCGTGCTGCTCGCCCTGTTGGTCGCCTTCCCGCTGGGGGTGCTCTCCGCCGTGCGCAGCGGCTCGGCCCTGGACCACGTGGCCCGGGTGTTCAGCCAGATCGGGGTCTCGGTGCCCGACTTCTGGATGGGCATCATGGGCATTCTGCTCTTCGCCGGGGTGCTCGGCTGGCTGCCGCCCTCGGGTTACGTCGCGCTGACCGAGGACCCGGCGGGGTGGGCGTCGCACGTTCTCCTCCCGGCTGCGGCGGTGGGGCTGGTCACCGCCTCGATCCTCACCCGGTTCATCCGCTCCTCGGTGCTGGAGGTGCTCTCCGAGGACTACGTGCGCACCGCCGAGGCCAAGGGGTTGCGCCCCCGGATCGTGGTGCTGCGCCACGTGCTGCGCAACGCGCTGATCCCCGTGGTCACCGTGGTGGCGGTGCAGTTGGCCAGCCTGGTCGGCGGGGTGATCGTGATCGAGGTGCTGTTCGCCTGGCCGGGCGTCGGCCGGCTCACCTACGACGCGGTCCAGGCCCGCGACTACCCGGTGCTCCAGGGCGCGGTGCTCTTCGTGGCCGCGCTGTTCCTGCTGATGAACCTGCTGGTGGACATCCTCTACGCCCGCCTCGACCCGCGGATCGGCGTCCGGTGAGCGTCCGGAAGAACGCCCCGGCGAACGCCCCGGCGAGCAGCCGGGAGGACGCCCCGGCGAGCGGCCGGGAGGGCGGCCCCGCGAGCGGCCCGGGGGACGGCACGCTGCGCCGCGCACTGGCGGCGTTGCGGTACGACCCGCCGGCCGTCGTCGGCGCGGTCGTGCTGGCCCTGCTGCTGGTGGTCGGGGTGGCCGGCCGGTGGCTGGCGCCGGACGGGGTCAACGACGTCGACGTGGAGGGAATGCTGCGCCCGCCCAGCGCCGACCATCCCTTCGGCACCGACGAGCTGGGCCGGGACGTGCTCAGCCGGGTGCTCGTGGCCGCCCGGGTGTCCCTGCAGGTGGGCCTGGTCAGCGTCGGGATCGCGCTGCTGGTCGGGGTCACCGTCGGGCTGCTCGCCGGCTGGTACCGGGGTTGGGTGGACAACGTCCTCATGCGCGGCATGGACGTGCTCTTCGCGTTCCCGGTGCTGCTGCTCGCCGTCGCGATCGTCGCCGTGCTGGGGCCGGGTTTGCTCACCGCGATGGTCGCCATCGGGGTGGTCTACACCCCGATCTTCGCCCGGGTCACCCGCGCGGGCGTGCTTTCCGTGCGGGAGCAGGTCTTCGTCCGGGCGGCGGTGTCGATCGGCGCGTCCGACGCGCGGATCATCCGCCGCCACGTGCTGCCCAACATCGCGGCCCCGCTGATCGTGCAGACGTCGCTCTCCCTGGCCTTCGCCATCCTCTCCGAGGCGGCCCTGTCCTTCCTCGGCCTCGGCATCCAGCCGCCCGACCCGGCGTGGGGCCGGATGCTCTACGACGGACGCGGGTTCGTCACCGAGGCGTGGTGGCTCGGCGTCTTCCCCGGCGCCGCCATCTTCCTCACCGTGCTCGCCTTCAACCTGGTCGGCGACGCACTGCGGGACGTGCTGGACCCGCGTCAGCTCACCGTCGACGAGGCGAGAAGGAGCGGAGCATGAGCGAGCGGACCGGACCCCCGGTGCTGGCCATCGAGGACCTGACGGTGACGCTCGGCACCCGCCGGGGCCCGGCCCGGGCGGTCGCCGGCGTGAGCTGGTCGGTGCGGGCCGGGCAGACCCTCGCCCTGGTCGGCGAGTCCGGCAGCGGCAAGAGCATGACCGTGCTGGCCGCCACCGGGCTGGCCCCCCGCACGGCCCGGGTCACCGGCCGGGTCCGGCTGCTCGGCGAGGAGTTGACCGCGCTGCCCGAGCCGCGCCGTCGCCGGCTGCGCGGCCGGCATGTCGGCTTCGTCTTCCAGGACCCGATGACCTCGCTCAACCCGGTACTGACCGTGGGCCGGCAGGTCTCCGAGGGCTGCGAGGAGCACCTGGGCATGACCCGCCGCCAGGCCCGGGAGCGGGCCGTGGAACTGCTCGACCTGGTCGGCATCCCGTCGCCGGGGCGGCGCGTGGACGCGTACCCGCACCAGTTCTCCGGCGGGATGCGGCAACGGGTCGTCATCGCGATGGCCCTGTCCTGCGAGCCGGCCCTGCTCATCGCCGACGAGCCGACCACCGCGCTGGACGTCACCACCCAGGCGCAGATCGTCGAGCTCGTCACCGACCTGCGCCACCGGCTCGGCACCGCCGTCGTCTGGATCACCCACGATCTCGGCGTGGTCGCCGGGGTCGCCGACACCGTCGCCGTCATGTACGGGGGGCGGATCGTCGAGCAGGGGCCGGTCGACGCCGTGTTCGAAGCGCCGTCGCACCCGTACACCCGGGCGCTGCTGGCGGCCCGGCCCGGCCCCGGCGTTCGGGACGGGGACCTGCCGGCGATCCAGGGGGCGCCGCCGAGCCCTCTCGAACTGCCCGCTGGCTGCGCCTTCTGGCCCCGCTGCCCGGTCCGCGGTGACGTCCGCTGCGAGCACGAGCTGCCGCCGCTGATCCCGGTCGCCCCCGGACACCAGGTGCGCACCTTCTACCCGCTCTCGGAGGACGCATGACCGCCGACACCGCCCGGGGCGTACCCCTTCCCGCCGCCGGACCGGGCGAGCCCGTCGCCGAGCTCGACCAACTCAGGGTGTGGTTCCCCGCGCCCGGCGGCAGCGCCGTCCGTGCCGTCGACGGGGTGTCGCTGCACATCCGGCGGGGCGAGACGCTCGGGCTGGTCGGTGAGTCGGGCAGCGGCAAGTCGACCGCCGGCCTGGCGCTGCTGCGCCTGGTCGACGCGACCACCGGGTCGGTCCGGGTCGGTGGCCGGGACGTGACGTGGTGGTCCCGTCGCCAGTTGCGCGGCCTGCGCCGCCGGGTGGCCATGGTGTTCCAGGACCCGCAGGCGTCGCTGGACCCCCGGCTCACGATCGGCGCGAGCGTGGCCGAGCCCCTGGTGGTGCACCGGCTCGTCGACTCCTCCGACGCCCGCCGTCGGCGGGTTGCGGAGCTGCTGGAGATGGTCGGCCTGCGCGCCGACCTCGCCGGTCGGCACCCCCACGAGCTCTCCGGCGGCCAGCGTCAGCGGGTCGGCATCGCCCGCGCGCTGGCCGGGGAACCCGACCTGATCGTCCTCGACGAGCCGATCGCCTCGCTCGACCTGAGCGTGCAGGCGCAGATCATGAACCTGCTGCGCGGGCTCCAGCGCGACCTCGGGCTGACCTACCTGTTCATCGCGCACGACCTGGCCGCCGTCGAGCACATGAGCGACCGGGTCGCCGTGATGTACCTGGGCCGGATCGTGGAGACCGGCACGCCGGCGCAGCTCTTCGGGGAGCCCGCCCACCCGTACACCGCCGCACTGCTGTCGGCCATCCCGGTGGCCGACCCGAAGGTGGAGCGGCACCGCCGGCGGATCATCCTCAGCGGCGACATTCCCAGCCCGGTCGACCCGCCGAGCGGCTGCCGGTTCCGCACCCGGTGCCCGCAGGCCCGCCCCGACTGCGCCGAGACCGACCCCGCGTTGGTCGAGGTCACCGCCGGGCACGAGGCCGCCTGTCTGTACGCGGGGGAGGCCGTCCACGCGATGCGCGCCGACAGCCATTGATGTTTGCGCCTGCATCGATGTATATCTTCTCTGCGCCGCCGCCACGAGCCGGCGGCCGGTTCACGCAGAGGAGCCCACGTGCACACTCGTACCCCTCGCCGCGCCGCGCTGGCGGTCGGCCTCGCGGTGGCGGTCCTGGCCGCCTCGGTGGCCACCCCCGCGTACGCCCGCCCCGAGCACCGTGACCCGGCGGGCACCGCCGCACCGGCCGATGCCGTATTCCCGGTCACTGACGGGCTGGCCCGTCGGCTCGCCCGGTCCCTCGCCGACCCGGCCACCACCCGGACGGTCGTCGCGGCCACCGCCCACGGACCGACCGACCTGCTCGCCGTGCCGTTCGCCGCCCCGGGTCTGTCCCGCGCCGCCGAGGCCGCCAACCTGCGGGTGCTCGTGGCCAAGGGCCTGCCCGTCACGGCGGGCTCGCTACTACGGCTGCGCTGGGCGCACCCGGACATGCCGGCGGCGCTGGCGCGGGGCGCGGCCCCGCTGGTGGCGGCCACCCCGACCGACGACGCCCCGAGCGGCGTGACCGCCTACGACCGGGGTGGCGCCCCGGTCTCCCTCGACGCGGCCCGGGTGCCCGCCCGCCCGGTGCTGCTGGTCGAGGTCGACATCGACCGGGCGCTCTCCGCCGGCCTGGCGCTGATGCGCGGTGAACTGGCCCGCCGGGGCGTCGCCGACACCGCAGCCATGCGGGCGGCGGCGTCCGGCTACTGGGCCACCAGGGTCGACGCGGTACGGCTCGACGACGACAAGGAACCCTGGCTCAAGGGCGACGCCGAGATCTACAGCATCGTGGCCGGGTTCGGGCTCGACGGCAAGCCCACGGTCGACCTGGTCCAGATGCCGTACCTCGACTCCGACGGCAAGACCTACTACCCGAACCAGCTCCTCGTGCACTTCTCCAAGTACAAGTACAACCTGGCCGACGTGGTCATGATGGAGGACGACGGCGACACCAACTACCAGGCCCTGGTCCAGGCGATCGTGGGCGCGCTGCTGGTGATCGTGGACGGCGGGGTGTACCAGCCGCTGGTGAGCGCGATCCTCGACGCCATCCCGAGCTCCTGGTACACCGACGACCCGGACTACGTGGACTCCTGGTACACCCTCTCGACCGCCAGCAGCGGCCGGCTGCACGGCGCGGCCGGCAACGGCTGGCTCGACGTCTCCCCGTACTTCGTCCAGCCGCTCTGACGGCGGCCGGGACTCGGCGCCCCCGGCCGGCCCGGCCGGGGCGCCGAGCGGCGGCGTGCGAGGGGTGCCTGCTTCGCGGTCAGCGGGCCCGGGTGCTGTGCCGCACCACCAGCGGGGTGGCCAGCTCGATGCGGTGGCTGGCCAGCTCCTCGCCGTCGACCAGGCTGAGCAGCATCCGGGTGGCCATCGCGGCCATCTCGGTCAACGGCTGCCGGACGGTGGTCAACGGCGGCACGGCCCACCGGGCGGCGTCCAGGTCGTCGAAGCCGACCACACTCATGTCCTCCGGTGCCCGCAGCCCCCGCTCGTAGAGGGCCTCGTAGGCGCCCAGCGCCATCTCGTCGGAGCAGGCGAAGATCGCGGTGGGGGGACGGCCCAGGTCGAGCAGGGCGTGCGTCTGCCGGTAACCCGAGGGTGCGAGGAAGTCGCCGGCCCGGACGTAGCCGGCGGGGATCTGTTGCCCGGCGGCGTCCATGGCGGCCCGGTAGCCGTCGACGCGGGCGCGGCTGCACGGCACGGCGGGCGGCCCGCCGATCACGGCGATCCCCCGGTGCCCGAGGCCGAGCAGGTGTTCGGTGGCGGCGACACCGCCGGCCCAGTTGGTCGCGCCGACCGAGGGGATGCCCGGTGGGGGCTGCCCGGCCGGGTCGATGATCACCACCGGGATGCCCAGCTCGTCGAGTTGGCCCCGCTGGTCGGTCGAGATGTCGGAGAGGACAAGGAGCACCCCGTCGCAGCGGCGGGCGGCGAGCTGCTCGGTCCAGCGGCGGTCGGGGCGGTTGCGGTGCCGACTGTGGACGGCGGAGACGACCACGCCGAAGCCGGCCTGGTAGGCCAGTTCCTCGACGCCGTCGATGATCTGCATGGCCCACGGGCTGCCGAGGTCCCGCAGGACCAGGTCGATCAGCCCGGCCCGGCTCGCCGAGCGGGCGGTGCCGCGGGCGGTGTACCCGCGCTCGTCGAGCAGCGTCTGCACCCGCTGCCGAGTGCTCGGGGCGACGTCCGGTCGGCCGTTGAGGACCTTCGAGACGGTGGGGATCGACACCCCTGCGGCCCGCGCGATCTCCGCCAGCGTCGCCCGCTGCCGCTGCATGGCATCTCCCTCATCAGGTCGCCGGCCCGGCCGCAGCATATCCCGAAAGTTTCGACGGCTCGGTTCGGCGGGTCGAGGAGGTCGACGCGTCGGCTCAGCGCAACGCGCCGCACGCGGGGGAACCCCCGCACAGAGAAGGCATGGCGCGCCATCACCTCCTCATCACTGACCTGACTGGAGATTCAGCTTGGCGAATGCGGCGACGAGATCGCGCTGCTCGTTGGTGGTGAGGGCCTGTAGATGAGCGAGCTTGTTCCGCGCCTGGCGGAGCAGATACACCGCATCGCGCAGCGCCGGCCGGGCCCGGCCGGACAAATTGTTCACCGCCACGAAGAGCGGCCCCACTTCGAGTACGTCGGACCCGCCGTCGAGGACGGCCTGCACCGTTGCTTTTCCATGGGTCCGGAGCAGGCTCGCGGCGACCAACTGGCGGCGCGTCTCGATCCAGGGCAGCAGAACCCGGGCCTGGGCCGCCCAGACGGCGTGCCGGACCACCTCCGCCTTGGTGGTGGCGGCTCGGACCGCTGCCACGCACTCGTCGTGCCACAGGTCCACCGTGCCGGCGTCCCAGTAGTCGGCCATCTCGCCGCTGGGCCGCCGGCCGGAGTTTCGCGGCAGACCGGCGGGCGGACGCTTCACGGCGGACGGCGAGGTGGCCTCGTCGATCAAGATCGGCAGGGAGTGGGGGTCACCGTCCCAGCAGTCGGCCAGGTGGGCGGCCAGGCGGATGTCCCACCGGCATACCTCGATCAGGGTCTCCAGGCGTACGTCACGCAGCACCCCGGGCGCAGACCGTGCCTCGATCGCTGGCTGGATCCGCGCCGCGACGTCCCACCTGTTCAACCGGCCCCACCACCAAAGCGGCTCGAACGTCACGTCGGCGTAGTCGGTACCGAGCTGTGGCAGGGTGTCGCGGGTGCAGATCAGCAGCACCCGGGGCCGGTCCTCCGCGCGGCGTGGCCGGGACTCGGCCACCAGGCGGGTGACGATGGCGGAGACCTCCTGGCGGTGTTTCGGGTGCAGCCCGGTGCAGTCGAGAACGGCCGTGCGTCCCGCTGCCTCCGGATCGTCGAGTATTCGGGCCGTGCTGAGCGGGCCGTCTCCGACGTTGAGTGCTTGAGCGAGCCAGAGCAGCGGTCCGCTGTCCTCCCCGTCCGTGGTGACCCACTGTGGAAGCTCGTTGGCCGCCCACAGGGCGGAGCTCAGGGCACCGGTCAGGCCGGCTACGAAGTCTTGGTCGTCGCCGAGGACCACGGGGAGGACCACCGCGGCGTGGCGACCGCGAGTCACCTCCCGGACGGTCTCGGCGATCAGGCGTGCCGGTCCGGGTAGCCGCCAGATGTCATCGTCCATCGCTTATCCGGCACAGCGGAGCAGCGCGGCCGCCACGATGCGGTCCAGGACCCATCCTTTGCCCGTGGCGTCCTGCTCGACGATGTCCAGGTTGACCAAGCGGTCGACCAGGTGTTTCGCGTCATGGTTCCAGATGGCTTCCAGGTCGTCGTGGGTGACCGCCTCCACGACGATTCGGTGGGTGACCGGATCGATCGTGGCACAGTACTGTGCCCACAGAACCGCCTCATCAAGGTGTTCGCCGAGCCCGGCCTGGGACAGGAAGGCTGCGGCCGGCTGCGGATCGGGGAAGGGGACCGCGAGGCTGTCCAGCACATCCTCGGTGGAGCGCCCCTCCGAGACCAGCAGGACGGCGTTCTCGACAAGGGCCGGCCAGCCGGAGGTCAACTCGTGCAGTCGGCCTCGTTCCTGAGGGTTGTCGAACGGGAAGTCGTGCCACGCCCGCAGGCCCTCGACCGACCAGCGGCGCAGACTCAACCGCAGCATCTCGCCCGAGGCCTCGGAATTCTCCTCCGGCACCGGGTACTCGGCTGAGTTGACGACCACGATGGCACGGACGGTGCGCAGCGCGGCGACCGCGCGTAGCGCACGCGCGTACTCAGCCTCGAACTGTTGCTGCCGTCCCGGTGGGCATTCCACCAGGAGGAACCGGTGTCGTCCCCCGCTGTTGTCGGAGAGGAGCCGGGGCACCTCCGCCAGCGTTGTGCTTTCAAATTGGAGCCGTCCGCGGGCATCGGCGCTGATGGTGAGGGCCTGCACCACCCGGTCGATTCCCAGCGCGGATGAGCCGGTCACCAGGGCGGTGGAGTAACGGCTACCGGCACGAAGGACGCGTGAGGTGTTGCCGCTGTCGTGGTTGCGCTCGCCAATCAGGTCGGCGATGTCCGCGTCAGTCAGCGGAGAGCGTCGCGGGGCGGACCGGCGGCTCGCTGCTGGCATCGCCGCGCGGCTCATCGTAGGGTTGTACTCGTAGGGCAGCTCGAAGTGCACGGATGCCTCACGCAGTTCGTGATCGAGCGCGCTGGGCGTGCCGAGCATGGCGACCACGTTCGGCGAGCGCATGCCGTAGGACTCGCCGATGCGTCGCAGCACACCCAGCCCGACCATCTCGTCGAGGTATCGGATGAACTCCTTCCGGGTGAGAACGTCGCTGGAGAACGCCTCCGGCCAGTACGCCTCGCAGTACTCACGCAGGTCTTCCGGATTGAATCGGGCACCGGCCGGTGAATCGTTGCTGAGCAGGGCGACCACGATGGCGATGACCCGATAACGATTGTCCAGATTGATGGTCCAGCGGAAGCGTTGCCCGATGAGGTTGCGGACGTCCCGGTTGGTGTACACCGCATCGATGTCGTAGCTGGTGATGGTGATTCGACCGCCCGAGGGCGGAAGCGAGCGTTCGCGGAGGTGATTGACCAGTGCCTCGCAGAAGATCTGCACCAGACTGGCCTGGTAGTTGGTGAATGCCGCGACGCGCCAGACGAGTTCGTTGCGTTCGAACTCGTACCCGATTGCCCGCAGCGGCTCCACGACCAGCTTGCGCACCTCGGCGGCCCGCAACGGTCCGATGAGAATGTCGGTGCCGCCATGCGCCACGGGGGTGTTCGCCGAGTCGTGGAAGCGCTGGACCTGGTGCAGACCCGCGAACACCGGCTTGAACCTGCGCCCTGAGGATTCCATGAGGTTCTTCAGCCCCTGCAGGGTCTGGAAGCGGGCCCCGGACTCCGAGGGGGTGAAGTCGGCGGTGAGGAACAGGTCGGCCTCGTCCAGCAGCAACAGCAGCCGATTCGCCTCGTCCTGGCCCAACCACTGCTTGATGCCGTCGGAGACGACCTGCGGACCCGCGTTGGCCGGTATCGCGGACGGAAGCACGTCCAGCGACTTGAGGTGCCGATTGAGCAGGGCCCAAAGCTCCTTGGGCTCGTGCGACTCGCCGATGCCCTCGGACTTCAGATCCAGGTAGAGGGCCACCCGGCGACCGGTGGACGGCTGGCTCGTGCTCTCGGTGAAGAGCTTCTCGACGCGGCGCAGCAGTGCCGACTTGCCCAGCTGCCGACCGCCGTAGACGAACATCGAGCCGGTGGGTGACTCCAACTCGGCCCGTTCCCGGTCCCGACCGACGAAAACCTCGTCGGGCACGTCACCACCGGCGAACGGCGTGTAGGGATTGATGGAGCTGAACGGCAGCGTGATGCGCTGGGTGAGGCGGAAGTCGGGCTCCTCCCGAGAGGCCAGCCAGCCGATGACCGCCTCGTCGACGAGCAGCACCATTCCGTTGGTGTCACGGCCGGGGCTGCTCAGGCTCCGCAACTGGAGGCGCTGCTGAGCCGGCAGAGTGCCGAAGTACAGGATGATGTTGGGACCGGTGCGGAGCCGGTCCGGAAGCAGGCCCAGCAGACGGCCGGGCGTCGCCCGCTCCCACATGATCGCCACGTTGTAGCGGCCGTTGGCCTGGGTACCGAACTGCGGGACGTAAGAGCGGCCCGCCGGCTTCGCCCGCACCTGGAAGAGCGCCGATCGGGTACGGGGTGCGTCGGAGAGGGTGTTGAGGTAGTTCCCCTCGGCCGGAACGAGACCCAACATGCGCAGGACGTCGGCGATCGAACGGCGCAGGTGCGGGGTCTGGGTGTTCGCGATCCGGTGCTGGCGCAGCGTTCGCCACGAGGCGATGCCATCCCTGATGATCTCGGACATCGAGTCGCCGGTGCCCTGCTTGCGCCGCAGTTGCGCGATCACGTCATCCTTCGGATCGCTGGCCTCGGCCGTTGCCGCGGTGGCCAGCTCGACGACGCGAGGGAAGAATTCCGTGAAGTCGTCGTCGGTCGACTCGGCATTGTCCTCGGGTAGCGGCTGACCGGAGTCCAGCAGGGTGAGGAATTCCTCTGCGGTGACCTCGTCACCGTTGTCCAGTAGCGCGCTTATCCGGGCCTTGTCGGTGTCCGAGGGGGAGTGCCGATCGATCCGCTCGCGTAGTTCCTCCTGGTGCTGCTCGAGATTCCCTTCGGCCTCTTCGAGTACCCGGTCGAGCTGCGCCCTGGTCAGGTCGAACCGATCGACGTACGTGTCGTGAAGTTCTTCCAGCTTCTCCTCGATCTCGTGTGCGGGTTCGTCCCGGCCCACCGAGCGGAGCTTGGCGATCGCGGCCTCCACCTTGGCGACCTTCTTACCGTGCTGCTGCTTCAGGTCGCGCCTGGCCTGCTGGCACTCGTCCCGAAGCATGTTGGCCTGCTCAAATTCCGGGGCGCCGTCCAGCAGTCGGAGGGCCATCGCGACGTTTCCCCGCTCGAGATGCCCGCGCACCGCCTGGGTGAGCGTCCGCCCGTCGAGCACACCCTGCAACTGGCGCAGCGTCACCCGATCGTTCGGACGGCCCTTCTCGTCCCGGCCCATTTCGAACACGAGTCGGGCGGCGTGCTGTTCAAAGGCCTCAACCGTGTACGCGCCGACCGGAGCCGGTTCCTCGGCGAGCCAGAGTGCGAGCTGGTGCAGTGCCGCAGAACCGACCGTGCGTATCTCCGTCGGCGGCTGGTACTGGCCCGCAGCGCGCCGCAGCGCGTCGATCTGAGTGAAATCGGTCGTCGGTACGGCCTGACGGATCGCTGAGTACAGCCCCAGGCTGCGGTCGATGAATCCACGGACATCGTCGATCGACTCCTCCAACCGGGTCCGGGCGTTCGCCACTATCTCGTTGCGCAGTTGAGAGTTGGTGCTGACGCGGGAGTCCGCCTTGTCGATCAGCGCGCGCAGCTTCGACCGGTCCTGTAGCTGGGTGGCGAGCCGCTGAAGTTCCTTGACCCGTTCGTCTGGACTGCCGCCCGCCGGGGGGCCGGCGTTCGCGAGCTGTCCGATGTGGATCAGGGCGGAACCCAGCTCGTTGCCGTCCTTCACCAGATCGTGCAGGATGCGCGATGCCCGGGGGAGCTTGATGTTGCGCTGCAGCAACGTTTTCCGCAGTTCTTCCGCGGCGGCGGCGAGCCCATCCCACTGCTTGAGCAACTGCGGGAAGCTGGAGTTCTCAACCGTGGGCCGAATCTGTCCCCGGTGAACCGTCTGCACCGCCGGTGCGATCAGGTCGTGCGACGGAGCGGACTCGATGCTGGCCCGATCCACCAGTTGCTGGAGTCCTACCGGGGAGTAACCGGCGGTCAGCCCGAAGCGCAGGCATGCCGCGAGCAGCACCCGGGCCTCGTCGGCACCTGCGGAGTTGAGGTCCTCCTCGTCCGGGACGAGGCCCGCTTGCTTTGCCGCGAGATCGGCCGGATCACAGCTCATCGCGGCGGCGAAGAAGCGGATGGCCTGCCGTCGTACCTTCGACTCGCCCGCCGCCTTGGCCAGCAGGCAGGCCAGGCCGTACTCCCCGGCGAGGACCAGCGAGACGATCCGTGGCGGTTCACCCTCGTCCCAGGGTGACGCTGTCGCAACGGTCTCCCCAGCTTCGCGGGTGGGCAGTTCGGGCGCCTCCACCACGGCGTCGGCCGGCCTCGGTGCTCCGGCCGGGGTTGCGTCCTGGCCGGGTGCCTCGCTCTCGGGGGCGGTGCCGGCCTGTTCGGTGCCCTCGTCCGCTGTCTGCTTCGGGGCGGACGGCGGTCGGTCAGGCTTCTCGACCGGCGGGGGAGCCGACGGCCACTCGGCGACGGCTTCGTCGATCTGCTCGGGCGCAGGGCTGTTCGGCGCATCGCCGGGCACTGCGGCCGTGCCGGATTCTCCGGATGCCGGGGATTCCTCGATGCCAAGCCTCGCCAGAATCTCCTCGGCCTGGTCGTACAGGCCGACTTCGCGCAGCCGGGCTGCGGCATCCGTCAGGATGCGTCGGCCCGCCTCCCGTTTGCGGCGCTCCTCCTCGGCCTGCCGGGAGCGGTGCTCCGCCTCGCGGACCGCTTTCTGTCGGTCATCCAGCGCTGCTGCCATCTCAGCCAGCGATGCCGGTTCCACCCCCAGTAGCGCACCGACGGACCTGGCGGCCCCGTCCGCGCGCGCGAACCAGGCTGTGACGTCGGCAAGCGAGTTCGCCCTCGGCCGCACGGAATCGATGGTGTCGGCCGCAACCTGCAGAGTACGGGCCACCTCGCCGCTCTCGAACCGGATCCGAGCCACGCTCGCGGCGAGGTCGTGAAGTTTCCTGCCGAGATCGGAAGACCCGAGATCCGACGATGTGGACGCGAACGTTCCGGGATCGTATTCATCGGAGGTAGACGCTGTGCCGGTCTTGCCGATCAGGCGTGCCATGACGTCGGTCCAGCGATCCTCCAGGAATTCACCCCCCCGCTCGCTGCGGTCGGCCACTGCGGCGAGGAAGATCAGAGTCACCGCGGATGGCTCATGTCGGCGGAGGTGACCGAGCAGGGCATCCAGATCTTCCTCGGAGACCACCCGTTTTCCCTGCAAGTGTCGCGGTAACCGGTTTTCGACATCGTGCAGGAGCGGCTCCAGCCAGGACCCCAGGCGGTTGGTGTCGGCAGCCATCGCCGCCGACCGGAGCGAGCGCAGTGCACGAGTCCTTCCCTCCGTCAGGTCGGTGGCCATGACTCGTGCCATCGGCGCGACTGCCGAAACGAGCGCCGGGCTGGCGATGAGAAGCTCACGGAGATCATCATCAGTCAGGCTGGTGAAGGCTATTTTCAAGCGCGGCACGATGCGTTTCCTTCGGACTCCAGTTGGCCTCACCATTCGTGAGGCAGTCAAGACTGAGAGGTCGGAGGTTATCCGAGGCCGGTGGAGATCACCAGGGGTGGAAGAGGTGGAAAAACTAAAGATCATGTCGGAGTCCTGAGTGTCCCCGCATTCGTTCCCGACACCTATTTCGTCGGAGGACGCGCATCGAGCGGCCACGACGCTACCGGCAACCCCGGGGAACATGTGCGAATCCTGTCCGGACGCTTCTCCGTTTACACAGGTCGTGGCGCCCGGGGCCGTGCGGCGTCACGCCCCCTCGGCCCCGGTAGGGTGGTGGCCATGCTCGACGCACTCCGGCCGGCGTCGGGCGAGGACCGGCCGCAGCGCTCGCAGCGGCCGTGGGGTCCGCAGCGGCCGTGGGGCCTGGCCGGCCGGTGCGCCCGGATCGCCGGGTCGCGCCCCTTCGAGATCGTAATCGTCGTCGTCATTCTGGCCAACGGGGCGGTGCTCGGCGCCGAGACGTACTCCGAGCTGGGGCCGGGGCGCGGGGTGCTGAGCTGGCTGGAGTGGGCCTTCCGGGCCGCTTTCGTGGCCGAGATCGCCATCCGGATGGCGGCGTACGGTCGTCGGCCGCTGGACTTCTTCCGGCATGGCTGGAACGTCTTCGACTTCCTGGTGATCGCGGCGATCTTCATTCCGGGTCTGCACGGCGACTCCGCGCTGTTGCGAATCGTACGGGTGGCCCGGATGGTGCGGCTGGTGCGCTTCTCGCCCGGTCTGCGCACCATAGTCGCGGCGCTGTGGCGCAGTCTGCCGGGCGTCGCCGGCTTCCTCGCGTTGGCCGGGGTGACCCTCTACGTGTACGGGATTGCCGGCTGGCTCATCTTCGGCAGGGCCCAGCCGGAGCAGTACGGCGACATCGGCCGGTCGCTGCTGACCCTGTTCGTGCTGCTCTCCCTGGAGACGCTGCCGGACCTCGTCGAGCAGGGCATGGCCCTGTCTCCGTGGACATTGGTCTACTACGTCAGCTACGTCATCATCACCGTGAACCTGTTGCTCAACATCCTGATCGCGGTCATCGTCAACTCGATGGAGGAGGCCCGCCGCCTGGAGATGACCGAGCGGCTCGGGCCCGGCTACGACGAGGACGGCGACGGAGTGCCCGACGAGTTGGACCGGATCGCGCTCACCCAGCGGCTGGACGACCTGCGGGCCGTCATCGGCGAGCTGGAACGGGAGCTGCGCATCGACCGGGACGACCGGCCACCCCGACCGCGCCACGGCCCGGGCTGACCGGGCCGGCGGGCCGGAGCGGGGCCGGCGGGCCGGAGCGGGGCCGGCGACCGGGCGGGTAGGGTGCGGCGGGCTGACGACCGATGGAGGATGACGTGGCGCACACGACGACGGTGGACGTGCCGGTGGGCGACGGCGTCGCCGACGCGATTCTGGCCCGGCCGGACGGCGACGGCCCGTTCCCGGCCGTGCTGTTCTTCATGGACGTGTTCGGCCTGCGGCCCCGGCTAATCGAGATGGCCGAGCGGATCGCCTCCCGGGGGCACGTCGTGCTGGCGCCTAACCTGTTGCATCGGGCCGGCCGGGCCCCGCTGTTCGACCTCTCCTGCCTGAACGACCCGGCGGAGCGCGGCCGGGCCGTCGAGCGGATCATGCCGCTCGTCGCCGCGCTGACCCCGGAGGTGGTGGCCGGGGACACGGCGGCCTACCTGGACTTCCTGGCCACCCGGGCCGACGTCGCGCCCGGACCGGTGGCCGTCACCGGCTACTGCATGGGCGGCATGAATGCCCTGCGCGCCATCGAGGCGCATCCCGACCGGATCGCCGCGGTGGCCAGCTTTCACGCGGGCCGGGTCGTCACCGACGCGCCGGACAGCCCTCACCGGGGCGTCGGCTCCGTGACCGGCGAGCTGTACTTCGCCCACGCCGACCAGGACCGGTCCATGACGCCCGAGCAGATCGCGACGCTGGAGGCGGCGCTCGAGGTGGCCGGGGTCCGGCACCGCTCCGAGCTGTACGTCGGTGCCGCCCACGGGTTCACCATGGCCGACACCGCCGCCTACGACGAGCGGGCCACCGAGCGGCACTGGGCCGCCCTGTTCGACCTGCTGGACCGCACCTTCCGCGGCTGAGCGACGTCGAGAAGGTGGGGATCGGTTTCCGGTGTCCCGCGGCACCCGCCGACCCTTCGGACGCCGCGACGAACGTCAGTGTTTGGCTCACCCCGCCGGGCCGGGAGACGAT
Organism: Micromonospora sp. RTGN7; assembly: GCF_033804645.1. Lineage (NCBI taxonomy): Bacteria > Bacillati > Actinomycetota > Actinomycetes > Micromonosporales > Micromonosporaceae > Micromonospora > Micromonospora sp. RTGN7. The sequence continues at coordinate 259,796 of NZ_JAPZLF010000001.1, read as the reverse complement.
GACCGGCATGACGAATCTCGGCGTGGTGTTCCTGCCGCAGTCGCCGCCGGAGCGGCTGCGCGACATTGTCCTGGCCGCTGACGAGGCCGGGCTGGAGGAGCTGTGGCTCTGGGAGGACTGCTTCCTGGAGAGCGGGGTCGCCATGGCGGCCGCCGCCCTGGCCTGGACCGAGCGGGTCCGCGTCGGGGTGGGCCTGCTGCCGGTGCCGCTGCGCAACGTGGCGCTGACCGCGATGGAGGTCGCCACCCTCGAACGGCTCTTCCCCGGCCGGTTCCGCGTCGGCGTGGGCCACGGCGTGCAGGACTGGATGGGGCAGGTGGGTGCCCGGGTCGAGTCGCCGTTGACCCTGCTGCGGGAATACCTCACGGCGCTGCGCGCGCTGCTGGCCGGGCAGCGGGTGACGACCGGGGGCCGGTACGTGCAGCTCTCCGAGGTGGCGCTGGACTGGCCTCCGCCGGCCCCGGTGCCGGTGCTGGCCGGGGCGACAGGACCGAAGTCCATGCGGCTGTGCGGCGCCGTCGCCGACGGCGTGGTTCTCACCGGCGGCACCACCCCGCAGGGGGTTCTCCACGCGCGCGCCCTCGTCGACGAGGGCCGCGAAGAGGCCGGGCGGCCCGGCCCGTACCCGGTCGTCGTCTACCTGCATGCGGCCATCGGCCCGGACGCCGACGCGCGGTTGGAGCGGGAGCGGGAACGCCAGGGCTACTCGACGATGGCGGACCGGGCAGTCTCCGGCGACGCCGAAGCGGTGGCGGCCGGGCTGCGGCGGTGGGCCGAGGCGGGGGCGGACACGATCGTCCTGCAACCGACCCCGGACGATCCCGACCCGGAGGGCTTCGTGCGCTTCGTCGCCCGAGACGTCCGTCCGCTGCTGGCCTGATCGACGCACCGGCCGGGGCGCGTCCGGGGCCCGGTCCGACGCCGCCTGGCACGACCGGATCGCTGCCGTTGAGCGCGGCCTCGACGCCCGGCTTGTCGCCGAGGAGGCACCCCGGCGGGACTGCTGGCCCGCGGTCCGGCTCGGTGTGATGGCCGCGCTGCTACGGGACAAGTTCGACCGGCATCCGGCGATGGCGCAAAAGCTAAGGGAAACCGGCGACGCCCGGCTGCTCTACCGCGATTGGGGGTCGCGGTACTGGAGATCGGACGGCGCCAACTGGCTGGGGCGGCTGCTGGAGCTGGTGCGTTCGGAGCTCGCGGGGCGGTGAACGGGATCACCGGCCCGGAAAGGTCCGGGCCGGTGATCCCGGAGCCGCTCGGTCAGCGACCCTGGAGGGCTTTCACGTTGTTGCCGAAGGTCCAGCTCTTGGAGCCGTCCCAGTTGATCGACCAGGTCATCAGGCCCTTGATCCCGCTGACGCTGTTGTACGCCTGCGACACCAGCGACGGGCTCATGTAGCCACCGCCCGCTCCGGGCTGCGCGGGAAGGCCGGGCACCTGCTTGTCGTACGGAACCTTGATCGTCACGCCTTGGATCGTCAGCCCGTTGTTGAGGCACTGGGTCTGCACGGTGAAGCCCTGCACGGTGCCGGCCGAATAGGAGTCGCCGGAGCAGCCGTACATCGAGCCGTTGTAGTACTGCATGTTCAGCCACCACAGCCGGCCGTTGTCGGCGTACTTCTTGACGATCGGCAGGTACGCGCCCCAGATCGAGCCGTAGGTGACGCTGCCACCGGTGACGTACGCGGTCTCCGGCGCCATGGTGAGGCCGAACCCGGCGGGCATCTGGGCGAGCACGCCGTCGATGATGCGGATCAGGTTCGCCTGCGACGTCGAGAGTTGGTTGATGTTGCCGCTGCCGGTCAGGCCGGTCTCGATGTCGATGTCGATGCCGTCGAAGTTGTAGCGCTTGAGGATCGGCACGATGGTGGCGACGAACCGGTCGGCGACGGTCGCCGAGCCGAGGTCGATGCCGGCCGCCGCGCCGCCGATGGACATCAGGACGGTGAGGCCGGCGGCCTTGGCCCGGCACATCTCGGCCGGGGTGGGCACCTTCACGGTGACGTCCATGCCGTCCTCCCACAGCGCGGTGCCGTCGGCGCGGATCACCGGGAACGCGGTGGTGACCACGTTGTATCCGTGGGCGGTGATCCGGGAGTCGGTGATCGGGATCCAGCCCAGCGGCGGGTGCACGCCGTTGGCCGCGCCGTCCCAGTTCTCCCAGTAGCCCTGGAGCACCTTGCCGGCCGGCCTCGGCTTGACCGCGCAGGTCTCGCCCGGCGGGGACGTGGTCGGTGGGGGCGTGGTCGGTGGAGGCGTGGTCGGCGGGGGTGTGGTCGGTGGAGGTGTGGTCGGTGGGGGCGTGGGCGTGGGGGTGGGGGTGGGGGTGCCGTCGCAGACCCCGAGGTCTTTCCAAAGGGCGGGCGCGGCAACGGGGTTCCAGCCCGCGCCGGCCGGCGGGGTGTGCGTCACGAGGGCCTGGTAGAGCCGGCCGGCGTAGCTGACCCGGGTGCCCGCCGGATAGCTGGTGCCCTCGGCCCAGCCGGGGGCGGAGCAGGCCACGGCGGCGGCCCTCGCCGGGTCGGTGGCCGCCGCGGCGAGACCGCCCGTGGCGCTGAGGGCCCCGGTGGCGACGGCCAGCGTCGCCCCCGCCAGCAGGGCGGTGGCCCCGCGTCGAAGTCTCATGACATCTCCTCTCGTCGATGGGCGGGAGCGTATCAGTAAAGAATGTTAAATAAAAAGAGGCGTTGCTATCGATCTATGTCGATGAATACGCTGACCCGGTCCCCGCTCACCCCGTCACCCAGTGGAGCGTGACTCATGCGTCTGTCCAAGGTGTCCCGGATCCTCGCCACCCTCGCCGCTGCCGCGATGGCGACGCTCGGCCTCACCGCCGTGCAGGCCGCGCCGGCCTCCGCCGCCGTCCGCAACGTCTGCTACAACACCAGTCAGGCTGGCCCCTTCGCCAGCTACGCCAACCAGGCCGCCACGATCTGGAACAACTACACCAACAACATCAACATGGCCCAGTGCGGCTCGAACCTGATGATCTACTACACCACCGGCGGCGGCTCGTACGCCCAGCGTACGAGCCTCGGCAACGGCCGCGTAGTCATCGACACCATCCAGGCCCAGCAGTACAGCCCGCTGCGGATCATGACCCACGAGATCGGGCACATCCTCGGTTTGCCGGACAACTACAACGGCAACTGCGCCCTCCTGATGTCCGGCGGCAGCGCCGGCACCTCCTGCACCAACCCGTACCCGAGCGCCGCCGAGGCCGCCAGGGTCGACTCGTACTTCGGCTTCGCGCCCCTGAGCGTGACCGGCGCCGGGGTCTTCACCGGCAGCTGGCCGGCCCCGGCGACCGTCGGCGCCCAGCGCTGACCTGACCCCCGCCCACCCACCACCGGGGCCGGGCTTGGCGCGCCGCGCCGGGCCCGGCCCCACCCCGCTTCCAGCACGTACGGCCGGAGGGCGTGCGGCCTGGGAGCGGTGTGGCGACTGGTCAGCGGTCCGGGCTGTCGGCGGGGGCCATCACCCGCAGCGCGTTGGCGGCCAGGCCGATCCGGATCGGGGTGTGACCGCACAGCTCGCCGTCGACCTCGACGCGCGCCGGTCGGTCGGTCTCCAGCCACAGCTCGCCGACGGCGAGGAACGGGGCCTCGGTCAGCGTGCGGCGGTGACCCGTCGCCGCGTTGCGGGCCGTGTCCCGCAACAACTCGCGTCGGGTCGGCCCGCCGACCGGGTACGCGACCAACAGTCGGTCGTCGGCGTCGGCGTCCGCCGTGATCGGCCGCCCGGCGTGGAAGCCGCCGTTGGCCACGTAGATCTGGTGGGTGTGGAACTCGTGCGTCGTTCCCTGCGTGCGGACGGTGGCCCGCAGCGCCCGGTGCCGGGCCAGCAGCGCCAGCGCGGTGGCCGGGTACGCCAGCCGACCGGTGACCCGCTTCAGCGCCGGTGGCGTTCGGAGCATGATGTCGGCGGACAGCCCGACGCCGACGTGGTTGGCGAACGGCACGTCCCCGGCCAGCCCCAGGTCGACGTCGATCACCTTGCCGTCGGCGAGGACCGCCACGGCGGCGTCGAGGTCGAGCGGGAGACCGAGGGTGCGGGCGAAGTTGTTCGTGGTGCCCAGCGGCAGCAGACCCAGGGCGACGTCGCGGTGGGCGAGCAGCCGCGCGGCGGCACTCTGCGTGCCGTCGCCGCCGCCCGCCACGAGCAGGTCCGGCCCGAGGGCGAGGGCCTCCTCCAGGCTCTGTTCCAGCTCACCGGGGCGGTCGGTCGGGTAGCAGCCGAGCAGGGTGAAGCCGGCCTCCACCAGCCGGGTGCGGGCGTGCTCGTAGAGCCGGCGGCCCTGGCGCGAACGGGCGTTCACCACCAGCGCCGCCCGCCGCTGTCGCCGGATGGCCGCGCCCAACTCCTGCTTCGTCCGCATGGGTGCCGACCCTATCTCCGCCCGGTGAAGACTCGGCAGCTACTCGCGGCACGGGGCAGCGGATCGGCGCTGATGACGGTAAATACATCAGGCATGACGAACACTATCGACCGTCGTACCATCCTGCGGATGGCCGGCGCGTCGGCCGGCACGGCTGCGCTCGTGGGCGCCACCATGTCCGGCCAGGCCCCCGCCCGCGCGGCCGGCGGGGCCTTCCGGCACGGCGTGGCCTCCGGCGACCCGCTGCCCGACGGCATTCTGTTGTGGACCCGGCTGACGCCGACCGACGCGGCGCAGCCCGGCTCCGGTGTCGGCCCCGAGGCGATGGTGACCTGGCAGGTCGCCGCCGACCCCAACTTCTCCACGGTGACGGCGCAGGGCACGCTTAGCACGGGACCGGCCCGCGACCACACCGTGAAGGTGGCGGTCACCGGCCTGGCCCCCGCCACCACCTGGTGGTACCGGTTCGGGTACGCGGGGGCGTGGTCGGCGACCGGGCGGACGATGACCGCGCCGCCGGCCGACGCCGACATCGACCGGCTCCGCCTCGGGGTGGTCTCCTGCTCGAACTGGGAGGCGGGCTACTTCTCGGCGTACCGGCGGCTGGCCGACCGGGGCGACCTCAACCTCGTCGTGCACGTCGGCGACTACCTCTACGAGTACGGCACCGGTGAGTTCGACGCCGGCGGCACGGTGGTTCGCCCGGTCCTGCCGGCGCACGAGGCGCTGACCCTCGCGGACTACCGGATCCGGCACGCGCTGTACAAGACCGATCCGGACCTCCAGGCGCTGCACGCCTCGGTGCCCTGGGTGATCACCTGGGACGACCACGAGGTGGCCAACGACCAGTGGTCCGGTGGCGCGGGGAACCACACCCCGGGAACCGAGGGCGACTACGCCGACCGGGTGGCCGCCGCCCGGCGGGCGTACGTGGAGTGGATGCCGGTGCGCACCGGCGTCGACGAGGCCATCTACCGGCGGCTGCGCTTCGGGAAGCTGGTCGAGCTGTCCATGCTGGACCTGCGGACGTACCGGTCGCAGCAGGCGTCCGGCACAGCCGTCGACGATCCGGCGAGGACGATCACCGGGGACGCCCAGATGTCCTGGCTCAAGAACGGCCTGGCCGCCTCGACGGCCCGGTGGAAGCTGGTCGGCAACCCGGTGATGATCGCCCGGCTGGACGTCGGCGCGCTCCCCGCCTGGCTGCTCGGCCCGCTCGGCAAGCTGCTCGGCATTCCCGAGAACGGCGCGGCGCTCAACGCCGACCAGTGGGACGGCTACAACGCCGACCGCAACGAGCTGGTCAACCACCTGCTTGCCACCGCAACCCGCGACGTCGTCTTCCTGACCGGCGACATCCACACCTCCTGGGCCAACGAGGTGACCACCCGGGCCACCGGCGGGTCCGCCCCGATCGCCGCCGAGTTCGTCGTTCCGTCGATGACCAGCGACAACATCAACGACTTCCTCGGCCTGCCGGAGCGCAACCCGCTCAGCACCCTGGGGGCCTCGCTGCTGCGGGCGACCAACAAGCACGTGCGCTGGACGGAGCTGGACGGCCACGGCTACGGCGTTCTGGAGGTGACCCGGCAGCGGTGCCGGATGGACTGGTACCACCTGGCCGACCGGACCCGGCCGAACAGCGCCAGCCGGTGGGCGGCCGGCTGGTCCGTTGGGGTCGGCTCGTCGGTGCTGCGCCAGGAGGCCGCGCCCCCGGCGTAGAGCCCGTCGCGGGGCGGGCGTGATCGATCCGCCCGCCCCGCATCCCGCCGCCGATCCCCGGCGCCCCGTCCCGGCCACCGGAGGCGTGTCGGGGATCGGCGGGTCAGCGGCGGCCCAGGGCGCGGCGGAGGTTGCCGCCGTGGACGTCGGCGGTCTCGGCGGCGGTGAGCCCGCCCAGCCCGACCGGGTGCAGCGTCTGGGCGAACGACACGTGGTCCAGGCTGGGGGAGAAGTCCGAACCCCAGTACAGCCGCGCCGGGCCGAACCGGTCCAGCACCAGCTCGACGAAGGGCCGGGCGGCGGCGTGCGGGTACGCCTCGGCGGGGTCGCTGACGGCGTACAGGCCGGAGAGCTTGACCCCGACGTGGGGCAGCCGGGCGAGGCCGGTGAGGGGTGCGAGCCGCTCCTCGGCCGCCTCCGGGGTCGGCACTGTCGCGTGCAGGCCGGGCAGGCCGAGGTGGCTGAGAAGCACCGCGCACCCGTCGAGGGCGGCCAGCGCCCGGCCGAGCCGGCCGGTGGCCTCCGGGGTGGCGTTGAGGCTGATCACCGCCGCCGCGTCGTTGAGCGCCCCGGCCGCCGTCGCGGCCCAGTCGGCGAACGCGTCGGCCGAAGCCGGATCGGGCAGGTACGCGGCGATGCCGGCGAACCCGGCCGACCGGAGTCGGTCCAGCCCGGCGGCGTCGGTGCCGGTGGCCGAAACGTACGCCAGCGGTGCGATCCAGTCGTGCGCGGCCGCGAGCCGCGCCAGGTGCCGATTGTTATCGGCGAACTCCGGCCCGCCCTCGTAGCCGACCACGAGCGCCAGGTCGATGTCGTGTTCGCGGCGCAACGTCTGGTAAATGGCGAGTTCGTTTCCCCCGGCCGGTGACCTTCCGTAGCGGCCCGGGTAGCCGTCGGCGAAGAGGTGCAGGTGTGCGTCGGCGCGTGGCATGGCCGGACCCTAACCGATTCCGGCCGGACCATTGACGCCGGAGGAGCCCTCGCCTAGGTTCTTGTCTCAATTAGGTCCGGATTATCGGCCGCAGGCGAGGGGTGGACCGCGTGGTGCAGGCGCACGAGGATGTTGACGACGATCTGGTACGGCTCCGCCGTCAGTTCCATCAACACCCGGAGCTGCGGTTCATGGAGAACCGGACGGCGGTGACGCTCGCCGGAAGGCTCGCCCCGATCGCCCGTGTCCGGTCCGGAATTGCCGGCACCGGCCTCCTGGCCGAGATCGAAGGGCGTGCTCCGGGCCTCTCCGTTTTACTTCGGGCCGATATGGACGCCTATCCGGTTCAGGACGCCAAGCAGGTGCCCTGGGCATCGGGCAATCCGGGTGTCTGCCACGCCTGCGGACACGACGTGCACATGAGCGTCGTGTATGGCGTCGCGGCCCGGCTCGCGGCCGACCCGCCCGCCAACGGCTCGGTGACCGTGCTGTTCCAACCGGCCGAGGAGATCCCGTTCGGCGAGGAGTCCGGTGCCGCCGCGGTGCTCGCCGACGAGGCGCTGCGTGGCCGGCGCTTCGACGCCGTCCTCGGTCTGCACTGCTGGCCCGACCTGCCCGCGGGCACGGTCGGGGTGGACCGTGCGATCGCGATGGCGGCGAAGGACGCGTTCCGGATCGAGGTGCTCGGCCGGGCCGCGCACGCCGCCACCCCCGCGCTGGGTCGGGACGCCATCCTCGGCCTGGCCGGCATCATCAATATGCTGCACGCTGGAGTGGCCCGCTCCCGTAACCCCCACGAGCTGGTCGCCTTCAACATCGGCACGATCGCCGGCGGGGCCAGCCAGAGCCAGGTCGCCGAGCGCGCGGAGGCGACCGGCACCCTGCGCACCCACGACGAGACCATCCGCGAGCGACTCAAGCAGGTCATTGAGCGGATCGCCCGACAGCAGGCCGCCGCACTCGAGCTGGGCCTGCGGTTCACCTGGGCCAACGAGATGCCCCCGGTGCGCAACGCCGCGCCGCTGGTGGCGCTCGCGCACGCCGAGCTGCCCGGTGTGGTCGAGGTCGCCGATCTGACCGAGCCACCGCTGACCACCGATGACTTTGCCCTGCTCGGCGCACTCGGCCCCAGCCTGTACGTCAAGCTCGGCGTTACCGGCGAGCGGGGCGGGGCGTCGCTGCACTCCGGTGCCTTCGACGTCGACGAACGCTGCATCGGTGTGGGCGTGACCGCCCTGGAACGCCTCACCCGGGCCGTCCTCGCCGGCCGGCTCGCTCCGGCCGCTGCGGTTGCTGCTGCTCCGGCCGTGGGCACCGTTGGCGTCGAGGCGGTCGGGGCATGAGCCGCCCGTCCGTCGCGGTGATCGGCGCCGGGGCGTTCGGCGTCCGGCACCTGGCCGCGTACCGGTCGCTCGGGGTGCCGGTGCGGGCCCTGGTCGAGCCGGACGCCGCGACCCGCCGGCGGGTGGCCGCCGAGCACGACGTGCCCGAGACGTACGCCTGCGTGGCGGATCTGCTCGCGGCCGGCCCGCCGGACGCGGCGTCGATCTGCGTGCCGGGCCCGGCGCACCGCCCGGTGGCCGTGGACCTGCTCACCGCCGGGGTGCCCGTGCTGGTGGAGAAGCCGCTGGCGGCGACCGGCACCGACGCCGCCGCCATCGTGGCCGTCGCCGAGCGCACCGGCGTGCTCTGCCAACCGGGCCACATCCTGCGGCACAGCGCCCCGTACCGGGCGCTGCACGACGCGGTACGCGCCGGACGGCTCGGCGACGTGCTCGCCGTCTCGTCCCGCCGCGACCGGCCCCGGACGCTGAGCCGGATCTTCCCGCGCGAACACCCCGCGTTGCTCACCGCCGTGCACGACATCGACCTGGCCCTCTGGTACGCCGGAGCGCCCGTGGTCGAGGTCCGCGCGACGGCCCGGACCCGACCCGGATCGGCGACCCCGGTCCTGGTGTGGGCGGAGCTGCGGCACGCCAACGACGTCGTGTCGTCGATCCGCAACAGCTACCTGCTCCCCGAGCACACCCCCAACCACATCTCGGACCTGGTCGAGGTGTACGGCACCGACGGTGTCGCGCACGTCGACCTCGGCCATCCCACCCTGCTCATCCAGGGCGAGTCGACCGACGCGCCCGACTGGCTCCTCTCCCCGGTCGACGGTGGCGGAGCGCTCGCCGCCGAGCTGCGGCACTTCCTCGGCCAGGTCGACGGCACCGAACCGACGCCGGTCGTCCCGCTCGCCGACGGCCTGCACGTCGTGCGGGTCGCCGAGGCCGTGGTCGACAGCGCCTCCGCCGGCGGCGCCGTCCGCCGGGTCCCCCCGAGCCCTCACTTCTGACAGGAGCTATCCCGATGTTTCGACGGAGATTGGCCGGCGTCCTCGCCGCCGGCATGGCCGCCGCCGCACTACTGACCGGCTGCGGCGGTGACGACGCCGCCGACGGCGGCCCGGTCACCCTGAAGGTGCTGACCTGGGAGCCGGGTGGCACGGAGTACTGGAAGCAGGTCAAGACCACCTTCGAGGCCGCCCACCCGGACATCAAGCTGGAGATGCAGTCCGTCCCGTTCGACAAGTACCCCGAGGTGCAGGGCCCGTACATCACCTCGAAGTCCGGGCCGGACGTGATGGCCAACAACGCCGGGCTGGAGCTGTTCGACCGGCGCGGCGCGTACGTGCCGCTGGGCGACAAGGCCGCCGAGATCAACAAGGACCTGGTCACCTACAGCGGTGCGTGTGAGGGCTTCGACACGGCCAAGTCCTGCTACGGCGTGCCTTTCTCCTACCAGGGCAACGTCCTCTACTACAACAAGGCCGTCCTGACCGCCGCCGGGCTCGACCCGGAGAAGCCCCCGGTGACCTGGGACGAGTTCGGCGCCGCCTGCGACGCCGTGAAGAAGGCCGGCAAGACCTGCCTGGCCCTCGGCCTGTCCGGCACCTTCCCGGCGTACTGGGACTTCCCCGAGATCGCCCGTAACTACCTCACCGAGGATGACGTCCGGGCCCTGCTCGCCGGCAAGCTGTCCTGGAAGGACCCGAAGCTCGTCGCGGTGCTGGAGAAGCTCGCCGAGATCACCACCAAGGGCTGGGCGAACAAGAACGCTCCGTCGATCACCATGCTCCCGGACGGCGCCGACATCTTCCAGCGCGGCGACGCCGCGTTCGCCGGCACCATCATCTCCGACGCGGTGAACTGGGACGCGTTCGGCAAGGCCCTCGGCGAGGAGAAGCTCGGCGTCACCCGGTGGCCGGCGGTCGACCCCTCCGCGCCGCTGGCGCAGAAGTTCTCCGGCATCGAGGGCGCCGTCTACGGCGTCACCCAGTGGAGCGAGAAGAAGGAAGCGGGCCTGGAGTTCATCTCCTGGCTGGCCGGCAAGGAGAACGGTGAGCTCTGGGTGAAGCTCGCCAAGGGCCAGCCGCTGAACAAGAACGTCGACAAGGCGCTGCTGCCCTCGTCGCCGGCATTCCGCAAGATCCAGGAACTGGTCGCCCAGCCGACCCTGCACGCCGGGGTGATGCTCTCCGGCCCGGAGGCCGACGCCCTGGCCCGTGGCTGGCAGCAGGTCACCCTCGGTCAGCTCACCGTCGACAAGTGGGCCGATTCGATGCAGCAGGCGCTGGAGCGCAGCCCCACGAAGAAGCAGACCAAGTAGTCACCTCCGGGCGGGGCGACGTGGTGTCGCCCCGCCCGGTCCCACCCGGGGAAGGACCCTGATGACGATCTCCACCGCGCCGGTGTCGGAGCCGGTGGCCGACGACACCCCGCCCGCGTCGGCCCGCCGTTCGCCACGGCCCGGGCGGGCCCGGGAGTGGTGGCTCGGTGCCGCGCTGGTGCTGCCCGCCCTCGTGCTGGCCGTGCTGTTCAAGCTGGTGCCCCTCGGGCGGGGCGTGATTACCAGCCTCGAGTCGTCCAGCGGATTCGGCGGCAGCGAGTTCGCCGGGGCGGACAACTACACCCGGATGCTCGACGACCCGATGGTGCTCACCAGCTTCCGCAACGCCCTGATGGTGGTGGCCACCCTGCCGGTGTGGATCGTGCTCCCGCTGGTGCTGGCGCTGCTGATCCACCAGCGGTCGCCGGGGTGGAAGTTCTTCCGGGCCGTCTACTTCGTGCCGTACACCATCGCCCCGATCGTGGTCGGCATCATGTTCCGGCAGATCCTCGCCCCCGACGGGCCGCTGAACGCACTGCTGCGCACCGTCGGCCTGGAGCCGCTGGCGCTGGAGTGGCTCAACGGCCGGTACAGCGCGCTGTTCTCGCTCGTGGCGGTCGCCCTGTGGAGCATGTTCGGGCTCGGCGTGATGACCTATCTGGCCGGGCTGTCCACCATCCCCGAGGAGCTGCTGGAGGCGGCGCGCCTCGATGGCGCCGGGTTCTTCCGGCAGCTGTGGTCGGTGGTCGTGCCGATGCTGCGCCCGACCGTGGCGTACTGGAGCGTGCTCTGCGCCTCCGGCGTGCTGATCTGGCTCTTCCCGCTGATCTACGCGCTGACCCAGGGCGGGCCGGGCGACGCCACCATGCTCCCCGAGTACCTGGTCTTCCTCACCACCTTCCAGTTCCTGGACCGCGGCTATGGCTCGGCCATCGGCATCGCCCTGTTCGTCTTCGTCGCCGTGCTGTCGATCTTCAGCGTGCGGCACATGTTCACAGAGGGGACCCGGAAGCCGCGATGAACCCGCGCCACTCCGCCCGGATCGGGCGTTACCTGCTGACCTTCGCGCTGGTCGTCGTCGCCGTCGCGGCAATCTACCCGCTGCTGTTCACCGTGGTCAGCTCGCTGAAGACGCAGTCCGGCTTCGCCAACGACCCGCTGGGCCTGCCGGGCGGGATCACCCTGGACAACTACCTCGAGGCGTTCCGCCGGATGAACATGCCCCGGCTGCTGCTCAACTCGCTGATCACCACCGTCGGCGGGCTGGTGCTGTCGATGTTCGCCGCGTTGCTGGTCGCGTACGCGGTGACGAAGCTGCGGTTCCGAGGCGGGAAGGTGGTCTTCCTGCTGATCATCGTGACGCTGACCATTCCCAGCCAGGCGATCATCTACCCGCTTTACCAGACGGTGCTGGACCTGGGCATGTCCGGGGAGTACCAGGGCCTGATCCTGGCGTACGCCGCGTTCGGGTTGCCGCTGGGGACGTACCAGCTCGCCGGGTACTTCCAGCAGATTCCCGACGAGCTGATCGAGGCGGCCCGAGTCGACGGCGCGGGACACCTGACGATCCTGTTCCGGCTGCTCGCCCCGATCGCCGCCCCGGCCCTGGCGGCGCTGGCCATCTTCAACTTCGTCTGGATGTGGAACGACCTGCTGCTGCCTCTGGTCATCATGGGTGGCTCGGACAGCAAGACACTGATGGTCGGCGTCTCCCTGCTCAGTGGCCAGTACGACGTGTCGGTGCCGCTGGTCAGCGCCGGCCTGATCGTCGCGCTACTGCCGGTGCTGATCATCTACCTGGTCTTCCAGCGGCAGCTCGTCGCCGGCGCGCTCGCCGGCTCCGGCAAGTGACGGTCCCCGGTACACCCAGGGTGGCCTCCTGTCCACCCGGGCCGGTGGCGCCCCTGCCCCCGGCCCAGCGGGGCGTCCGGTGAGTGCGACCGCCGGGCCGGGGGAGCAGGTCTGCCACCTGTACCGGCTGCACCCCGGCGCGGAGGCCGAGTACGAGCGCCGCCACGCCGAGGTGTGGCCGGAGCTCTCCGCGCTGCTGGATGAGGCGGGCATCTACGACTACGCCATCTACCGGCGTGGCCCGCTGCTGATCTGCGTGCTGCGCACCCGCTGGGGTTTCGCCCGCGCCGGCGCGGTCACCGGCGCCTCGGACGTGCAGGCCCGCTGGACGGCGTCGCTGGCGCACCTCTTCGCCGAGATCGCCGACGCCGACGGCGAGCCCCTGTGGGCGTCGCGCGTGTTCCACCACCCCGGTCACCCGCCGCCTGCCCCCTAGCTACGCCACGTGGCCCGGCGCTCGCCCGCCGGGCCACGTTCCCTGCGGTGAGAGGGGTTCCCTTCTCTACCGGAGGCGTTAACAAGGGGCCCTTCCTTACACCGCGTAGGCGATGGAGCCGTCGGCGCGCAGCGGGATGCGGGTCAGCGGCCGGCCGGTCAGGTCCAGCGGACGGGTGTCGGTCAGGTCGAGGGTGACGCCCAGCCCGGGGGCCTGCGGCACCGGCAGGAATCCGCCCTCGCGGCGGACGCAGGCCCGGGCCGGCCCGTCGGCGAGCTGGTCGTCGATCGGGGAGTACTCCTGGGTGACGAAGTTCGGGATGACCGTGTCGAGCTGCACCGAGGCCATGGTCAGCAGCGGGCCGAGGCAGTTGTGGGTGACCACGGCCGCGTGGTACGCCTCGGCCAGTGCGGCGATCTTGCGGGCGTGGCTGAGCCCGCCGGCCAGCCCGACGTCGGGCCGGACGTACTGGGCGCCGCCCTGGGCCAGCAGCTCCTTGAACTCCCAGATGGTGTGCAGCCGTTCCCCGTTGGCCATCGGCACGCCGAGGGCCCGGCGGGCCACCTCGGCCTGGCTGCTCACGCTGTCGATCTGGATCGGGTCCTCCACCAGCAGGGGGTGGTGCCGGGCCAGCGCCGGCACGACCGCCTCGGCCTGCAACGGGGTGAGCTTGCGGTGCAGCTCGATGAGCAGGTCGACGTCCTTGCCGACGGTGTCGCGCACCGCCGCCGTGGTGGCCTCGGCCTCGGCTACGAGGCGGGCCTGCGACAGGTCGGCGTAGTTCGCCGGCAGCGGGTCGAACTTTACGGCGGTGAAGCCGTCGGTGACGGCGGCGGCGGCCTGGCCTGCGAGGGTCTCCGCACCGGTGCCGCCGAGCAGCAGGTGCAGCCGGATGCGGTCGCGCACCCGCCCACCGAGCAGTTGCCACACCGGCACGCCGAGCCGCTTGCCCAGCAGGTCCCAGAGGGCCAGGTCGACGGCGGAGACGGCGGCGGAGAGCACCGAGCCCCGGAACGGGCCCATCCGGTAGAGGTGGTGCCAGTGGTGCTCGATCCGCCCCGGGTCGGTGCCGAGCAGGTAGGGCCGGAACGTCTCGACCACGGCGTGCACGGCCGTCGGGTAGCCCCAGCAGGCGGACTGGCCGACCCCGGTCAGCCCGTCCGACGCGCGCACCTGGACGAAGTGGGCGTCACCGCGCACCACCGACTGCACCTCGGCGATCTCCATGCCTGCTCCCCAAATTAGAGACCAATAACGGCCACAAACTTGCTTCCGCACTCTTCCATAGCCTTGTACTGCTGGTCTAGGCTCCACAACCAACGAGCCAGAATAAGGCTCAATTATCTCTGGGGGGTGTGATGGGTCTGCTGGACGACTTCCGGCTCATGGCCCGGATCCGCCGGTTCGAGGAGCGGCTGACGGCCCTCAAGGACGCCGGCGAGATCCCGGGCTCGATCCACCTGTGCAACGGCCAGGAGGCCATCCCGGTCGGTGCCAGCCGGGCGCTGCGCGACGGGGACTACGTCACCGCGACCTACCGGGGGCACGGCTGGGCAATCGCCCGGGGCGTCGACCTCACCGGCCTCTTCGCCGAGATGATGGGCCACGACTCGGCCCTGTGCGGCGGCCGGGCCGCCTCGCCGTACCTGTCGGACCCGGGGCGCTGGTTCGTCGGCGAGAACTCCATCGTGGGCGCCGGGGTGCCGATCGCGACCGGCGCGGCGCTCACCGCGCAACGCACCGGCAGCGGGGCCGTGTCGGTGGTCAGCATCGGCGACGGCGCGATGAACCAGGGCAACGTGCACGAGGCGATCAACATGGCCGCCGTGCTCGACCTGCCGCTGGTGCTGGTGGTCGAGAACAACGTCTACTCCGAGATGTCGCCGATCTCCGACATGGTGCGCATCCGGCAACTCGCCGAGCGCGCCCCCGGCTACGGCGTTCCCGGCCGGGTGGTCGACGGCAACGACGCCGACGCCGTCGCCGAGGCGGTCGCCGAGGCCGTGGACCGCGCCCGGGACGGCTCCGGACCGTCCATCGTGGAGGCTATGACCGAGCGCCTCGTCGGGCACTACAGCGGCGACGCGCAGCAGTACCGCCCGGCCGGTGAGATTGCCGCCGCCCGGGAACGCGAGCCGCTGGCCCGCATCCGCCGGGCCGCCGACGCCGCCCTGACCGCCCGGCTCGACGCCATCGACGCCGAACTGGCCGACGAGATCGAAGCCGCCGTCACCGCCGCCCGCGCCGTGCCCACCCCGGACCCGGCGACCGCCAAGGAGCACGTCTATGTCTGAGTCGCTGCGCTACATCCAGGCCGTCAACGCGGCGCTCACCTGGGCCCTGGACAGCCGGACCGACACCGTCTACTTCGGTGAGGACGTCGCGCTGCCCGGTGGGCCGTTCGGCGCCACCAAGGGGCTGCACAAGCGGTTCGGCTCCGACCGGATCTTCGACACCCCGATCTCCGAGACCGGCTTCCTCGGCATGGCCCTCGGCGCGGCCATGACCGGGCTGCGGCCGATCGCCGAGATCATGTACGCCGACTTTTCGTTCGTGGCGATGGACCAGATCGTCAACCAGATCGCCACCATTCACTACTCCAGCGCCGGCCGGTGGAAGGCCCCGCTGGTGATCCGGATGCAGCAGGGCTACTCGCCCGGCGCGTGCGCCCAGCACTCGCACTCGCCGGAGGCGTACTTCGCGCACACCCCCGGGCTGCGGGTGGCGCTGCCGGCCACCCCGGACGACGCGTACCAGATGCTGCGCACCGCGATCGTCAGCGACGACCCGGTGGTGGTCGCGGAGGCCCGGATGCTCTACCCGACCCGGGGCGCGGTGCGCATCGACGCCCCGGTCGAGGAGATCGGCGGGGCCCGGGTGGTCCGGTCCGGCGCCGACGTCACCGTCGTCGCCTGGTCCCGGATGGTGTCGGCGGCGCTGGACGCCGCCGCTACCCTCGCCGAGGAGGGCGTGGACGTCGAGGTGATCGACCTGCGCTGGCTCAACCCGCTGGACTTCGACACCGTCGCCGCGTCGGTGGCCCGCACCGGCCGGCTGGTCGTCGCGCATGAGGCGAACCTGACCGGCGGCTTCGGCGCGGAGATCGCCGCCCGGGCGGCCGGCGAGTGCTTCGCCGACCTGCGTGCCCCCGTCGCCCGGGTGGCCGCCCCGGACGTGCCGATGCCCGCCGCGCCTGCCCTCCAGGCCGTCGTGGTCCCGGAGGCGGCCACCGTGGCCGACGCGGTGCGCCGAACGGTCCGGGCGTGAGCGGCACCACCCCGTCGGTCGGTCCGCGCGGCGACGGCACATCGTCGCCCGGACCGGGCCTGGGCGGCGGCTCTCGGCCGACCGTCCCGTCGGTCGGCCTGCTGGCCGGCCGGCGGGTGGTCGTCGTCGGCGGCGCCTCCGGCATCGGCCGGGCCACCGTACTGGCCGTCGCCGCGGCTGGCGCGGCCGTCGCCGTGCTCGACGCCGACGCCGCCGGCGCGCACGCCGCCGCCGCCGAAGCCCGGACCGCCGGGGCGAGCGCCTGCGCCCTCGGCGTGGACGTCACCGTCGAGGCCGAGGTCGCGGGGGCGCTCGACGCCGCCGCTGCCGAACTGGGCGGCGTCGACGCCGTGCTGCACGTGGCGGGGGTCATGCGCGGCCAGGGGCTGGACGTGCGCGACGTGCCCGTCGAGCTCTGGGCGCGGGTCATCGCCGTCAACCTCACCGGCCCGTTCCTGGTCGCCAAGCACGCCGCCCGGCACCTGAGCCCCGGCGACGGGGTGCTCGTGCTGGTCGGCTCGAAGGCAGGCGTGCAGACCGGCTCCGGATCGGTACCCTACGGCGCGAGTAAGGGAGGGTTGCACGGTCTGGCGCTGACACTGGCCCGACAGCTCGGTCCACAGGGGATCCGCGTGCACGCGCTCTGCCCGGGCGACATCGACACGCCGCTGATGCGGCGGTCGCTGGACGAGGCACGGGCCAACGGCAGCGAGGGCGGGCGGGTCGCCGCGATCGAGGCCACGCTGGGCCGCCCCGAGGACGTCGCCTCGGTGCTGGTGCTGCTGGCCTCGCCGGTCAGTGCCGGCCTCGCCGGCACGATCTGCACGGGCTGAGCACCCACCCTCTAGGCCGGCGGCACACACGTGGAGGCAGCATCGTGATCGGGATCATCGGCCCGGAGGACTCGATCCGGCTCGTACGGGAGGTGGCGGCCGGGGAGGGCCGCGCGGAATCGGTGACCACGCGGGCGTACACCCGGCCCGAGCAGGCCCCCGCGCTGGCCCGCGAGCTGGACGAGGTGTGCCAGGTGCTGCTCTTCACCGGGCGCATCCCGTACGCGTTCGCCAGCGCGGGCCACGAACTGCGGGCCGAGATCGACTACGTGCGGCACGCCGGCATCGACCTCTACCGGACGCTGTCGCGGATGCTGCTGGCCACCGGCGGGAAGCTGCCCCGGGTCAGCGTCGACACCATAGAGGCCGAGACCGTCCGGGAGACGTACCACGACATCGAGGTCGAGCCGCCCACGGAGATCCTGCCAATCGCCGACTCCTCCGGGCTGCTCTTCTCCGGCCTCGACGAGATCACCGCCTACCACCGCGAGCGGTACGCCTCCGGCGCGGTCGAGGCGTGCCTGACCTGCCTCGGCGCGGTACACCGGGAACTCGCCGACAGCGGGGTGCCGGTGTGGCGCGTCGAGCACACCCGGGCCTCCGTGCGCGACGCGCTGCGCCGGGCCTGGCTCGCCGCCGAGGTGCGCCAGTCCCGGGGCACCCAGATCGCCGTGATGATGGTCGACCTGAGCTCCTCGGTGCCCCGCACCCAGGACCCGTACCAGGCCGAACGGCGGCGGCTGCGGGTGCGCGAGGCACTGCTGGAGCATGCCGAGCGGATGCGTGGCCGGCTCGCCACCGTCGACGACCGGACGCTGCTCATCACCACCACCCGGGGTGCCGTGGAGAGCGCCATCGCCCGGCACCGTGACGGCCACGCCTCCCTGCTCACCCTGCGCGGGGTCGACGTCGAACACGCCGTCGCTTTCGGTGCCGGCCCCACCATCGCCGCCGCCGAGGACAACGCCCGCAAGGCCCTCGCCCTCGGTCGGCACAACGGCGACACCCACGTGGTCTTCCCCGACGGGGAGGTCTACTCCAGCGGGGAGACCAACGTGCGTCCCCGGCTGCGGGAGACCGGGCCCGGCGTGCTGCGGGTCGCCGAACAGCTCGGGATCGGGCCGCTGTCCACCCGGCGGCTGCTGGAGGCCCTGCACCAGATGGACCCCGACGAGGTCACCGCCCGAGGGCTGGCCGACGCGTACGGGGTGGAGGCCCGTTCGGCCCGCCGGCTGCTCACGGCGCTGCGCGCGGCCGGCTTCGCCGAGGAGGTCGGGGTGCATGTCAGCACCGGCGCGGGCCGCCCGCAGGCCGTCTACCGGGTCGCCATGCAGCGCCTCCTCGGCGCGATCGGGGCCGAGGCGTGAGCCCGGCGAGCAGGGGAGCCCGCCCGTGAGGTTCGAGCCCACCTACCTGGTCACCGCCACCTTCGCTGGCGACGCCGCCGTCACCCGCGAACCCCACCGGGACGCGCACCTGGCGCACATGCGCGCCCTGCTCGCCGACGGCACCGCCCTGATCGTCGGGGCGCACGCCGACCTGAGCGCCTCGGTGCTGGTGCTGCGGGCCGCCAACGCGGCCGCCGCCCGCGCCCACGTTCAACAGGACCCCTACTGGCGGCACGGGGTGTGGACCGCGCTCGACGTGACCCACTACCTCGCCGCCACCGGCCAGACCATCGGGAGAACATGATGTCGTCGTACCGCCAGGTTCCCGGCGTGCGGGTGCTCGGGGCCGAACACGCCCCGTTCGCCGCCGGCCTGCTCCGCGAGGCGTGGGGCGAGGGTGGGGCGGACGCCGTGCCGGTCCGCCTCGCCGTCGACCCGGCGCTGCCCGAGGGCGGCCACCGCATCGACGTGCCCGCCGAGGGGGAGCTCCGACTGACCGGCGACCCGTTCGCCGGCCTGGTGTACGCCGCCCGCCAGTTGGTCGCCTCGGCCACCCCCGCCGGCCTGCCCGTCGGCGCGTCCACCGCCGCCCCCGGGCTGCCGATGCGCAACCTGTGGACCTGGGACCACTCCACCAACTGGGACACCCGCCAGCTCGGCCAGCAGGAGATCGGGGCGCTCAACCCGTACGCGAAGTCCGCCGACGCGTTCGGCGCCGACTACCGGCGGCTGGTCGACTTCTGCAGCCGGGAACGCATCGGCGGGATCGTCGTGTACGGGCTGTTGCGCGACGCCCACGGTGGCGTTGAGGCGGCCCGCGACCTGTGCGACTACGCCAACGCCCGGGGCGTGCGGATCATTGCCGGGGTCGGGATCAACGCCTACGGCGGGATCTACTTCGACGGCCGGCACCAGTTCAACCTGGCCACTTGGCTGCGCCGGCGTCCCGACCTCGCCGCCGAGCTGCCGAAGAAGGTCGGCTTCGACATCGACGACTTCGGCGACCTGCACTTCCCGGCCAGCGAGTACATGATGGCCGCCTGCCCGTCCCAGCCGGACAACCTTGCCTGGCACCGAGACGCCATCGACTGGCTGCTGGACACCCTACCGGTGGGCGGGATCAACTTCGAGACCGGCGACTACGGCAGCTGCGCCTGCGCCCGGTGCACCACCCACGCCGGGGGCGAGCGCACCTCCTGGTCGTACGAGGCGATGCGCTCGGTCTACCCGACCCTGCTGGAGACGGCCCGCCGGCCCGGCCCGGGCGGGGTGCCGCTGCGCCACCTCGTCGAGGTGTACTGGGACAACATCTTCGACCTGGACGCCCAGAAGCCCCTCGCCGACCTGCCCGACGACGTGGCGTACCAGTACTGCGTCAACCGCGGTTTCTGGTACGACCAGCGGGACCGGTTGACCGCCGAGCACGTCGACGGCCTGCCGCACACCACCAATGTGCTGCGCACCCACGCCGGTTCGCAGTGGAACCGGCAGCGCCACTCCTGGGTTCCCGAGATGTACGCCGACATGGCCACCCGGTCCGGGGCGGCCGGGATGCGCGGGCTGACCATCTTCGCCGAGCCGTCCGCGTACCACCCCCCCAACGAGATCAGCTACCTGGCGTACGCCAGGTTCTCCTGGGATCCGGAACTACCCTGGATGGACTTCTGGCGCGACGAGGTGGCCCCCCGCTTCGGTGGGTCGGCCGAGGCCGAGGCGTTCCGCGACGGCGCGGCCCTGCTCGACGACCCGGCGGCCGGCGGCGCGGCCCTCACCGCCGTGCGCGGTGATGCCCTCGCCATGGTCGCGTCGACCGGCGGGGAGGTGCAGCGCCGCTGGTTGTGGCTAGCCGAGCGAGCCGCCCGGTACGCCCACTCGGCCGGCTGACCCGTCGTCCAGCCGACGGCACGGTGGTGCACGGCGGTGCGCCGCGCGGGAGCATGACGGTTCGATGACAAATTCGCCGGATCGGCCGTCGGCGGTTTGGCGGGCCGGCCGAACCGGGCATGTGCAGGGCGCCCAAGACGAAATGAAGCTTGAGAGGAACGGCTTACTGTGGAAGTTACCGGGATCTTCACCGCCATCATCATCGGCCTGATCGTCGGCGCGCTGGGTCGGCTGGTCGTGCCGGGCAAGCAGACCATCCCGATCTGGCTCACCCTGCTGATCGGCGTGGTGGCCGCGTTCCTCGGCACGCTCGTCGCCGCCCTGCTCGGCGTGGACGACACGTCGGGCATCGACTGGATCGAGCTGCTCATCCAGGTTATCTTCGCCGCGATCGGCGTCTCGATCGTCGCGGGCATGTACGGCCGTCGCCGACACTGACCCGTCCCGCCCCGCAGGCCCGCCCCGTTTCACGGGGGCGGGCCTGCGGGCGTTTCAGGACGCGGCGGTCTCGCCCGCCGGGACGGCCGGAACGCCGCCGGCCCGCCGGCCCGCGTCGCGGTCGCCGGCCGCCGCCCACGCGGTGGTGAGCAGCAGCAGCGCGGTGATGTAGGTGCTCATCACGAGCAGGCCGCGGCCGGGCAGCGTGATGCCGGCCGCGTCCACGCCGATCAGCAGGTCGGAGACGAGGAAGAACGCCCCGCCGACCGCCGCGCGGGCCGACACGCCGGCCGCGGCGGCGGCCATCAGGCACAGCGCGAGGCTGTAGCCGAGCACGGGTAGCCGCAGGTCCCCGAGCGGCCCCCAGAGCACGACGTTGGCCAGCGCCCAGGCCGCGAGGTAGCCGGCCACCACCGCCACCGGCGGCCGGCGGTGCCGGGTGAACGCCACGATGAAGCTGATCTGGGCGCCGAGGAAGAATCCCATCCCGACCAGGAACGCGGGCCCGTCGGGCAGCAGCAGCGCCACGTCCCCGGCGGTGGCGAAGATCAGCCCCAGCGCGAAGGTGTCGAAGCGTCGGCCGGAGCGCAGCAGCCAGAGCAGCAGCAGCGGGGCGAGCAGCGGCTTGGCCAGCCACTGCAGGACGGTGTTGTCCGTGGCGACGCCGACGAGTTCGACGGCGGCGGCCACGCCGAAGGGAATGAGGCGCCTCATCGGGCGGGCTGCCAGCCGGGGCGGCCGAACACGTGGCCCAACCGGTGCCGCCAGGACGCCGCCGAGCGCACGTCGGCCCAGATCGCCCCGTACTCGTGGGTCGCCACCCGCAACGGATGGTAGCTGCCGATGTTCGTGGTCAGCCCGTACCGGGCGGGGGCGCGCTCCGGTTCGAAGGTGCCGAAGATCCGGTCCCAGACGATCAGGATGCCGCCGTAGTTGCGGTCCAGGTACTCGGCGTTCGCGCCGTGGTGCACCCGGTGGTGTGACGGGGTGTTGAAGACCCACTCGATCGGCCGGGGCAGCACCCGGACCCGCTCGGTGTGCAGGAAGAACTGGTAGAGCAGGCTCACCGACTGCTGGAGGAAGATCATCCACGGGGGGACGCCGAGCAGGGCCAGGGCCAGCCAGAACGGCAGCGTGGTCATCGGCGTCCAGCTCTGCCGCAGCGCGGTGGAGAGGTTGTAGAACGTGCTGGAGTGGTGCACCACGTGCCCGGCCCAGAGCAGCCGCACCTCGTGGTGGGTGCGGTGGAACCAGTAGTACGCCAGGTCGTCGGCGAAGAAGAGCAGCACCCAGGTCCAGACGCTGGTGGGGGAGAGCTGGACCGGGGCGACCGTCCACACCGCGGCGTAGAGGCCGACGGTGAGCAGCTTCCAGGGGAAGCCGATCACCTGACTGGCGGCGCCCATGGTGAGGCTGGTGGTGGTGTCACGCAGCTCGTAGCCGCGTTCGTCGTCGTCGGGGGCGAACCGGTAGGACACGGCCTCCACCACGATGAGCAGCAGAAACGCGGGTACGGCGTAGAGCACGGCGGGGATCATGCTCGGTATTCCCTTCCGGATGTGGTGGGGGTGGGGGTGGTGAGTGGGGCGGTGAGCAGGGCCCGGGCCTGCTCGGCGGCGGCGTCGCCCTGGCCGGCGGCGATGGCGTCGGCGAGCCGGTGGTGCCCGGCCACGTCGAGCAGTTCGGCGGCGTGCCGCTCGGGCGGCACCTCGCCGACGGCGAGCGCGCCGGCCACCAGGCTGTTGAAGCTCAGCAGGTACGCGGTGTTGCCCGAGCCGCGCACGACGTGCCGCCACAGCGCGATGTTCGCCTCGGCCATCCGGGGCAGGTCGGGCGCGAGCGCGGCGTACTCGTCGGCGGCCCGGACGATGGTCTCCCGGGTCGCCGGGTCGGCCCGCTCGGCGCAGAGCCGGGCCGCGTCGACGCCGATGCAGGCGCGCATCTCCAGCATGTCCCGCACGAGCGTGTCGACCGGCAGCACATCGCCGTGACGCACCAGGGACAGGGCGAGGTCGAGCCCGGCGTGCACCCGCCAGTCCAGCACCCGGGTCGCGCCGCCCTGGCTGACCAGAACCAGGCCGAGCTGTTGCAGGCGGCGCAGCGCCTCCCGGACGGCGTGCCGGTTCACCGCGAAGGCGGCGGCCAGCTCCCGTTCGCCGGGCAGGGTGTCCCCGGGCCGGTACGCGCCGCTGACGACTGCGTCGCGGAGTTGCCCGAAGACGTGATCGGAGACGGAGCCACGGGGGACGGGGACGAAGGCCATGCGGTGCAGTGTGGTCCCGGCCACATCAACCCGTCAACTGGTTGTACCAGCCGCTCGCCCGCGCCGCCGCCATCCTCCTTGATCAGGAGCTTCGCGGTCCGCGCCCAGACCCGGTGGTCACCGGGGGGAGAGGGCCTCGTCCACCCGGGTCAGCACCGAGTCGTCCTCTCCGTCGATGCCGCGGAGCAGGTCGATGGCGGTGGCGCGGATCTGTCCGATGATCAGCACTACCGGTAGCGGGGGATCGGAGCTGAGCAGTCGGGCGGCGGTCCGGACCGCCTCCAGCGCCGTGGCGTCCGCCTGCTCGGCGTGCCGTGCCGCCGCCTCCCGGTCGACGAGGTCGGTGGCCAGCGCCGCCCCGGCGGCCCGTACCGCCTCGGCCAGCGCGCGGATCGCGGCACCCACCTCGGGCGGGGTGGCCCCGTGCAACCGGGCCAGCGTGACCCCGGCGCGGGCCAGCACCCGGATGTTGCGGGCCGCGTAGTCGAGCTGCCGGACGGTGGCCTCGACGTCCCCGACCCGGCCCAGGTGCCGGCGGCGGCGCACGCCCAGCCGCAGCGTCTCGCCGCAGGCCTGCACCGCCGTCCGCAGCCGATCCACGCAGTCGTCGACCTGGCGGGCCCGCTCCAGCGCCGCCCGGGCCGCCGCCTCGTCGCACCGCGCCAGCGCCTCGTCGATGTGGGTGAGCACCTCGGCGAGATCGGCGAACGTCCGCTGCGCCTCGGCGACCAGCGGCGCGAGCGGGTTGCGGCCCACGGTGAGCTGGCTGGCGACGAGCGCCACCGCGCCGCCGATCAGCGCGTCGACGAAACGGAACGGCACCAGGTCGCCCTTCGGCGCGGCCACCGCGACCAGGTACAGCGCGGAGATCGCCGCCTGGACGACGAGGGTGCTGCTCGCCCCGATCGTCACCATCAGACCGATGGTCAGCACCAGGACCGCCAGCAGCGTGCCGCTGCCCGGGCCGAGGGCCTGCACCACCAGCTCGGCGACCAGCACCCCCGCCGCGACCCCGAGGACGATCTCGATCGTCTGGCGGATCCGCTGCCCGCGCGCCTCGCCGAGGACGACCAGGGCCGCGGTCGGCGCGAAGAACGGGTCCGGGTGGCCGAGAAGCCGGGAGGCCACGAACCACGCCACCGTCGCCGCGAGGGCCGCCTCGACCACGCTCATCCAGTCCCGCCGCAACCGGCCCCCCGCCGACCGCGCCCAGTCCCACGGCCGGTTCACCGCCGCCCGCACCCGTTGCGGTGACCGGCCCACCACAGCGCGTACCCCGCTTCGCATCCCCGCGCCTCCTGTCCGTCCGCCGCCACGGCGCACCCGGGGCACGACTCGCCGCAACCCGGCCAACGCAGTACCCCAGAGGAGTGGACGTGACGCGCAAAGTGATCACCCGCACGGCCACCGCCCTGACTGTGAGCAACGCCCCTGCCCAGGGGAGGTTTGCCGAGGCCGCTAGTGGTGAACGTTTATCGTTAGCGACGACGAGAGGGGCTCCGCGTGTCCGGCACAACGCACCACCGGTCCAGTCACGACGCAGTGGCACCGAGCGACGTCACCGACCCGCTGTTGTGGCGCCTGGCGTACGACGTTGCCAACGCACACCAACCCGACGACAACGGCCACTGCCACAACCTTCTGTGCGATGGGCAGGAGGCGCCGTGCCAGACGATGCTGAACGCCGAGCGCGCCATGCAGCTCGCCCGGGGAGCCGCCCCGGCCGAGTCCCGGCGCCCCGGGGCTCAGGACCGGTCCGCCGCGCCGGGCCTGTCGCCGCGTGACACCCGAACCCACCGCAACGCCGCCTGACGACCCCCCGCGCCCCGTCGTCGGCACGGGCAGCCCAGCGGGGCGCGGGCGGGTAGCATTCGTCGGCCGCCGCACCGGCGGCGCGAACCACGACGGGGGCTACGACAGATGTTCCGACGGGTGGCCGTACTGGCCGTGCTGGCCGTACTCACCCTCACCGCGACGGTCGGCTGCGCCGACACGGCAACGCCCGTGTCGCCCTCGCCCTTGCCGTCGGCCAGCCTGACCGCGTCGCCGGTCGCGGCCGGCGCGCCCTGGTACGACGAGGTCACCCCGGCGACGGCCGGCACCACGGTCGGCCCCGAGGGCACCGCCTGCCCGCTGTCGATGACCTTCTCGGTGCCGCCGAAGTGGAAGGTGAAGGCGGTGAAGGCCGGGACGGACTACCGGGCCGGCCCCGCCCTGCTGCTCTGCGAGATCGACGCGAAGCCGGCCGGGAACATCGGTTTCCTCCGGATCTGGCAGATCGAGGGAGCCCGCCCGCTGAACCCGCAGGTCACGGTGGACAAGTTCCTCGCCGAATACGGCAGCAAGGCCGAGGACCAGCAGTACCGCCGGACCAAGGCCGGATCGCTGGACTCGTTCGAGGCGGCCTGGACCGAGGACGGCACCCGCAAGCGGGCGATCATGGTCTCCACCCTGTACGGCCAGCTCATGCTCACCCTCGGCGGTCTGGACAACGAGGAGTTCGAGGAGATGTTCCCGGCGTACCAGTTGGCCAAGTCGAGCGTGAGCCTGCCGAAGTGACCGGGCGTGCGCCCGGGCGGCCCGATAGGGTGATGGCGGTCTACCACGGGTAGCCCCCGGCGGCCCGTGTCTTTCCCGAGGATCCCACCGTGTCTGATGCCTGCGTCGTCTGCGCGAACCTGTCGTTCTCCTGGCCGGACGACACCCCCGTCTTCCAGGACCTCTCCTTCACCGTCACCGCCGGCCGCACCGGCCTGGTGGCCCCCAACGGTGCCGGCAAGACCACCCTGCTGAGGCTGATCGCCGGCGAGCTGCGCCCCTCCGGCGGCACGATCACCGTCGACGGGGTGCTCGGCTACCTGCCGCAGAACCTGCCCTTCGCCGGTGACCTGACCGTCGGCGACGTCCTCGGGGTCGCCCCGACCCTGGCCGCCCTGCGCGCCGTCGAGGCCGGGGACGCCAGCGAGGAGCATTTCACCACCATCGGCACCGACTGGGACGTCGAGGAACGTACCCGGGCCGAGCTGGACCGGCTCGGCCTGGGCGACGTGGCGCTCGACCGGTGCCTCGACACGGTCAGCGGCGGCCAGGCGATCACCCTCGGCCTGGCCGCCCAACTGCTGGCCGGGCCCGATGTGCTGCTGCTCGACGAGCCGACGAACAACCTCGACCTGACCGCCCGACGCCGCATCCACGACGTGGTCGACGGCTGGTCCGGCTGCCTGCTGCTGGTCAGCCACGACCGGGCGCTGCTGGACCGGATGGACCGCATCCTCGAACTCGACCGGGGCGAGGTCCGCTCCCATGGCGGCAACCACGCGGCGTACGAGGAGGCGGTGCGCGGCGAGCGGGAGGCCGCCGAGCGGAACGTCCGCCACGCGGAGCAGGAGGTGAAGCGGGAGCGGCGGGACATGCAGCTCGCCCGCGAACGCGCCCAGCGCCGGGCCGGCACCGCCTCGCGTAACCTGAAGAACGCCGGCCTGCCCCGGATCGTCGCCGGAGGGTGGAAGCGCAGCGCCCAGGAGTCGGCCGGCCGGGCCGCCGACACGCATGCCGCGCGGGTCGGCGAGGCCCGGTCCCGGCTCGACGAGGCCGGCCGGGCCCTGCGTGACGACCAGCGGATCGTGCTGGAACTGCCCGGGACCAGCGTGCCCGCCGGGCGTACCGTCTTCGTCGGTGAGCGGATGCAGGTGCGCCACGACAGGCAGCCCCTGTTCGCCGAGGGCGGGGTGGACCTGACCATCCGGGGGCCCGAGCGGATCGCGCTGACCGGCCCGAACGGCGTGGGCAAGTCCACCCTGCTGCGGCTGGTCAGCGGCGACCTGACCCCGCATGCCGGCGGGCAGGCGCGGCGGCACGACGGGCGGATCGCGTACCTGTCCCAGCGGCTGGACCTGCTGGAGCTTGACCGTACGGTGGCGGAGAACCTGGCCCGGTCCGCGCCCGGGCTCGACGCGGCGCAGCGGATGAACCTGCTCGCCCGGTTCCTGTTCCGGGGCGCCCGCGCCCACCTGCCGGTGGCGGCGCTCTCCGGCGGGGAGCGGCTGCGCGCCACCCTGGCCTGCGTGCTGTTCGCCGAGCCGGCGCCGCAACTGTTGCTGCTCGACGAGCCGACCAACAACCTCGATTTGGTCAGCGTCGCTCAGCTGGAGACCGCGCTCGCCGCGTACCAGGGGGCCTTTGTGCTGGTCAGCCACGACGAACGGTTCCTGGCCGACGTCGGGGTGGACCGCTGGCTGCGGCTGGCCGACGGCCGGCTCCGGGAGGTCGCGGGCCCCGGCGGCGACTGAGCACCTTTCCGGCGCTGGTGCCACCTCTTGGCAATAACTGGCAGGGGCGGGTGACATTGCGACTGCGGTGGGTTACGGTCCGACATGGTCGCGGGTTGGAGCCTGGCCGAGGAGGCAGCTCATGCAGCGAGGTGAATGCGGCCTGCTCGTGATCATGGGCTCCGGCGAGACGAGCCCGACCATGGTCAGCGTCCACCGGGCAGTGGTCGACCGGCTCCAGTCGGACCGGCCGAACGCGGTGCTTCTCGAGACGCCGTACGGCTTTCAGGAGAACGTCGCCGACATCTCCGCCCGCGCGCAGCAGTACTTCCACCGCAGCGTCGGGCTGCGGGTGTCGGTGCCACCAGGCATGCGCGGTCGGACCTCGGCGGGGGTGGACGCCGACCGGGGACTGGCGATGGTGCAGACCGCAGACTGGATCTTCTCCGGCCCGGGGAGCCCGTCCTACGCCCTCGACCACTGGCATCGACAGCCCATCGCCGCCACCCTGGCCGAACGGATCCGACACCCACGAGGCGCGGTCGTGTTCGCCTCGGCCGCCGCCGCCACGATGGGGTGCCTCGCCGTGCCGGTCTACGAGATCTACAAGGTCGGTGCCGCACCGCACTGGCGCGAGGGGCTGAACCTCACCGCCTGCCTTGACCTCCAGGCGGTGGTGATCCCGCACTACGACAACACCGAGGGCGGAACCCACGACACCCGCTATTCCTACCTGGGAGAGCGCCGGCTGAGCATCCTCGAACGGGAACTGCCGGCCGACGCCGCGATTCTCGGGGTGGACGAGCACACCGCCGTGATCGTCGACCTGCTCCGCAGCCGCGTCGAGATCACCGGCCGCGGCGGCCTGACCGTACGCCGCGCCGGCCGCAGCCGCGTGCTGACCGCCGGCGCTTCCCTGAGCCTGGCCGAGCTGCACGCGCTGACCCGCGGCGACCGACTCGCCTCGACGAGGGCCGACGGCGTCCCCGCCCCACCGTCACGGACGGCCCGACCGGCGCCCCTGCCGGAGGTGACCCTGGACTGCGAGCGGCGCTTCGAGGCGGCCCGGGTCGCCGGAGCGGCCGACGACATGGTGCAGGCCGTCCTCGACCTCGAGGAGACGATCGACGTCTGGGGCGCGGACACCGACGAGGACGAGGGCACCACGCAGGCCCGCGCGGTGCTTCGAAGCCTGATCGTGCGGCTCGGGCACACCGCCGCGGCAGGTCTGCGAGACCCACACGACCGGCTCCGCCCCCTGGTGGAACCGCTCCTCGCGCTCCGCGAGCGGCTCCGCGGGGAACAGGCGTACCAGGCCGCGGACAGCATCCGGGCGGCGTTGACAGCCGCCGGCCTGATCATCCACGACACCCGGGTCGGTACGGAATGGGACGTCGCCGTCCCCGCCGACGCCTCCGTCGCCTGAGCGGCCCGCCCCGGCCCTCGGCAGGGGTGAATCCTCAGGGACCGACCGAGGTCCGGAAGATCGTCTCCCTAAGCTGATCAGGTGCCACCGTTACCGCATGTCGCCGCCGCACTGACGACGACGCTGCCGCTTCCGACCGTCGTCGTCGAGGTGCTCCTGATCAGCGCCGACCAGGACGGGTTACGGTTCCGGGCCACCTCCGCGCCGCTGCGCGACGAACACCCCGACGTCGTCGCGCGGTCGTTGGCCGAACTGCCGCCGGGGCGCTCCGACGGGCTCCTGCACTCCACCTCGTGGCGCTTCGCCGGCCGCAGCCTGACCGTCACCTACGTGGCATTACCCGACCCTTCTCCAGGCGCTCCCACGACGCAGATCGCACCCACGCCGGTGCTCAATTCCGGCGACCCGCTCGCCCCGTCTCCCGCCGAGATCCGGCCCGTGGACGTCGCCGTTCACGCCTGCCGTCACCTCGCCTTCCTGCGGCAGACCGATCCCACCGTCGCAGCCGTAGCGGCTCCTTCCGGTGCTGGTGCGCCCCTGATCTGGCGGTTCATCAGCGAATTCACGCCCGCCGTGGCAGGCGCGCTCGCTCCGAACGCCACGTCGGTGCTTGCCCGGACTGGTTGAGCACCGACTCCCAGGACCGTGCTGCTCCAGACGCCGGTGTCGGCGATACCGCGACCGCGCGTATCCCCTCACCGGTCCGACAAGTAGCGTGACTACGAGCTACCGACCCTGTCTGTCAAATCGGATCAAGCCCACGGAAACCTATGTAGAGCCGACTGTTTGCTCCTGGAAGGACATCCGAGATGCCCCGGTCCGTCGAACGACGAAATCTGCCCCGGCGGGTGCTGGCGAGCCTCGCCGCGCTGGGCCTGATGACCATGCTGGCTGTTGCCCTGGGCTCGCCGGCCTCGGCGGCGGTGACCACCGTCGTCGGAGTCGGCTCCGGCCGCTGCCTGGACGTGATTGGCAACAACAACGCCAACGGCGCCGGCGTCAACATCTACGACTGCAACGGCCAGCCCAACCAGGCCTGGAACCTCACACCGGCGGGCGAGCTTCGGATCTTCAACGACGCCCGCTGTCTGGACGTCAAGGGTCAGGACACCACCGCCCCGGCCGTGGCGCAGATCTACACCTGCAACGGCGACACCAACCAGAAGTGGCGCATCAACACCGACGGCACGATCGTCGGCACCCAGTCGAACCTGTGCCTGGACGTTACCGGCGCAGGCACGGCCAACAGCACGGTCGTCGGGCTGTGGACCTGCAACGGCCAGAGCAACCAGCGCTGGACGACATCCGTGGGCAGCTCCGACACCCAGCCGCCGACGGCGCCCGGCAACGCCAGGGTCAGCAACCTGCTGTGCGACTCGGTGACGTTCGCCTGGAACGCCTCGTCCGACAATGTGGCGGTCGCGTTCTACGACATCTACCACGACGGCCAGCAGATGAAGTCGGTCAGCGGCGGCACGCTGTCGACCAGCCTCACCGTCGTACCCGGCGCCACCTGGGGCCTGTACGTGAACGCGCGGGACGCTGCCGGCAACGTCTCGCAGGCCAGCGCCACCGTGTCGATCACCCCGCCGCAGTGCCAGGTCGACACCACGCCACCGAGCGCGCCGCAGCAGCTCACCGGCTCGGCGTCCGGCACCACGGTGTCGCTGTCCTGGACGGCGTCCACGGACAACATCGGAGTTCGCGCCTACGATGTGTACCGCAACGGCGTCAAGGTCGGCACGGTCTCCGGGACCGGCGCCGTGCCGCCCGCGACCAGCTTCATCGACAGTGGACTGACGGCAAGCACCAGCTACCAGTACTACGTGCGCGCGCTGGACGCGCAGGCGAACGTGTCGCCGGTCAGCAACACCGTGACGGTGATCACCGGCGCCTCCTGTGGCGCCTCGGTGTGCACGGTCCGGCAGGTCGCCACCGACACCGACATCCCGTGGGGTCTGGTCACGCTGGCCGACGGGACGATTCTCTACAACCGTCGGGACGCGCACGACATCGTCCGGCTCACCCCGGCTACCGGCGCGAAGAGCACTGTCGGCGCGGTGCCGAATGTGCAGAGCACCGACGGCGAGGGCGGCCTGCTCGGTCTGGCGATTTCACCGACCTTCGCCAACGACCAATGGCTGTACATCATGCACACCTCGCCCAGCGACAACCGCATTGTACGGATCAAAATGCAGAACGGGACGCTGAACAACTCCACCTTGCAGGTCCTGGTCAGCGGCATTCTGCGTAACAAGTACCACAACGGTGGCCGGCTGCGGTTCGGTCCGGACGGCAAGCTCTACGCCAGCACCGGCGATGCGCAGAACGGCGACAACGCGCAGAACATCAACAACCTCGCCGGCAAGATCCTGCGGCTCAACACCGACGGGACCGTGCCCTCGGACAACCCGTTCGGCAACTACGTGTGGAGTTACGGCCACCGCAACCCGCAGGGACTCGCGTTCGACTCGCAGGGGCGGCTGTGGGAGCAGGAGTTCGGCAACTCGATCATGGACGAGACGAACCTGATCACCCGGGGCGGCAACTACGGTTGGCCGGCTTGCGAGGGCACCAGCGGGGCCTGCGGGACCGCCGGATTCATCGCGCCGAAGCGGACCTACTCGACGGCCGACGGCTCCTGCTCCGGCATCGCGGTCGTACGGGACGTGCTCTACGTCGCATGCGCCCGCGGGACGCGGATGTACCGCGCGGTAATCAGCGGCAGCAGCCTCACCGACGTCCAAACGTACTTCAACGGCGTCTACGGTCGGCTGCGCACCGTCGAGCCGGCGCCGGACGGTGGCCTCTGGCTGACCACCACCAACAACGGCGACAAGGACAGCGTCCCCAACAACAGCAACGAGCGGATCTTCCACGTCACGCTCGGCAGCTGACCAGTAGCGGCATGTCCCTGCGGCGCGGCGGTGGAGTCCGGCGCGTCGCGGGCCGGCTGGCTGACCTATCGGCAGGACGGCGATCAACCGATGGCCCACCCGCCGCCGGGGAGCGGAAGTTCGGGAGCCGGTCGCCGGCCGTAGCGGCGTCCGCAGGGTGCGGGCGGCGGCCAGCCCGGCGTCCGCTGTGCACCCGTCCATGATGGTCGTCCCACGATCACCCTCCGTAAGTCATGACCATGGTCTTGTCCTGGGTAGGCAGTTCTGCTAAAAAGATCCGTACCTCTGAGTAACTAATGTGCACGCCCCTGACCACCTCTTTTGCAGCTTTCTAGCCGCTGTCCTCGCGCCTGGGACGGCGGTTGCTCTGTGCTGTCCTGGCACCGCACCTGCTGTACCACCCCCCCTCCAGCAACTCGCCCGTAGGGCGAACATCACGTGGAGCGTGAACCGGATGCGATCACGTTGGATCGCCGTGACCCTGGCCCTCACCCTGGCTGCCGGCATCGTGCCCGTCAGCCCCGCTCGCGCTGCGCCCGAACCGGGGAGATCCCGTGCGGCGGGCCCGGCGGCGGCGGTGGACCGCTCGGTGAAACCCGGATCGGCGAAGCTGTCCGCGCCCGATCGCAGTGGGCTGCGGAAAGGATCGCTGGCCGAGGCGCTGCGCAAACCGGTGACCCCGCGCACTCCGCAGCGGTCGACCCGCTGGTCGAAGCTCGACAAGTCGGGCAAGCCGATCGTGTCCAGTGCTGCGACGGCGGGCACCGAGCCGGCACTTCGGTCCGCGTCGGCGACGGCCGCCGCCGAGGACCGGCCGGTGTTGGTCAGCCCCGCCGACAACGCAGTGATCGCGGGGCTGACCACGACCCTGGTCGCGTCGATCAGCGACCCCATCCCGGGGGCGACGTATCAGTACCTGTTCACCGTCTGCCCGCAGATTGGGACCGACTGGTTCTGCGACAATCAGCCGCTGGCGGCCAGCTCGGGGTGGAACTCGGCCTCGTCGTTCACGATCCCGGCCGGGCGGCTCTTCTGGGACACCAGCTACGTCTGGGAGGTGGCGATTCGCGACAACCCGTACATGGAAACGATCATGAATCCGAGCCGGACCTTCCACACCGCGGTGCCGCTGCCGGCCGACGCGCGGTCCGGGCGGGACAGCAACGCCACCTTCGTGCAGGGCACCAACATCAGCACCGGGCACTACGTGACGTCGGCGACCGACGCCAGCGTCGCCTCGGTCGGGGCGCCGCTGGAGCTGACCCGCGCCTACACCAGCGGTGACAACCGTGCCGGGGCGTTCGGCACCGGCTGGTCCTCGGTGCTGGACATGAAGGTCACCGTGACGTCGAGCGGGCCGAGGGTCCGGATGGCCGACGGTCACGACGAGGTCTTCGGCATCAACCCCGATGGCACCTTTGCGCCCGCGCCGGGCAACTCACTGCGCACCCTCACCAAGTGTGCGACCTGCGCCGCCTACACCGCCAAGGACCAGGCCGGCACGACCTACGAGGTGGACACCTCGGGGTTGGTGGCGATGACCGACGCGCAGGGCCGGCAGACCACGGTGACCCGGGACAGCGCCAAGCGGATCACCACGCTCACCGATGTCATCTCTGGCCGCCGCCTCGTGGTCACCTGGTCGGGCACGACGGTCGCCACGGTGAGCGCCGAGCCGGTGCCACAGGGCAAGCCGACCACCTGGCGCTACACGTACTCCGCCGGCAAGCTCACCTCGGCCTGCGACCCGCGCGGCACGGCCAACTGCATGGGCTACAGCTACGGCAACACCGCGTTCCCCACCAAGCTGACCTCGGTGGTCACCCCGCGCGGCAAGGTCCACCACCAGATCGGGTACGACTCCGCCGGGCTGGTCGCCACCGTGACCGACGCGGCCACCGGGGCGACCACGTTCACCCGCACCGCGATCAGCGGCGGCACCAGGGTGGCCATCAGAGACGCCCGCTCGTCCACCTCGACCTACGAGCTGGACGGCTACGGCCGGGCAGTGAAGCTGACCGACCCGACCGCAGCGGTGCAGACCTGGGCCTACGACGTCGGCGGGCGGTTGGCCCGCTACGTCAGCGGGGCCGGCTCCGCCCTGGAGTTGACCTACGACGAGCAGAGCCGGTTGACCGAGCGCAAGACCTGGCGGGACGCGACGACGTACACCCGGCAGCGATTCGAGCACTCGCAGTGGCACCAGGGCGACTACCCCAACCTGACCGTGGCCGGCGCCGAAACCAACAGCCGGGACGCGCGCGCCCCCGACAGCTACAACTACCTGAACACGGTCCGGTACGACCTCAAGGGCCGGATCGTCCAGTCCGTGAGTTCGGGGATGTACCGCTATTTCGAGTACACGACCGGCACCGAGGCGGCGGTAGGCGGTGGCACGATGCCGGCCGGTCTGCTCCGGACTGAGAAGGGCCACGTGTACGACCCGTACGTGTACGCCACCTACTCCTACGATTCCCTCGGCAACCTGCGCGAGAAGACCGACGCGGTCGGACTGCGCACCACCTACGAGTACGACCCGCTCGGCCGGCCGGTCGCCGCGACCGAGTTCTCCGACTCCTTCCCCGCCGGGCTGCGCACCGAAACGACGTACGACGAGACCGGGCGGCTGGTGTCGGCGACCGCGCCGCAGGTCAGCGACCCGGTCAGCGGTACCACCCGCCGGCTGCGGACCAGCCAGAGCTACGACGCGGACGGCAACCCGACGGTGGTCACGGTGACCGACCTGGTCAGCGGGGTCAACCAGAGCATCCGACAGGCATACGACGATGCCGGGCGGGTCGTCTCGGTGACCGGCCCCGATCAGGTGGTCACCGAACGGCTCAGCTACGACGCGGTGGGTAACCTCGCCACCCGCACCGACGCCCTCGGCGCGGTCACCCGGCTCACCTACTCGGCGCGCCACGAGCTGACCGGCACCGTCGCGGTCGGCTACCGGGACCCGGCCAACCCGGGCAACCCACGGGATATCACCCTCGGCGCGTCCACCTACGACGCCGCCGGTCGGCTCGCCACCAGCACCGACCCGGCCGGCCAGGTGCTGCGCTACGCGTACTGGGGTGACGACCGGCTCAAGTCGGTGACCGCGCTGGCCGCTCCGAAGCCGGGCGGTGGCACCGCGGATCTGGTGCTGCGCGAGCACGAGTACGACGCGCTGGGCAACGTCACCCGGATGCGCTCGAACGGCGGGCGTACCGAGGCGGTGGCGACCTACGACACCAGCTACGGGAGGCTGGCCTCGGTGGCGGTCGCCGTGCCGGCGGCGGGTGGTTCCCCCGCGCACACCCGGACGGTGACCTACTCCTGGAGCCCGACGGTCAACCAGATCTCCCGGGAGCGGTTGGACAACGGCGAGTCCAGTGACTACCAGTACGACCGGGCCGGTCGGATGACGTCGGCGTCAATGGGCACGGACCTTTCTAGACTCACCCGCGACAAGCGGGGCCAGGTCATCGCGGTGGCTGTGGGCCTGATCGGCGGCATCACCAACTACCAGTACGACCCGGCCGGGAACCTGGTGCGGATGCAGGCCCCCGCCGTGTCGACCCGTACCGCCACCGGCACCGAGACGCTCCGGCCGACCACCTCCTGGGGGTACGACGCGTTCGGCCGCACGGCGGTCGAGCAGGCCCCGGGTGGGGCCCGGACCAGCTACGCCTACGACTCGGCGGGCCGGCCCGCCCAGGTGACCGCGCCCACCTACACGCCGGCTGGCGGCACCACCCTCACCTCCCGCTACGGCTACCGGTACGACGCGGCGGGGCGGCTGATCGGCCAGCTCGACCCGGCGGGCCGGGAAACCGTCACCGAGTACGACACCCTCGGCCGGCAGGTACGCCGGAGCGCGCCGGCGCTGGCCGACGGTGGTCCGGTGCGGGTCACCACGGCCCGCTACGACGACGCGGGACGGATGTCCCGACTGGTCGACCCGACCGGCGCGGTCGGTGAGTTCGGCTACGACAAGCTCGGCCGCCGGGTCAGCGAAACCACCCTGGTCCGCTCCGGCTCCGGCAGCGTCGCCCGGACCAGCCAGTTCGGGTACGACGTCGCGGGCAACGTGGTTTCCGCGACCGACCCGGCCGGCGGGCGCAGCACCGCCGTCTACAACGCCCTCGACGAACTCGTCCGCGCCACCGATCCGGACGGCGTCGCCACCTCCTACCAGCGGGACCCGGCCGGCCGGGTGACCCGGACCACCGACGCGCTCGGCCGCAGCGTGGTGCAGGAGTACGACGCCCAGCACCAGCCCACCGTGACCACCTATCGGGACGCCGCCGGCAACCCGATGCAGACCTCGAAGGTCGGTTACTCGCGCGGCAACCCGGTCACGTACACCGGGCCGGACGGTTCGGTGAGCCGCAAGGCGTATGACGCGATCGACCGGCTGGTCTCGACCACGCTGCCGGACGGCACCACCACCCAACTCGGCTACGACGTGGACGGTCGTACCGTCGCGTTCACCGACGAACGCGGCAACGAGACCCGGATCGCCTACACGCCGTGGGACCAGGTGGAGCGGGTGACCGAGCCGGCCACCAGCGCCCACCCGGCGGAGGCGGACCGGACCTGGGGATACACCTACGACGTCCGGGGCCTGCCCGTCACCGAGACCCGGCCCGGCGGGGTCCGGGTGGACCGGACCTTCGACCACGGCGGCAACCTGCTGCGCGAGGCGGCCAGCGGCGGCGGAGCAGCCAGCGCCACCCGGCAGTACGGCTACGACCCGGCCGGCCGGCTCACCGGCGCGGCGCACCCGGGCGGCACGCAGAGCTTCACGTACGACGACCGGGGCCTGCTGACCGGCGCCACCGGCCCGGCCGGCGCCTCGACCTACGGCTACGACGCGGCGGGCCGGCTGACCGGCCGCACCGACGCGTCCGGCACCATGGCCGCCACCTGGAGCCCGGCCGGGCGACTCGCCACGGTCACCGAACCTGGCGGCGGCACCACCGGCCACAACTACGACACCGCCGGCCAGTTGACCGCGCAGAGCTACGCCGGCGGGCTACGCCGCAGCTACACGTACGACGGGATGGGCCGGCTGGCCACCGACCGGATCTTCAACGCGGCGGCCCTCACGTCGTACAGCCTCGGCTACGAGCACGACGCGGCCGGCAAGATCTCGAAGCGTACCGTCGGCCCGGCCGGTGTCGCCGGGGCCGGCGCCACCACCTACGGCTACGACAACCGGGGGCGGCTCACCTCGTGGGCCGGGCCGGACGCGGCCGCCCACACCATCGAGTGGGACGCCGCCGGCAACCAGACCAAGGCCGACGGGGTGACCCGCAGCTACGACCAGCGCAACCGGCTGCTCACCGACGGCGGCACGACGCACACCTACACTCCGCGCGGCACGATTGCCACCCGCAAGAGCGGGTCGACCACCACCACGTTGCAGCACGACGCCTTCGACCGGCTGACCTCCGACGGCAGCACCACCTTCCAGTACGACAGCCTCGACCGGCTGGCCAGCGCGGGGCAGACCGCGTTCGCCTACGCCGGCACCGATCCCGACCCGGTCAGCGCCGGAAACCGGACCTGGCAGCGGGACCCGGGCGGGCAGCTCCTCGGCACCAACGGCAAGCCACTGATCAGCGACCCACGCGGTGACGTGGTCGCCGGCACCGATGGGCAGACGGTCACCGGCACCCGTGACCACCAACCCTTCGGCCCGGTCACCAGCACCGGCGGCGACCTCGGCGCAGCCGGCTACCAGGGGGACTGGACCGCGTCGAGCGGGCTGGTGCACATGGGTGCCCGCTGGTATGACCCGAGCACCGGCCGGTTCACCTCCCGCGACGACGCGACCTTGGACGTCGGGGAGCAGAACCGGTACAGCTACGCCGGCGGCGATCCGGTCGGCGGCACCGACCCCACCGGGCACTTCCTCCAGTGCGCCACACCGGTGACCGCACCGATCTGCGTCGGCGCCGGCGCCGGTTCGCTCGCCGGGCCGGGCGGTGCGGTGATCGGCGGCGCCATCGGTGCTCTCGTGGGTGGCGGCATCGGAGCGGCCATCTGGGCCGGCAGCCTGGTGCCCGACTTCGACGTAAAGCCGATCAACTACCGCTCACCGGGCGGGTATTCGTCCTACTCGTACTCCAGCGGTTACTCCGGCTCGTCCTACTCGTACTCGGGTTCGGGTTCGTACTCGGGTTCGGGTTCGTACTCCGGTTCGTATCCCACTAGGTACTCGACTTCGTACTCGACTTCGTACTCGTCGATCAACATTGGCCCGATCAACATTGGCCCGATCAACATTGGCCCGATCAACATCGGCCAGATCAACATCGGCTTCGGCCAGATGACCTCCGGCATCAACCAGATGACCTCCGGCATCAACCAGATGAACTCCGGCATCAACCAGATGAACACGGCGCTCGTCCAGGCCAACATCGGCATCAACCAGATGAACTCCGGCATCAACCAGATGAACTCCGGCATCAACCAGATGATCGCCGGCTTCGGCCAGATGAACACGGCGCTCGTCCAGGCCAATGCTGCGATGACCCAGACGATCGCCGGTGTCAACCAGATGAACTCCGGCTTCGGCCAGATGAACACGGCGCTCGTCCAGGCCAATGCTGCGATGACCCAGACGATCGGCGGTGTCAACCAGATGCTCGACGGCATCAACCAGATGCTCGCCGGCATCAACCAGATGATCGCGGCCCTCGATTGGATCAATACGGCGTTGCCCAAGATGGTCGACGGTCCGCCGCCGGTACTGGGTGAACCGCCGGTCGGCCACACCGCGCCCAATTCGGCCGACCTCTGCGGGGCGGCCGGATACGCGGCCGGCTGTGCGGCCGTCACCACCAGCCGGGACAACACCTGCGCCGGCAGTGGGGTCAAGCTCTACCAGGGGTCGTGTGCGCCGACCGCAGTCCTGCCCGCTCCGGGCAAGGGCGGCACCCGGGTAGCCCTCGACGGCCCGGCGCTGGGGGACAGCGTCGGCGGCGGATCCAAGGAACCGCCGACCTCATCCGGCACCAACGATCCGTGCCGCGACTCCACCGGTGGCGGATCGCCCGAGGACGAGGTCGGCACCGAGGGGCGTACCGAGAAGCACCACTCCTGGCCGAAGTACCTCGGGCCGCCGCACCGGCAGTCCCTGGTGCCGCTGAGCCGCACCGAGCACTACGAACTGCACCAGTCGCTGAACGACTTCTTCGACGACTGCACCCCGATCGACGGCAAGACCATGCGGGCCAAGTCGAACTGGTCCGGCAAGCTGATCCGCCAGCAGTACAGCGAGGCGGAGCGGGCGTTGGCGCTGGCCCGGTTCTACCGGGGCCCCGGCTCCCGGTTCACCACCACCGCCGCGAAGTTCTTCGAGCAGTTCTCCAGCAAGATCCCTCCGTTCCCCGCTCCCTAGCCAGTGTCGAAGCCGGCGGTGCTACCTGAACTGGTGTGACCGCTCGGCGTGTCGAAGATCGAGATGTGGCGAGGTCTCCGGTAGATGGTTCAGCGACCAAGCTGAACCTGAAACCGGAGACCTCGTGGAGTCCTTTCAGGTCCGTCGTGAGGTTCACGCGGGCCGTGCTGATCCTGCGGGACGTGCTCGGCTGGCCGGCGAAGGATGTCGCGGAGCTCCTCGGGGACTCCGTTTCCCGCGGCTCGGGCTGCCGGAGCGCCTGCCGGCGGACGGCACGGAGTAGTCCCGGTGTGGACGCTCGTGCTGCGCGGTGGCGCGCGTGTCGCGGTGGTCGAGGCGGAGTGGTGCGACGCGTTCGGCGTCGTCACCCCTGGGCGGGTGCAGCACCAACGTGGCCCCCGGTGCTGCCACCCTCCATTCCAGGTTTCTTGTTTGTGACGTGGGAGGTTGGAAAGGCTCACTGTTCGGTCGGCGCGAGCTGTACCCGCCGGAGCAGTTGCGCGTTGAGTGCCACGACGATCGTCGACGCCGACATCAGGACGGCGGCGACGGCGGGGTTCAGGGCGAAACCGGCCCAGGCCAGCACTCCGGCGGCGAGCGGGAGTGCGATGACGTTGTAGCCGGCGGCCCAGGCCAGGTTCTGGATCATCTTGCGGTACGAGGCGCGGGACAAGCGGATGATCCCGGTGACGCCGCGGGGGTCGGACGAGGCAAGCACGACCCCGGCCGACTCGATGGCGACGTCGGTGCCGGCGCCGATGGCGATGCCGACGTTGGCGCGGGCCAGGGCGGGCGCGTCGTTCACCCCGTCGCCGACCATCGCCACGATCAGCCCGCGGCGTTGCAGGTCGGCGACGGTGTCGTCCTTGTCCGCCGGCAGGACCTCGGCGAACACCTCGTCGACGCCGGGCCGGAAGCCGAGGTCGGCGGCGACAGCCTCGGCGACCGGCCGGGCGTCGCCTGTGATCATCATCAGTTTCTTGACGCCCAGCCGTCGGAGCTGGTCGATCGCCTGCCGGGCCTCCGGGCGTACCTCGTCCTCGAGCGCGAGGGCGCCGACGATCCTCGCGGTCGCGTCGAGCCGGGCGAGGTAGAGCACCGCCGCTCCCCGGTCCGACCACTTCCTGGACTCGTGGGTGATGTCGTCGGGGACGTCGGCGCCGAGTTCACGCAGGAGCGCGGGGCCGCCCACGGCGTACTGAACGCCGTCGACGGTGGCGCGTACCCCTCGGCCGGTCAGCGACTCGAAGCCGGTCGCCCGTAGCGGTTGTCCGGGTCGGGCGGCGGCGGCCACGATCGCGCGGGCGAGCGGGTGCTCGCTGTCCGCCTCGACCGCCCCGGCCAGCCGGAGCACCTCGTCCTCACTGCCGCCGGCGGTCGCGGCGACCGCGGTGACGGCATGTTCGCCCTTGGTCAGGGTGCCGGTCTTGTCGAACAGCACCGCGTCGACGGTGCGCATCCGTTCCAGCGCGAGCCGGTCCTTGACCAGGATGCCGGACTTCGCTGCCACC
The DNA here is from genome assembly GCF_033804645.1 of Micromonospora sp. RTGN7. Taxonomy (NCBI): domain Bacteria; kingdom Bacillati; phylum Actinomycetota; class Actinomycetes; order Micromonosporales; family Micromonosporaceae; genus Micromonospora; species Micromonospora sp. RTGN7. Next base: position 219,253 of record NZ_JAPZLF010000001.1, on the reverse strand, counting down.
GCGGTGGACAGGGCGATGACGAGGGGGATGGCCAGGCCGAGGGCGTGGGGGCAGGCGATGACCAGGACCGTCACGGTACGGACCACCGCCTCGTTGACATCGCCGAGCGCGGACCACACGACGAACGTGAGGACGGCGGCGCCGCTGGCGATGTAGACCAGCCAGGCGGCGAACCGGTCGGCGAGCAGTTGCGCCCGCCCCTGTGACTGTTGCGCCTCGGCGACGAGGCGTTGGATGCCGGCCAGGGCGGTGTTCTCGCCGATCGCGTCGACGCGTACCCGGATCGCGGAGTCGGTGGCGACCGTGCCCGCGACCGCCCGGTCGCCGGCACCTCGCGGCACCGGCCGCGACTCGCCGGTGATCATCGATTCGTCGAGTTCGGCCCTGCCGTCCACGATCTGCCCGTCGGCCGGCACTCTGGCGCCGGGGCGGACGAGCACCACGTCGCCGACGCGCAGCTGATCCACGGGAAGCCGCTGGACGCCGTCTTCGGTGACGCGTTCGGCGTCGTCGGGAAGCAGCGCGGCCAGCGCGGCGAGCGCGCCCTGGGCCTGGCCGATGGCCTTCATCTCCTGCCAGTGCCCGAGCAGCATGATCGTCACCAGCGCGGCCAGCTCCCACCAGAAGTCGAGGTCGAACGCTCCGGCGGTGGTGGCCAGCGACGCGACGTAGGCGACGGTGATCGCCATCGAGACCAGCAACATCATCCCGGGCGTGCGGTCTCGCAGTTCGCGGACCGCGCCGACCAGGAACGGCCAGCCGCCGTAGAGGAACACGACCGTGCCGAGCACCGGCCCGACCCATGACCTGCCGGGGAAATCGAGGGAGTACCCGAACCAGTCCATCACCATGTGGCTGGTGACCACGATCGGCACCGTCAGCGCGAAACTCAGCCAGAACTTGCGGCGAAACACCTCGGGGTCGTGCCCGGCGTGCTTGTCGTGCCCCTGATGCCCACCGTGACCGGCATGCTGATCATGTCCGCGATGTCCCGCGTGCTGATCATGGCCTCCGTGTGCCGCCCGCTCGGCGGGCTCGCCGTGTCCGGAGCGCGGGCGGTGATCATCGCCCGCAAAGTCGTGTTGCATCTCATTGCCTCCTTGTCTCGGCGGCCACTATACCCCCCGGGGGTATTGGTGCAAGGAGTGGAGCGAACTTTCCCCCATCGGGTCTGGTTTCTCCGGACGCGGAGGCGTACCCCGCCTGGTCTGGACAATGCCATCGACCTCGCCGGCGGTAGGGGGCCGCACGCGGGCCCCCGCGTGTCGACGAGAACTCGCAGCGCCACCACGCCCGACCAGGCCCACGACGGTCGCTGACGCTCCGGCACCGCATCGCCCATTGCCTCAGATACCCCCCGGGGGTAGTTTATGGCGTGCCTCGATCTGTCCGAGGTGTCTGTGACGTCAGAGGCTGTCTGCGGTGCCGCCGGAACGAGTCGGATTTCGGGGCCCCACGGCAGCCAGTTGCCGCGAAGCGGGGAGGCGGAAATGGTTCAGGCCGAAGGGTTCGCCGAGCACGGGTACGACGCGGTGCGCGAGGTCTTCCAACAGCTGTTGGAAGACGGCCGGGAAACCGGGGCGGGGGTGTCGGTCTGGCGCGACGGCCGGGAGGTCGTCCGGCTCAGCGGCGGTTGGGCCGACCCCGAACGGCGGCGCCCCTGGCGCGCCGACACCCTGGTGCAGCCGTACTCACTGTCCAAGGTCTTCACCACGCTCGCCGCCCTGATCGCCGTCCGCGACGGCGCGCTGTCTCTGGACGAGCCGATCGCCACCTACTGGAAGGCGTACGGCAGCAGAGGCAAGGAACGGACCACGCTGCGTCAGGTGCTCACCCACCAGGCGGGTCAACCCCGGTTCCCGGCCGAGGCCGCCACACTCGACCTGCTCGACGACACCGCGCTCCGGGCGAGCCTGGCCGAGGCGGCACCGGAGTACGTGCCCGGCACATCGCTGGGAGAGCACGCGCTCACCTACGGCCACCTCATCGACGGCATCCTGCGCGCCGCCACCGGCAGCACACTTCAGGAGGTCCACAGCGGCGTCGTGCGCCCCGCACTCGGGCTGGACGCGTGGTTCGGCGTACCGGACGACGCCCTGGACCGCGTCGCCGACCTGGAGTACGCGAGTCCGGATTGGCCACATCAACTCCACGCGGCCCCGTGGTTGCAGATACCCGCAGGCGTGCTCGACACCACGCGGGCGAACTCCAGGATCTGGCGTCAGTCGGTCTTCGCGGCGGTCAACCTGCACACCACCGCGTCCGCCATGGCCGGCTTCTTCGCCCACCTCACCAGCGACGACGGACCCCTGCGCCGGCTACTCGGCCCCGACCTGCACGCGGAGCTGCTGAGATCCCAGGTCACCGGACACGACGAGGTCTTCGGCACCAGGCTCACCTGGACACTCGGACTCATCCGCGACCGCGGCAAGATCGCGAAAGGTGGCATCGGAGGCTCCGCCGCCTGGTGGTCACTCACCCACCACCACGCCTGCGCGTACCTTACCCGCAGGCTGGGCGACCACTCGCGCGCCGCAGCCATCGCCGCGGCCCTCGACGACAACCTGGCCGTAGTCGGGGAGGACTGAACCAGCAGCGGACCCTTTCGCGCCACTTCTCCATGATCAATGTGCGGGAATTCGGGTCCCGCCCTGGAGGCGTCGGCGGGTGAGCGCAAGCATGTCGATCAATTAGCCGGGGCCGCCGGTGATGTCGTGGCCGCGGAGAAGGGCGTCGCCTCGTAGTAGCCGTTCGGGCCGATGCTGCGCCGCTGGCGACATCCACGGAGCCCTCGACCGGCTCTTCAAAGACGTCTTCGCCTTCGAGGAGTCCTCGGCGCTGCACGGCGAGCGCAAGGAGGACGCCGCTCTGCCGGTGAGCTGGCGGCGATGGACTCCTGTGATTCAGCGCGCGCGGCGGTAGTGCATGGCCACCGCGCCGTTGTGGAGCGGCTTCGCCGAGAGCAGCTCGAGCTGGCGCGTGCCGGGCAGCCCGCCCTGGTACAGCGTCGGGCCGTGGCCGGCGATCCTGGGATGGACGAGCAGCTGGTACTCGTCGATCAGGTCCAGCCGGTCGAGCTCGGTCGCGAGCTTGCCGCTTCCGAGGAGGACCCCGGCCGGGGTCGCGTCCTTGAGCTTCTGCACGCCCTCGCGCAGATCGCCGGCGATGTGGTGGCTGTTGGCCCACGGGAAGTCCTTGCGCGTCGACGACACCACGTACTTGGGCTTGGCCTCCAGCTTGACCGCCCACTCACGCATGGCCGGCGGCGCCTCCTCGTCGCCGCGGGCGACTGCCGGCCAGTAGCTCTCCATCATCTCGTAGGTGACACGACCCCACAGCATTGCCCCGCACTCGTCCATGAGACGGGTAAAGAAGGCACGCGTCTCGTCGTCGGCGATCCCCTCCTGGTGGTCGACGCAACCGTCCAGGGTGAGGTTGAAACTGAAGATGAGCGGTCCCATGGCGGCGAGTCTAACGCCACTACGGCGTCGGCCCAGGCGGGCGTCGCGTCAGCGGAAACGTGTCGAGGGATTGAGGCCAGCGGGAGTTAAGAGCGACCGGCAATAGGTAGGGCATCTGGGCGGACGGGCCCCCGAGATAGGTCCGAGCGGGTCACCGCACACCTGGATTGCGGTTACGACAGCAACCGGACCCGTGACCTGCTCGAAGAGATCGGCTTCGATGCCGAGATCGCCCGCAAGGGCGTGCCAGCCCCGGTCCAGATCGGCAAACGCTGGGTGGTGGAGCGGACCAACGCATGGATGAACGGCTTCGGCAAGATCGCTCTATGGAGTCACGCGGCGGCCTATCGGAAACGACCCGCAGCTACCGAACAGCTGATCGAGATGACGCTAGTCGGTGACGAGGCAGACGTCGGCGGGCGCTGGTGGCGTCCACAGGAGTGGTGCGCGGCTTGCCCGTCATGAACGTGTTGCGTAGATAGGCGTTGGCCATCGCATCGTCTATTGAGACCAGTAAGTAGAGTCGTCCCACAGGTTAGGCACCACTCCACAGGGCCGTGATCCGAGGCCAGAGTAGGGACAGGACGTTGACCGAGCAGCACACCCCCGCACAGCAAACCGGCAACGACGAGGCCGTCCTCCGCATCGTCGCGGACGTGCTGAAGGTGCCACACGTCGCCCTGACCGACAGCTTCTACGACTTCGGCGGCACGTCGCTCCAGGCCATGCGGATCTGCGCCCGGCTCGGCAAGGAACTGGGCGTACGCATCAGCCCGGAGGTCCTGTTCGACAGCGACACCCTGGCCGACGTGATCTCGGCGACCGAGGCCTGAGCGCCGACCCGATTTCGCGCGTCGCCCAGTCCTGCCGGACATTCAGGAGCCAGCCCCGTGCCGCACTCCCGCCCCACGCCTCCCCGGCTCATCCACGAGGCGGTGACCCACCAGGCGCACCTGCGCCCCTCCGCCGTAGCGCTCCTGCACCGCGACGAGCGCGTCGACTACGCGACCCTCGACGCAGCCGCGAACGCCTACGCCGCTGCGCTCTGGGCGGCCGGTGTGCGGCCTGGGGCCGTCGTTGCGGTGCTGCTGCCCCGGTCACCCCGCCTGGTGGCGGTCCTGCTGGCCGTCCTCAAGTGCGGCGCGGCCTACGCAGCCCTGGACCGCCGCTGGCCGGGCGAGCGCATCGACCAGGTCACCTCGTTGGTACGGGCATCCATGATGGTGTCCGACGCCGAGGCGAACGGCGACGTACCGCACTGGATCGTGCCGAACGAGCCGCTGGCCCAGGCAGCCTCGCACCGCACCGAAACCCCGACGGTGTACGTCGACAGCGCTGACGCCGCCACTGTCTTCTTCACCTCGGGCAGCACCGGCGTACCCAAGGGTGTGCTCTCCCCGCACCACGCGACCACCCGGCTCTTTCCCGGGCGCGGCTTCGCCGACTTCGGGCCCGGCCGGGTGGTGCTGCAGGCCGCCCCGGTCTCCTGGGACGCCTTCAGCCTGGAGCTGTGGGGCCCGCTGACCAGCGGTGGCACCTGCGCCATCGCGGACGCGGACTATCTCCTCCCCGACACCCTCGCCGACCTCGTCACCGCGACCGGGCTGGACACCGCCTGGCTGACCTCTTCGCTGTTCAACTTCCTCGTCGACGAGGACGACCCGGATCACCCCTGCTTCACGGGCCTGCGCCAGGTCATCACCGGCGGGGAGCGGCTCTCACCGCCCCATGTGCGGCGATTCCTGACCCGATACCCGGACACCACCCTGATCAACGGGTACGGGCCGGCGGAGAGCTGCGTCTTCGCCACCACCCACCGGATCAGCCTGGCGGACTGCGACGACCCGGGCGGCATCCCCCTCGGCGTGCCGGTGCCCGAGACGACCGTGCACATCCTGGGCGGAGAAGAGCCGGGGGCGGTGGGGGAGATCTGCCTCGCCGGTGCGGGCCTGGCGCTCGGCTACGTCGGTGACGTCGACGCCACGGCCGCCACCTTTCCCCTCCTTCCGGTCGACGGAAAGCCCGTGCGGGTGTACCGGACGGGGGACCTGGGCCTGCTGGACTCCGCCGGGGTGCTGCACTTCCGTGGCCGATCCGATCTCCAGGTCAAGATCGCCGGGCACCGGATCGAGCCGGGCGAGATCGAGAGCGCCGCCCGGAGGATCCCCGGCATCCGGGAGGCCGCCGTGGTGCCCGTCCCGGCCCCGGGCGGCGGGTACGACCGGTTGGCCCTGTTCTACACGGCAGACGATTCCGCCGCCCCGACCCCCGCCGCGGTGCGCCGCGCGCTGGCCGCCACGCTGCCCCGATACCTGGTGCCGCACACCGCGCAGCGCCGCGACGCCCTGCCGACCACGACCACCGGCAAGCTCGACCGCAGCGCCCTGCTCGCCGCCCTGTGACACCGGGCCCGTCCCAATCCGACCTGGTCCCGCTCCGAAGCGACCTGGTCCCGTACCGAACCGGAGAGCGCCCCTCATGACGCCCGCCACGCCCCCCGCCGACACCCCGGCCCCCGGTTACCCGATGTCGTTCGAGCAGGAGTCCATCTGGCTGAACGACCAGTTCCAGCAGGGCACCTCCCGGTACGTCGAGTCGTGGGCGTACCGGCTGCGCGGCGCGCGGATCGACCCGGTGGCCGCCCGGCGGGCGCTCACCGAGATCGTGGCCCGGCACGAGGCGCTGCGCAGCCGGCTGTCCCTGGTCGGTGCAGAGGCGTGGCAGACCGTGCTGCCGCCGGCCCCGGTCGAGCTGGACGTCCGTCGGGTGAGTCCGCACGAACTGCCCGCCGCCACGGTCGCGGCGGCGACCCGGCCGGTGGCCCTGGACCGGCCGCCCCTGCTGCGGGCGACGCTGCTGCACCTGGCCGCCGACGACGCCGTCCTGGTGGTGGCGATCCACCACGCGGTGATCGACGGCTGGTGCTTCAGCCTGCTCGACACCGAGTTCAGCGCCCTCTACCGGGCCGCGCTGGACGGCACGGAACCCGGGCTGCCCGACGTTGCCCTCCAGTTCGGCCCGTACGCCCTACAACGCCGCCGGGTGGACGCCGCCGACCACGGCGAATCCCTCAAGTACTGGCGGGAGACGCTGCACGGGGCCCCACCGGAGTCGTCCTTCCCCACGGACCGGCCTCGGCCGGCGATCCTCGGCGCAGGCGGTGACCGCGTCGGGTTCACCCTGGACGCCGAGCTCGGCACCGGCATCCGCGCGCTCGCCCGCCGGGTGCGGACCACGCCGTTCACGGTTCTGACCACGGCGCTGACCGCGCTGATCTCCCGGCTGACCGGGGCCGACGACGTGGTGGTCGGCACGCCCGTCTCCCGCCGGGACGACGAGATCCTCGAACCGATGATCGCCTGCCTGACCGACATCATGCCGCTGCGCCAGCGGGTACCGGCCGACGCGTCCTTCGTCGAGCTGCTCACCGGGGCGAAGGAGCAGGTGTGGGGTGCCATCGAGCACCGGGACGTGCCCTACTCGCGCCTGGTCCGCGAGCTGGAGGTGGAGCGCTCACCGAGCCGCTTCCCACTGTTCCAGGTGGTCATCGGGCTCGACGACGCCCCGCCCCCGGCCCTGGACCTGCCGGGCGTGACCGCCGAGCGGCTCTACGTCCACTCCGGCACCGCCAAGTACGACATCTTCCTGCACCTCGTACCCGCTCGGGGCGGCTTCGACGGCTTCCTGGAGTTCTCCACCGACCTCTTCGACCGCCGTACCGCCCAGCGCCTGGCGGAGCGGCTGCGCACCCTGCTGACCGAGGCCGTCGCCCACCCCGACCTGCCCCTGCGCTACCTGGACCTGCTGCCGGCCGCCGAACGCCGGCTGATCCTCGACTCCTGGGTGCCGGGGGCTGCCGCCCCGGCCGGGCCGCCGCTGGCGCACGAGTCCGTCGCCGCCCAGGCGCTGCGTACGCCCGACGCTCCGGCGGTCGTACACGGGGACCGGGTTCTGTCCTATGCGGAGCTGGACGCGGCGGCGGTGGCGGTGGCGGCGCACCTGGTCGCGCGGGGCGTGGCCGGGCGTCCCGTGGGCGTCTGCCTGCGGCGCTGCCCGGAGCTTGCCGTCGCGGTCCTGGGAGTGCTCAAGGCCGGCGGCGCCTGCCTGCCCATCGACCCCGGGTACCCGCGCGACCGGATCGCCTACCTGGCGACCGACAGCGGCATCCGGGTCGCCCTGGTCCAGCGGGAGCTGACCGGGCTGCTCCCCGGGACCGTCGAGACGATCTGCCTGGACGACCTTCCGGCCGCGCCCGCAGCGGAGCTGCCCGTGGCGGCCCCCGCCGACCTCGCGTACCTGATCTTCACGTCCGGCTCCACCGGCCGCCCCAAGGGCGTGGCCATGCCGCACCGGGCGTTGGCCAACCTGCTGGCCTGGCAGCGCACCCGATCCCTCGCCGGGCCCGGCACCCGGACCCTGCAGTTCGCCGCGCTCAGCTTCGACGTGGCCTTCCAGGAGTTTTTCAGCACCTGGGCCACCGGAGGCACCCTGGTCATGGTCGACGACGAGACGAGGCGTGACCCGGCCCGCCTGCTCGACCTGCTCGCCGCCGAGCGCGTCGAGCGGCTCTTCCTCCCGTTCGTCGCCCTCCAGCAGCTCGCCGAGTACGCCTGCGCCGCCCACCGCTCGGCGGCCACCCTCCGGGAGGTCGTCACGGCGGGGGAGCAACTGCACGCCACGCCCGCCCTGCGGAAGTTCTTCCGGCGGTGGGCGCCCGGCGCGGTGCTGGAGAACCAGTACGGCCCCTCCGAGACGCACGTGGTCACCGCCGAACGCCTGGACGGCGACCCGGACACCTGGCCCGACCTGCCGTCCATCGGCCGCCCGGTCGACGGCACCCGGGTGGTGCTGCTGGACCGGTGGCAACAGCTCTGCCCGATCGGCGCGGTGGGGGAGATCTGCGTCGGCGGCCAGGCGTTGGCCGTCGGCTACCTGGGGCGTCCGGAGCTGACCGCACAGAAGTTCGTCGCGGACCCGTTCCAGCCGGGCGCCCTGCTCTACCGCACCGGCGACCTGGCCCGGTACCTGCCTGACGGGCGAATCCAGTGCCTGGGCCGCCTCGACAACCAGGTCAAGATCCGTGGACACCGGGTGGAGATCGAAGAGGTCGCCTCCGCCGTCCAGGCCGTGCCCGGAGTGGCCCACGCCGCCGTCGTCGCCCGGGACACCGCCGCCGGAGGCAAGCGCCTGGTCGCGTACTACCAGCCCGCAGCCGGGGTCGTCCTGCCGCCGGAGGTGCTGCGCCGCACGGTGGCCGGTCGGCTGCCGGAGTACCTGGTGCCGTCGGTCTGCGTACCGGTGGAGACGTTCCCCCGCACGTCCAGCGGCAAGCTGGACCTGGCCGAGCTGCCGCCGCCGGACGCCCTCGCCGCGGAGCCGGCAGACTCGTACGTGGCACCGGAAACCACCGCCGAGAAGATCATCGCCGGGATCTGGCAGGACGTGCTGGGTACGGCCCGGGTCGGTGCCCACGACGACTTCTTCGCCCTGGGCGGTCACTCGCTCCTGGCGACCCGCCTGATGCTGCGGCTCCGGCAGGAGTTGGGGGTCCAGATCCCGCTCGGGGCCCTGTCGGCGTCGCCGACCGTCGCCGGCCTCGCCGCGCTGGTCGACCGCGATCAGCGGCCGGGGCGGGAGTCCGACGGTCGGGGGTACGCCGGGCGGGGCCTTGACCTGGCCGCCGAGATCGAGCTGCCGGTGGACATCGTTGCGGCCGGCGAGACGATCCGGGTGGCGGAGGACCCCGCTCACGTGCTGCTCACCGGCGCCACCGGGTTCCTCGGCGCGTTCACCGTGCGCTCCCTGCTGGACCGTACCCGTGCCGTGGTGCACTGCCTGGTGCGCGGTGCGGACCGGGAGCAGGCCGCAGCGCGGTTGCGCCGGGTCCTGGAGGGCTACGGACTCTGGGACGAACGCGCCGAGCGACGGGTCGTCACCGTCCTCGGTGACCTGGCGCGGCCCCGCCTGGGGCTTCCCGACGACGCCTTCGACGAGTTGGCCCGCCGGGTGGAGGCGGTCTACCACGTGGGCGCCGCCGTGAACCTCTTCTCCTCGTACGCGCAGCTCAAGGCGAGCACGGTGGGCGGCACCGCCGAGATCCTGCGGCTGGCGGCCCGGCACCGCAGCGTGCCGGTGCACCACGTATCCACGGTCGGCGTGTACGCGGGACACGCGGGACACGCGGACGACCCGATCGGGCCGGAGCGTCCCACCGGCCCGGCGGAGGCCCTGGAACATGGCTACCCGCAAAGCAAGTGGGTGGCCGAGGGGCTGATCGAAGCCGCCCGCGCCCGGTCGCTGCCCGCCACGATCTACCGGCCCACCCGGATCGCCGGGCACAGCCGCACCGGCGCCTGCCAGCGCGGCGACTACCTGTGGCTGATGCTCAAGGGCTGCGTCCAGGCCCAGGCCGCGCCTGCCGGGGTGGACGCCGCCTTCGACCTGGTGCCCGTGGACTACGTCAGCGACGCCATCGTCACCCTGTCCCGGCAGCCCTCGGCGGCCGACCACACCTTCCACCTGGCCGCCGGGCGGCTGCTGCGGCTGGACACCGCGCTGGGCCGGCTGCGGTCCGGCGGCTACGCGCTGCCCGAGATCGCTCCAGGGGAGTGGCTGGGCCGGATCGGCGCCGACCCGGGCAACGCGGCATTCCCGCTGTTGGGGAGTTTGGCCGCCGAGCTGACCGGGGGCGGCTCAGAGGGCGGCCTGGTCTTCGACCCCGGTGCCACCGACGCCGCACTGGCCGGCTCCGGCGTGACCCGCCCCGAGGTGGACGAGGCGCTCTTCGACACCTACGTCGGGTACTTCACCCGGACGGGGTGGCTCCCGGGAACAGCGGAGCGCTGACGAGCCTGATCCAGTGCCGCGTCTTTGCGCGTTGACGGTGCAATCCGTCGGTTCTGCGACGGATACGCGTTCGGGTCGGGCGGTTGTGTCAGGCACGATGTGGGCGTGATCCTGTTGGTTCCCGCGCACCCTCTCCGTCCGCGCCACCCAGACGAGCACTTTGCGGCTGAGGCAGCAGCCGCTCGTGCTGCCGGGCTCGATGTGGCGGTGGTCGACCACGACACGTTGGCGGGCGGCGGTGATGTGCGTCGGGCGGTCGCGTCAGTTTCAGGCAGCGGTGTGGCGGTCTATCGCGGTTGGATGCTGCGGAGTGAGCGGTATGCGGCGTTCGCCGAGGTGCTCGCCGAGCGTGGTGTGGTGTTGAGAACCGGTGCTGAGCAGTACCGGCGGGCGCATGAGCTGCCTGGGTGGTATGCCGACCTGGCTGCGGTCACTCCCGCGACGGCGTGGACCCACGGGTCGAGTCGGGCGGACCTTGACCGGGCGCGTGTCGAGCTCGGTGCGGGACCGGCGGTGCTGCGTGACTACACCAAGTCGATGAAGCACTACTGGGACGAGGCCGCCTTCATCCCCGACCTCGGCGACGACGTGGCCGTGTGGAAGGTGGCGAGCCGGTTCCTGGAGCTGCGCGAGGACGACTTCGTGGGCGGGTTCGTGCTGCGGCGCTTCGAACGGTTCGTCTCCGCCGAGGTACGCACGTGGTGGGTGGACGGTGCCTGCGTCCTGATCGGCTCACACCCGGACACCCCGAACGACCTTCCTTCGGTGGAGGTTGATCTTGCTGCCGTCGTACCGTTGATCGCCGGGCTTGGTCTGCCGTTCGTTACCGTGGACCTGGCATTACGCGATGACGGGGTATGGAGAGTCATCGAACTCGGCGACGGGCAGGTCAGTGATCGGCCGATCACCGTCGGACCCGAGACGATGATCGCCGCCCTGCTTGCCCAATGACGCTGAACGACACCGCCGCCGCCGTCGCCGTAGTGAGCGCTAGGACGACCAGCCGGATGATCCCGGCCCCGTGACGACCGGCCGTCCGCTACCTCGACCAGCAACTCCAGCAGGCCGCGGCACGCAGCCGCAGTGCTGTCACCTCGCCAAACGGCACCGCTGGTAACGGGACCACCAGCGGGAATGTCACACTGAACCACGACGAAGCGCCGTCAAGGTCAAGGTCCGTGAGGAACCTGGTCCTGCCGGAGCTTCTTGCTCAACACGCCGGAATTTTCGTACCGCGACAATCGCCACCTACAGCACGGAATTATGATCTTGACATGGTCGTGGCGGTGTAGGTGACCCGCGAGGTCACCCAACACGCGCGGCAAACCGGCCATGGTTGCACACCGAGGAGCATTTGTGTCGGTACAGGACAAGCTAGAGTCGATCTTCACTTCGGTGGTGCGGCGCAACCCTGGCGAGGCCGAATTCCACCAATCGGTGCGGGAGGTGCTCGACAGTGTCGTGCCGGCCTTGGAAAGGCATCCCGAATACGCCGAAGCGAAGATTATTGAGCGGATCTGCGAGCCGGAGCGGCAGATCATCTTCCGGGTGCCATGGGAGGACGATCGCGGTGAGGTCCAGATCAACCGCGGCTTCCGGGTGGAGTTCAACAGTGCCCTGGGCCCGTACAAGGGAGGTCTTCGCTTCCACCCGTCGGTCTATTTGGGGATCGTGAAGTTCCTCGGTTTTGAACAGCTGTTCAAGAACGCGTTGACTGGCATGCCGATCGGCGGCGGCAAGGGTGGGTCGGACTTCGACCCCAAGGGCCGCTCCGACCGGGAGGTGATGCGGTTCTGTCAATCGTTCATGACCGAGCTGTACCGGCACATCGGCGAGTACACGGACGTGCCGGCCGGCGACATCGGAGTCGGTGGCCGAGAGATCGGCTACCTGTTCGGGCAATACAAGCGGATCACCAACCGGTACGAGTCCGGGGTGCTGACCGGTAAAGGCCTCAGTTACGGCGGTGCCCAGGTGCGCCGGGAGGCCACCGGCTACGGCGCGGTGTTCTTCGCCGAGGAGATGCTACGCGCCGACGGCGGCGACAGCCTCGACGGAAAACGAGTGGTGGTCTCCGGCTCGGGCAACGTGGCAGTCTACGCGATTGAAAAGGTGCATCAGCTCGGTGGCACCGTGGTGGCATGCTCGGACTCCTCCGGCTTTGTGTACGACGAAAAGGGAATCAACGTCGAGGTGCTCAAGCAGGTCAAGGAGATCCGCCGGGCACGGATCGACGAATACATCGTCGCCCGCCCGCACGCCACGTTCGTCACAGGTCGCCCGGTCTGGGAGGTGCCCTGCCAGGTGGCGATCCCCTGCGCGACGCAGAACGAGCTCACCGCCGCCGACGCGCTCACCCTGATCGCGGGTGGCTGCACCATCGTGGTGGAGGGGGCTAATATGCCCACCACGCCGGAGGCGGTGCGGGGTTTCGCCGAGGCCGGGGTGCGATTCGCGCCCGGTAAGGCGGCCAACGCCGGTGGCGTCGCGGCCAGCGCGCTGGAAATGCAGCAGAACGCCAGCCGCGACTCGTGGACCTTCGCCCATTCTGAGCAGCGGCTGCGGGAAGTCATGCGGACCATCCACACCCGCTGCTACGCCACCGCCGACGAGTACGGCATGCCGGGCAACTACGTCGCTGGAGCCAACATCGACGGCTTCCGGCTCGTCGCCGAGGCGATGCTCGCCCACGGGCTCATCTGAGACGGCGGGGTGCTGGTGCGCTGTCGATCTTGGAGTCTGGCTGAGGAAGGCTGCGGTCGCCGAGTTCCATCTGGATGCGGCGGGTGTCGTACCAGCTGTCGATGTAGGTGAAGATCGCGTTCTCGGCCTCGTCTCGGGTCCGCCAGGACGTGCGGTAGACGACGTTCGTTCTTCAGCGTCCGCGAACCGGAAAGACGTGTAGTTCGACCCCGTGCCGGAGTAGTGAACCCGCAACCGATCAACCGATGCCACAAGCGGCGTAACACCCGCTGGTCTCACCGGCCTGACAAGTACTGGCCGGACATGCGGACTGCGGAGAGGTGGTGGCTCATCACCCCTGGAGGGAGCGCAACATGTCACGAGGGCGGTCCCGGGTGATGAGCGACGCGCGTGCCTGCGCGACGCCCACCAGGACATCGGGTTGCGATCCCTCCAGGGGTGATGAGCGACACAGGGCCCCCACGTCGACCGGCCCCGCCGGCCCCTGTTGCGATCCCTCCAGGGGTGATGAGCGACTCGCCGCGTCCGACCTCGGCGACAAGCCGCTCCCCAAGTTGCGATCCCTCCAGGGGTGATGAGCGACCGGAGTGACCAGTCGCCCGCGGCGGCGTTACTACGTTGCGATCCCTCCAGGGGTGATGAGCGACAGGTGCCCCTCGGACACATACCGCTCACAGTCGGATGTTGCGATCCCTCCAGGGGTGATGAGCGACCCGGCACCGCAGGGTCTCTACCACTGCATCCGTACCGGTTGCGATCCCTCCAGGGGTGATGAGCGACGACCCGGAACTCGGATTGAGGCAGGCAGGCGCCTACGTGTTGCGATCCCTCCAGGGGTGATGAGCGACATGAAGCGGCGCGGGTCATCGGGGCGCTGTACTCGTTGCGATCCCTCCAGGGGTGATGAGCGACCCGAACCTTAAGTCGCAGGTCAGAGCGCCTTTCCAGGGCCGGATTCCATGGAGTTTTGCAGCAATCCGCCGGTTGTGCATCTGTGCAGGTCAGAGCACCGAATCCGGGTGCCCGAGTGCGGCGCCGAGGGCCTCGACCTGGACGAGGTGCGGCGAACCGATCCGGTACACGCGCACGCTGTCGTAGCTCAGGTCGAGCTGCTCCCGGAGCTTGATCATGAGGCTCCGGTGTTGCGCGGTGGACAGCTCGCCCTCGAAGACGCTGCGCTGCACCCAGTGCAGGTACTGCCGGCAGGTACGCAGGGCGACGGGGTTGCGTTCCACGGCGGTGTCGTAGACTAGGACGATGAACATCGGTCACCACCAGGGCCGAAAGGGCTTGTAGCTCGTTCCTTCGAGACACAGCCGCACCAGCTTGAGCGCCTCCAGGTGAATCAACTCCTCGTAGGAGACCTTGCGCAGCAGTTGCCGGTGGTAGACCGTCGTGGCCAGCTCTTCCCGGACCATCACCGAGACCTTCTTCCGTCCGGCCGGGCTCAGGGACGCGCTGCGTACGTCGCTGACGAAGTCTGCGGCGGTCAGGGTTCGCTGCGCGGCTGCTCGCCGGAGCAGCCGTTCGGCGAGCAGCGGCTTGAACGGTTCGGCGAGGTCGAGGGCGAGGGTGTTGCGGCGTCGGTCGGTGTCGGCGTGCAGGAAGCCGATCGCCGGGTGCAACGGTGTGCACCGGATCGCGGTGAGGACCCGCGCGTACGTGATCGCGTTCAGGTAACTGATGAATGCGTTGCCGGCGTTGCTGGGCGGTCGACGGGTGCGTCCGTCCAGTTGCAGCCATGGGGGCAACAGGGTGTCGAGCACCCCCCAGGCGGTGCGCCGGAAGTTGCCTTCGACGCCCATCAGATCCTCGGTCGACGTGCAGGCGTCGACCTGTGCGGGAAGTCGTTCGAGCGGACCGTCGAGCAGCTTCGTGTCCAGGGCCCAGGCGATGTTGGTAGCGGTCGCCCTGACCAGGGCCCGCGCAACAGCGAGTCGGGCACCCGGATCGGCCGTCAGGGTGACCTGGGCGCGGACGACGTGAGCGGAGGACATGTCGTCGGCCGGGGTCATCGCGCCGGCGTAGTTGCCGTAGTGGTCGAGCAGGTGCACGGTGACGCCGTGCCGGCTGAGCAGCGACACGGCGGCGGTGTTGATGTCGGCGTTGTCGAAGACCACCAGGTCACGGATGTCGGTGATCGGGATACGGACGGGTTGCCCGTCCACCCGCTCGATGCGGATGCTGTTGTCCTCGCGCCGGATCCGGCACGGTTCGGTCAGCCAGTAGCTTCGCCCGCTCGACGATGTCGTCAACCAGCGCTGCGGCGACGGTGTCGAGATCCTCCGGGGTGACGTCGCCCGGATCGGACCGGCCGGCGAGGACCGCCACGGCCCAGGCGCCGCAGGATTGCAGCGGGTGCGTGGTCGACGCCAGCGCCGGCCGGGCCGGGGCGACCACCGTCACCGCACCCACCCGAATCCCTGGATGTTGGACAGTCCGAGCCCCCATTCGCGCAGCGCGCCGATCAGGCGGGGGTCGGCGGTGAGCCGAATCTTCGCGGTCGCGCCGATCCTGATGCCGTTGGCGACCTCGTAGCGTCGCCGAGGGCCGGCCGAGAGCACCTCCAGCTCGGCGTCGCCCGGCAGGCCGAGGACATCGGCCTTGTGCCGGATGTTCGCCAGCAGCGCGGGGACGAACCCGGCGTCGTCGGGCAGGAGGTAGCGGTCTTCCTCGCCCTTGACCACAATGGGCGAGCGGGTCTCCAGGACCGCGGGCGACTCGGGCGCGGCCAACGGCTCCAGTTGGGCACCCTTAACGGTCAGAGTGACCGGCCCCCACCGCAGCTCCCGGCGGCTAATCAGGCCGGCCAACAGATTCCCGGCGAGCGTCGGGATCGGCGAGCCGAACCAGATCCGGCCGTTCGGCGACATCATGTACGCGCTGCGTTTCTTCGGCGCATCGGAAAAGACCGGCGGCGAGATGCCCACCGGCTTCAGGGAACTCTGCTGCCAGCCGGCGTCGTGCAGGTGCGTGGCGAGCGCGGGAGCCTGGTCAGCGATGAGGCCGTAGACCACCGCGTGCGCCACACCGTGCACGTACTTCCAGGGCAGTGGCGCGGTGGGACCGGAGACGTCGGCATAGAACCGCATGAAAATAAGCTCCGTTCGCTTTTGTGATCCGGTGCGGGTAACGATCGGCCGGGTCATGGGCATGGCTCTCGCCTGCCTTTGTGGAATCCGCCGGCCGATGCCGGAAGATGAGTCAGGAGGGGCGGCGATTGCCCGACTTCGTGCCGGCTGGTCCGGGTCGCGGCGTCCCGTGTCCCGGGCTGGGCTTGGCAGTGGAGCCTCCGCCCTGTCTGGGCACGGAACGAGGCTCCGCCTTGGGTACGGACCGAGTGTTTGGCTTGGGCCCGGACCGAGCGTCCGGCTTGCGGCCGGGTTGCTTCTTCCCGCTGCCCCGATTGCCGTCGCCGCTATCGTCGTCGGATTTCTTGGGCAGGTACGGCAACCGCTGCTCCGGGTCACGCACATGCGGCAGGGGCCAACCCTCGGCGACCTCGCCCCCCTCGATCCTGTCGTTCTCGACGAACCACTCGTAACTCTCGGCCTGCGGCTCGGGGCTCACTCGCGGGTAGTGCACCGGCTCGGTGACGGGGGCTGCCGCCGTCAGGTACGACTCGGTAGCCTCGTGCAGCACCTCGTTGTTGCGGGCGCGGTCGTGGAACTTTTCGGCCAGCTCGGTCAGTCGTTGCAGGTCGACCGGAGCGGGACGGTTCAGGCTCAGCCAGCCTTCGCGGGTTCCGTCGGCATCCCACAGCCGGGTCCGGTCCGCGTCGAGTCGTGCCGTGACCACGCCGAATCCGTACGGCTTGCCGGCACCGAGGCGCAGTGGCGCAGCCGTGCCACGGGTGAGCAGCCAGAGCAGGGGGCCGAGTTCGGCTTTCCGCACGCCGTCGAGGAACAGCTCGACCTGGAATGTAACCCCGGGTCGCACCCAACTCTCGTGGCGGACGAGCTGCGTAGCGTGCTCTTTCTGATCCTCCGAAGCCAGGTATGCCGGGGCGTCTTTGCCCTTGTCCTCCTTGTCCTTGTCTTGGCCCTCGTGCTTGTCCGGCTGCCAGTACTCGGGTTCCTCCTCGCGCCAGCGGTACATCTTGCGACCGCGCAGCCCCGTGCCGGTGGTGTAACCCTTGCTCTTCGCCGCTCCCCGCTGCATGGGCATCCCGGTTTCCGGATGGGACGCGGCGTAGAAGCGGAACTGGGTGGGCTTGGGGCTGCTTAGCGGCGCGAGGGTGACGCCCTCGGGCGGGAAGGACGCTGGCCTCCAGTCGCCGGTGGTGCAGGTGATCGACCGCACCCGCAGCCGGCCTCGGTATCCGGAGGCGTCGTCGTCGCGTCGCCCCGGCGGCACCCAGCCGAACAGATGGTCCGCCGGGGAGAGCTGCTTTCGACTCTGGGCGGGACGCAAGCTCTCGTGCAACAGCTCACCGGGGGCGGCGTCGAACGGCAACCGGCCGATCATGACCGGGTGAACCTCGGTGATCTTGCGGGCTCTGTCGTCGTACTTGACGTAGACGAGCGTGCCGTCCGGAAGCTTCCGCAGATCCGGGGTGCTGGGAACGTGCAAGGAGCGTTCGATTCCCTCCGCCGTGGCGGGATCGCGGCGGTAGGTGGCGCGGGGATCGTGGTAGCCGTGGGCCAGATCGTAGGCCAGCAACACCGATTCCCAGTACTCTACGTGCTCGTCGGTGAGCGGCACGTCCAGGCCCGGGGTCTCCACGAACAGCCGCTCGTTGCGCTTGCTGTCGATGGAACGTCCGGTGGCGGACAACCATCCCCGCACGATCCGGGGCTGACCGTTGTCGGGCCGGCCCGACAACGCCCGCAGGCTGGCCTGAAGTTCCGCTTCGGTGTGCGCCAGGTGGGTGGCGCGTGGGGCGCGGGAGCCACCCTTGCCCTGTCCGTCCCGTCCGCTCTGCACCACCAGGGCATGGACCTCGTGGCCGTGGTGCCGGGTCAGCGGCCCGTGGGCCAACTCGCCGAGCCGCCGGACGGGCTCTGTGTCCTCCCCGTACGCGGGCACTAGGACGACGTATGGCTTCTGGTTCGTGCTGCGGCTGGGCCTGCCCGACGCGGTGGCACCCCGGCACAGCCGGAATACCGGGGTGCCACCGGCGGGCCGCATGACCCGGGCCGGGGTGAGGCTCTGCGGGGTGTCCGGGGGCACCCGATAGGCGAGCCGCTCGTGGTGTTCGAAAAATACCCCGTATCGGCTGGCGGTGATCGTCTCGTACGCGCTGCGCAACGCACCCTTGAGCGACGCGCCGTGGATCAGCGGCTGGCCATCTGCGTCCACCCGCACGTCGAAGGTTCTGATCTTGTCATCCGGCTGCGTGGCGGCAGGCACGGGCAGCAGCAGCGGCGTGACGGTGGTCAGGGTCAGCGCGAGGCTCCCGCTCCACTGTCCGTCGACGATCCGGGCGTGACTGGCCGGCCCCGCGTCGCCCATGCTGGTACCGGCCAGCCCTGTGCGGGGCGGGGTCGGCACGAACGTGTACGGGTTGACGAACCCACCATTCTCCTGGAGCGTCTTCTCCCGCCTTACGTCTCGCTTGAACACCACCTCGGCCAGCCGGACGGTCCGTGTCCCGCTCTGGATTTGATCGATCGTGACCTTGACCTTGACGCTCTCGCCCTCGTGCATGCCGTCCACATGCTCGGCCAGGGTGGAATCCCACTCCTTTCTGAGAACTCGCGTTGGCTTGGGCTTGTCGACTATGCCTTCGAGGACGTCGCCGCGTTTGGTCAACTCCGCCACCACGGTATTCGTCAGCTTTTTCTTCGGGGTGCTCATGCTGTCGCCCCTTCCTGGCTGGTCGTGACAGCGGTCCGGCCGGGTGCCGTCTCCGAGGTGACGGACCGCAGCCCCACCGTGCGGCTCTCGACCACGTCGAGATTGCCGTGCTCGTCCTTGATGACGTACTCCACGACCTCGACCTCGATCCGGGCACGTTCTGGAAACGTCCCCGGCAGGTGCGCCGGGGCGTGCCGGCGTCGGCTCCTCGACAACGTCGTCCACCCGGCGCGGGAGTGCGGGGTCGCCACCCCGTCCAGCCGCCGCCGAACGGTGCCCTTCGCGCGGCGCGGCGGCGTGGCGCTGGCGGGGTCGCCGTCAGGCAGCCGGGCCGGCTCCTCCCCGAGCGCGACGGCGATGCCCCGGCCGTCCGGCGTGCGCAGCCACCGCAACTCCCGCTCACCGTCGAAGAGCACCATCTCGTACGCCTCGGCGAGCGCGTTACCGGCGGCGTCGACCCTCTCGACGGCACCGTCATCGTGCACCCGCACCCAGCTTGCCGCTGAGGGCGAGAGCGCGTAGCCGATCACCTGCCCGTCGGGCGGGGTGCCGGGGGCGAACCAGGCCACCGCCTCGGCGGCGGTGCATCTGGTGCTCACGGCGTGCAAGGCGGCGCGTTCCAGGGCGGTGCTCACGCTGCGGTCTCCTCGAACAGGGCTTTCCAGGTGCTCATTGCTGCGATCACGTCCTCGGGTGGGTCGGCAAGAATGGTGTCGAGGGTGCGGCCGGCGAGCGACTGCCAGGATCCGTCCAACCCGGCCCCGTCGAACGTCACGTCGGTCACCTCGATCTGGCCTCGACCACGGGTGCCGCCGTAGCCGAGGCTGAGCCACCCGTCGCGCAGGTCCCGCAGGACGAGCAGCAGCAGCGGTAGCGCGGCCGACGCCCCGTCGGAGCGGCCGTGCCGGGTCAACCGGGCGACGTCCACCTCGAGGCGGATCGGCTCCCAGGCCGTCTTGGCGTCGGGATCGAGGACGCTGAACAGCCGGTGATCGCTGGCCCCGCCGGTCCATCGGTCGATGGCGACGTGGTCGCTCACGGTGAAGGCCAAGCCGCGCTTCTTGGAGCCGTTCAGCGTTTCGCGCAGCAGGTTTCGGGTCCGCTCCCGTTCGGTGTTGCGCTCGTCCCGTTCCGGCTTTTGCAGGCCACTCTCCGGCTGCGCCACGGGCGTGGGGTTGGGGCTGATGGTGACGATTTCGTTCCAGGTCTGCGCGCTGATTCGCCCGACGCTGTGGCAATCGGAGAAGTGGAGCACCCCGCGCCAGCCCTTGCGGTCGCCGTCCTCGCCGCGCCCGGCCGGGGCGGAGCCGAAGAGCATGTCGACCCCGAGCGGCGGCTGCCGCAGCACGGCGAGTAGATCCTTGTCGTCTTCCTCCTCGGCGGGGGCCTCGTCGCGGCCTTGCAGCGTGCGGACGATGCGTTCGGCGTGCGACCGGATCACGCCTCGGATCGACGAGCCCGGTAGCAGCAGCCGGACGGTGCCGTCGGCGGCGGTCTCGGTCAGCGGCAGCGTGTCGACCACCGTGCCGCTGACCGAGTCACGGACCAGCAGCGGGCCGATCGGCCGCCAGTCGACGGTGACAACCAGCCGGCCGTCCGACTGGACGCTCGCCTCACCGTGCTCGTCGGGTCCGACCGGGGCCGGGTCCTCGTCCGGCACGACCGGGACCGCCCCGGTCAGCCAGGCGACCAGGCCGGCCGGGTCGGAGAGGTCGACGCGGCGTACCGTCACGTCGCGCAGCTCGACCCGCCCGAAGCCGCGGCCACGACCGGCGCCGACCGTCACCCGGCCCCGGCGCAGGCCCGCGACCATGCCCCGCATGGCCTGCTCGATCAGCGCCGGCCACCCCTCGGAGGAAACCGGATCGGCGGCGGCGGTCGGGGTGTCGGCCACCAGGCGCAGGGCGAACCTGGTGCCGGCCGGTAGCACCTGCCGGGTGTAGAGGATGCTCGCGGCGGCGCTGGCCGAAACCCGGTCGATGCCGACCCCGTCGCGGGTAACCGGCGCGACGTCGGGGCCAATCAGGTGCGCGTCGTCGACCCTGATCCACGACGGCGAACCCTCCTGGCTGTGCCGGCCGCCGATGTGCCCGAACAGGGCGTCGATGAGTTCGTTGCCCTCTTCGGCGCGGCGAAACTGTTCGAGACTGGCGATGTAGGCCCGCAGCGCTCCGGCGAGCGAGGTGCCGGGCAGGAAGGGGCGGCCGGTGCCGTCGCGGGCGACCGTCAAGTTGGCCTCGGCGCTGGTGCTGTCCCAACCCCCGACATGGACCGGGCCGAGGCAGACGAGAGTCCCGAGCACCTCGATGCGGGTTCCGATGGACTGGCCCATCAGGGCATCTCCTCCGTGTGTCGCGTACCGGCCTCGGGCTGTGCCGGTGTGCGGGCGAGCGCCCGAAGCGCGTCGGTCATCGACGTCACCACCGCCTCGGTGTGCAGGTAATCCCGCACGGCGGCCTCTCGGCCGGGGGCGAAGACCAGGTGGGACTGGGATTTGTGCAACCCGAGACGCTCCCAGACCAGGTTTCGGTCGCTCACGAGCAGCTTTCTGAGATCGTCCAGAACGTCTTGGCTCCACATCTCCTGGCGGGCCCGGACCGCCCCGGTGCCCTCCAACCAGGACTCGACCATGCGGGTGCCGCCGGGCAGGTACAGCCGCTCCAACTGCGCCCGCAGCGACCCGAGCTGGGCCCGCTTCCCGGTGAGCCGGTCGACCCCCTTGACCAGGTCCTCCGGCGCGAGCCCGGCACTGGCCCGCCGCAACTCCCGCCGCCAGGCGTTGACCTCCAGCGGATGTGCCTGCTCGCCCACCTTCTCCACCGGAATCGATTCCCGCTCGACCGCTTCCCCGCCTGCGGCCTTCCCGGCCGTCGACTCGACAAGGTCGGAGAACTGCACCGGCGGGCGGGCGATGGCCAGCTCCGGCGGGTTGAACCGGAGCCGGCCGAAACCCTCGGCGGTGCGTTCGCCGATGCCCTCGCGTTCCACCTCCGCTAGCCGGACCGGATCGATCTCGCCGGTCACGGTGAAGGTCACCACGCTGCCGGCCCGCAACGCGACCTGACTGAGGCGAGGGCGACCCCATTTGACCGTGAAGCCCTCCCGTCGAATCACCGAGGCCACTGTTTCCGCCGGCACCACCTGGACCGACACGGGGGGCGGCGTAGCCGCCGGGTTCTCCACCTCGGGCGTGGCCAGCGCGGTCGACAGCGCGCGGGCCAGGGCCCTCGGGGACGGGTCGGGGGCCAGCCGCTCGTCGCGCAGCAGCACATCGGAGACGCACCAGACCCGCAGCGTCCCCGCCGTGAGGGCCGGTGGCGTTGGCCTCGGCGGCAGGTCGATCACCTTGACCACCTTGACCAGGCCGTAGTCGTCCTTGCGGGAGCGGCCGAACCGGAGCTCTTCACCCTCCTTCAGTCGGAGCGGCGCCTCGGCGGGCAGCACGATGTCGCTGCACAGCAACGTGCCGGCGGCGATGCCGACATAGGTGTAGACCCCGCCGCTGGCCACGGTCGGCCGGCGGGCGTCGTCGTCGACCACCGCGTGCGTGTTGGCGGTCATGGCTGGGCTGACCGGACGCCACTGGGGGCCATCGGCGACGATCCAGCCGGACATCGACTTGGCCCGTGCGTCCGACTCGGGCTTGCCGTCGAGGGAGTTGTAGACCGTCGCGCCTCGCCCCTTGTCGCCCCGCTGCCACACCGCCGGCACCGGGTAGGCCGGGACAACCGACGCCGGATCGTCTCGGTCGATCACGGCCGGCACTGCGTCGCCCACCCGCAGGTCGTTCAGACCGATCTGGCCACGACCGTCGCCGTCACCGGAGCCCGCGACCGCGACGCGGCGCAGGATCGTGCCGAGTAGCGCCGTGCCGGGGATGCTGGTGTGACTGGTGATGACGTTGCCCAGCACTTTCTCGGCGGCCACGACCGGGGTGAGGACCTGCAGCGCGACGCGGACCACGCGCCGCCCCGAGGCCGGCATCCGCTCGTACGGGTAGACGGTGACCAGGTCGCGCGCGGGCGGCGGGGCAGCCGGCGCGGCCGGCACCCCGGCGGCCAGCAGCTCGGCGAGCCGGCGGTCGGTCACCGTCGGATGGCCGTCCACGCCCGTCACCTGCGAGTCGGGCAGCAGGAACGCCAACCGTCCGCTGCCCCGGTTCCGCTTGCCGCCGAGCGCCTCGACCAGCCGGGCACCGGCCCGCAGCAGCAGCTCGGCCGGGGCGGGAAGCGGCCCGGCGTCCTCCGTGACACCCGTGGCGACGCTGACCATCGTGTGCAGCCGCAGGCCCCGGATGGCCCGTTCCTCCACGCGCAGCAGTTGGTCGGCGGCGGTGCCGGTCGTGTCGTCGATCTGCACCCCGGGGCGCAGCACCACAGCCGCCTGCGCCAGCGCCGGTCGGCTACGGACCCCGGTGCGCATCCAGTCCGGGGCGCGGGCCGGGGTCAGTCGCAACGCCGCCGGCTGCGGTGGCCCGCCCGCCCGAGCGGGGGAGTCGGCGTTGCCGGCCTGGGTGCCGAAGAGCCAGGTGACCCAGGCACGCCACGCCCCCGGCTCGCTGGCGGCCCGGTCGAACGTGTCGGCCACCGTCTCGCAGGCGTCCCGCCACACCCCGACGAGGGTCTTGGCCGGCACGAAGGGCAGCTTGTCGGCGTCCCGGCGGACCTCGGCGTCGACCGTGCCGAGCCGGCCCTGGCCGGTGCCGACGTGCCAGTCGCTGAGGAACTCCAAGGTGACCTCGAAGGTCGTGGGCAGGGTCATGAGGCACCACCGGCAGAGGTAGATCCGCTGCTCGTCGTCGACGGCGCGGAGGAGTCCAGGCGTAGGCCGCGCAGGTGCAGCGCGTCGAAGAGGCGCAGGAACGGGCCGCCCGGGTCGGTGTCGTCCGCCTGGCTCACCCGCCCCTCGTCGCCGCCGTTCGGGGCGGGCTGCATGTCGAGCAGCGCGTGGGCGCGGGCCCGCTCCGCTTCGGGGGCGTGGTCCACGGTCAGCTTCAGTTGGTACTGGTATTCGGCGAGGCTACGGTCGGCGGCCTCGCGCAGGGCGTGCGCCTGCGCGGCCGACAACCACCCCTGCGGGCCCAGCCAGCCACCGATCTCGTCGAGCAGTTCCACGCTGCGGTGGCGCAGCCCGACCGGCAGTTTCTCGGCCTGGCCGATCAGGTACGGCCCGGCATGTCGGGCGACCCGCTGGCTGACGCCGGCCGGCTCGACGTACTCCCGCAGCTCCGGCAGCTCCCGCAGCGTGGACGTGTGCGCCACGTGCACGTCGAACGCCGCCAGGGACTGGCCCTTGTGCCGCAACTGCTTCGCCGAGTCGGTGAGCGCCTCGGCCAGCTTGTATGCGGTGGCGAACGGGTGGTGCAGCTTCACCACGGCGATCCCGGCCGAGGCGGCGAGGCCGGGGTGGCCGGTGGCCTGCGCCGCCACCTTCGACAGCGTCTCCTGCTGCTGCGTGCGAACGGCGTACGCCTCGGCGAAGTGCCGCACGAACCGAACGGCCACCGCCGCGTCGCAGGCCACCGTCACGTCGTCCCCACCCACGACGATCGGCAGCAGCCACCCGGCGTCCTGCTCCGACGACTCGTCGAGGAGCTTGCCGACCGCGTCCCGGACCGCCTCCCAGGTGGCCGTCTCTAGCTCCTCCGACACCTTCCGCTGGTAATGGGCGTGAGTCGCCAGCGACACCGGCCCGCCCCCCTCGACCTCGGCGATGTGGTCGATGAATTCGCGGAACAGGCCGCCGACGCCGTTGCCGTCGGCGTGCACGACCGCCATCCAGCGGTCGTGTCGCAGTTCCTCCAGCTGCGCCGGCACGACCTGGGAGAGCCGTCCGTGACCCGCACTGACCGGCCCTTCGGCGAGCTTGTCGAGCAACCGTTTGCGGGCCCGGTCCCGCGCCTGGGATCGAGCCAGCACGCCGGCTGACGCCGGCACGGGCTCTTCGTCGCCGTACCCTTCCATCCCGGCGGCGGGCCGGCCGCTGTCCCGGCACAGTTCGTGCCAGGGGAACACCCGGTCCCGCACCAGCGGGTCGGGCCGGCCGGCCCGCACAGCGGCGTGCAGCTTGTAGGTTGCCCGGCGGGCCGGCTCGTGTGCGGCGTCGTCGGACGCGTCGAACGACGGGCCGACCACCCCGGTCACCTGGAGCCCCGGCACCTCCCGCAACGCCCGTTCGCTGACCTTCCGGATGATCGCCCTGCCGTCGTCGGCCGCGTCCACCAGCAGCAGCGCCTTGCCGGAAGCCTTGGTGACCACCGTGGCCTCGGGCAGGCCGACGTCGGCGACCGCCTCCGGCACCCACTCGGTGCCGACCTCGTGCACGAGCTGGGATGCGCCGACGACGTGCCGCAGCCGGTTGCTGCCGAAGATGTAGCGCTGGTTGCCGCCCGTCTCGATCAGCACCCAGTGCTTGCGGCCGGTGGCCTCGTTGTCCATGTCCAGGTCCCTGGATCGTCGGGAAAGGGAGAGGGGAAGGTGGGGTCGTCAGTCGTTCGGCGGTGGTGTCCTGCCGGCCAGCGCCGCCAGCTCCGCCCGCCACCCGTGGGGCGTGGCCCGGGATGTCTCGTCCAGCCGGCACGCTGCGCCCGAGGCCCCGCCCGAGGCCGCACCCGACGTCCCGCCCGAGGGCGTGCCGCTGTCGTCGGCGGTCGCGCCGTCGAGCAGCGCCAGCGCTGCGGCGGCGTCCTCGGCGGCCACGTCCACCCCGTGCGACGCGGCCAGGAGAAGCGCCCGCACCACCACCCGCACGGTGCGGACGGTCGCCGCTGCTCCACCGGCCTGCTCCAGCAGCAGTCGCGTGCTGGGGTCGGCCAGCACCGTGCGGGCGTGCCGCAGCGCCGTCCGCGCCGCCTCGGCGCGTGGGCCGCGTTCCCGCTCGGGGGTCGCCAGGGCGAGGTCGGTGGCGATCTGGGCGGCCAGTTCGTGGCCGGCGCGGGCGGCGGCCGACTTGGCCACGAACCCGGCCGTCTCCCGGCGGGCCACCTGTGTGCGGATCGACGCCACCCGTTCCTGCACCGCGAGGGCCTGGCGCAGGTCGCCACGCCGGCCGCTGCCCGCGCGCCAGGCCGCGTAGTGGTGCAGGTGGAACACCTGGGCATCGCCGAGGGAGTCCAGTGAGGCGGCCAGGTCGGCGTCGGCGGCGATGCCGCGAGCCTCCAGGATGGCCGACCACCACGATCGCATCGCCGTCGGTGTGGGGTGCGGCCCGCTGCCCGGAGTCACGCCGTCGTCGGGGTCGGCGGTGGCGTCGAGCAGCGCGACGTTGCCGATCTCCAGCAGGTACGCCGCCGCGCCGGGGTCGAGCCGTCCGGCCCGCCAGGACGCCACGACCTGCTGCTGTGACGCGGTCAACCGTTGCACCGCCGCGACCGGACCGTCCGGCTCCCGGTCACCCCCGGCGGCGGGCGAGCGCCGTACGACCCGGGTGTGGTCCCACACCTCCAGGTACGCGGCGTACCCGCGCAGCAGCAACGCCACCGGATCGTCGTCGTCGAGCGTTTCGGCGCACCGGTCGACGGTGCCGCCGACCAGCTCCCGGGTCCGGGCGCGCAGCTCCGGCCACTCCAGCAGCCACTCGTCGCGGTACCGCACGTAGTTGGCGGCAACGTGGGTCCCCAGCAGGTGCGCGCGACGCCGTAGCACCGCAACGTCGACCAGCTCGCCGGCCTGCGGGACCGGCGGCAGCGGCGGGGGAGACGTACGTTCCCCGGCGGTCGTGCCGCCCAACGTGGCAGCCACGAAGGGAGCGACCACGGCCCCCACCCGAACCATCGCCTCGGCCCGCCGGGAACCGTCGTCGTCCTCGGTCAGCCACACCACCCCACGGCCGGGCCGCCCGATGCCCAGCAGCCGGTGGCACCACGCGGAGGCGATGTCGTCGAGCGCGTCGGCGGTCACCAGCCCGGGGCCGTCGGCGGTGTCGTCGGCCAGCCCGAGGGCCGGCAGGGTGGAGTCCACCAGGTCGAACGAGGTCGGCCGCCACCGGCCGTCGACGGTCTCGCCGTCCGGGCCGTCCACCCCGGCCGGGTGGATCTCCGAGGGAGCGTCGACCCCCTTCACCCGGCCCCGGTCCACCTGCTCCCCCCACCGGGCCGAGAGCGACCGTTGCACCTGGCGGGCCTGGACGGCCGCCACGACAAGCGCCGGCTGCGCCCGGTAGACCTCCAGCACCAGCCCCGCCCAGACCGCCAGCCGCACCTCGGGGTCGCAGTCCACGAGGGCCAACCGGCGCGCGGCGGCGGCCACGGCATCCGTCGCGCCGAGCAGCAGCCGGTTGGCGCCGGCCAGCACCACGGCGGCCTTGGTGTCGGGCCCGTACCTGTTGAGGGTGGCGTTGCTCAGCGCGCCCGGCAGCGCGGCCTGCTGCCGGGACCAGACACCCCGACCCGCCCACACCCAGTCCGCGCCGACGCCGTCCGGGCGACCGGCCGGTGACGCGGCCTCCAGCTCGGAGCGCTCGGCGCGCGACGGGTGTGGGGCGCCACGGCCGATCTCGGCCAGCGAGAGCGCGGTGTAGTCGCAGACCCAGGACCGGCGGAACGGGTCGATGCCGCCGCTCACCCCGAACAGGGGAGCGACCTTGCGGGCCACCCGAAACTCCACGACGTCGACGCGTCGGGCCTCGGCCGCCGGGATCTGGGCAGGGAAGACATGCACGGAACGCACGCTACTGATGCGACCTGAGTAGTTCAACTACAAAAGTAGTCGAAATCAAGACCGTGTCGCCATCGGGTGCCCGGATCCGGCCAGCGCTGACGATCGAACGGATGAGCAAGCCCAGCAAACCCGGCGTCAGACGCCGTCGTCACCCGCCGGACGGGCAAGTGACCGACATCCGACAACGACACCGGCCGCGTCCCGCACCGTGTCGTGCGGATACACCAGGTCATCGCGCTCCGGCAGGGCCTCCGCCACCGCCCGCGCGACGATCAACAACACGCCCGGCCTGCGCTCCGGAACCCCGGTGACCAGGGGCGACGCGGCGGTGCGCTTGAGCGGCACCACGAGCCGACCGACCCGCACCGTCCCGTCCGCACGATCCGGCCGCAGCACCACCCGCGCCGGCGGCCCGGCCGGCGGCACCTCCACCATCGCGGCGTCACCCACCAGGCGTACGACGTGCGGAGTCAGGTTGATCAGCTCGGTTGCGGCGCTCGGGTCCTCGGTAGACATGCCGTCAGCGTAGATACGCCATGACGTGGAGTGACGCGGGCGAGGCGCGGTAGTCCACAATGGCGGCCATGCGTCTGCTCGTACATATCGCCGGGGAGGCGGACCTCCTCCTGTCGTCTCAGAACGGGTCGTCGATTGACCTCCGCGTTGAACGAATCCGGGAGCGGTGCCGCCAGCTCAACGCCGCCACCGCCGACCCCGAGGGGCTGATCGGCATGCTCCGCGAGGGGGTATGGGCAGATCAATACCTCGGCACCCAGCCGCCAAGCCCTCTGCTGAAGGCGCTCACCGCCGTCTCCCCAGGACCGGATCTCGACGTGCTCCTGATCGGCACCGAACGGAATCCTTCCCATCCCCTGGACACGATGCTGACAGCGCGGGCCCTCGCCAATGCGCTCAAGGCTCGCCTTGGCAAGGACGGGGAGACAATTGTACGGACGGCTGAGCCGATCATCGTTGAGGGGCAGAACGAAAAGAATGTCGTCCCAGAACTCGTCTGTCACCTTGCCGGCGCCCCGAACTACCAAGAGGCATATGTGACGTGGGGCGCAGGGGCAACTGCGCTGGCCATGTGCGCGCTCACCGCGCTCTCCGAGGCCAGAATCCCGTGGCGTCTCGCGCTCACTCCCCCCAGTGGGGAAGGCCAGGTCATCGACCCGCTGGAGCAACTCGAAACCGACCCGGTCATCGGAGTCCTCGTGCGCTGGCGCATGTTCGGGACCTTGGCCGAACTCGCCGGGACTAACCCGCCACTGGTGCGGCTTACCGCTCGCGGGCTCGAACTGGTGAACCGGGCCGTGGAACGCCATAACAAAGGCTTTCAGGCACATGACGCGGAGTCCCTGCGAGTGCTCCTTGCCGACGCCGTGGTGCGCCGGGACGGCACTGCGAGCCTTGCCGTTCGCCGCTACATCACAAGGAAGTACGATGAGCTGTTCAGTGAGGACAAGGAGGCCCATTCTCATATCAATCGATTGGTGGACGGAGAGCGGGGGGGTGAGGTTGGAAGACAGCTCCGACAAATCGAAAGGGGCCCTGATGATCCGGCCGTCCTAGCTTCGCTCGGGCTGCCTTCTGGTCAATGGCTAAGAACGCGAGAGGTCGGTTCGCTGCTAAGTATCGGTAACGGCAGCCACAACCTGCTGCCACCCGCGCTCGACGATTCCAAAATCATCGGTAGTTACCTTTCCCGTTATGACGTTGACGGAAAGGGGTGGCAGGAAGCGGGTCTCCCCGAACCGCCGATCGCGCCGGCTGACATGGTGCTGACGGTCTGGCTCGCCGGCAACAAGCAGGAAGTTGGGGGCCGTGACGGGAGGCCGATCGAGACGGTAGGGCAGCAGCTCAGCAATCGCCTACCGGCTGGCGTGGTCACCTTCCTGGGCGTGGAAGAGGTCCGGCTTCGGGCGGTCATCTTCGGAGTCGACGGCGATGGGGGAAGTGCCCCTATGGCCGAGGCGGAGGCCGAGATCATTCGTGCCGGCAGGTACGGAAGCACCCCCGATAGCGGGGCTGAGGCATGGGCCGAGTTGATCGGCATTACCGATATTGATCAGTTGGCAGTCGAGCGGGCGATCGAATCCCGGCTCACCCGCGAGACCGGAGCACTGCTGCTCGTTCCCACAGGCCGAAAACAGGTGATGCTCTCTCTTCTCCGCGCTATGCGCCTCATTGGCGCTCGGCACGGTATTCCGCTGTTCGTCCGTGAAAACGCGGAGCCGGAGGAGTCTGGAGAGGCCCACAAAGTCCATCTGTGGCCAGCCCTGACCGGTGGGGACCTGCCTCTTCTCATTGCCGCCGCGCAGGCCATGCGGACCCTGGAACTAGACGTTGCCTGGAGGTTGCTGGATGCCTCGGCGATCGGCGAGGAGATCACGCGTGACGCCCGCCGCCTAGCTGACAGTTTTGCCAGTCGTAAGCCCTTGTGCGATGAGGATAAACCTCAGACCGTCGAAACTCGGCGCGGCTGGACGAAGGGCCGCGTTGTGCAGCGACTGGAATTGGTGGAGGCCGCCCTTGCCTCCACAACAGCGCCAGCCCAATGCATCCGCATGCTCGTCCTCGCGGCCGACTGCGTGGAAGCGTCATTCGCGGCTGCCGCAGCCGCTGTCGGTAAAAATCCGAGAATCGCATACAGCAACTTTTTTCAAAGCGTCTTAGAGGAAAAGTGGCAGCGCGGAGGCCCCCGCGAGGCATGGTCCGCGTTGATCTTCTTCGTGCTACGCAAGGCGCGTAATGGTGCTCCCGTCGCCCATGGTGGTCGGATGGTGGCGGACGAGGTGGTGGCCGAAGCGGCGAAATCTATGGTAGAGCACCGATCTGTCCCGGCGGCCGAGGCCGCTCTGCTGCCACAGGACGCGGCCACCTTGTTGCGCGAAGCGATTTCCGCGGCCGCTCAGCAAGACGGGTTAGGGCAGCCTGACGAGCCAGACAGCCTGCGGCAGTTGCACAGCAAGCTCCTAGAGCAGATCCAGGCTGTCATCGACACACGACGAGTGGTAGGAAGACCCGTCGCAACCAGAGAATGAGGCGCTGAGGTGATCTCAATAAGGGTCGGGGCACCGATCGGGGTGACACGGGCATTGCGTCTATAGCGGACAGCGGGTGGATGTGGGCGTGGAGCCATCGGTAGACGGGTCAACGCGGTGATCCGGTACGCCTGCACCAGCAGCCGCGCCACCATCGTCAGCCACGTCGACCTGATCGAGATGCACTGGGCCAACAGATGTACGAGTGGCGCTCCGTGGCCGCGCTTCCTCCAGCGTAGGGCGTCAGCGGTTGCTGCTGGCCTTTCACCTGGCGGTGCTTTCTCTCGCTCGGTGTGGCTTCCGACCAGCTACCAAGGTTGGCAGGGTTAGTTTCAACTCTCTGACCTGGGCAGATGCACAACCGGCGGTCTGCTGCAAAAATGGTGCCGGCGGGC
Organism: Micromonospora sp. RTGN7; assembly: GCF_033804645.1. Classification (NCBI taxonomy): domain Bacteria; kingdom Bacillati; phylum Actinomycetota; class Actinomycetes; order Micromonosporales; family Micromonosporaceae; genus Micromonospora; species Micromonospora sp. RTGN7. The sequence continues at coordinate 188,348 of NZ_JAPZLF010000001.1, read as the reverse complement.
GCGCTGGCGGTACCTCTGACCTGGGACTTAAGACTCGGGTCGCTCATCACCCCTGGAGGGATCGCAACATGTGGGTGTGCGGCATGATCTGGCCCATGCCGGGCGTCGCTCATCACCCCTGGAGGGATCGCAACACGGTGAGGCCGAGTGCGGCGCGGACGGGGAGGAGTCGCTCATCACCCCTGGAGGGATCGCAACTTGTCTCGGCGTGCGCCGGCGGTCGCCCGCTCGTGTCGCTCATCACCCCTGGAGGGATCGCAACGTCACCGGGTACGGGATGGTGGCGAGGCTGTCCGCTTGTCGCTCATCACCCCTGGAGGGATCGCAACGCCACAGGGGCGTTCTGGATTCGGACGTTGACGATGTCGCTCATCACCCCTGGAGGGATCGCAACAGCACCCGGCGCAGCACGGCGCTGTGCCTGGCCTCGAGTCGCTCATCACCCCTGGAGGGATCGCAACGGTGGCGAACGCCAGGGCGATCAGCTGGCCGAGCAGGTCGCTCATCACCCCTGGAGGGATCGCAACAGCCAGACGACGGCGGTGTGTCCGCTGAGGACCTGTCGCTCATCACCCCTGGAGGGATCGCAACGGGTGTGAGCGGTTGCGGGCGGCCCGGATGGCGTTGTGTCGCTCATCACCCCTGGAGGGATCGCAACCGGTGGTCGGCGTCGGGCCGGCGCAGGGCCGTCAGTCGCTCATCACCCCTGGAGGGATCTGGCGGACGGTGCCGAGGTAGGCGGGTCGCTTATCTGGGAGCGCGTGGTGAGGGGATCAGCCACCAGGCGAGGGCCCCGGCGGCGAGGGTGAACCCGGCGGCGACCAGCGAGGCGGTCTGCATGGCGGTCAGGAACGCGTCCTTTGCGGCCTGGGCAGGTGCGCTGCCCGGTTCGAGGACGGCGAGGGCGGACCCGAGGGAGTCCTCGGCCCGGGCCCGCACCTCGTCCGGGAGGGTCTCGGGCAGGACGAGCGTCGAGCGGTAGACGGCGGTGACCAGTGAGCCGAGCACGGCGATGCCGAGCACGACGCCGAGTTCGTTGGCGGTCTCGGTCACCGCCGACACGGAGCCCGCCTTGCGGGGCGGCGCGGCGGAGAGGATCGCGTCACCGGCCAGGGTCATCGACAGTCCGACACCGAGACCGACCGGCGCGAGGCAGAGCGCGAGCCACACGTACGATGCCTGGCCCGCCGCAGGCGCGACGAGCGCCAGCCCCGCGGCGGCGACCACGAGGGCGACGGCGATCGCGCGGCCCCGGCCGAGCCGGGTCACCGCGACGCCGACCAGGGCCACCACGACGATCGACGCGATGGTCGCGGGCAGCTCGGCGATACCCGCCTGTAGCGGGGAGAAGCCGCGGGCGAACTGCAGGTACTGGGAGAAGAAGAAGAGCAGGCCGACCAGCCCGAAGATCGAGACGACGTTGGCGGCCACCGCACCGGAGAAGGCGGGACTGCGGAACAGGTCGACGTCGATCATCGGATTGGGTAGGCGGCGCTGCCGACGCACGAAGAGCGTGCCGGCGATCAGGCCGATCACGACACCCGCCACGATGATCGGGCTGATGCCGGAGGACGCCAGGTGGGTGATGGCGTAGACGATCGGTACGACGGTGAGCATCGACAGCACGGCGGAGAGGCCGTCGAAGCGGCCCGGGTTCGGGTCCTTGGACTCGGGCAGCAGCAGGATGCCGGAGATCACCACGACGACCATGACCGGCAGGTTGATCAGGAAGACCGAGCCCCACCAGAAGTGTTCGAGCAGAAAGCCGCCGATCATCGGCCCGGCGGCGGAACCGGCGCCGAAGGCAGCCGACCAGACGGCGACCGCCCGGGTGCGCTCCGCGTCGTCCGGGAAGATGTTGCGGATCAGCGAGAGCGTCGACGGCATCAGCGTCGCGCCGGCGACGCCGAGCAGCAGCCGGGCCACGATCAGCGACTCCGCGCTGGTGGCGAACGCCGCGAGCAGCGATGCCAACCCGAACAGGACCGAGCCGGCCAGCAGGATGCGCTTGCGGCCGAACCGGTCGGCGAGGTTGCCCATCAGGGCGAGCAGGCCGGCGAGGGCGAGGGAGTAGACGTCGCCGATCCAGATGATCTGCTCGGCGGTCGGCGAGAGGCTCTCGGTCAGCGACGGCACCGCGAGGGCGAGGACCGTGCCGTCGATCGCGAGCAGCAGTACGGCGGCAGCGAGCACGCCGAGGGCGGCCCAACGACGCAACGGCGACAGGGTGGAGGCTGGCGCGGAGGTCATGGGCACCTTCTGATCATGCCTTGGGCCTGACCACCCGCGCGGCAAAGCGGTTCGGGCGAATACTCGGGTGCGGGTAACACGCCCCACTCCTAGGCTCTCCGGTCGAGAGCTGCCGGGGCACCCTGTCGACGGCGGCCGGTCACCGGATCGGGGATGAGTGGGAAATGGCGTACGAACTCTTCGCGGTCTGCTTCGATGCCAGCGAGCCGCTTCGTCTCGCGCGGTTCTGGGCCGGTCTCCTGGGATGGGCGATGGCCGACGATCCGGACGACGACGTCGCGCTCCTACCCAGTGACGACACCGGGTTCCGACTCCGTTTCCTTCCGACGCAGGAGCCGAAGGTCACCCAGAACCGGATGCACTTCGACCTGACGAGCACATCATTGGAGGACCAGCAGCAGACGGTGGCTCGGGCGTTGGGGCTCGGCGGACGGCACATCGACGTAGGGCAGCGCCCCGAGGAGGGGCACGTGGTGCTCGCCGACCCCGAGGGCAATGAGTTCTGCGTCATCGCGCCCGGCAACAACTTCCTCGCCGACTGCGGATTCGTCGGCGCGCTGGCCTGCGACGGCTCGCAGGACGTCGGCTACTTCTGGAGTGAGGCCCTCGGGTGGCCGCTGGTCTGGGACCAGGACCAGGAGACCGCGATCCGCTCGCCGCACGGCGGGCCGAAGATCACCTGGGGCGGCCCACCGCTGGGGCCGAAGGCAGGCAGGGACCGGGTGCGCTTCGACCTCGCCCCGGGTGCCCACGGGAACCCGCAGGCAGCGGTCGACCGTCTGCTCGCCCTCGGGGCGACGCGGATCGACACCGGCGAGGGCGAGGCCGGTCGGGTGGCGATGGCCGATCCCGACGGCAACGACTTCTGCCTGCTGACCACCCGGGTCCGGCCGCCGCGCGGCACCGGCGCGGACCGGGGCGGGTCAGCCCGGCAGGCCGACGGCCGTGGCTAGGCACGCCACGTCGGCCGGGAGCGGTCCGGCGCGCGCCAGTGCGGCGATCAGCGTACGGGCCACCGGCCGTAATCGGATTTCGGCCGGCGCGGTCCGGTCCGCCTCGACCAGCGCGCGTCCCGCCGTGAGTGGGTCACCCACCAGCAGGTGCGCCCGTGCCACATCCAGCAGGTACGACGCCCGGTGCTCGACGGGCAGCCGTCGCCATCCGTCCGAGCCGATCACGTCAGCGTGCCGGATGATCGCCTCGCGACCCTCGCCCAGGTCCACGGCCGTGCTCACCCGGGCCAGCGCCACCGTGACGGGACCGAAGCCGATCCGGTGCGGGTCGTCGTGACCCTCGTTCATCCGTACGGCGATCCGGGTTGCCAGGTCGAGTAGCTCCCGTACGCTGCGCGCTTCCCCGCAACCGGCGGCGGCGCGGGCGGCCTCGACCAGCAGCGCCCCGCGTAGCGGCAGCAGCTCCGGCGTGTCGGCCGACCGGCGGGTCGCGATCCGTTGGGCGGCGGGGACCGTGGCGGCCAGGGCGAGTCGGGCGCGGCCGAGCGCGCGCAGGGCCTGCCCGACGGGCACCGTGGCCGTCGCCGACAGCGGCGCGTCGCCTGCGGCCACGGCCATCGCCCGGTCGGCGGCCAGCCAGCCGAGGTCGGCCTCGCCGAGTTTCACGAGCACCGACGCGGTGAGCCGGTACACCTGCACCAGCAGGCCCGCCGTCCTGTCGCCTCGGCGGTCGTGGTGGGCGCGTTGGGCGTCGCCGAGCAGCTCCGGCAACAGCCGCAGCAGCCCCGGATAGTCGGCGTGCTCGTACGTCAGCCAGGCGTGCCCCACCCGCCCGCCCAGCTCGCCGATCGGCGTCGCCGCCGCCGGGTCGCCCGGCCCGGCCGGCACCGCGTCGTAGCGGGCGAGGGCGGCACGCACCCCGTCGACCCCGGCCGCGACCGACCCGCTGCCCGGTTCGGGCGGGGTGGCCCGGCCGAGCAGCAGCGCCGCGTCGACGCGCAGCGCGGCGGCGACCTCTTGGATGACGGAGACCTTGTCCAGGGTGCGGATGCCGCGCTCGACCTTGTCCACCCAGCTCTTCGACTTGCCGAGCTGGTCGGCGAGCATCTGCTGGGTCATCCCGCGTCGGGCCCGTAGCCGCGCGACACGGCGGCCTATCGGCAGGTTATGGCTGGTCACGCTGCCACCGCCGGTCGGGTCTGGCCCGGGTGGTCTCCTCGACGGGTATCCGGTCAGCCTCGGCCTGCTCCAGCAGCCGTTGCCTCGCCGCTTCCCGTTCGGCGGCCTCGGCCTGCTCACCCCTGCTCTGGGCTTCGCCACGATCCCTACCGTCCATATCTCCCTGCCTTCTGTTGGGCACACGTACCGCCGTCATCGACGGTCTTGATCGGCCGGGCGCTCCTGGACCACCCACATCTCCAACGGTCTGCCGCACCATCCGACGACGCGTTCGGTGATGTCAGCGGTGCTCATGCCGCTAATTTCCTCGTGGGCGTCCGGTAGGTACACGTTCATGTAGCGGGTCAGCGTTCGGATGTTGCACTGGCACAGCTCCTTGAGCTGGCGCTTGCGGGTCAGGCAGGGCCAGGGGTCGCCGCAGACGAGGCAGTTCCAGTCCGGTCTCGACGGGCCATGGATCGCCGGGTAGTCAGTCATCGCCCGGTTCGTCTTCCGGCTGGCGGTGGCAGCCCTGCTGGCGGGGGGAGTAGGGCTGCCACATGGGCGGACGTCGGTACTCACCGCGGGGCCGCTGTGCCCATGGCGCGCGTGGACGCCAGCGCTCCGCGCGTAGCTCCGTCGCGGCGTTCCGGTGGTGGTGCGCCTCGTCGCGAGCGGTGACGATCTCCTGGTACAGGGCGTCCATGTCGGCCTCGACCTGACGCAGAAATTTGCCGACCGCCGCCGGGTCGAGGCCCCGCCGACCGAACCCGGTCAGCGGAAATTCTTGCCACCGGATGTCGGCGGGTGTGAGCAGGTTCCGCCGGGACTGGTAGACCGAGCCGCCGTCGCCGGCCGTGCTGCGGTTTCGGTGATCGCCCGGTTCCGCTGTGGCCCATTCGGGCACTTCGCCCCTGGTTTCATGCGCCTCCGTCACCTCCATACCCCTGCCTCTCTGGCTAGTCCTATAGACCTATAGAGGACTGTAGGCTTAGACCTCTCGGTAAGCAAGACCTCTACAGGAAGTGATCGGTGGGGGCTCGGGGAGCGGGTCTGCGCCATGAGGGCTGGCAGACGTACAGTGGGGTGAAGGTGTTGTCCTGGAGAGGACTACCTGAGTGGGGACGGCGATGACCGACGAATTAGGCGCAAGAGCACCCAAGTACCTCCAGATCGCGGCGGAGTTGCGACGCAGTATCCGTGATGGGGAGCTGAAGGCGGGCGAGCGGCTGCCGGCGGAGACGGCGTTGGCGGGACGCTTCCGAGTGAGTCCGATTACCCTGCGTAACGCTTTGGGTGTGCTTCGCGCCGAAGGTCTGATCGAGTCTCGCCATGGCGTAGGAACCTTCGTCCGCGAGAGCTGGCGGCTGCAACGCCACTCTCGGTATCGCTACGGGCGCGCTCGTAGCGATGAAAAGTTGCTGACAGCCCACCTGCGACACACCATCGTGTTCGCCGGGAGGGCGCAGGTCCGCGGTGAGATCGCTGCCGCGATGGGCGTGCCCGCTGGAACCGAGGTGGTGGCACGACGACGACACCTCCATGACCAGGAGACCGGCAAGCGCGAAGAGGTCGGCGCGAGCTACATCCCGACCGATCTTGCTGGCGGCACGTACCTGGAGGAGCCCAAGGTGGTGCCGAAGGCTCTCTTCCTCTGTATTGAGGAACTTAGCGGCAAGCGCTACGCAACGGCCCGCGATCACTGGTTCTCCCGCCTACCCACGGCAGAGGAAGCCGCCGCGCTGGAGCTGCCTACCGGCGCACCCGTCATGCAGGTCATCCACGTTGCCAGGGCCGATGACGGGACCGTCCTAGAGGTGTCGGAGTCGGTCTGGCCGGCAGACCGAATCGTCGTCATCGACGAGTACCCGGTAGAGGCAGAGTCTGCCCAGCCCGATGCTGCTCCGTCCGAAGTCTGAGGGAGCTTGGATGTCCTTAGTCGACCTTGCCCCGGGCCAGCACGCAGGCGAGGTCCGCAACCACTGGTGGTGGCGTCCAGGGTGGCGCGTGGGGAGGCGCTTCTACGCCTTCCACATCACCTTCGAGGATCAACACCAGCTTTACGACACCGCGACGGCCTATCGAACAGCCCTGGCGGAGATGCCGAGCCTCACCCTGATCCCGGACCGATGGCTGCACCTCACCATGCAGGGCGTCGGCTTCGCCGACGAACTCGCCCAGGACGTTGTTCAGGACGTCGCTGACGAAGCTCGCTCGCTGCTGGCCGCCGTTCCCGCGATCCAGGTCGAGTTTGGACCAGTCGTCGTGGCCGAGGAGGCGATCGTGATGCCAGCCGTGCCCGCCGAGCCAATCCACGAACTGCGCCACCTGACCCGGCAGGCGATCGGGCGAGTCCTGGGCACCGACAAGGTCGGCGAAGACCCGGACCGGTTTCGGCCGCACGTGAGCATCGCGTACACCACTGCCGGCGGGCCTGCCGAGCCGTACGTCGAGGCCACGAGCCGTGCGAACATTCGACCCGCTCGCGTCGCTATCCGGCACCTCGACCTGATCGAGATGCACCGCGACCAGCAGATGTACGAGTGGCGTACCGTGGCCGCCCTTCCCTTACGGTAGGCGGCACCAACGGTAGGAAGTGGTTGTCCTGAGCCTAGATCCACCGATGGATGTTGGATCGTCCCGTACGCTGCGCACGTCCCCGCACGCGGCGGCGGCGCGGGCGGCCTCGACCAGCAGCGCGGGCTCCCGGAGGCAATGGAGCGCTGACGTGGGCCGGGACCGCTTGCGGATCCGGTAAGCCGCAGGTCAGACCGGCCTTCCGCGTTCGGATTCGGTCGCGTCAGGCGTCAGCCAGGGAGAGACTGCATGCCCGTACCAATGTCGTCGCGGCAGATCGCAGACGACCTGACCGCCCGCATCACCGCTCGGGAGTACAAGCCCGGAACCAAGCTGCCGTCGCTGCGGGAGCTGTCCGACCTGTACTCGGTCAGCGTGTCGACCATCCAACGCGCCTTGGAGCTGACTCGTGATCGAGGGCTTACCGTGGGGCGCGCCGGCAGCGGGGTGTACGTCGTGGATGAGCTGCCAGCGTAGGAGGCTGCGCGGATTGGCGCTCGACCTGGTCGGCCAGCTGTTCGGCTTGCCCTGGGTGTCGTTTATGGGCAAAACTGTCCGGTAGGGATAGTTTTGAGGCGTGCTGTTTCCGGGTGTCCTTAATGTTTGGGTCGGAGCGGCACGCCGCTCCGACCCAAACCCCAAACCACTTTTTACCCAATCAGCCGTCGGCTTACCGAGGCATTCTCAACGCGCGGTGGCAACGCCGTCGCCGGCCCCGCCCCGGGACGAGGCGATGAGGACAATCATGACCAGGGTCACGACCAGGGAGTGCCGACACGAACCACGACGGCAGCTTCATGCCGGCATCCGTCCCCAGGGTTACCGGAAGGTGCGAGACGACGGCGGCGATTCCGGTCGCGTCGAGCAGCAGGCTGACCTGCCGGACCCCAGCGACACCCCATCGGCTTGAGCCCGCTTGACCAGCTGCTGGGCGAACTCCCACTCCGCTGGTGTCGGCTGCGGAAACTGAGCAGCGGTCGCCTATCTTTTCCGTCATGACGTGGTCCATTTCCGGACAGGACCAACTCCCGTTCAACGGACCACACCCAGGTCAACCACGAAAATCTGCGCAGTCTCGATCCTAACGTCAGGCTGATAGTGGCTTTCCTCCCGACTCACTCCCGCGCACTCCATTGCTAACAGGCTGCGGCGAGTCCTACCGTCGAACGTGAAGCGATGGTAACCCGCCAATCGCCGTCAAGATCGCTAGCTGGCGGTTCGGAGGAAGGGGTATCGGCCGTTCGGCGTGACAAAGAATCGTCAACTTGACCGGCGCACATCAACCGATTTGCAATTGACGGCGGCGATCAGGAGTTACACGGGTGTAGTTAGCCCGTAAAAAGCAGCCGCCCGGGTGGCTGCCCGGGCGACTGCTGATGACTCCGAGTCAACGTAGTCCGGCTAGGCGTACGAAAATGGAGGCAGGATGAAAATACCCTCACCCCCGGAATGCGTCAACGCTGATGCACAGCAGCCAGCCAGCGGAGATGCTGCCGACCGGTGGCACCGGCGATGGATCGAATGGGCGACGTTGGGTGTCTCGCTGATCCTCGCGTTCGCCGCGCTGATCACGGCGCTCAAGTCCTAGCAGTGAGGCCGGGGGCCCGTGAAGGGCCCCCGGCTACGGCAGGGATTAGGAGAAGTTGGGCAACTCAAAGGTGGCGAAACAGGTCCCCGCCGGGGTCGAGCAGTATCTCAGTGAGCGCAGACTCCGGAGGGGCCTGGGCGGCCAGATCCGCCAGGGTGGGGGCGGTAACGGGCGGCTCAATCTTGCTGACCCACACCCCGGGGGAGTCCCTTACAGCCCTCATCCAGCCGTGATCCTGACTATATGGCGAACGGTCCCGCGCTACCGGCGGCTGGCCTTCTTAACCACAAGCCAGAGCAAGCAGCCGATGAGCACGGCTGACGACACGAAGCAACAAGGATGGGAGAAGACCGCCGACGCCCGGGGCGAGGTGGTGTGGCAGGTCTACGACGCGCTTGGGCGCCGCACGGAGCTGCGGGTCGATTCAGCGACCGGCGCACTGCGGGTCAAGCGGAAGTACGACTCCAAGAAGCAGCGGGAGAAGGCTCGGGCGCCCAGAGTCACCGACCCTGACCTTAGGGGTCACATCGCGAGCATCTACAACAGATCCACGAGGTCGGCAAGGCGTTCGCGTCGGACGACCCGGCCGCCGCGCTGAACGAGATCCTCTGTAGTTGCGGGTCGCCGGGGGTGTAATTCGTATTTGGGAAGCACGGACAGCGGTTACGAATACTACCGCGACGACGACGGGAACACGCGCGTGGTGCCACCCATCTGATCCGCATCGCCGCTCACGCCCTCCGGTCGCCGCCCGCTATGATGATCGTTAGTCGAGCGGCGATCGGAGGTCGTCCTCACTTCCACCCAGCCCTCATCGGCGCTGGAGGTAGCAGTTGTTTGTCCAGAAATGGGACTTCGGTCCTATCGGCAACGCCACCTGGCGACACTTTCCGGAGGCGCGGCAGTCCATCAAAAGACTCGTCTGTGACGAGTTGGACAACGCCATCTACGACGACCGGCAACCCGAGCCCGCCGAGCAGTACGAGTACTTCATCCGCGGAGCCGGGCCGTTGCTGTTCGCCCGGCGGGTCGTGGGCGACCTGGATCCGGACCTGGTGTGGCGGTTCTGCCTGTTCTGCCGCGAGATGCTCGACTACTCCGGCCCGGACCCGTTCGGCATCTCCTACACGTTCCAGATGTACTTCCTCGACGCCGTCGACGATCCCGCCAGCGTCCGTACCCTACGTGGGGTCGATTCCGAACTGGTCGATCTGGTGCACGCCCGCTATCCCGGCACCTGGGCCGAGGACGACTGACGCACTGAGTCGCTCCACCGCCCGCAAGTTAGCGGTCCGGTCTACCGGGTGCAGGAACAGCGCGAGAGGATCAGCCGCATCGTCGACCCGATCTGACCTGGATCGGCGCGCTGACGGCAGGGTGCCCTTGGCATGCGGGTCCGCCGCGCCGCGCCGCTCCTGATCAGTCCGAGGACCGGGGCGGGTCACGCCGGGAGGCCGACGGCCGTGCCCAGGCACGCCACGTCGGCCGGGAGCGGCCCGCCGCGCGCCAGGTCGGTGATCAGCGTACGGGCCACCGGCCGTAACCGGACCTCGGCCGGCGCGGGCCCAGATGGCCGCCGGGGCTTGTGCCCTCTACATTGAAGGAGAGCCGTTGCACTGGCCCGCAGGCCGCCTGTATTACGCAGACTTGGACCGGCTTCATCACGCCGTGAACACGGGCGCGGAGCAGTGCATCCATCTCGTCATCGACTGCCTGCCGACGCCCGCGTTGCTGTCGCTGTTCCCGGACGACTTTTTCGAGCGTCTGAGGTGGAGCGAGTCCAGGACCGGGGGCCTCTGGATTCCGGGGCGCAGCAACGCCCCCGCCGCGTCGTCAGGTCACCGTCTCACCTGGGTGGACGCGATGACGTCCAGCCTTGCTGGCGCAGTCGTTCGATGCCGTCCAGCAACAGGTCCAGAGCGAATTCGAATTCGAACTGGTCGTCGCAGCCCTGGCCGACGACCGACGTGTCGTCGTGTGCCGCTGCGGTGGCGATCGCCGCGAGGTGCGGGAACTGGGCGGCGGCCTCCGCCGGAAACGCCGCCGGCGGGTCGGGCTCGGCGATGCCGGACCGGCCGGCGCGCCGGGAGGCGTCGAACAACTCCTGGCTGAAGCCCAGCATGCGGCTGCCCATCGCGTGCATCACGTGGTGGGCGAGGTCGGTGGAGAATCCGCCCTCGCGGAGCGTCCCGACCATCGAGTTGAGGTAGCCGAGGAGGGCCGGCGTCGCCTCGTTCCGCGACTCGATCGCGATCGCCGCCCAGGGGTGGCGCAGCAGCACCTCCCGCGCCGAGAGGATGCGTTCGCGGATTACGCGCTTCCAGTCGGCGTCGGGCACCGGCGGATCGATCTCGCCGACGATCACGTCGATCATGCCGTCGAGCAGCTCGTCCTTGTTCGCCACGTGCTTGTAGAGGGCCATCGGCACGACGCCCAGATCCTGGGCGAGGTTGCGCATGCTGAGGGACTCGATCCCGGCCTCGTCGGCGAGCGTGACGGCGGCGCGCAGGACGCGATCTCTGCTCAGCGGCGTCCGGCGCAGCGTCTCAGCCTGCTCGGCCATCAGGGTCCTCAACTTTCTGCCGACGAGTGAACCCTAGCCACCTTGACAGGTGTACGGCGTACACCTATCTTTTTCTTAGGAAGGTGTACGGCGTACACCTGGGGAGGGCGAGATGAAGGCGATCGTTCAGTATCGATACGGCCCGCCGGAGATGCTCACGCTCGCGGACGTCGACACGCCGGTGCCGGCGGTCGACGAGGTGCTCGTGCGGGTCGAGGCCGCCGCGCTCAACGCGTACGACTGGCACGTCATGCGCGGCGATCCACGGCTGGCGCGGCTGTCGATGGGCCGGTCCGGGCCGCAGGCGCGAATCCGTGGCCGCGACTTCGCCGGCCGGGTCGAAGCCGTCGGCACCGACGTCCGGCAGGTGCGACCGGGCGACGCAGTCTTCGGCGACCTGGGCGACGCCAACGGCGCGTTCGCCGAGTACGTATGCGTGCCCGAGGCCCTGGTCGCGCGCAAGCCCGGGAACCTGACGCCACAGCAGGCGGCCGCCCTGCCACTGGCCGGCGTCACCGCACTCATGGGACTGTGCGATGTCGGGCAGGTCGAGCCCGGCCACCGCGTCCTCGTCAACGGCGCGTCCGGCGGCGTCGGCACCCTGGCCGTCCAGCTGGCCAAGGCGCTCGGCGCGACCGTGACGGGGGTGTGCAGCACCCGCAACGTCGACCTGGTGCGCTCCCTCGGTGCCGATCACGTCGTCGACTACACCCGCGACGACTTCACCCACGACGCCGGCCGCCACGACGTCGTGTTCGACCTGGTCGGCAACCGTTCCCTCACCGCGCTCCGGCGAGCGCTTACCCCGACCGGAACGCTCGTGCTCTCCGGCGGCGGCGTCTATCGCGGCGGCAGCCTCGTCGGACCGGTCTGGCTCATCGCGCGCGGGCGCCTGCTGGCACCCCTCGTGCGGCACCGCATCGCCATTCTCACCACCGCACCCAGCCGGCAACACCTCGACACGCTCCGCACCCACGCCGAGGCCGGCCGGCTCACCCCGGTCATCGACCGGACGTATCAGCTGCCCGAGGTTCCCGAAGCCATCCGGTACGTGGAAGGCGAACACGCGCGGGCGAAAGTGGTCATCACCATCTGACCTCCCGAAGATGCCAGACGCCTTCTGCTGGTCTTACCGAAGGGCATCGCCATGATCGTTCGCTCTCGCGCACTGCGCCTGACTGAGCACACCGTCCCGGTCACCCGACCGGCATCACGGCGCCCGCCGGGTGCCCGGGACGGGTCGAGCTGGCACCTCCCGGTAGCGCTGGTGGTCCTCGGCCTCATCCCGGTCGTCGCCGGGTCACTGCGGCTTCTCGAGCTCGCCGGCGGGCCGCAGCTGCTACCCACCAACCCGCGCGTCGACTCCTCCCCAGCGCCCGTCGTGGTGCACGTGCTCGCCGCAGCCCTCTACGCCTTCCTCGGCGCGTTCCAGTTCTCCGCCCGGCTGCGTCGTCGCCATCCAAGCTGGCACCGACGGTCCGGCCGGATACTGATCGTGCCCGGCCTGATCGTTGCCGCCTCCGGGACCTGGATGACACTGTTCTACCCCGACGCCCCGGGCGGTGACCTGCTGTGGGGAATCCGGCTCCTGGTCGGATCGGCAATGGCCGCCAGCATCGTTGCGGGGTTCACCGCGATTCGCCGTCGCCGTATCGCCGCCCACCGAGCCTGGATGATCCGTGCCTACGCCCTCGCCGTCAGCGCCGGCACCCAGGCACTCACCCAACCCGTCGGTGAGGCCCTGTTCGGCACGAGCGACCTGAGCACCGCCCTCTCCGTAGGGTCGGGCTGGATCATCAACGCGGCCGTCGCCGAATGGGGTATCCGACGCGGCCCAGGGAAGCCGGTCGCCGCGCGGCCGGGACCACCAGCGGCGAACCCGTCTCCGGGTCGTCGATCACCCGGCATGGCAGCCCGAACACCGGCTCCACCAGCTCCGCGGTGACGATCTCCCGTGGTGGCCCGGCCGCCACCACGGCGCCGTCGCGCATCGCACGGCAAGGTGACCAAGATCTACCCGACCGGGCCGGCGAAGATGGTCGGCGTGGCGGGCCTGTTGAGCGTCGCCGGCGACCTCATGCAGCAGCAGGAGGTCGGCAAGGCGTTCGCGTCGGAGGACCCGGCCGCCGCTCTGAACGAGATTCTCTGCAGCTTCGGGTCCCCGTCGTGCAGCGGTCTGGTCGGGCGCGACGGCGTCAACTCCTACTACCGGAACGAGGACGGGGACGTGTTCGCCGTGCCCAACGCCTTTCCGGCGACACCGGTCGTGCCTCCGGTCGCCGCCCGATGACATGCTTGGGTGTCGGGCGGCGACCGGAGGCCGTTCCACCCATCAACCCAGTCCTCGACGGAGGTAGCAGTTGTTCTCCCGGAACTGGGACTTCGGTCCCATCGGCAACGCCGCGTGGCGACACTTCCCCGAGGCCAGGGAGTCGATCAAGGAACTCGTCTGCGGCGAGCTGGACCGGGCGATCGACGCCGACCGGCACCCCGACCCCGTCGAGCACTGCGAGTACGCCGTGCACGGTGTCGGGCCGCTGCTGTCCGCCGGGCGGGTCGTGGGCGACCTGGACCCGGACCTGGTGCGGCGGTTCTGCCTGTTCTGCCGCGACGTGCTCGACCACTGCGGCCCCGACGACGTCAACGTCTCCTACACCTTCAACATGTACATTCTTGATGCCGTCGACGATCCTGCCAGCGTCCGCACCCTACGTGGAGTCGACTCCGAACTGGTTGACCTGGTACACGCCCGCTATCCCGGCACCTGGATTGAGGACGACTGACGCCCTGCGTCGCTCGCTCCACCGCCCGCGAGGTAGCGGTCTGGTCTACCGGGTGCAGGTACAGTGCGCGGGGGTCAGTCCGCATCGCCGACCCCGGCCTGACCTGGATCGGCGTGCTGAGGGCCACCGGCATGGCAGTGGTGGGTTAGCTGGGCGAGTTATCGACGCATATTGGCGGACTTCCTCTGCCAGGTTCTTTGCTGCGCGCCGTCGCCGAGGGGCGGTGGACGCCGCCCGAGTCTGTCGAAATTATCAAAAACATGTTCGGTGACGATCCGGACTGGCCGCATTTCTATGACGTTTCGACAATGGGAGCTGGCTCGGAGGGCGGCCTGGTCGTCGACCCCAGCGCACCGACGCAGCCCTGGCCCGTACCGCCGGGAGGTGGACGGAGCGCACCGGTGCCACGACGGCCGGGACCAAGGCGTGGTATTCGCACATCCCCGCCCGGGGCGTGGAGCGGCGGCCCGGGCGGGGAGATACGGCTGCTCAGCCGCGTACCGCCGACGGCCGCCGTGCGGCGGGGACGACCAGCGGCCCGCCCGTCTCCGGGTCGTCGATGACCCGGCAGGGCAGCCCGAACACCCGCTCCACCAGCTCCGCGGTGACGATCTCCTGTGGTGGCCCGGCCGCCACCACGGCGCCGTCGCGCATCGCGATGAGGTGGGTGGCGTACCGGGCGGCCTGGTTGAGATCGTGCAGCACCGCGACCAGCGTGCGCCCCTGCTCCTCGTGCAGGCTCGCGCAGAGGTCCAGGACCTCGACCTGGTGGGCGATGTCGAGGAACGTGGTCGGCTCGTCGAGCAGCAGCAGCTCGGTCTGCTGGGCCAGGGCCATGGCGATCCACACCCGCTGCCGCTGCCCGCCGGAGAGCTCATCCACCGGCCGGTCGGCGAGGTCGGAAACGCCGGTGGCGGCCATCGACTCGTCGACCACCCGCTCGTCGTCGCGGGACCACTGCCGCAGCAGCCCCTGGTGCGGGTACCGGCCCCGGGCCACCAGCTCGGCCACGGTGATGCCGTCCGGCGCGGTGGAGGACTGGGGGAGCAGGCCGAGGGTGCGGGCCACCTTGCGGGCCGGCTGGGCGTGGATGTCCCGCCCGTCGAGCAGCACCGTGCCGGCGGCCGGCTTGAGCATCCGGGCCAGGGCCCGCAGCAGGGTGGACTTGCCGCAGGCGTTCGGGCCGATCACCACCGTGAAGGAGTGGTCGGGCACGGCGACGCTGAGCCGCTCGGTGATGATGCGCTTGTCGTACGCGAGGGTCAGCCCGTCGCCGTTGAGCCGGGTGGTGTCGGGCGGCATGTGCGGTGCTCCGTTCTTTGATCGTGGGGTGTGCCGCAGCCGGGGCGGCGGCTGGTGGGGCGCGTCGCGGGCAGCTGTTTGGAGGGTGCCCTTCCTATACCTAAAGCGTTAATAGGGTGCCCCTCCTTACAGCCGGCCGGCGCGGCGTTCGGTGGCTAGCAGCCAGACCAGGTAGCCGCCGCCGAGTAGGCCGGTGACCACGCCGACGGGGAGTTGGTGGCCGGTGAAGGCGCGCTGGGCGATCAGGTCGGCGGCGACCAGCATTGCCGCGCCGAGCGCCATGGCGGCGGCCAGGTTCGGCCCGGGGGCGCGGGTCAGCCGGCGGGTCAGGTGCGGTGCGGTGAGCGCGACGAAGTTGACCGGCCCGGCCGCGCCCGCGGCGACGGAGACCAGCAGCACCGACGCGATCAGCAGCACCGTGCGCAGACCCCGCACCGGTACGCCGAGCGCGGCGGCGGTGTCGTCGCCCAGCTCGGTCATCCGCAGTGCCGGGCCGTAGGCGAAGAGCACCACCGGCACCAGCACCGCCAGGGTGACGGCGACGGGCAGGGCCTGCGCCCAGCCGCGCCCGTCGAGGCTGCCGGTGAGCCAGAGCACCCCGCGGGCGGCGTCCATGAGCTGCCCCCGGGTCAGCAGCCAGCCGTTGACCCCGGTGAGGATGGCGGCGACGCCGATGCCGGCGAGGATCAGCCGCTGGCCGTGCGCGCCGCGCGCCCAGGCCACCGCCCAGAGCAGCGCGCCGGTGGCCAGGCCGCCGACCATCGCCGCGCCGGCCAGGGCGAGGGTGCTGCCGCCGACCACCACCACGACGAGGGCGCCGGTGGCCGCGCCCTGGGTGACGCCGAGGATGTCCGGGCTGCCGAGCGGGTTGCGCACGAGGGCCTGGAGCACCGCGCCGCCCAGGGCCAGCGCCGCACCGACGAGCAGGGCGGTGACCAGTCGGGGCAGCCGCAGCTCGCCGATGATGAAGTCCTCCGCCGGGGTGCCGCCCCCGGTGAGGGTGCGCAGCACGTCCGCGGGGCTCATCGGGTAGTCCCCGCCGCCGATGGAGACGACGCCGAGCGCCAGCGCGGCCAGCGCGCAGCCGAGCCCCACCAGCAGGGCCCGGGACCGGAACCGCAGCGACCAGTGGCGTACCCGCAGGACCGTCACGACCGCACCGCCCGGCTCCGGGTGACCAGGTGCAGGAAGAGCGGGCCGCCGAGCACGGCGGTCATGATGCCCACCTGGAGTTCGCCGGGGCGGCCGAGCACCCGGCCGACGACGTCGGCGCCGAGCAGCAGCACCGGGGCGAGCAGCGCGCAGGCCGGCAGCAGCCAGCGCAGGTCCGGCCCGGTCAGGGCGCGTACCAGGTGCGGCACCAGCAGCCCGACGAAGACCAGTGGCCCGCACGCCGCCGTGGCGGCGCCGCAGAGCAGGGTGACCGCCGCGATGGCGGCGGCCCGGACGGCGGCGGGGTGGGCGCCCAGCGCCCGAGCCTGGTCGTCGCCGAGGGCGAGGGCGTTGAGCGGTCGGGCCGCCGCGAGGGCGATCAGCAGGCCGACCGCGATGAACGGCAGCACCCGGAGCACCGTGGCGAGGTCCGCGCTGGCCAGCGACCCGACGGTCCAGAACCGCAGCCGCTCCAGCGAGGCGGCGTCGAGCAGCATCACCGCGCTGACGTACGAGTAGAGGGCCGCGTTGAGCGCGGCCCCGGCCAGGGCCAGCCGGGCCGGGGTGGCGCCCCGGCCGCCGCCGACGGCGTAGACGCAGCCGGTGACGACCGCCGCGCCGGCCAGGGCGAACCAGATGTACCCGTCGACTCCGGTGATGCCGAGGAACGCGGCCGAGGTGGCCACGGCCGCCGACGCGCCGGCGTTGATGCCGAGCAGCCCGGGATCGGCCAGGGGGTTGCGGGTGACCGCCTGCATCACCGCACCGGCCACCCCGAGGGCCATTCCGGCGAGCAGTCCGAGCAGGGTGCGCGGCAACCGGAGCTGCCGTACCACCGGGTGCGCGGGGGAGTCGGGGTCGATCAGGCCCTGCCACACCTCGGCGAGGCTGAGTTGCTTCGAGCCGACGGCGAGGCTGACCGCGAGCACGACCACCAGCAGCAGGAACGCGGCCAGGATCCCGCTCGTCCGGGCCGCCGGGCGGCCCCGGCGCGGCGGTGGGGGTGAGGGCGTCACCGCCGCCGGGGGGGCGGTCGGCGACGAGTCTGTGGCGTACAGCGCGGGCTCCTGGGTGGCGGAAATCGATGGCGATGGTGTTGACAACAACTTAGGTTAGGGTAACTTAACGTCGCCCATGGTCATCGGACCACCCCGGACTGGAAAGAGTCGTCATGCCCGTACCCGCGTCCCGCCCGCACCTGACCCGCCGCGGCCTGCTCTCCGCCGGCGGCGCCCTCGCCCTCGGTGCCCTCCTCGCCGCCTGCGGCGACAAGGACGACGACTCCACGCCCGCCGCCGGCAGCGGCCCCTGGTCGTTCACCGACGACCGGCCGGAGAAGGTCACCCGGGACGCCACCCCGGCCCGCGTCGTCGCCTTCACCGGCGTGGCCGCCGCCCTTGTGGACTTCGGGGTCGACTCGCGAATTGTCGGCGTATTCGGGGAGACCACCCGCACCGACGGCTCCAAGGACCCACAGGCCGGTGACCTCGACGTCGGCAAGGTGAGCGTGCTCGGCAACGTCTGGGGCGAGTTCAGCGTCGAGAAGTACGCCGCGCTGAACCCCGACCTGCTGATCACCCACATGTACGACCCGGGCGCGTTCTGGTACGTCCCCGACGAGAGCCGCGACAAGATCCTCGCGCTGGCCCCCGCCGTCACCATCACCACCGCCCGGGTGCCGATGACCCGCCCGATCGCCCGCTACGCCGAGCTGGCCGCCGCCCTCGGCGCCGACCTCAACGCGAAGAAGGTCACCGACGCCAAGGCCCGCTTCGAGGCCGCCGCCGAGAGCGTCCGGCAGGCGGTCAAGGCCAACCCCGGCATCAAGGTCCTCGCCGCGTCCGGCAGCCCCGACCTGTTCTACGCCTCCAACCCGAAGGTCAGCACCGACCTGATGTACTTCGCCGAACTCGGCGTCGACATCGTGGTGCCGACCAAGCTCGAGCAGGGCGACTACTTCGAGGCCCTGAGCTGGGAGAACGCCGGCAAGTTCCCGGCCGACCTGATCCTGCTGGACAACCGGGCCACCGCGATGCAGCCGGCCGACATGGCCAAGAAGCCGACCTGGGCGCAGCTTCCCGCCGTCAAGGCCAACCAGGTCACCCCGTGGGACGCCGTGCCGCGCTTCTCGTACACCGGCGCAGCCCCGCTGCTGGAGAACCTGGCGAAGGCCATCAGCGCCGCGAAGAAGGTCAGCTGAGCACCGACTCCCATCGACCGTCGAGGAACCGCATGAGCATCCCGGGTCGCTCCGCCCCGTACCCGCCGCCCGCCACCGGCGTTCCGGCCGGCCCCCGAGCCCACCTGCTGACCACCGGCAACACCGAGCAGTACCGGCAGGTGCTGGCCGAGGGAATCGACCGGGTCGGCGCCCGGATCGCCCGCACCGCCCGCCCCTTCACCGGCGTCACCCCGGCGGCGCTCGCCCCCACCGTCGCCGCCGTCGACCTCGACCGCCCCCTCGCCGACGCCACCGCCGCCCTCGACGAGCTGGAGGACGTGTACCTGCGCGACGCGGTCTACTTCCACCACCCGCGCTACCTTGCCCACCTCAACTGCCCGGTCGCCATCCCCGCACTGCTCGGTGAGGCCGTGCTCACCGCCGTGAACTCCTCCCTGGACACCTGGGACCAGAGCGCCGGCGGCACCCTCATCGAGCGCCGCCTGATCGACTGGACGGCCCAGCGGATCGGCCTCGGCCCCACCGCCGACGGCGTCTTCACCAGCGGCGGCACCCAGTCCAACCTGCACGCCATGTTGCTGGCCCGGGAGGAGGCGTGCGCACACACCACCACCCCCCGCCGCGACCTGCTGCCCCGGCTGCGGATCCTCGCCTCCGCCGCCGGCCACTTCAGCGTGCAGAAGTCCGCCACCCTGCTCGGCCTCGACGACGACGCCGTGATCTGCGTGCCCACCGACGCCGACCGTCGCATGTGCCCCGCCGCCCTGCACGCGGAGTTGACCCGCTGCCACCGCGACGGACTCGTGGTGATGGCGGTCGTCGCCACGGCCGGCACCACCGACTTCGGCTCCATCGACCCCCTCGACGCCATCGCCGCCCGGTGCGCCGCCGCCGGCGTTCGGCTGCACGTCGACGCCGCGTACGGCTGCGGGCTGCTGGTCTCGCCCACCCGGCGGCACCTGCTCGCCGGCATCGAACACGCCGACTCGGTGACCGTCGACTACCACAAGTCCTTCTTCCAACCGGTCTCCTCCAGCGCCCTGCTGGTCCGCGACGGGCTCGCCCTGCGGCACGCCACCTACCACGCCGACTACCTCAACCCGGCCCCCCTCAGCACCGGGGAGGAACTGCCCAACCAGGTCGACAAGAGCCTCCAGACCACCCGCCGGTTCGACGCGCTCAAGCTCTGGCTCACCCTGCGGGTGATGGGCCCCGACGCGCTCGGCGAACTCTTCGACGAGGTCATCGACCGGGCCGACGGGGCGTGGCGGCTGCTCGCCGGCGACTCCCGTTTCGAGGTGGTCACCCGATCCGCGCTGAGCACCGTCGTGTTCCGCTACCTGCCGACCGGGCCGGCGGCGGTCCTGGCCGACGACGCCAACCGGCACGCCCGCCGGGCCCTGTCCGCCTCCGGCGAGGCCGTCGTCGCCGGCACGAAGGTCGACGGTAGTCAGTACCTGAAGTTCACCGTGCTCAACCCGGAGACCACGGTGGACGACGTGGCGCACGTCGTCGACCTCATCGCCGCACACGCCGGCCGGTACGTGCACGAGCGGAGCACCGCCGTCGCCACCCCCTGCCCGGTCGGCTGACCGCGAACCGTGCCCACCACCCGACCCCGCGCAGAAAGCGATTCCATGTCCACCCATGACGTCGTCGCCGTCGGGCTCGGCCCGTACAACCTGGGCCTGGCCTGTCTCGTCGAGCCGGTCGCCGACCTGGACTGCCTGTTCCTGGAGGCCCGGGACTCCTTCGACTGGCACCCCGGCATGCTGCTCGAATCCGTGCGGTTGCAGACCCCCTTCCTGGCCGACCTGGTCACCCTCGCCGACCCCACCTCGCCGTACTCCTACCTCAACTGGCTCAAGGAGACCGGGCGGCTGTACCCGTTCTACATCCGCGAGCGGTTCCACCCGATGCGCAGCGAGTACAACGCGTACTGCCGGTGGGCGGCGGCGAAACTCGCCGGGGTGCGCTTCGGCCACCAGGTCACCGCCGTCACCCACGACGAGGCCGACGACCTGTTCACCGTGACCGCCACCCTCACCGCCACCGGCGAGACCGTCACCCACCGGGCCCGGCACCTGGTGCTCGGCACCGGCACCCCGCCGTACGTCCCGGCCGCCTGCGCGGGGCTCGACGGCGTCGTGCACTCCTCGGCGTACCTGGAGAACCGGGCCGCCCTGCGGGAGAAGACCAGCGTCACCGTCGTCGGCTCCGGACAGAGCGCCGCCGAGATCTACCACGACCTGCTCGGCGACCTCGACACGTACGGCTACCGGCTGAACTGGGTCACCCGCTCGCCCCGGTTCTTCCCCCTGGAATACACCAAGCTCACCCTGGAGATGACCTCCCCGGACTACGTGGACTACTTCCACGCCCTGCCCGAGCCCACCCGCTACCGGCTCGAAGCCGAGCAGAAGGGGCTCTTCAAGGGCATCGACGCCGACCTGATCAACGACATCTTCGACCTGCTCTACACCAAGAGCGTGCCCGGGCCGGTGAACACCCGGCTGCTCACCAACACCGAGGTGACCAGCGCCCGGCAGGACCCGGCCGACGGCTCGTACACCCTCGGGCTGCGCCACGTCGAGCAGGAGCGGGACGTCGCACTGACCACCGAGGGGCTGGTGCTGGCCACCGGGTACCGCTACGCGGTGCCGGCCTTCCTCGACCCGGTGCGCCACCTGCTGCGCTTCGACTCCCACGGCCGCTTCGACGTGGCCCGCGACTACAGCATCGACCACGCCGGCCGGATCTTCCTGCAGAACGGCGGCACCCACACCCACAGCGTCACCTCGCCCGACCTCGGCATGGGCCCGTACCGCAACTCCGTCATCATCCGGGAGGTCCTCGGCCGCGAGCACTACCCGGTCGAGCGGCGGATCGCGTTCCAGGACTTCGGCGTCGCGGCGGAGGCGGAGGCGTGACCGAGGTCGTCCACACCGGCACCGACCCCCGGCTCGGCGACTTCGCCCTGCGTACCCTCGACCCGGCCGCCGACGCCGCGCTGCTGCACTCCTGGGTGACCCACCCGAAGTCCGCGTTCTGGCTGCTGGGCGACGCCGACGTGGCCCGGGTCGCCGCCGAGTACGCCCGCATCGCCGCCGACGAGCACCACGACGCCTTCGTCGGTCTGTGGCGGGGCGAACCGGCGTTCCTCGTCGAACGGTACGACCCGGCGCGGGTCGAACTCGCCGGCCGCTACCCGGCCCGCCCCGGCGACGTCGGCATGCACTTCCTCTGCGCGCCCACCGACACCCCGGTTTCCGGCTTCACCCGGGCCGTCATCACCGTCGTGATGGGCTGGATCTTCGCCGACCCGGAGACCCGGCGGGTGGTGGTCGAGCCGGACGTGCGCAACACCGCCGTGCAAGCGCTGAACGCCGCCGTCGGCTTCGTCCCCGCCGGCCACCTCGCCCTGCCCGCCAAGACCGCCCTGCTCAGCTTCTGCACCCGCGCCCAGTTCCTCACCGCCACGGGTGCGGCCCCCACCAGCAGCGAAGGAGCGACCAGCACCGTGGACGCCCAGGACGCCGTCGCCCACCTCACCCCCGACACCTGGGCGCGCGCCAACCGGCTGCTCGTCCGCAAGGCCCTCGCCGAGTTCGCCCACGAGCGGCTGCTCACCCCCGAGCCCGTCGGCGGCGCCCCGTCCCCCGGAGCGCCGGCCGAGTACGAGGTGAGCAGCGACGACGGCACCGTCACCTACCGGTTTGCCGCCCGGCTGCTCGCCCTGGACCACTGGCGGATCGACCCGGCGAGCATCACCCGCCGCCGCGACGGCGTCGAGTTGCCCCTGGACGCCCTCGACCTCTGTGTGGAGTTGCGCGGGGCACTCGGCCTCACCGACCGGGTGCTGCCGGTCTACCTGGAGGAGATCACCTCCACCCTGGCCGGGTGGGCGTACAAGCTGGACCGGCCGGAGATCGGCGCCGCCGAGCTGGCCCGCGCCGACTTCCAGACCATCGAGACCCGGATGACCGAGGGGCACCCCGGCTTCGTCGCCAACAACGGCCGGATCGGCTTCGGCCTCGACGAATACCACCGGTACGCCCCCGAGGTCGGCCGGCCGGTGCGGCTGCTCTGGGTGGCCGGGCACCGCGACCACACCACCTTCACGAGCTGCGCCGACACCGACGCCGACGCGCTGTATCGCGAGGAGTTGGGCGAGGAGGCCCTGGCCGGGTACGCCGCCACGCTGACCGGGCTCGGCCTCGACCCGGCCGACTACCTCTTCATCCCCGTGCACCCGTGGCAGTGGTGGAACCGGCTCGCCGTCACCTTCGCCGCCGACGTGGCCGAGCGCCGGCTGGTCTACCTCGGCCCCAGCCCCGACGAGTACCTGCCCCAGCAGTCCGTGCGCACCTTCTTCAACGTCACCCGCCCCGAGCGGCACTACGTCAAGACCGCGCTGGCGGTGCTGAACATGGGCTTCATCCGAGGGCTCTCGGCGGCCTACATGGAGGCCACCCCGGCCATCAACGACTGGCTCGCCGACCTCATCGACCGCGACGAGGTGCTCAGGGCCACCGGGCTGACGATCATCCGGGAGCGGGCCGCGATCGGGTACCGCAACCGCCGCTTCGAGGCGGCCACCGACCGGTACTCCCCGTACCGCAAGATGCTGGCGGCGCTGTGGCGGGAGAGCCCCGTTCCCGGCTTGGAACCGGGGTGCCGGCTGGCCACCATGGCGTCGCTGCTGCACGTCGACTCCGCCGGCGATTCGTTCGCCGCCGCGCTGGTCGCCGAGTCGGGCCTGCCGGCACCGGCCTGGCTGCGCCGCTACCTCGACGCCTACCTCGTCCCGCTGCTGCACTCCCTCTACGCCTACGACCTGGCGTTCATGCCGCACGGCGAGAACGTCATCCTGGTGCTGCGCGACGGGGCGGTGCAGCGGGCGATCTTCAAGGACATCGCCGAGGAGATCGTGGTGATGGACCCGGACGCCGACCTGCCCGAGGCGGTGCACCGCGTCCGGGCCGCCATCCCTGAGGACGAGAAGCTGCTGTCGATCTTCACCGACGTGTTCTCCTGCTTCCTGCGCCACCTCAACGTGGTCTTCACCGACGCGGGGCTGCTCACCGGGGAGGAGTTCTGGCGCACGGTCGCCGACTGCGCGTCCGACTACGCCGAGCGGGTTCCGCACCTGGCCGACCGGCTGCGCCGCTACGACCTCTTCGCCCCGGAGTTCGCGCACTCCTGCCTCAACCGGCTCCAGTTGCGCAACAACGAGCAGATGGTGGACCTGGCCGACCCCTCGGCGGCGCTCCAGTTCGCCGGCACCCTGACCAACCCGATCGCACCGTACGCCCGCCGCGGCTGACCCCGCCCCGCCCTCGCCCCGCGCCCCGCCCTCGCCCCGACCCCCGCTCCCGCCACGCTCGCCGTGCTCGCTCTTTCACGGAAAGAGTGGCTATCCCGGCCGGAATGACCACTCTTTCCGTGAAATTGCGCGCGGGTGCGGGGTGCGGGGTGCGGGGTGCGGGTTAGGAGTGGCGGGGGTACGGGTGGCGGGTCAGGGTGGCGTGCACCATGTTCGTGAGCGTGACGATGTCGAAGACCGGCAGCCCCAGCCGGGCCTGGATCTCGTGCACGTACGGCACCAGATCGGTGCACTCGATCACCAGCGCGCCGAGGTCCGGGTGGGCCTCGGCGAGCCGGTCGACCCGGTCGAGCACCTCCCGTCCGAGCCGGTGCGTGTCGAGCTCGTCGCGACGGCCCTCCATCATCACCTCGCGGAACTCCGGCTGGTCGGCCATCCCGGTGACCCGCACCGGCACCGACTCGGCGCCGATCGCGGCGAGGTGGCGCGGGGTCAGCGCGGCCTCGTCGGCGACCAGCAGCCCGACCGGCCGGCCGACCATCCGGTACACCATCGGGAGCTGGACCAGGCTGGACGCCCAGATCGGCACCGAGATGGCGGCGGCCAGTTCGGCCTGGAAGAGCACCAGGAAGCCGCACGCGCCGGTGATCCCGGCGGCCCCGGCGGCCTGAAGGTCCTTCGCCGCCGAGATCACCGGCTCCAGCAGGGTCGGGTCGGCCTCCCGGACCAGCCGCTGCGGTGTCGCCCCCTCGATCACCTGGTAGATCACCGGGAAGTCGAAGGTGGCCGGGTTGCGGATGTGCCCGGGGACCTTCTCGAACGAGGTGTTCAGGCAGAGGATCCCGATCGGCGCGGCGGTCATCGCGTACTCCCAGGGGTTGGGCGGCGGCGCGGGAAGCGGCGCCGCCAGCGGTCCACGGCGAAGGGTGACAGGTCCAGCTCCGGGCGGACGCCGCCGACGAGCTGGGCGATCAGCCGCCCGCCGGCCGGCGCCAGGCCCATCCCGATGTGGCCGTGCCCGGCGGCGACGCAGACGTTGCGGTACGCCCCGGCGCGGCCGAGTAGCGGCAGGCTGTCCGGGGTGCAGGGGCGCAACCCGCTCCACACCTGCACCCGACGGTCGGTGTCCAGCCCCGGCAGGTACGACCGGACGGTGCGCACGATGCCGTCGACCCGCCGGGGCGCCACGGAGGTGTCCATCCCGGTCAGTTCCAGGGTGCCGGCGAGGCGCAGCCGGTCGCCGAGCGGCATGACGGCGACCTTGCCCTCGCTGAGCAGGATCGGCAGCCGGGGCGGAGTCTGTGGGGCGGCAACGGTCACCGCGTAGCCCTTCGCCGGCTGGAGCATCAGGTCGATCCCGAGCTTGCGGGCGCAGGCCACCGACCAGATCCCGGCGGCGATGACCACCTCGGCCGGGCGCAGGTCCCCCCGGCTGGTGCGGACGGCCCGGACCCGGTCGCCGGCCACCTCGAAGTCGTGGACCTCGGTGTGGGTGCGGATCTCCACGCCCATCTCCCGCAGCACCCGGGCGAACTCGACCAGGAACGCCGGGATGTGCAGCGCGGCCCCCTCGGCGTTGAGCAGCGCACCGGCCACGTCGAACTCGACGTCCGGTTCGAGGCGGGCCAGCTCGCCGGGCTCGAGGACCCGCAGCGGCACCCCCCGGGCGACGGCCGCCGGCACCGAGCGGCGGGCCTGGTCGAAGCCCTCCGGGGTCTTGCAGGCCAGCAGCATGCCCTGGGCGGTGAGGGTGTCGGCGAGCGGGCCCGCCGCGCACACCTCGTGCAGGATGGCCAGGCTGCGCTGCTTGAGCGACAGCAGGATCTCGAAGGCGGCCCGGGCGTCGGCCTCGGTGCAGAGCCGGCGGAAGTGCCAGAGCCAGGCCAGCAGGGCCGGGTCCCAGCGGGGCCGGACGTGGAACGGGCTCTCCGGGTTCAGCAGGTAGCGCAGCCCCTTCGCCGGCACGCCGGGTTCCGCCAGCGGCGCGGAGCCCTGGGTGCCGACGAAGCCGGTGTTCCCCGACGAACAGGCCGCCGGGTCGCCGACCTCCCCCCGGTCGACGACGGTGACCCGGTGACCGTCGCGGGCCAGGAACCAGGCGCAGAAGAGGCCGACGATGCCCGCGCCGACGACCAGCACGTCGGGGTCGTCGCCGGGCGGGCGCGGCGCGGGCGTCGTCGACATCGTCGGGCCCTACACGCTCACGATGTAGAAGCAGGTGGGCAGGTTGAGCACCACCCGCTCGTAGATCTCGGCGGTCAGCGCCACCCCCGGCTCGGCGAAGGTGCCGGGCGGCGGCTCGGCGAAGGAGATCATCGAGCGGCCCGCGTCGAGGAGCAGCGCCCCGTGGCCGAAGTCGCCGACGATCGCGGTGCCCGGGTCGACCAGCCGGGTCCGGACGATGAAAACCCCGTTCTCCTCGATGTCGCGCATCAGGGTGCCGGAGCCGAGCAGTCGGTAGTAGTCCGCCGGGTTGATGATCAGCCCGTCTGCGGTGCTGCCGTTCTGCTCCACCTCGTTGCAGGCCGACAGGATGGTGGAACCGAATGGGCCCGGGTCGGTGATCCGGGCGATGTCCGGCATGGTCAGCAGGCCACCCTCGCCGCGCAGGATGGTGACGTTCTCGGCGGTGCACAGCCGTACGACGAGGCGGTAGTTGATGAACTCCGCGAAGCTGGTCGGGTCGTCCCAGAGCCCCTCCGGCACCTGCGCCCACGCCTTCGTGGTGTACAGCGGCGGGATGGGGGAGAGGTGGAAGTGGTTGGCCGCCTCCCGGCGCAGGTCGGCGCCGTCGACCGCCGGGTCGCCCGCGCGGGCCGGGCTCTCGTGCCAGTAGAAGTCCTGCGGATCCCGGGACAGGTCCACCACCTTCAGCACGTTCCGCGACGGGTAACGCGGCTTGCGCCGGGAGCTGGTCAGCGAGTCGGTGATGGTGACGTCGTAGTCGACGCGGGTGTCGAAGCCCCCCTTGGCGAAGGCGTCGGCGAACACCTGCCCCGGCGACAGTTGCTTCTTACGGTCCGCTACGACCTCGGCGATCGTCCGCTTGATGACGTCGGTTCGTTGCATGGGGGTTCACACCTTCGGGTCGGGTCGGGTCGGTACCGCGCGGCGGGGGTGTCGCGTGGGCCAGGTCACTGGGGGTGGGGGCGCCGCCCGGCGCCGGTCACCGGGCGGCGGCGGACTTGCGGGCGACGAACATTCCCCAGCCGAACTCGCCCCGGCCGATCGCCGCCTGGATCTCCGCGCAGGACGCGGCGAAGCCGAGGATCCACTCCCGGGCGGCCGGATCGCCGGTGCTGGCGGCCCGCTCCCGGGCGGTCTCCCCGAGCACCCGGTACGTCTGCCGGATGTGCTCGTCGAGGTTGCGGGCGACCAGCACCTCGAAGCCGACGTCGGTGAGCGCCTCGGCGTACCCGTCGAGGGAGTAGCCGCCGCTCCACCGCACCCGGTCGTAGACGTGCCGCCGGGCGGCCTCGCCGATCTCGGTGGTGGGCTGGAGGAAGTCGGTGATCGCGAGGATCCCGCCGGGGGCGAGCACCCGGTGCATCTCGGCGTGGCTACGCGGCTTCTCCGGCACCAGGAAGAGCGCGTCCTGGCTGACCACGTGACTGAAGCTGCCCGGCTCGTACGGCAGGGCGGTGGCCGAGCCGTGCCGGAAGGTGACCCCCGGCGTCGGCCGCTCGGCGAGCTTGGCCTGGGCGAACCGGACCCGCTCGATGCTCAGGTCCAGGCCCTCACCCCGACAGCCGGTCTGCCCGGCCAGCCGCAGCAGGAAGTTGCCGCAGCCGCAACCCACGTCGAGCACCGTCGAGCCGGCGTCGATGCCCGCCTCGGTGGCGAGCAGGTCCGAGGTCCGGTCGGCGGCGCCGTGGTAGTCGGTGTCGGCGTCGTCGGCGAAGTATCCGGTGTGCAGGACGCCCTCGCTGTCCCAGAAGCTGAGGTACGTCTGGGTGGTCTCGTCGAAGAACTCGGAGACGTCCCGCTCGGTGAAGGTGGGGCTGGTCGTGGACATCACGCACTCCTTCGTGCTGTGCCGCCGGTCGGCGTCGCCGCCACCGGTCCGGGGAAGGGTCAGGCGTAGGTGTCCTTGCGGACGCC
The DNA here is from genome assembly GCF_033804645.1 of Micromonospora sp. RTGN7. NCBI lineage: Bacteria > Bacillati > Actinomycetota > Actinomycetes > Micromonosporales > Micromonosporaceae > Micromonospora > Micromonospora sp. RTGN7. Next base: position 160,413 of record NZ_JAPZLF010000001.1, on the reverse strand, counting down.
GGTCATGTGTGGCAGCTCCGGGCTGGTGACGCTGGCGCCGCCGTCGATCAGGTGCACGCCCGCGGTGACGAACGAGGCCCGCTCGCTGGCCAGGAACGCGGCCACGGCGGCGATCTCCTCGGGGCGGCCCAGCCGGCCCAGCGCGATGTGGTGCCCCATGGCCGCGAGCTGCTCCTCGACGTCGCCGTCGCCAGCCAGCCGCGCGGCGGCCCGCTCCATCGGTGGGGTGCGCACGCTGCCGGGGGCGAGGACGTTGACGGTGATCCCGTCGCCGGCCACCTCGACGGCGAGGCCCTGGGCGAAGCGGACCAGGGCGGCCCGGGTCACCCCGGAGAGCACCAGCGGGCTGATCGGCACGCTCGCGGTCTCCGAGGCGACGAAGAGCAGCCGCCCCCAGCCGGCGGCGCGCAGGTGCGGCAGCGCGGCGAGGGCCAGGCCGACCGCCGGGATCAGCACCTTGTCGACGGCGGCCCGGTAGTCGTCGGTGTCGAACAGCGCCACCGTGCCGATGGGCGGGCTGCCGCCGCTGACCAGCAGGACGTGCGCCCCGCCGAGGTCGGCGGCCACCCCGTCGACCCAACGGCGGGCCGCGTCGGCGTCGGTGACGTCAACGCTGGTGGCGCTGACCCGGCCGGCGGCCACCCCGGCCAGCTCCCGCTCCGCGGCGGCCAGCCGGTCCGGGTCGCGGCCGCAGATCGCCACGTGCGCGCCCTCGGCGGCGAACTCCTTCGCGCAGGCCAGCCCGATCCCGCTGGACCCGCCCGCGACGAGGACCACTCGTCCCTTCAGCCCCAGATCCACGCTTCCTACCTCTCTGATCCGTTGGTCGGTGACAGCCGGTTCGCCCCGGCCGGGTCCGACCGGTAGCCGTACCGGGCGAACAGGGGCTGGGCCAGGGCCGTGGCGGCCAACCGGTCGGCCCGCGGCAGGCTGCGCCGCCAGGAGTCGTCGGAGTCCCGGATGACGGTGGCGCCGATGCGGAACCGGTCCGGGTTGCCGGTCACCGTGTGGTTGGTGTGCAGCTCGACGGTGCGGCCGTGGACCGGGTTGCCGGCCGGGTCGGCGCCGCAGAACCGCAGCAGCGCGTCGACGGTGCCGGCCGGGTCGGCGGTGAACGACTCGTAGCGCAGCAGCGTCGACCGGTCGGGGAACCGCCGGGTGATCGCCGCCGAGGCCAGGTTGAACCCGTGCCAGTACGCGGTGCTGCGCGCCGCCGACATCGCGTACACGTACTGCTTGGGTTCCCGCCAGGAATGCGCCACGGCGCGCGGGTCGCGGACCAGGTGCACGTAGTACGGGGTGATCCCGTCCAGGTACGGCAGCAGGGCCGCCTCGCCGGGGATCTTCGTGGTGTCCACGATGGTGTGCGCGCCGGTGCGCTCGGCCACGGCACGGTAGACCCGGCCCATCAGGTCGGCGTGGGCGCGTATCTCGTCGTCGTGCAGGCCCCGGCGCAGCACCCGCCAGGTGTGCCGGGTGCGGACCCGGGCCCGCTGGCGGTCGATCACCGTGGCGGCGTGCGCGTCGGCCGACGCACCGACGGGCCGGCCGACCGGCAGGACGTGCGACCAGACGTCGCAGTGGGTCAGCGGCACGCCGCAGCCGCACAGGTCGTTGACGCCCCGCCCGGTGGAGTTCTTCCACAGGAAGTGCAGCTCACCGACGTGGAAGAAGCCGGGTACCTCGTTGAGCACGTTGCCGATGATGGTGCTGCCGTTGCGGCACCAGCCGGTGACGCAGAGGACGGTCAGGTCACTCATGTCGCTCGGGCCTCCGTCGCCTCGGTGCCGGATCGGGCGGCGCCGGGATCGGCCGCCGGGCGGCCGATCCACGCCGCCATGACGGCCGCCGCGACGGCGCAGACCGCGCCGACGCCGAACACCGCGGGGTAGTTCAGGGTCGCCGCGACCAGGCCGGCCACCGGCCCCCACACCGCCAGCCCCAGATCCCAGAACGAGGTGTACGCCCCGATCGCCGCCCCCTGCCGGGCCGGGTCGGCCCGGTTCATCACCATCAGCGCCAGCGACGGGTGCAGCAGGCTGAACCCGACGCCGGTGACCACCCCGCCGAGCACGGCGACGGGCAGGTTCGGGGCGAGCGCGACGATCACCAGGCCGACCGCCTCGCCGGCCGCCGACCAGGCCGCCACCCGTCGCGGTCCCAGCTTGTCCGGCAGGTGCCCGATGACCAGCCGGGTGAGGGCGTACACGGCGCTGAAGCAGCTCAGCACCACCACCCCGGAGCCGATTCCCCGGGCGTCGAGGTGCAGCACGACGAACGCGGCGAGGCCGGCGTACCCGGCGGCGCCGAGGGCGAGCGCGGTGCCGGGCAGCAGCGCCGGGCGCAGCAGCAGCCCGCCACCCTTGGCCGGGGCGGCGGCGGGATCCCGGGGCGGGACCGGGGCCATGGCCACCAGGGCGGCGGCCAGCAGGGGAGCGGCGGCGGCGAGCGCCCAGACCGCCGCGTAGGAGACCTGTTGCAGGGTGGCGCCGAGGAAGGTGCCGGCGGAGATGCCGCCCCACATGCTCATCCCGTACAGGCCGATGAGCTGACCGCGCCGGTGGTGCGGGGCCAGCGCCACCGTCCACACCGCACCGGCGGTGAACAGGGCCGCCTCGCCGGCGCCGAGCAGCAGCCGGACGGCCACCAGCGCCGGCACCGCCAGCGGCAGGAAGTACAGCAGCCCGCCGGCGGCCAGGACGAGGGCGCCGGTGAGCATCACGGTGCGGTGCCCGTACCGGTCGGCCAGCGCACCGGCGATCGGCCGGACCAGCAGGGCGGTCACCGCGGTCACCGTGACGACCAGCCCGATGACCAGGTCTCCGCCGCCGTGCCGGTCGCGCAGGAACCCGGGCAGCACCGGGATCACTGCGGTGAGGCCCAGGTACCCGGCGAAGAGCCCGCCGAAGACGCCGACCAGGGCCAGGCGCGGCACGGCGCGGGTGGTGATGTCCGTCATCGGCGCACCGGCTCCGCCGTGCCGGCCGGCACGGCCGTGGGGTCGTCGCTTCCCGGACCGGCGGGCGGGCTGCCCAGCGCGGCGGCCACCTTGCGGACCGCCCGCACCAGGTCCTCGCAGTCCTCGAGGGTCAGGTTGGACGACAGCGGCACGTCCACCGACTCCCGCAGGTACCCGGTGGTGCGCGGCAGCATCGCGCGGATCTCGTCGAGGTCGTCGGTGTCGTACACGAACCGCCAGTTCCAGAACGCGCGGACGTTGAGGTCGTCGTCGGCGCCGATGTTGCGCGCGTCGATCCCTTCCCGGCGCAGCGCGCGAGCGAACCAGCCGGCATCGCCGCCGGGAACCCGGAACACGAACGCCTCCCCGAGGTACGCCCCGGGGGCGACCGGCCGGCGGGCCGCGATGCCCGGCAGGTCGGCCAGCGCGGTGGAGACGTACTCGTAGTTGCGGTGGAACAGCCCTAGCCGCTCCGGCAACCGGGCCATCTCGGCGCGCAGCAGCGCCGCCCGGATCTCGTCCATCCGCAGGCTCAACAGCGGCAGTTCGAGGCCGGTCAGCGGTGGCTCACCGTCGGGGAAGTGCCGCCGCAACCGCCCCTCGTACGCGCCGGAGAGCGCCACCGCCCGGGCGAACAGCTCCCGGTCGTCGGTGACCAGGAAGCCGCCCTCACCGCAGTTGAGCGCCTTGTCGGACTGGGTGCTGAACGCCCCGGCAGCCCCGAACGTGCCGAGCTTGCGGCCGTTGAGCTCGGCGCCCAGCGCCGGCACCGCGTCCTCGATCAGCGGCACCCCCATCTCGGCGGCGAACCGCGCGAGGGCCTCGGCGTCGGCGGCGAAGCCGCGCATGTGCACCACGAGGATCGCCCCGATCCGCTGATCCCAGCGCCGCCGCAGGTCGTCGAGGTCCATCCGCAGGTTCTCGTCGACCTCCACCAGGAACGGCCGGCAGCCGGCCATGACGATCGCGCTCGGCGTGGCGACGAACGTGAAGCCGGGGCAGGCGACCAGCGACCCGGGGGGCACCCGGGCGGCCATCACGGCCAGGGCGAGGGCCGCGGTGCCACTGGAGACCGCGAGGGCGTGCCGGGTGCCGAAGAAGCGGCACAGCTCTTCCTCGAACTGGCCGCACTCCGTCTCGTGCTGCGGCCGGTGGTCGTACCGGAAGTAGAGGTGGCTGCGGACGGCCCGGCAGGCCGCCTCCTCGTCCTCGGGGTGGACGAAGACGGCGCCCTTGTCGTACGTGGGCCAGGGGGTGTGGCGGACCGGCGGGCCGCCGTGCAGGGCGAGGCGTTCCTCCGGTCGGTCGTGGTGCGCCGTCGGCAGTGGCCGGGGCGGCGCGGAAGCTTCGTCGTTCCCGTTCACCGGCGGACTCCTCGCTCGTGTGCTGGCGGGTGTTCCGATGACCCGATTCCTGGTGGATCAAATGGCGGTCGACGTATGCCGTGGGCACCACGAATAAACCCGTTGACGTGGGAAAACGTCACGGATCCGGAATCACGGTAATCGCCGTCCAGTGACAGTCATGATTGTCGTGGGGGTGCGGCGCGTCAACCCGTGCATTTTGCAATCCGCTCTCCCGGAGTTGCGCGGGGCGAGCCCCGGTGACCGCCCGTTGCCGTTCGTCGAGCCGCACCGCGCTGGACCGGCTTCTGAGCTGGATCGATGTTCGGCGACGCGGGCCGCAGCGATGCCGAGGGCATCACCCTGTGTCATGACTCAAGGTCGGTCGTCGGATTGCCGATTGCGCCTACCCCTATAAACACGATTTCCCTATCGGAAAAGCAGACTTTGCGCGGCGGCGGCTCAAAACGGTCAACAGCCGTCAATGGCATTTTGTCCGAGCGGAGCCGGAGATATGCGCCGCGGGCGGTTGGATGGAATGTGAGCTGGCCCGTCGCCGGCCTCCTGGGCTGGGGCTCGGGCTTCGCGGGGCTCGGGCTTCGTGGGGCTCGACGGGCGGGCCCGGGTTGTCCGGTCCGCCGGTGCGGGACGTCCTGTCGCGGGGGCGGAAGGGGCGGCCCGGCCGCGGTGGTGCGCGGTCCGGCGCGTCCGGGGACCGGATCGGGCGCTGGGTGCGACTTTTTCGCCAGGGGTATTTACTGTTAACAATGTTTACTTTATCTTCATCGCATCCCCTCGGTGGGCGCGTTCCCCCAGCTGGTGCGGTGCGGGGATGTCCGCCATGATCGGAAGGATCATCCACATGCGTCGAACAATCGCCGTTCCGCTCGCGTCGGCGGGAGCCGTCGTCGCCTCCCTGGCCGTCGCGGTGCCTGTCCAGGCGCACGGCTACATCTCCGGCCCGCCGAGCCGTCAGGCGCTCTGCGCCCAGGGGCGGGTGCCCGACTGCGGCCAGATCAAGTACGAGCCGCAGAGCGTCGAGGGTCCGAAGGGGCTGCGCAGCTGCAACGCCGGGATCAGCCACTTCGCCGTCCTCAACGACGATGCCCGGGGCTGGCCGGCCACCTCGGTCGGCAGTTCGGTCACCTTCACCTGGACCAACACCGCCCGGCACGCCACCAGCAACTGGGAGTACTTCATCGGCGGCACCCGGGTTGCCACGGTCGACGGGGGCGGAAGCCAGCCCGGGGCCACCGTCTCGCACACCGTCAACCTCGGCAGCTGGTCGGGCCGACAGAAGCTCCTGGCCATCTGGAACATCGCCGACACCGCCAACGCCTTCTACTCCTGCGTGGACCTCCAGATCGGTGGGGGCGGAGGCAACCCCACGCCCACGCCCACCCCGTCCCCGACGAGGCCGCCCACGCCGGCACCCACCACCCCCGCCCCGTCCGGCACCTGGACCGCCGGGCAGGCGTACCGCGTCGGTGACCAGGTCACCTACGGCGGTGCGACGTACCGGTGCGTGCAGCCGCACACCGCCCTGCCCGGCTGGGAGCCGCCGAACGTACCGGCTCTCTGGGCCCGGATCTGACCCGCCCCGGGTGTGGCCCGGCTGCGGGCCACACCCGCCCCACACGGAAGGCCACGGCATGAGAACCCCCGGCGCGGTGCTTCGGATCGCCCCGCTCCCGCTCGCCGTGCTCCTGGCGCTCGCCGGATGTGCGCCGACCGTCGCCACGCCCACCGGTCCCGCCAGCGGGACCGGGGCGCCGCCCGCGTCCGCGGGCTTCGCCCGACCCGACCCGGCGGACGTGCCGTTCCTGACGGCGATGGTGGCCCACCACGACCGGACCCGGGTGATCGCCGTCGCGGCGGCCGGTCGGATCACCGACGCCGAGCTGCGCACCCTCGTCGCCGCCGTCGACGCGACCGAGGCCGACGAACTGGCCACGATGCGGCGGTGGTTGGCCGCCGCGACCCCGCCCGGCGACCCCGCCGGGCCCGACGCGCACAGCGGGCACACCGGGCACGACGCGCACCGTCCCCCCTCCCCGACCACCGACCCCGACCTCGCCCGGCTGAGCTCCGCCGCCGCCGAGCGGTTCGACGCCGTACTCATCGACGTGCTCACCGCCCACCAGGGCCGGGCCGTCGCGCTGGCGCGGGCGCACCGACCGGTGGCGGTGGGCCCCGAGGTACGCGACCTCGCCGACCGCATCGAACGGTCGCGTACCGCCCAGATTCGACTGATGGCCGGGCTGCCCGCCGCCCGGGCCGGCTGATCGCGAAGGGCTCTGCCCGCCCGGGCCGGCAGAACGTGCGGTGGCTCTGCCGCCCGGGCCGGTAAACCGTGGCTGGCTCGGGCCGTTCGGGCGGCAGAGCCACCCGGGGCGCGTCCTGTGTGGGCGCGGGCCGTGTACGGTCCCGCCATGAACAGCGGTGGGGGTGGTGGCGGCGGCACGGCAGCCGGCGCGTCCCGTGCGGATGCCGGGACGACCCTGTTGGCGGAGGTCATCACCGCCGGGGGGGTGACGGCGCTGCGGCACGCGGTCACCGCCTCGGCCGGTGCGGCGGGCCTGACCGATGTCGCCCTGGAGGACTTCGTGCTGGCGGTGCACGAGCTGGTCACCAACGTCGTCCGGCACGGCGGCGGCAGCGGCGAGCTGCGGCTGCGCCGCCACGGTGACCTGCTGACGTGCGAGATCGCCGACGATGGCCCCGGCTTCGGCGACGTGCGGGTCGCGCTTCCCGCGCCGAACCAGGTGGGAAACCGCGGCCTGTGGCTCGCCCAGCAGCTCACCGACGGTCTGGAGATTCATGCCGACGGTCGGGGCACGATGGCTCTGGTCAGCGCGCGGCTGACCGCCCCGGGTCCGGCTCGAGGCTGAACGCCGCGCCCGGGATCGGGCGTACGACCCGCCGGGCGGCCGTCCTCACCGCTCGCGGCCCCACGGACATGTGCATACTTGCTCGGTTTGCTGTCGTTGCTGTCGGGCCGCCCGCCCGACGGGTTGAGTCCGGGGGTTGCGATGGTCGAGCGGTCGGCGGTACGGCGTGGTGGCACGGTTCCCGGTTCGGCCGGGCCGGTGACCGACCCGGGTCTGCGGCAACTGCTCGCCGGCCTCACCGCGGTACGCGACGGCGACTTCGGCACCCGGCTGCCGGAGGACGCCGACGGCCTGCTCGGCGAGATCGCCACCGTCTTCAACGGCATGGTCGACCAGCTGTCGCTGTTCACCTCCGAGGTGACCCGGGTGGCCCGCGAGGTGGGCACCGAGGGTCAGCTCGGCGGCCAGGCCGAGGTCCCCGGGGTGTCGGGCACCTGGAAGGACCTCACCGACTCCGTCAACGCCATGGCCGGCAACCTGACCGACCAGGTACGCGACATCGCCGAGGTGGCCACGGCGGTGGCCCGGGGCGACCTGTCGCAGAAGATCACCGTGGACGTGCGGGGCGAGATCCTGGAGCTGAAGGTCACCATCAACACGATGGTCGACCAGCTCTCGTCGTTCGCCGACGAGGTGACCCGGGTGGCCCGCGAGGTGGGCAGCGAGGGCCGGCTCGGCGGGCAGGCCGAGGTGCCCGGGGTGGCCGGCACCTGGCGCGACCTCACCGACTCGGTGAACTTCATGGCCGGCAACCTGACCAGCCAGGTCCGCAACATCGCCCAGGTCACCACCGCCGTGGCCCGCGGCGACCTGTCGCAGAAGATCACCGTGGACGCCCGGGGCGAGATCCTGGAGCTCAAGAGCACCATCAACACGATGGTCGACCAACTCTCGTCCTTCGCCGACGAGGTGACCCGGGTGGCCCGGGAGGTCGGCACCGACGGCCGCCTCGGCGGCCAGGCCCAGGTCAGCGGCGTCGCCGGAACGTGGCGGGACCTGACCGACTCGGTGAACTCGATGGCGGTCAACCTGACCGACCAGGTGCGTAGCATCGCCCAGGTGGCCACGGCGGTGGCCCGGGGCGACCTGTCGCAGAAGATCACCGTTACGGCGCACGGGGAGATCCTGGAGCTGAAGAACACCATCAACACGATGGTGGAACAGCTCTCGTCGTTCGCCGACGAGGTGACCCGGGTGGCCCGTGAGGTGGGCACCGAGGGCCGGCTCGGCGGCCAGGCCGACGTCAAGGGCGTCTCCGGCACCTGGAAGGACCTCACCGAGTCGGTGAACGTCATGGCGGACAACCTCACCGCCCAGGTCCGCAGCATCGCCGAGGTCACCACCGCCGTCGCCAAGGGCGACCTGACGCAGAAGATCCGGGTCGACGCCCGGGGCGAGATCCTGGCCCTCAAGGAGACCATCAACACGATGGTCGACCAGCTCTCCGCGTTCGCCGACGAGGTGACCCGGGTGGCCCGTGAGGTGGGCACCGAGGGCCGGCTCGGCGGCCAGGCCCGGGTGCTCAACGTCGGTGGCACCTGGAAGGACCTCACCGACAACGTCAACGAGATGGCCAACAACCTCACCAACCAGGTGCGCTCGATCGCGCTGGTCGCCACGGCCGTGGCGCAGGGCGACCTGAGCCGCAAGATCACGGTGGAGGCCAAGGGTGAGGTGGCCGTGCTCGCCCAGACCATCAACACCATGGTCGACACCCTCGGCGCGTTCGCCGACGAGGTGACCCGGGTGGCCCGGGAGGTGGGCACCGAGGGCCGGCTCGGCGGCCAGGCCCGGGTGCCCAACGTGGCCGGCACCTGGAAGGACCTCACCGACAACGTCAACTCGATGGCGAACAACCTCACCGGCCAGGTCCGCAACATCGCCCAGGTGACCACGGCGGTGGCCCAGGGCGACCTGACCCGGAAGATCGACGTCGACGCCCGGGGCGAGATCCTGGAGCTGAAGACGACCATCAACACGATGGTGGACCAGCTCTCCTCGTTCGCCGCCGAGGTGACCCGGGTGGCCCGGGAGGTGGGCAGCGAGGGTCGGCTCGGCGGCCAGGCCGAGGTGGAGGGCGTCTCCGGCACCTGGAAGCGGCTCACCGAGAACGTCAACGAACTCGCCGGCAACCTCACCCGGCAGGTCCGCGCCATCGCCGAGGTGACCAGCGCGGTGGCCACCGGCGACCTGACCCGCTCGATCACCGTCGACGCCTCCGGTGAGGTGGCCGAGCTCAAGGACAACATCAACTCCATGGTGGAGTCGCTGCGCGAGACCACCAGGATGAACCAGGAGCAGGACTGGCTCAAGACCAACCTCGCCCGGATCTCCGGCCTGATGCAGGGCCACCGTGACCTGGAGGTCGTCGCCGGGCTGGTGATGGACGAGCTGGCCCCGCTGGTTTCCGCGCAGCTCGGCACGTTCCTGTTGGTCGAGGAGACCACGGACGCCCCCACCCTGCGGGTGGTCGGCGGCTACGGCCACCGCGCGTCCGGTCGTCGGTACGCCCTCGGCGACTCCCTCGTCGGGCAGGCCGCGGTGAGCAAGCGGGCGATCGTGGTGGACACCGTGCCCGCCGACTACGTCACCGTCTCCTCCAGCCTCGGCGCCGCCGTCCCGCTGCACCTGGTGGTGCTGCCGATCCTCTTCGAGGACCAGGTGCTCGGCGTCATCGAGCTGGCCAGCATGAGCCGGTTCACCGAGGTGCACCGGGACTTCCTCGACCAGCTCATGGAGACCATCGGCGTCAACGTCAACACCATCGTCGCCAACGCCCGCACCGATGTGCTGCTCACCGAGTCGCAGCGCCTCGCCGCCGAACTGCGGGCCCGCTCGGAGGAGCTCCAGGCCCGCTCCGAGGAGCTCCAGCGCTCCAACGCCGACCTGGAGGACAAGGCGGCGCTGCTGGCCAGGCAGAACCACGACATCGAGACCAAGAACTCCGAGATCGAGCAGGCCCGCCAGGAGTTGGAGGCCCGCGCCCAGCAGTTGGCGCTGGCGTCGAAGTACAAGTCGGAGTTCCTTGCCAACATGAGCCACGAGCTGCGTACCCCGCTGAACTCGTTGCTCATCCTGGCCCAGCTGCTGGCCCAGAACCCGAACCGCAACCTGACGGCCAAGCAGGTCGAGTACGCCACCGTCATCCACTCCGCCGGCACCGACCTGCTCCAGTTGATCAACGACATCCTCGACCTGTCCAAGGTGGAGGCCGGCAAGATGGACGTCAACCCGGAGACGTTCGAGCTGAGCGAGCTGCGCGACTACGTCGACGCGACGTTCCGCCCGCTGACCACGCCCCGGGGCCTGGAACTGGACATCAGCACCGCCCCGGACGTACCCCAGCGGCTGCACACCGACGAGCAGCGGCTGCGGCAGGTGCTGCGCAACCTCGTCTCCAACGCCGTCAAGTTCACCGAGCAGGGCCGGGTGGAGCTGCGCATCGAGCGGGCCCGCCCCGACGAGCTGCCCGAGCAGTTCGTGGCGGGGGAGACGGTGCTGGCCTTCCGGGTCGTCGACACCGGCATCGGCATCGCCGAACAGCACCTCACCGCGATCTTCGACGCGTTCCAGCAGGCCGACGGCACCACCAGCCGCCGGTACGGCGGGACCGGGCTGGGCCTGTCGATCAGTCGCGAGATCGCCCACCTGCTGGGCGGCCGGATCACCGCCCGCAGCGTCCTCGGAAGAGGGAGCACGTTCACCCTCTTCCTGCCGGCCGCCCTGTCCAACCCGGTCGTTCCCGCCGCCCCGGCGGCCTCGTCCGGCCCCGTGGCGTCGCTGTCCGCCCTCGCCGGCCAGGCCGGGCTCGCCCTCGCCGGCGGATCGGCTCCGTTCGGGCTGCCGGCCGCCCCGTCCACGGTGGCCGAGCGGCGTGTCCTCGTGCTCGAACACCACGACAAGGGGCTGCTGACCATGCTGGTCCACGGCGTGGCGGCCGGGCTGAGCGAGGGTGGCACGCCCGTCGAGGTCGCCACCGTCCTGGACGCCCCCTCGGCGCTGGAAGCCGCGGCTGGTCGCCGGCACCGCTGCCTGGTGGTGCACCTGGACCTGCCGGACGACAGCGGTGCGCTGCTGCTGCGGGCGCTGCGCGACGACCCCGCCAACCGGGGTGTGCCGGTGCTGGCGTACCACGCCCGACCGCTGGCGTCCGGGCAGGAGGCCCTGCTCCGGGCGATGGCCGGCGATCGCCCGCTGGAGGTCCTGGCCAGCCTGGACGACCTGCGGGAGCGGATCGTCCTGTACCTGTCGGTGGAGGTGCGCGAGCATGTGCTGCCCTTCGCCCGACCGTCCCAGGGCAACGACACCTCCTGGGGCGGTGCCCCCGGCGGGCTGACCGGCCGCAAGGTCCTCGTCGTCGACGACGACGCCCGCAACGTCTTCGCCCTGACCAACATCCTGGAGCTGCACGGCCTCGACGTGGTCTACGCCGAGAACGGCCGCAAGGGCATCGAGACCCTGATGCGCCACGACGACATCGACCTCGTCCTGATGGACGTGATGATGCCGGAGATGGACGGGTACGCGGCCACCGCCGCCATCCGGGCAATGCCGCGTTACGCCGACCTGCCGATCATCGCGGTGACAGCCAAGGCCATGCACGGCGACCGGGAGAAGAGCATCACCTCCGGGGCCAGCGACTACGTCACCAAACCGGTGGACGCCGAGGACCTGCTGCACTGCATCCACCGCTGGCTCGACAGCTGACCGCCGGCCGGCACAATGGCCGGGTGACCGATCGAAGGGTGAGCCTCGACGACCTGGGGGCGTGGCTGATCAAGGGCAACGCCGACCGGGTCGGCCGGGTCACCGCCGCGCCCGTCGCCGACCCGGACGACGGCTGGTCGGTGTCGCTCGACCTGACCGTCCTCGACGAGCCGGACCGGGTACCCCGCCGGCGGTTGCGTGCCGATCCGCGGCTGGCCGGCCTGGAGGTGCTCCGCCAGCCACAGGTGGCCAACCCGTCGTACCTCACCGTGGCCCAGTTTGCCGCGTTGCGCGACCATCTTCCGGCCGGCTGACCGGTCCGGCTCTCTGACTGTTCCGGCTCTCTGACTGTTCCGGCCGTCCGAAAGGACCGGAAGGCGGGGGGTGCATGGTGGTGACGACCTCGTTACGATGTGTCAACACCTTCGGAGGAGAAAGGTCGGTCCGCGTGCGCTGTCCCGCTGTCCGCTCCGCCCCAGCCGTGGTCGTCGCAGTGTCGTGGCGCGCCGGGACCGCTCCGGTTGCATCGGCGGTGCGGCTCGTACGGCGGCTCGTGCTGCTGGTGGGCGCGATGGGCGCAGGGATCGTCGCGGCCGTGCTCCTCGCCGGCCCCGCCGCCGCGGACGAGCACGGTCCGCGCACCGACACCGACACCGACACCGCCACCGTAGGTGGGGTGCTCCGCTCGGCCGGTCTGCTCCCCGATCTCCTCGGCCGCGTCCTGCCCGCCAGCCCCAACGGCACCCTGCCCGGTAACCCCGATGGCAGCTGGCCCGCCAACCCGGGCCGCCCCACCCCTGACCGGGATGGGCCCGACCGGGCCCGGCCCGGTAACCCTGACGGCGGCCGGCCCGGCAATCCCGACCGGGCCCGGCCCGGCATGTCGGTTCCGGAGCAGGCCGTGGAGCGGCCCACCCGGCTGCTGCCGGTGCTGCCGCTCCGCCCCCCGGCGCATGCTCCCCGGCCCACGGAGCCCGACGTCCCCGGCCCGGCCCGGCCCGCACCGGCCGACGTCCGTCCCGACGCCGACGAGGCGTCCCCCGTGAACCCGGGGGAGCCCCGGCCAGCAGCCCGCCCCGGCCAGCGGCCAGCGACTCCCGGCGTCCCGTCGGCCGTCGTCGACCCGGCCGGGGAGCTGCAGGGCCCGGTGGCCGGCGTCGGGCGTCCGCTTCCTGACGCACCCGCCGTCGCGGCGCCCACCGGCCCCGGTGGCGGCGTCGTGTCCTGCCTGTCCGAACTGCTGGGCGGCCGTACGACCTGGGTGACCGGCCTGGTCAGCGAGCTGGCGCAGCAGGTCCTGCCCCCGGTCTTGGGGCTGGTCGGCGCGGTGCTGACCCCGGTGTTGCCCGGCCTGCCCGGCCTGCCGGCCGACCCGACGGCTCCGCCCGGGTCCCCGATCCCGCCGGTCGGTGCGGCGCCGCTTCCGGGCGCACCGGTCATCCCCACCGCCCCGGCTTCCACCGCCCCGGTTTCCACCGCCCCGGTTCCCGTAGCCCTCGCGTCGCCGACGTTCCCTGGGGCCGACGGCGCGAGCGAGCCGGCTATGGCGTCCCCGCCCGGGTGGCCGATCGCCACCGTCATTCCCGGAACCTCCGGCCCCGCCACGTCCGCGAAGACCCAGCCGGCAGCCGGGGCGCAGCCCTCGGCCGGGCCCGGCCGGCCGGTGCCGTACGGCGACCGGGTCGGCGACGCCCGTGCCGGTGCCGGGCCCGTGCCCGCCTCGACCCATGACACCCGCTGGCCGTCGCGCGTCGACGGCCGCCATCGCACCGTCCTCACGTCGGTTCCGGTCAACGGCCGGGCCCCGGCGGTGACCGTCCGCCCCGGCTGATCCGCGGCCCGGCCCGTCCCGCGCTCGCCGGCCCGTGTGCCGTGCTGATCGCCGGATGTGGCCCCCGTGGCCCGTGAGCATCCATCATGGCGCCCGCTCCGGGCCGACGCTGTCCGTTTCCGCGCGCACCGCCCCCGATCCGTGTCGAGCCGACCGGTCGGGGCGGCGCGACGCGTACCCGAGATCGGAGATACGTGGTGATCCACGTCGTCGTGGCCGAGTACATGGGACTGCTGCGCAGCGCACTCTGCGCCGCGCTGTCGAACGAGGAAGACATCCAGGTCGTCGCCGATGCCGCCGGCATCGGGGAACTGTGGGGGGTGCTGCGTCGGGAACGCCCCGATGTGCTGGTGCTGGAGCTGAAGCCGGACGCGCCCGAGTCGGCATGGGTGGTCGCCAAGGTGGTTGCCGAGACCCCACAGACGTCCGTGCTGGCGTTGAGCCATCGTTGGAGTCCGCCGCTGGTCGAGGCGGCCCTGACGGCCGGGGCGCGCGGCCTGGTCAGCAAGAGCATCGCGCTGTCGGAACTGGTACGCGCGGTCCGGACGACCGCCGCCGGGGAACGGGTGATCGACCCGGTGGCCGCGGTGGCCGTGCTCAGCCCGCCGGTCAACCCGCTGACCCGTCGGGAACTGGAGGTGCTGCGGGTCGCCGCCGAGGGGCTGCCGCTGAAGGAGATCGCTCGCCGGCTCTTCCTTGCCCACGGCACTGTACGCAACCACCTCTCGGCCATTCTGCACAAAACCGGCACCCGAAACCGGCTGGAAGCCGTCCGGCTGGCGCAGCGGGACGGCTGGCTGTAGCCGTCGCGGGCGGGCCCCGGCGCGGTCGTTCCGGGGCCCGCCCGCTCACCGAGCGGAGTGCCAAGTTACGTGTTTGAATGTTGACCGTCGGTGGTCAATGGAAGTGCCGGAGGGGTCCGATATGATCCGTACCCTGCTCGCCCTGGACGGTGCACTGGTCCGAGGTGCGTTGTCCCTCGTCCTCGCCGCCGAGGAGGACATCCACGTGGTGGCGGAGGTGGGCCGCCGCGACGCGGTCGGTCAAGCGGTCCGTGCCGGCCGGCCGGACGTTGCGGTGATGGACTTCGACCTGATCACCGAAGGGGCGGCGACGGTGGCGCAGCCGTGCCCCCTGCTGGTGCTCGCTGACCCGCGTCGCGTCCGGGGCCTGCACGGCGTGTTCTCCCCGGGCCGTACGGTCGGCATCCTGGCCAGCGACGTGTCCCCGCACCGGGTGGTCGACGGGATCCGGCGGCTCGCGCGGCACGAGTCGGTGGTCGACGCCGAACTCGTCCTGGCGGCGCTCGCCGCCGACAGCCCGCTGACCGTCCGGGAGACCGAGGTGCTACGGCTGACCGCCGACGGTGCCCCGGTCGCCGAGGTGGCCGGTTCGCTGAGCCTCTCCTGCGGCACCGTCCGCAACCACCTCGGGCGTATCGCCCGCAAGACCGGGGCCCGGACCCGGGTGGAGGCGGTCCGGGTCGCCCGGGAATCCGGTTGGATCTGACGCCACCCGAACCCGACAAGCCCCCGCCCCGCTCCCCCCACCTAACACCCCCCCGGGGACACGAAAAACGCTCTCCCCCGCAGGCAAATACCCGGAAAGGGAACCCTTTCCGGGTATTTGCGCGGCGTGGGGGTGGGTGGGGTGGGGGTTAGTGTTGGGGGGCTGGGGTGGGGTGGTCGGTCCAGTGGCCGACGAGTTCTCGGTACGTTGCAGATAGGCCCAGCAGTTCCTCGTGGGTGCCCGTAACCGGCCGCTCGCCGTCGACCACCAGCACCCGGCGGGCGCGGACGGCGGAGCTGATCCGGTGCGCGATCACCACCAGCGTGCCGGGCCGGCGGGCGAAGGCGTCCTCCACCGTCGCCTCCGCCGCCGGGTCCAGGTGACAGGTGGCCTCGTCGAGGATCACCAGCGGAGCGGGGGACAGGTACGCCCGCACCGCAGCGAGGAGTTGCCGTTCGCCGGCGGAGATCGCGTCCGGCGTCACCGTCCCGCCCAGCCCACCGAGCCGGGCGACCAGCGTTCTCGCCCCGAGAACCTCGACGGCGGCCGCCACGGTGTCGTCGTCGGCCTCTGGGCGCAGGTAGCGCAGGTTGTCGGCGAGTGAGCCGGTGAAGACGTACGCCTCCTGCGGCACCAGCACCCGGAGGCGAGCCAGCGCGGCCGGTGGGGCGGTGGCCACCGGGACCCCGCCCAGGAGCACCGTGCCGGCTTGTGGCACGAGCAGCCCGGACAGCAGGGCGGCCAGGGTGGACTTGCCCGCCCCGCTCGCCCCGACCACGGCGAGGTGCTCCCCGGGGGGCAGGGTCAGGGTGACGTCCGCCAGTACCGGCCTCGCCGCCGCCCCGTACCGGAAGGTCAGCCTGTGGATCCGCGCGGCTGCTGGGCTCGCGTCCCGCGGGGCTGCTGGACTCGCGTCCCGCGCCGATGGCGGGCCGTCTGCCGGCTGGTCGGACGGGGCTGCGGACGGGGCGGCGGGCGGCGGGTCGGGCTCGTCGTCGGGGCAGGTCCGCAGGATGCGGTCCAGGGTGACCACGTACCGCAGGCCACCGCCGCCGAGGCCCTGCACCAGCGCGTGCAGGGCGGGCTGGAGGCCGGTGGAGACGTAGATCAGGGCACCGAGCACCGCGCCGGCGGTCAGGCCTCGGTCCACCAGCCACGGCGCCGCCAGTAGCAGCACCGCCAGCGGCAGCCAGCCGCCCAGGCCGAGGCTGAGGCTGCGTACGGCGGACATCCGCGCCAGGGTCCGTTCGGCGGCGGCCTGGTCGGCCACCCGCCGCCCCACGTCGGCGACGACCCGTTCGGTCGCGCCGCACGCCCGCACGTCCCGGTGCCCGGACAGCGCGGTCGCGGCGGCCCGGCCGAGCTCCTCGCCGGCGCGGACGTACCGTCGCTGCTGCCCGGCCATCGCCGGGAGCGCGGCGAGGAACACGGCGAGCCCGACGACCAGCGGCGCGGCCACCAGCGCAGCCATCACCGGGTCCAGGGCCACCAGCCCGAGCAGGGCCGCCCCGGCAGCGAACAGGAAGCCACGCGTCACCATCAGCAGGCCGGCGAAGGTGTCCCGGACCAGCTCCACCTGGTGGGTCAGCCGGGCCGCCGAGGCGGTGTCGGCGCGTCCGCCGACCCGGGTGGCGTCCCGCAAGGCGGCCCGGACCACCCGGCCGGCGAGGTCGTCCCGGAACGGTTCGACCACCGCGCCCAGGCTCCGGTACGTCCGACCGGTCGCCACCGCGCCGATGAGCACCGCCCCGGCGAGCAGCCCCAGCCAGCCCAGGCCGACGTTCAGGCGTCCGGCCAGGAAGCCCGCGTCGACCGCCCGCGCCACCAGGGCGCCGGAGAGCAGCGCCGGCAGCGCCTCGACGACCGACCAGCCGACGAGCCGCGTCACGGCCGGCCGCCGTGCGCGGAGCGCCCCCCAGGTCGCCCGTCGTACCCCGGCGCCGGTCGACACCCGGGTCTCCCGGTGTGGCACCCGGGCGTTTCGGCGGCTCATCGGGGGGCCCCGTCGGTGCGGAAGACCGCCCGGTAAGCCGGGTCCGCCCAGAGCCGCCGGTGCGGGGCGAGGGCGCGCAGCCGGCCGCCGTCGAGCCAGGCGACCAGGTCGGCCGCCGCCGCCGTGGCGGCCCGGTGGGTGACCACCAACCGGGTACGCTCGCCCGGCCGGCCCGTCACCGCCCGGGCGATGCGGTGTTCGGTGACGGTGTCCAGGCTGGACGTGGCATCGTCGAGGATCAGCAGCCGATCGGCCCCGGCGAAGGCGCGGGCCAGCCCGAGCCGCTGGGCCTCGCCGCCGGAGAGCGGGGTGTCTGCCAGCGGGGTGCGGAAACCCGCCGGCAGGCGGTCCACGACATCGGCGACCGCCGCCGCCTCGGCGGCCCGCCGGACGGCGGGGGCGGCCGACGACCCGTCTGCGGGCGGGGCGGCTTCGTCCCGGGGCAGGGCCAGGCCGATCGCGTCGTGCACGGTCGCGCCGACCAGCGCCGGCCGGTCGAAGGCGTACCCGACGGCCCGGCGCAGCTCGTCCGGGCGCAGCCGGGGCAGCGGCACGCCGTCCAGGCAGACCTCGCCGGAGTCCGGGTCGTGCAGCCGCCCGGCGACGGCGGCCAGGGTGGACTTGCCGGCGCCGGACGGCCCGACCACGGCCACCGTGACGCCGGCCGGCACGGTCAGGTCGACCCCGTCGAGAACGGGCCGGCCGTCGTCGGCGTACACGCTCACCGCTGTCAGCCGCAGCGCCCCGCGGCCCGCCGGCAGCCGACGGTCGCCGTCGGTGGGCACGGGGTACGCCAGCACCTCGGCGACGCGGGCTGCGCCGGAGCGGCTGCGCACGAGACGGTTCAGGCCGGCCAGGACCGCGCCCAGCCCGGCCCCGATCGCCGCGTAGCGGACCGCCGAGACCAACTGGCCGGGGGTGAGCCAGCCGGCGGTCAGCGCGTACCCGCCGACGGCGACCACGCCCAGTTGCAGCAGCGGCGCCACGGCGGCGGTGCGGGCGCTGGCCCGGGCCAGCAGCTCCCAGCCGCGCCGGCCGTTCGCGCCCAGCTCCGGCAGCGCGGCGAGCACCCGCTGCGCCTCCCTGCGGTGGGTTCCGGCGGCGGCGATGGTCCGGGCGCCGGCGAGGGATTCCAGCAGCCGGCCGGCGATCGAGTTCAGGGCCCGTTGGTAGCCGGCGGTGGCCGCCGAGGCGTCAGTGACGAACGCCCGCATCAGGCCGGCCAGCAGCACCAGCCCGGCGAGCAGGGTGACGCCCAGCGCCGGTTCGATCAGGGTGAGCGCGACGACGCTGCCGAGCGGGGGCAGCAGTGCGATCGCGCCGAGCACCACGGTGGTGCCGGCCTGTCCGGCGTCCGCGGCCTGGCCGACGAGCCGGCCGACCAGATCCCCGACGGGGTGCCGACGGGCGGCGCGCACGTCGAGGGCGAAGAGGTGCCGTAGCAGCCGTTCCCGGAGCCGGGCGGTGGCGCGGGCGGCGCCGTACCCGCTGGCCAGGTCGGCGAGGGTGTCGGTGGCGACGAGGACGGCGACCAGGGCGCAGACGGCGGCCGGCCACCAGCGGCTCCCGCCGGTCAGCGCCGCGTCGACGGCGACGCCGAGAACCGCCGGCAGCAGCAGTTCGGCGAGCGCGCCGGTCAGGGTGATGGCGGCCAGCGCGGCCGTCCAGCCACCGGCGTCCCGGACTACCCGCCGGAACATCCCGTCGCCCGTGGGCATCGGTCCTCCTCGGAAACGGAGAGCGGCCCCGGGCGGACAGAGCTGTCCACCCGGGGCGCCGCAGAGCGACCCGAAACTAGTTGCAGGTCGTGATGGAGAGCGAGCTGTCGCCGCAGAGCAGCAGGCTCGCGCTGGAGCCGCCGCCGGTGCGGTCGGTGGAGGCCATCTCGAGGCCCTGGAGGTCGAGGAGCGCCATGATGTTCACGTCCTTTCGTGGGGTGGTGATGGTCACGTGGGTGGTGCGGGCGATCAGTTGCAGGTCGTGATGGAGAGCGAGCTGTCGCCGCAGAGCAGCAGGCTCGCGCTGGAGCCGCCGCCGGTGCGGTCGGTGGAGGCCATCTCGAGGCCCTGCAGGTCGAGGAGCGCCATGGTGCTCACTTCCTTTCATCGTGGTGGTGGTGTTCCCCCTCGCCGTGGCGAGGAAGTCTCGGTGCGCCGGACAGCGGCGCGAGGAAGGGCAGTGCCACCGGCTCGTCGTGCCGCGCCGTGGCCAGCGCGAGCAGCACGCCGGCGGTGCCGGTGCCCAGGTCCATGGAGAGCCGCAGGAGCTGCTCGCCGGGGAAGGCGGTCCCGCCGCCGTACGGCAGGGCGTGCCAGGCGAGCCGGCGCAGCTGCGCAGCCAGCTCGCGACGCGCCTCGGGCTCGTCGGTCAGGGTGGCCAGGTACGCGATGATTCCGGCCCGGCCGGCGAAGAGGCCCGACTGGGCGTAGAACGGGGACCGGGCGGCCCGCCGCACCCCGGCGCTCGCCTCGGCGAAGCGCTCGTCGGCGTGATGGCGCAGGTACTGGTCGAGCACCAGGCCGATGCCGACGCTGCCCTGACCGAGGTAGGGCATGGTCCGCCAGCCCTCGTTGACCTCCAGTGCCCCGTTCGGGCGGACCACGCACCGGCGCAGGTCCTGCCGCAGGGCGGTGGCGGCGTGCTCCAGCAGGGCCGGGTCGCCGGTCAGCTCGTGCAGTCGCACCAGCAGCAGCGCCGCTCCGGTGCGGCCGCGCAGCAGCCCCGCGTACGGGTTCCGGCCGCCGCTGATGTCCGGGCCGGGGTCGTCGGCGAGCCGGTCGACGACAGCCTCGGTGACCTCGCGGGCGGCGTCGCGTAGCCCGGTCTCCCCGGTGCGTGCGGCCAGCTCGGCGAGGTTCAAGGCGATCCCCGACAGCCCGCTGGCCAGGCTCAGGTCCAGCTCGGTCCAGGGTTGGCGTAGGCAGATGTCGAGTACGTCGAGGGCGTCGGACCGGCGGCCCAGGTGCTCCAGCGCGTACGCCACCCCGTGCAGGCCGTCGTAGAAGCCGAGCCGGGTGCCGGAGGCGGGGGCGGTGGCCCGTCGTACCAGCCACTGCTCGTGTTCCGGCCAGCGGCCCGCGCCGCTGACGGCCAGGGCGTGCAGGACCCCGGCGGCACCGTGGGCGAGGTTGAGCCCGCCGGTGTGGAACTGCGCGATGTCGCCGGGGAAGAGCCGGTCGTCGCGGGCCGGGGTGGCGCTGGCGAGGATCGCCGTGGAGAGCCGCCGGCGCACGTCGGGCCAGTCACCGTCCAGGTCGTACCGGCGTGCCGGCGCGGTTGGCGAGCCGGTGGTTCCGGAGCCGGTGATCACGGAGGCGGTGGCCCCGGAGCCGGTGGTTCCGGAGCCGGTCGGGCGGTCGGACGTGGCGGCGGTGATCTCGGCGACCGCTTCGGCCAGCCACTCGCGGGGGACCGGGAAGCTCTCGGCGATCACGTCGGCCAGGTGCCCGGCCTTGTCCGGGGCGATCCGGACGAGTTGGGTCAGCGGAAGGAACAGGGCCAGGCGCAGGCAGGCCAGGGCGTACCGGTCGACCGCCGGACCGGTCCGGTCGTTCGGCGCGGCGAACCCCTGGTTGCGCAGCCCGGGCCGGCGGTGCCCCTCGATCGGCGCGGTGACCTCGAAGTCGACCAGCGCCACCCGGTCGTCCGGGCGGACCATGATGTTGAACAGGTGCAGGTCGCCGTAGACCAGGCCGCGCTCGTGGATCGCGGTGACGATCGCCTCGACCTGCGTCAGGACGTCGCGCGCCCAGTCGGCGTACGCCGCCCGGTCGGCCTCGGTGGCGTCGGCGTCGATCAGCGGGTACCGGTCGACGACGACCTTGTTCAGCGCGCGACCCTCGATGAACTCCAGGGCCAGGAAACGGTGCTCGCCGAGGGTGAACTCGTCGTGCACGGCGGGCACCTGGGGCAGGTCGGCGAGCCGGCGTAGCGCGGTCGCCTCCTGTGCCAGCCGGGTCACCGCGTCGGTGCCGTCGGCGTCGAGTCCGGCGTGCGGGCGGGCCTCCTTGAGCACCACCTCGGTGTCGGTGCGCAGGTCCCGGCCCACGTACAGGCCGCCGCCGTTGGAGAAGTGGATGACCTTCTCGATCTTGTACGGCACCTCGGTGGTGCTGGTGGCGCTGCGGGCGGCCAGGTGCGGGGCGAGGAAGTCCGGCAGGGTGACCCACTCCGGCAGGTGGAACACCGGGTCGCGGCGGTCGGGCACCAGGGTACCGGTGCCGTCGGCGATGGCCGGGACGACCTGCCCGTCAGGGGAGAGGCAGTAGCGGCGGGCGAAGCCGCCGTAGCGCACGTGCACCGGGCCGGCGCCGTAGCGCAGGTCGCTGAGGATGTACGGCCCGTCCTCGCCGGCGAGCAGCGTGTCGAGCTCCTTGCAGGCCAGCTCCAGCTCGGCGGCGTCTCGCGGGTAGATGGTGACGAACTTGCCGCTGGCCGACCGGGAGGCGTACTTGGAGTTGCGCAGCAGCAGGGTGCGGGGGCCACGCAGGAACTTGAACGACAGCCCACGCGGCACGCAGTAGCCCCACACCGCGTCGAGCACCCGCTCGGCGTTGGCCAGGGTGGCCGACACATGGATCTTCCAGCCCTGCTGCGGCAGCGAGCCGCCCTCCGGGGCGTGGATGAGCCAGTCGTCGAGTGACTCGCGGCGCCAGCCCTCAGGCACCTGCCGCTCCGCCCCGCCGAAGGCTGCCTGCGCGACTGCGCTGCCGAGCGAGTCGTAGAAGAGCCGGTCAGCGGCGCAGTAGTTGTCGTAGCGCTCGTCCACCGTGGCCCCCTCCGCGATCTCGGCCGGTTCCGTTTCCCGGCGATGTGTCGAGTCTCGTTGGAGGGACTGCTCCATCCCAGTGCACTAAGTCACGAACCCGAATGCGTGTTACACGGGTCGCGGTGACAAAAGTCAGGGTCGGGCCGTGTGTGCTGGGACGATCGGGTGGGCTGGGACGACGTGGGTGCTGCGAAAAGACTGAGCCGGGGGGGGGGGGGGGGGGGGGGGGGGGGGGGGGGGGCGGGGGTGGGGCTCCCCAACCGCCGCCGCCCGCCCGGGGGGGGGCCCGCCCCCCGGCTCAGTGCGGGCGCGGTAGGGGTGGTGCGGCTCAGCCGGCGGCGTGCCGCTGGGCCCGGTAACGGGCGATCAGGGCCCGGGTCGACGAGTCCAGCCCGGACAGGTCGGCCTCGTTCCCGGTGAGCAGCGGCGCGAGCTGGTTGGCCAGCACCTTGCCCAGCTCCACACCCCACTGGTCGAACGGGTTGATGTCCCAGATCGCGCCCTCGGTGAACACGATGTGCTCGTAGAGCGCGATGAGCTGGCCCAGCACGGCCGGGGTCAGCTCGGCGGCGGTGATCGAGGTGGTCGGGTGGTTGCCCGGCATCACCTTGTGCGGCGCCAGCTCGGCCGGGGTGCCGTCGGCCTCGACCTGCTCGAGGGTCCGGCCGAAGGCCAGCGCGGCGGTCTGCGCGAAGAAGTTCGACATGAACAGGTCGTGCATGTCGTCCAGGTCGTGCCGGGGTCGGCTGAACCCGATGAAGTCCGCCGGCACCAGCCGGGTGCCCTGGTGGATGAGCTGGTAGAAGGCGTGCTGACCGTTGGTGCCCGGCTCGCCCCAGTAGATCTCCCCGGTGTCGTACGAGACCCGGGTGCCGTCGAGGGTCACCGACTTGCCGTTGCTCTCCATGGTGAGCTGCTGGAGGTACGCCGGGAACCGGTGCAGGTACTGCGAGTACGGGAGCACCGCGTGGGTCTGCGCGCCCAGGAAGTTCGTGTACCAGACGTTGAGCAGGCCGAGCAGCGCCGGCACGTTGCGCTCCACCGGCGTGGTCCGGAAGTGCTCGTCGACGGCGTGGTACCCGGCGAGCAGCTCACCGAAGCGCGCCGGCCCGACCGCCAGCATCACCGACAGCCCGACGGCCGAGGGCAGCGAGTACCGCCCGCCCACCCAGTCCCAGAAGCCGAACATGTTCTCCGGGTCGATGCCGAAGTCCCGTACCCGATCGGCGTTGGTGCTCACCGCGACGAAGTGCCGGGCCACGGCCGAGTCGTCGCCGCCGAGGCCGCCCAGCAGCCAGTCGCGCGCCTGCCGGGCGTTGGCCAGGGTCTCCTGGGTGGAGAACGTCTTCGACACCACCACGAACAGGGTGCTCGCCGGATCCAGGTCGGCGGTGGCCTCGGCGATGTCGGTGGGGTCGATGTTCGAGACGAACCGGCAGGAGATCCCGGCGTCCCGGTACGCCTTCAGCGCCTCGTACGCCATCACCGGCCCCAGGTCGGAGCCGCCGATGCCGATGTTGACCACGGTGCGGATCCGCTCGCCGGTGTGCCCGACCCATTCGCCGGAGCGGACCCGGTCGGCGAACGCCGCCATCCGGTCCAGCACCGCGTGCACGTCGGCCACCACGTCCCGGCCGTCCACGCTCAGCGCGGCGTCCCGGGGCTGGCGCAGGGCGGTGTGCAGCACCGCCCGGCCCTCGGTGGCGTTGATCCGCGCGCCGGAGAACATCGCGGCGATCCGGTCGGTCAGCCCGGCCCGCCGCGCCAGGGCGGCGAGCAGGGCCAGCGTCTCGTCGGTGACGAGGTTCTTACTCCAGTCGACGTGCAGGTCCGCCACCTCGCCGGCGAGCCGTTCACCCCGCTGCGGGTCGGCGTCGAACAGCTCACGCAGGTGCTGGTCGCGCACCTTCTCCGCGTGCGCCGCCAGCGCCCGCCACTCGTCGGTGGTGATGATCTCCTCGGCCATTCCCGGCTCTCCTCCCGCACCTGCTCAACCCTTGCGCGGCCGTAACCGTACTGGGTGGGCCCGGCCGCCCGGGCCAGACTGCCACCAGGCGGGACATGTCGCACCCCGGCGCGCTCAGGCCACCCGGACGATGCTCCCGCATCGGCGGGCCGACCCCTGCTGGACGGATCGGCCGGCGGTGGGTACCGCCGACTGATCGTGTCGTACCCGTGGTGCAAGATCGGAATCCGGACGGGCGTCCTGGTGAGGCTCGGTTCCGCGCGGGTCGTCGTGCCCGTTGTCCCTTGTGGTGCGTCGGCCTCGCCGTCGGCGCGGAGTCGGCGCGCCCACCGGCGCACCGGGTACGGAGGTCGTAGTGCTGGAGACGGAGCACGTCCCGTGGGAGCGGCGCAGCCTCGCGTCGGTGCTGCCCGCGGTGCGTCCCCGCAAGCTGGCGAAGGTCCCCTTCGTCGAGCTGGCGGACGGCCGCTTGCAGGGGGTGGTGTCCAGCGGGTCCGACATCGATCGGGTGTATGTCTCCTCGATCGCCGCCGGCAGCCACGGGTTCAACTGCTCCACCAACAACAACCGGCCCTGCGGCGGGCTGCGCGGCGCGCCCTGCAAGCACCTGCACGCCCTGCTCGACGAGGCGGTCCTCCAGTACGGCGTCGCGCGCGTCAGCCGGTACCTGCGCGTCGACGTGACCGACGGGGCGCAGACCGGCGCCGACCTGCTCCGCAGGCTCGACGGCCACCACGAACCCACCCCGGCGGCGGTGGTGTTCAGCCGGTTCCTGCGCCACCTGAGCTACCTGGAGCTCCCGGCGGCCGACGGGCCGCTGCCCGAGCTGCACTGGTTCCCGGCGACCGGGGCGGTCCGCTGATGCGCGGGGCCCAGCTCACCGCGCTGGTCAATGCCGCACCGGCGGGCGTCAACGCCGCCCTCGCCCTGGTGGACGGCCTCGACGACGCCCTGGTGGCCGGCCTGGCCCGGCCCGGTGAGGCGCAGGTCGCCGCGCTCGGCGGGCTCGCCGCCGCGCTGGCCGGCACCCCGCTGGGCGACCGGGTCGCCGAGGCGGTCGCGAAGGTCACCGCCGGATCGCCGGGCGACGAGCACCTGGCCGCCCTGGCCGGGGCGCGCACCGCCCTGCTCGGCGCGGCGCACGACGCCCTACTCGCTGGGGCCGACGCCGCCGGCGGCCGGGAGCGCGCGGCGCAGCCCGCGCCGGCGGCCGGGCCGCTACCGGCCGGGGCCGCCGCCCCGCTCCCCGCGGCCCGGTCCTGGCTGACCGAGCTGGCCATCATCGGCTGGCGCGGCGTCAACCACGACCTGGTGGCGGCCGGCGGCCGACCGGTCGAGGCGGCCCTCGCCGTCCCGGCGCTGCGCCGGCTCGCCGTTCTTCTCGACGGCCTGGCCGGCGAGTTGGCCGCGTCCTGCCCGGTGGCCACCATGGCGGCGGTGCCGGCCCGGCGGTGGGCCGACCTGTGGGCCCGCGCCGTGCTGCTCGCCCAGGAGACGACCGGCGTCGGCGACCCGTCCGCCGCGGGCGTCGAGCGGGTCTCCGGCCGGCTGCTGGTGCTCGGCATCGACGTGCACGAGCACGCCACCGCCGTCCAGGTCCAGGCGCACGGCGTCCTCGAACCGTCCGGCGGGGGGCCGGCGCGGCTGGTCCGCACCGCCGTCGCGGCCACCAAGGTCGACACGATCGTCGGCCCGGCGCTGTGGCGGCTGCTCGCCGACCACCCGGTCCTGCTGGCCGCGCTGGCCGAGCGCCGCGGCCTGGAGGTGACCGACCTGCCGCTGGCCGGCGGCGACCTGTGGTGGCGCGACGGCCAGGCCCGCGCCGGGGAGCCGGCCGACCCGTTCGCCACCGCCCGGGTGCTGCTGCCCGCCGCGCTGGCCGCGCCGGTGCCGCCGCTGGACCGGCACCCCGTCGCCATCGCCGAGCCGGTGCTGCTGGAGGGGTACGCCGTCGACACCGGCGACGACGGGGCCGTCCGGTTCACCGTCGACGGGGCGAGCGTCGCGGTCGCCGTCGATCGACTGCCGACCTGCGGCCCACTCACCCCCGCCCTGGTCGCCGCCTCGACGGCCTGCCTGGGCCTGCTGCGCTGGGACGCCGGCCAATGGACGGTGCAGCCGCTGGCCGTGCAGGCCAGGGTCAAGCGGGCCACCGTCGCCGCGCACAACGGTGACTGGGCGCAGGGCCCCACCGACGCGAAGGTAGCCAAGGCCGAGGCGAAGGCCGGCGACTCCGTCGCCGTGCTCCGGGAACGCGCGGGACGGCTGCTGCGCCGATGACCACGACCCCCGAGGCGCCCGGAGACGCGCACGTGAACGCCGATGCCAACCGCCGACAGGTGCTCTACTGGCGGCTGCTGGCCCAGCTCTTCGACCCCGAGGAGCAGCCGTCCCTGGAGGCGGCCAGCGTCGCCGTCGTCGACGACCTCGGTCTGCCGGCCGCGCTGCTGGACCCGTCGGTCTCCGTGGACAACGTGGTACAGCGCTTTCCCGACCTCGCCGCCGAGCTGGACGGGCTGCTCACCGCCGACCGACCGGCGGGCGACGAGCCGGCCCCGGCGGGGGAGGCCGAGGTGCGGCGGGCCGCGCTGGTGTCCAAGCTGCTGCTCAACGTCTTCGCCACCGGCGGGGGCAGCGTCAGCGCCACCCAGCTCGCCCGGTGGCAGTCCGACGCTGGCTGGTTCGAGCGGGCGCTCGGCTGGGAGCCGGGTGAGCTGCGCCGGCAGGCCGGTGCCGCCGGCGGCACCGGCCTGGGCGGGGTGCTGGCCGGCCTGGAGGGCGACCTGGTGCGCCGGATGCACCTGCGCGAGGTGCTGGCCGACCCGAAGCTGGCCGCGAAGCTCACCCCGAGCATGTCGCTGATCGAGCAACTGCTGCGGGACAAGTCGAACCTCTCCGGGGTGGCGCTGGTTAACGCGAAGGCGCTGATCCGCCGGTACGTCGACGAGGTCGCCGAGGTGCTGCGGACCCAGGTCGAGCAGACCAGCGTGGGCACCATCGACCGGTCGGTGCCGCCGAAACGGGTGTTCCGCAACCTCGACCTCGACCGCACGATCTGGAAGAACCTCACCAACTGGAGCCCGGAGGACCAGCGCCTCTACGTCGACCGGCTCTTCTACCGGCAGACCGCTCGGCGCACCACCCCGGCCCGGCTGATCGTGGTGGTCGACCAGTCCGGTTCGATGGTCGACTCGATGGTCAACTGCACCATCCTGGCGTCCATCTTCGCCGGGCTGCCCAAGGTCGACGTGCACCTCATCGCGTACGACACCCGGGCGCTGGACCTGACCCCGTGGGTGCACGACCCTTTCGAGGTGCTGCTGCGCACCAAGCTGGGTGGCGGCAACGACGGCCCGGTGGCGATGGCCCTGGCCCGGCCGAAGATCACCGAGCCGCGCAACACCGTGCTGGTCTGGATCTCGGACTTCTACGAGTTCGACCGCTCGCAGCCGCTCTTCGACGGCATCGAGGCGGTGCACCGCTCCGGGGTGAAGTTCATTCCGGTCGGCTCGGTCAACAGCTCCGGCACCCAGATCGTCAACCCCTGGTTCCGCCAGCGCTTCAAGGATCTGGGCACTCCGGTCATCTCCGGCCACATCCGCAAACTCGTCTTCGAGCTCAAGAACTTCCTCACCTAGGAGACCCCTGACATGTCCGAGATGTTGCGCGCCCCCGTCGAGGTCAAGTTCGCCGAGGAACTGGCCTGGCTGGAGTCGGTCGACACCGACCCGAAGCCGTTCTCCTGGCGGCTGAGCCCCCGCATGGTGCGGCTGTTCGTGCTCGGCTCCGAACGGGCCGACGGGCTCGACCGGGAGGTCGCCCAGAAGTGGTTCGGCGACCGCAGCTTCGTCGAGCGAGCCATCGTCACCCTCGCCTCCGACCGGGGCCTGCTGCTCATCGGCGACCCGGGCACCGGCAAGAGCTGGCTGGCCGAGCTGCTCTCCGCCGCGGTCTGCGGCAACTCCACCCTCGTCGTGCAGGGCACCGCCGGCACCACCGAGGACCACATCAAGTACTCCTGGAACGTCTCCATGGTCATCGCCAAGGGGCAGTCCCGGCAGTCGATGATCCCCTCGCCGATCATGACCGCGATGGAGCAGGGGGTGATCGGCCGGTTCGAGGAGCTGACCCGCTCCACCAGCGACGTGCAGGACGCGCTGATCTCCATCCTGTCCGAGAAGTACGTCTCCATCCCCGAGCTGGACGAGGACAACATCGTCTTCGCCAAGCCCGGCTTCTCCATCATCGCCACCGCCAACAGCCGGGACCGGGGCGTCAACGACCTGTCCTCGGCGCTGAAGCGGCGGTTCAACTTCGTCCGCATCCCGGTGGTGACCAACAAGCGCAGCGAGGCGGAGATCGTCCGGTTCCGCACCGAGGAGTTGCTGCGCCGGCACCGCATCGAGCTGGACGTCCCGCCGACCCTGCTGGACATCCTGCTGCAGAGCTTCGCCGACCTGCGGGCCGCCGCCGCGTCGGCCACCAGCGACGACGAGAAGCTGGAGTCGGCGCTGTCCACCGCCGAGCAGATCGGCGTGCTGGAGGATGCGATCCTGCACAGCCAGTTCTTCGGCGACCGCACGCTGCGCGCGGAGACCCTCGCCGGTTCGCTGGTCGGCTCGCTGGCCCGGCGTAGCCCGGAGGACCTGGCGATCCTCAACAAATACCTGCACGGCGTCGTGGAGCCCCGGGCCAAGGCCGACGGCTCGTGGGAGGGCTTCCTCGCCGGAGGCCGCCAGGCGATCGCCAACCTGTCGTGAGCGGCCCGACGACCGCGCCGCCCGGCGCGACCCCACCACCGCCCCCCGGCGAGATCCCATCGGGCGGCTCGTCGGCCGACGTCGTCCGGCCCGCCGGGGACCGGTCCCCGACCGCCGCCGCGTCCGGTGCGTTCCGGGGACTGCGCGAGCAGCTCACCGACGCCGCCGCGGCCTTCGCCGGCAGCCCGGACGCGCTCGCCGACATCCTCACCGGTCTGGTCGACGACGTCGACCGGGCGCTCGGCGAGCGGCTGGAGATCTTCCCGGTCTGCCACCACTCGCCGGCGTCCGCGCTGGCCATGGCCCGACGACTACGCGCCAAGCGGCCGAAGGTGGTCTACCTGGAGCTCTGTGAGGACCTGCAACCCCTGCTGGGGGAGCTGCGCAACTGCCGGCTGCCGGTGGCGGTGCAGGCGTTCGCCTCCAAGCTGGACGGTTTCCCCGCCGACTGGGCACCGCTGAGCGTCGTCGCGCCGATCACCGAGGCGTCGGCGGAGTACCAGGCGATCGCGTACGCGCTGGAGACCCCCGGCGTCGAGCTGGTGCTGGTGGACCGCTCGGTCGACCACGTCTTCCAGTGGTCGCCCCGCGACCCGGCCGAGGGCCAGGGCGGGACGGACGGCCCGGCCGGCGGGTCGACGGGGGAGACGGCGGCGGCCCACGAGGAGGAGACAGCGCTGCACGGCGACGCCGTCGGTGTGGAGATCGGTGACCTGCGGCCCCGCTTCGCCGAGCTGGAGACGTACCTGCTGCACCACGGCAAGGTGCGGCACTGGTCGGAGTGGTGGGACCAGTACGTCGAGCAACCCTTGGTCGGCGCCGACCACGCGACGTACCGGCAGGTGATGGTGTTGATCGGCAGCCTGTTCCGGCGGTTGCGCCCGGCCGACGCGGCCCGGCACGACTCCGACGAGGAGCGCGAGCGCTACATGTGGACCCGGATGCGGGAGCACCTGGCCGCCTCCGGCACCGACCCGGCCGACTGCCTGTACGTCTGCGGCGCGTTCCACGCCGCCAGCCCCGTCGCGCAGTTCGGCACCGGCCCCGACGCGGCGGCGTACGAGATCAGCCCGCGCACCGGCACCCGCTGGCTCTACGGGCTGATCCCGTCCAGCCATTCGGCCATCGAGGCGCAGTTCGGGCTCGCGTCCGGCTCGGTCTCCATCGCCGCCGCCACCTGGGCCAAGGCGCTGTCCCGCTCCGGGGTGAAGCCGTTCCGGCTCGCCGGCCAGGCTGGCGGCAAGTCGGGCAAGGGCCGGGCCCGCAAGGCCGCCGTCGCGGTGGCGGTCGCCGAGGAGCCGGTCACCGACCGGCTGTCGGGGTTCCTGGCCCGGCCGCCGGTCCTCGACGACCTCGACGAGGCGGAACTGCGCGGCTGGTGCGTGGACATCGTCCGGCTGGCCCGGCGCAACGGGTACCTGGCCAGCACCGCCGACGCGATCGCCGTCTTCGAGACGTCGATCCTGCTCGCCGGGCTGCGCAACCGGGCCCGCCCCACCCCGTACGACTTCGCTGACGCGGCGGTGACCTGCATCGAGAAGGACGTGGTGCCGGGCCGGCGGGACGTCCGGCGGCTCTGCGAGATCCTGCTCGGCGGCGACCGGATTGGTCAGGTCGGCTACGACGCCCTGCCGCCGCTGGCCCGCGATGTGCTCGACCGGCTCACCCCGCTCGGGCTGGACCTGGACAAGCGCACCATCGCGCGGGCCCTGCTGGACCTCCAGGGCCAGCCGGCCCTGGCCGGCTGCTCCGACCTGCTGTGGCGGCTTCGTCACCTGCTGCCCCCCGACGCGGTCCGCCCGATCATGGGTGAGCGCCGGCTGGGGGAGCGGTCGACGCAGGAGAGCTGGGACCTGGCGCTGGGCCGGCACCAGCGTTCGCTGATCGAGCTGGGCTACGAGGGCGTCACCGTCGAGCAGGTCCTCGAGCAGCGGCTGCGCCGCCGGGCCTGGAGCCCACGGGCCACCGCGGCGGTCGCCCTGGAGGCGGTCGAGGACGCGATCCTGCTGCTCGACGGCCGTCGCCTCGTCAACGAGTTGGGCGCCCGCGCCGTGGAGCTGCTCGCCGCCGAGCGGACCGTCGACGAGGCCCCCGAGGTGCTGCGCCGCATCCGCCGGCTACTGGTTCACTACCGGGCCACCGAGCCGGACCTGCCGGCCTGGTGCGCGGCGTTCGTCACCACCGGGTACGCGCACTACTGCACCCTGCTGCCCACCGCCTTCGTCGACCCGGAGGCGGGGGTGCGGCAGGTGGCGGCGATGCTCGGCTTCCTCTGCGGCATGGAGAGCCTCGCGCTGGCGCTCGGCTGCGACCGGGCGCAGCTCGAACTGGCCGTGCGGCAGTCCCGGCCGGAGGCCCCGGCCCGGGTGGCGCTGCACTGGGCCGCCCAGCACCAGCTCGGCCTGCTGCCCCTGGCCGAGCTGCGGGCCCGAGCCGTGGAGTTGCTGGACAACCCGCTGGTGGTGCCGGCGTTCCCGCATTACCTCAGCGGGTTCGTGCAGGCTCTGGAGCCGGTGCCCGGGCTGGCACCGTTCGTGGTGGAGGTGATCTCCACGGCGTTCGCCCGGCTGCCCGACCCGGTGCTGCTGCCCTGGCTGCCGACGCTGATCACCACCCTGCGCGAGCAGGCGGGCGAGCTGGTGCCGACCCTGGTCCGCGAGGCCGGCCGGACGTTTCCCGCCGCCCTGCCCGCCCTGGACGCCTGGGTGCCGCCCTGGGCGGCCCGACCGGCGGCGCCGCCCAGCGCCGCGCCGATCGCCGCCCCGGGTGGCCCGGTGATCGACCTGCTCGTCAGCCACCCGGCCACCTGCGACGCCGTGGCGGCCCTGCTCGGCTGCGCCGGCGAGTGGCGGATCGGCGCGTCGGGGCCGGGGCAGGACTCGTCGGCCGGGCTCGGCACGGCGGCCGATCCGGAGGTGGCCGCCCTGCTCGCCGCCCATCCGGCCACCGCGTCCGCGGTCGAGGCCCTGCTCGCCCCGGTCGGCTGACCGGCCCTGGCCACGGCGGCTGGCCCGGTCACGTCGGTCGTCCCGGCTCCGCCGGCCGGGTCGAGCGCGTGACCGGGGATCGGGGGATCGGGGGATCGGTGCGGGAGTATGACCTTAATGGATGTTGACCAGCCGATCGACGCATGTCAGTGTTTGCTTCCCTGGAACGAACGTCGGCGTCCCCGGACACCGTCGGACCCCGTCCGCCCACCCCTGCGGACGGGGTCCGGTCACGCCCAGGTGCACACCCCCGATCTGCACCGAGGAGCATCCATGAGACGCACAACGTTGACCGCGGGCCTCGCGCTCGCCGCCGCCGTCGCCCTGACGGCGTCGGCGGCGACGCTGCCGGCCGCCGCCGCACCGGCCCGGCCCGCCGCGCCGGCGCTCGCCGCACTGGCCGCCCCGGACATCTCCGTGACGAACGTCCAGGCCCACCTGAGCCAGCTCCAGAGCATCGCCACCAGCAACGGCGGCCACCGCCGGGCCGGCTCCGCCGGCTACACGGCCTCCGTCAACTACGTCAAGGGCAAGCTCCAGGCCGCCGGCTACACCATCACCGAGCAGAACTGCACGAGCTGCACCTACCCGGGCAACAACGTCATCGCCGAGTGGCCCGGCACCGCGCCGGCCGACCAGGTGGTCATGTTCGGCTCCCACCTCGACGGCGTCTCCGCCGGCCCCGGCATGAACGACAACGGCTCCGGCTCCTCGGTGCTGCTGGAGAACGCCCTCGTGCTGGCCCAGCAGAACCCGACCATGACCAAGCGGGTCCGGTTCGCTTGGTGGAACGGCGAGGAGCAGGGCCTGCAGGGCTCGAAGTTCTACGTCAACTCGCTCAGCGCCACCCAGAAGGGCTACATCAAGGGGTACTACAACTTCGACATGGTCGCCTCCACCAACGGCGGCTACTTCATCAACCGGGTCACCTCCACCACCGGTGCGCCGCTGAAGGCGTACTGGGACTCGCTGGGTCTGGCGCCGGAGGAGAACGTCGAGGGCCAGGGCCGCTCCGACGACTACTCGTTCCAGCAGGCCGGCATCCCCACCTCCGGGTACGCGATGGGGGCCAGCGCCCGCAAGACCAGCGCGCAGGCCACCAAGTGGGGCGGCACCGCCAACGCCTCGTATGACCCCTGCTACCACGCGTCCTGCGACACCACCAGCAACATCAACGTCACCGGGCTCAACCGCAGCGCCGACGGCATCGCGTACGCCATCTGGGACCAGGCCGTCGGCACCGGCACCCCGACCAACGACTTCTCCGTCGCGGTCAGCCCGACCTCCGGCAGCGTCGCCCGGGGCGCCTCCACCACCGCCACGGTCTCCACCGCCACCACCTCTGGCAGCGCCCAGACCGTCGCCCTGTCCGCCACCGGCGCGCCCAGCGGGGTGACCGTGTCGTTCAGCCCGTCGTCGGTCACCTCCGGTGGCTCCTCCACGATGACCGTCGCCGCCTCCTCGACGGCGACCACCGGCACGTACACCATCACGGTCACCGGCACCGGGTCGGCCACCCACACCGCCACGTACAGCATCACCGTGACCGGCACCGGCGGCTGCGCCGGCGGCCAGGTGGTCGGCAACTCCGGCTTC
The DNA here is from genome assembly GCF_033804645.1 of Micromonospora sp. RTGN7. Classification (NCBI taxonomy): domain Bacteria; kingdom Bacillati; phylum Actinomycetota; class Actinomycetes; order Micromonosporales; family Micromonosporaceae; genus Micromonospora; species Micromonospora sp. RTGN7. The sequence goes on along the minus strand of NZ_JAPZLF010000001.1, from coordinate 127,103 downwards.
GAGAGCGGCGCGACCGTCTGGACCGCGTCCTCCGGCGTCATCACCACCGACCAGGGCCAGCCCGCCCGCACCGGCACCTACAAGGCGTGGATGAACGGGTACGGCAGCAGCCGCACCGAGACGCTGTCCCAGTCGCTGACCGTCCCGGCCGGCTGTGGCACGTACACCCTGTCGTTCTGGCTGCACATCGACACCGCCGAGACCACCACCTCCACGGCGTACGACAAGCTCACCGTCCAGGTCGGCAGCACTACGCTGGCGACGTACTCGAACCTCAACAAGGCCACCGGCTACGTGCAGCGCACCTTCAACGCCGCCGCGTACGCCGGACAGACGGTCACCCTGAAGTTCACCGGTGTCGAGGATGTCTCGCTGCAGACCAGCTTCGTCATCGACGACGTCACCCTGACCGCCAGCTGACCGGAGGGAAGGGGCCCCGCCAGCGCCTGCGCCACGGCGGGGTTCCCTTCCCACCGGCTCACGTCGCCCTTCGCCGGCCGTCGCGGCTGCCCCGCCGCGACGGCCGGCCGGCGTTCTCACAGGGAGGGCCGGACCCCGGCACGGCACGCCGATTGCGGCGAGACACCGAATCGTCGCGGACAGTAGGATTCCCGTGGCTGCCGACCGTAGCGGGCGGTCCGGGGCCAGCTCTCCGGGAGGGGTCCGTGGAGAAAGCCGTCCGCCAACGCCGAGCGCCCGACCAGACCCTGCCAACCGACCCTGTCGCCCAAACCGACCCCGTCGCCCCGGCCGAGGGCTCGCCGGCTGACGGCGTCGAGGCGTCGACCCTGCCCGAGCTGGACGACCGGGGTTGGTTGCACCACGCGACCGAGTTCGCCCACACCAGCTTCTGGGCGGTGGCCCGGCGGCTGCCCCTGCTGGTCCGTGAGGCGATCGCTCTGGCCTGGGCGACCAGCCGCCGGGACACCGCCGCGTCCATCGGGCTGAACGTCGCCGCCGGGGCGATGACCACCCTCGGCCTGCTGGCCACCACCGGCGTGTTGCGCGAGGTGTTCGCGGCCGGCCCCACCCCGGAACGGATCCGGGCGGCGCTGCCGGCCCTGGCGCTGACCGCCGCGGCGGTGATGGCCAGGGGCGGCCTGACCATCGCGGCCGGCTGGGCGCAGGCCCGACTCATCCCGCAGGTCAACTACCAGGTCGAGCTGCGGCTGTTCGAGGCGACCACGGCCGTCGACCTGGCGGCCTTCGACGACGCCGGGTTCGCCGAGGAGATGGACCGGGCCCGGGAGCGCGGGGTGACCGAGGCGGCCTGGATCGTCGACCACACCGTCAATCTGATCACCGGCCTGGTCGGCGTGCTCGCCACCGCGGCGGCGGTCACCGTGATCCAGCCGCTGCTGCTGCCCTGTCTGCTGCTCGCCGGGGTGCCGGAGGCGGCGACCGCGGTGAAGATGGCCCGCCGGCAGTACCTGGAGATGCTGGCCCGGATCAACCGGCGTCGCCGGATGTGGATGCTGGCCAATCTGATGGCCAACCGGCGCACCGCCGCCGAGGTTCGGGCGTACCAGATGCGCGACTTCCTGCTCGGCGAGTACCGGCGGATGATGGTCACCGAGACGAGGGCGCACCTGCGCCTGGTTCGCGCCCAGACCCGGACCCGGGTGCTCGGCACCTCCGCCGCAGGCCTGGCCACCTTCGGGGTGTACGCCGTCCTTGCCGGTCTGCTGCTCGGCGGCATGGTGGCCCTCGCCGCCGCCGCGACCGCGCTGATCGCCCTCCAGTCCGCGCGGTCCAACCTCGGCGCTGCGGTGTTCGCCACCAACTCGCTGTACGAGGACGCGCTCTACTACCAGGACTACCGGGACTTCCTGGACCGGGCCCGCGGCCGGACCGGCGCCGGCGGCGAGCGGCCGACCGACGGCTTCGACGTCATCGAGCTGGACGGGGTGAGCCTGCGCTATCCGGACACCGACGCCCCGGCCGTCGACGAGGTGAGCCTGACCATCCATCGGGGGCAGGTGGTCGCGCTGGTCGGCGAGAACGGCTCGGGCAAGTCCACCCTGGCCAAGCTGATCGCCGGCCTGTACCGGCCGACCGGCGGGGTGATCCGGTGGGACGGCGTGGACACCGCCGAGCTCGACCCCCGCCAGGCCGGTGGGCACGTCGCGGTGCTCAGCCAGGACTGGTGGAAGTTCCCCTTCACCGCGGGCCAGAACATCCGTATCGGCCGGCACGACCGAGCCGCCGGGCACCGGGGACCCAGCGTCGAGGATGCCGCCCGGGCTGCCGCCGCCCACGACATGATCAAGGGCCTGCCGTTCGGGTACGACACCCTGCTGGACCGCGAGTTCAAGGACGGCCACGACCTCTCCGGCGGCCAGTGGCAGCGCCTCGTCGCCGCCCGTGGCCTCTACCGGGATGCCACCCTGCTGATCTGCGACGAGCCCTCGGCGTCGCTCGACGCCCGGGCCGAGCACGCCCTCTTCCAGCACCTGCGACGTCGCCCCGAGCGGGCCGTCGTGCTGATCACTCACCGGCTGGCCAACGTTCGTCACGCGGACCAGATCTTCGTGATGGAGCGTGGCCGACTCGTCCAGTGCGGCACCCACGACGAGTTGGTCGCCGCCGACGGGCTCTACCGCGAACTGTTCGACCTCCAGGCCAGCGGCTACCTCGGCGACGCCGTCGACGAGGCGTCGGCCCCCCGCTGACCCGAGGCCGTCGCCGAGGCATCGACCTCTGAATGTGGAGCTTGCGGGCGGTGCCAGCGCAGCCAGGCGGCCTGGCCACCGTCGACGAGCAGGTCGGTGCCGGTGATGTAGAGCGAGGCGGGTCCGGTCAGGAAGGCGACCGCCTCGGCGATCACGCCGGCGCCGGTCACCACGACGACATCTCGGTCAGTCACGATGGCGCTCATTCGGTGGTGGTAACTACGGAGGACCAGGGCGCGCCAGCGGCGATCGCCTGCCGCCAGGAACGGATGGCCTTGGGTGGCATGCCGACGACCAGGGCGCCGACGAGACGATCGCCTTTGCGGTACGCCGCGAGGAACCGCCGCTGCGCGAGGTCACCCTCGACGATCTCGACGGCGTCATGGCCGCGCAGATAGCCGTACGCATGGATCTTTATGTCGTACTGGTCGGACCAGAAGTACGGCACCGGGGCGAACGGCTTGCGTGCCGAGGGGTGCAGCAGGTTGCGGGCGGCCGCCATGCCCTGCTCGGCGGCGTTGGTGCGGTGCTCGATGCGCATGGACTCGCCGAACAGCGGGTTCAGCCAGCGGGCGACGTCCCCGGCACCGTAGACGTCCGGAGCGGCTGCGCTGTACTCGTCGCACACCAGGCCGTCGGAGAGGTGCAGACCGCTGCCCTCGAGCCATTCGGTGTTCGGCAGCGACCCGATCGCCACCAGCACCTCGTCGGCCTCGACGGACCCACCGTCGCGCAGGAGCACCCCGCCCTCGGTCACCGCCGAGACGCCCACGCCGGTGCGCAGTGCGACGCCGTGCTCGGAGTGCGCCTGCGCCAGCACCCGGCCGACCTGCTCACCGACGGCGTGCGCCAGCGGCACCGCAGCCGGTTCCAGCAGGACCACCTCGCAGCCCAGGCTCCGGGCCACGGCGGCCGACTCGGCGCCGAGGAAGCCGGCGCCGACCACGACCAGTCGCCGGCCCGGACCGAGGCGCTCGCGCAGGTGCAGGGCGTCGCCGACGGTACGCAGCACGTGGGCGCCCTGGCCGGGCAGCCGGCGTGGGCGTACTCCGGTGGCCACGATGAGACCGTCATAGCCGATCCGCTCGCCGGTGCCCAGCTCCACCGTGCGCTCGGCAGAATTCAGGCCGGTGGCGAGCACACCGAGACGTACGTCGAGGTGGAGCGCGTCGATCTGGGCGGCGGTGCGTAGGGAGAGCCGTTCGGCTTCCCACTGCGACGCGAGGATCTGTTTGGACAGCGGCGGCCGGTCGTACGGCGCATCCACCTCCTCGCCGACCAGCGTCAGCGTGCCCCCGTACCCCTCGCGGCGCAGGGTCTCGGCCGCGGCGAGGCCGGCGGCCGAGGCGCCCACGACGACGATCCGGTTCACTGCTGCACCAGACGGATCGCCGCGGCAGGACACACCGCCGCCGCCTCACGCACCTGGTCGTGGTGCTCCGGGCCCGGCGTCTCCTCGAGCACGATCGCGACGCCGTCGTCGTCGCGCTGGTCGAAGACGTCCGGGGCGACCATCGCGCACTGCCCGGCCGCGACGCACTTCGGCTCGTCGAACTCCACTCGCATCATCATCGTCGACTCCTTCACCAGGTGACCGGCAGCGACCGGAGACCGTAGGCGACGCCCTCCATCGCGAACTCGACCTGCTCGAACGGCACCGCCAAGGCCAGGGTGGGGATCCGTCGGTAGAGGGTCCCGTAGGCCACCTGCAGTTCCACCCGGGCCAGCGACTGGCCCAGGCACTGGTGGGCGCCGTAACCGAAGGCGTGCTGCTGACGGGCGGGCCGACGCAGGTCGAGCCGCTCCGGCTCGGGGAACTCCTCGGCGTCGTAGTTCGCACCGGCCAGTTCGAAGATGACGCCATCACCGGCCTTGATGACCTTGCCGTGAAGCTCGATGTCCTCGTTGGCGATGCGCCGAATCCCGCTGTGCACGATCGTCAGGTAGCGCAGCAACTCCTCGACCGCGTTGGCGACGAACTTGGGGTCGTTGCTGTTCTCGCGCAGCAGTGCCAGCTGGTCGGGGTTCTGCAGGAGAGCGAGCGTGCCCAGCGAGATCATGCTGGCGCTGGTCTCATGCCCGGCGATCAGGATGGCGGTGGCCATGACGATGGCCTCCGGCGCGGTCATCTCGCCCGCTCGGACCTTGCCGGCCATCTCGGAGATCACGTCGTCGCCGGGGTCGGCCATCTTCCTCGCGAAGAGATCGCCGAGATAGCCACCCAGCGCGCGGCTTGCTTCCGCAGCCTGCTCGGGCGTCGACTCGTGGCTGATCAGCGCGTGACTGGTGGTCTGGAACAGCTCGCGATCCTCATAAGGAGCACCGAGGAGCTCGGTGATCACCATGGTGGGGACCGGCAGGCCGATCGTCTGCACCAGGTCGGCCGGCTGCGGGCCGGCGAGCATTTCGTCGATCAAATCGTCCAAAACCGTCTGGATACGCGGACGCAGCGCCTCGACCCGCTTGACCATGAACGGCGCGTTGACCGTACGCCGCAGCCGGGTGTGCTCCGGCGGGTCCGTGTTGGTGATCAGTGCCGGGTGGTGCGGAGCCGAGGCCGCGCGGCTGCGGGTCATGTGCGGATAGCCAGGACGCTTCTCGTCGATGCTCAGCCGCGGATCGTTGAGCAGTTCCCGCTGATCGGCGTGCCGGGTGATGAACCACGGCGTGCTGCCGTCCCAGATCCGCACCTTGCCCACCGGGTCCTCGCGGGTCATCTCGCGCACGGTCGCCGTGGGAGCGAAGGGGCACGCCGATTCCCGCGTCATCGGGTAGTAAGGAACGTCGTTGGTGCTCGTCGAAGTCGGTAACAATGGGTCTCCTCAGGGGGATAAGCGTGCTTCAGTACCTGGCACGCGCCGGCACAAAAACTGAGAAACCGATACAAGCAGGCGGCGTACGCAGCAGCACCTGCGCACGGGCCAGCAACTCGGTGATGTGGCACGGCTTGGTGACGTAGTCCTCCACCTCGGCGCCCACCTCCGGAAGCAACCGGTCGAGGTTCTCGAACGTGGCCATGCCGAGGATCGGTGGCCGGGCGGTCACCGTGTCGCGCAACTCCGCCTCCGGCGCCACCACCAGCAAGCGGCGGCTGCGAAGCACCGGTATTTCTCTCACGTTGCTGTACATCTGGCACCTTCACCTCGAAGCGGGAGCTCGGCTCGGCGCCGGCCGAAGCCACGCCCGCATCCCACCTCGCGGGCGCCAGCCCCATTCGTCATCAGCCTGCCGCAGTACCTGATGCTGATCAATACTGCTCGACGTAACATCCATGTCCCAGCCGACGGAACTTACCGTTTGTCCAGAACAGGCAAGCAGAACACCTGTCGTCGATAGTGGACTGACCCGCTGCCCTACGTCGCACGCCCAACACCGAAACCGCCCGCGTTCAGCAGACCGTGACCGGGTGCCGGACGACGCCGTCGAAGAGGTAACCGAGGTCGTTGGGGCGGGCCCGGTCCGGCTGCCCGGCCCCGGTGACGTCGGTGGCCCGCGCCCGCAACGTCACCGGGCCCGGCCCCGCCGGCCGCCAGCGGGCCGTCCACCGCTGCCACGGCCCGCCCGCGTCGGCGGCGACCAGCTCGGCCGGCCGCCAGTCGTCGTCGCCGGTGCGCACCTGCACCGACCGGATCGGGCCCGCGCCCGACCAGGACCGGCCGCGCAGCAGCACCTCAGCACCGGCCGGCACCCGGGCGTCCCAGGGCAGCTCGAAGGCGCTCTTCACCGACTGGGCGCCCAGCTCGGCGCCGCCGGCCGGGCGGTCGGGGCCGAACATGCGGTAGAGCTGGGTGTTCCACGGTGAGAACAAGGGGACGGTGGAGACCTCCACCGGTCCGACCCACTTGATCGAGGAGATGCCGATCCAGCCCGGCACCACCACCCGCACCGGGAAGCCGTGGTCCGGCGGCAGCGGCTCGCCATTCATCTCGTACGCCAGCAGCACGTCGTCGAGGGTCTTGCCGACCGGCAGCGGCCGGCGGACCCGGCCGAGGTTCACCCCGCCGGTGACGTACTCCGGGTCCAGCCCTTCCGGCATCACGTCGACGGCCGCCCCGGTCAGCCCGGCCAGCCGCAGCACCTCCGACAGCCGCACCCCGCGCCAGTGCGCCACCCCGACGCCGCCCAGCCCCCACGCCACCCCGGGCGCGGGCCGGTCCTGCTGCCCGGCGAAGAACCGGCGGCCGTTGCCGGCGCACTCGATCAGGGCGGTGACCCGTTCGGCGGGCAACCGGCGCAGGTCGTCGTAGCCGAACTCGACCGGCCGGTCCCGGGTGGGCGCGCTGCGCAGGCCGTCGCCGAAGAGGCTCAGCCGCCACGTCCCGGGGTCGACCACCGGGGTACACGTGTGGTTGCGGACGAAGAACCGGTCGGTTGGCACGACGTGCCCCTGCCCGGCCATCGCCTCCCAGCGCATCTCGGCGTTGGTCTCGTGCCGGGTGAAGAGCCGCGGCGGCAGCGGCTTGACCACGCCCGACTCGTCGGCCGACCGCCCGGGGTCGGAACCGACCGGTTCGGGCGCGACGGCGACCGGGTCGCGCTCGGCCGCGGCGGCGGCGAGGGCGGTCATCGCCGCGCCCAGCTCCAGCAGTTGCGGGCGGGACTCCTCCGCGCCCCGGGCCTGGCCGGCCAGCCACTGCCGGGCCCGTCGGGCGTCGTGGTCGGCTTCGTCGTACGACAGGGAGTGCGGCATCGGGGTTCCTCCGGTCGGGCGTGTCTAACTCCTATTGAATCAGTAGGAGTTTTCGCCGGGGGAGGCGTCACCCGGCCGGAACCACCGGTCCCTTCGGTCGGCGGCCTTGCTCAGGTGACCGCGGTGATCGTCCCCGCGACCACCAGCACCCAGGCCCAGAGTCGGCCCACGTTGAACCACGCCCGCCGCAGCATCCCGACGCCGGAGCCCCGTGGTTAACTCATTGTGCCGAATTCCTGGCCCAGGGTTGCCGGGCGGGGTGGCCGGTCAGGCATCCCGGTGTGCGGCCGGTCAGGCGCTCCGGTGTGCGGCAAGGAAGTCGGCGAGCACCTGAGAGTGGGTGGAGAAGGCCAGCTCGGCCGGCTCGGTGAGCACCAGCCACTCGGTCGCCTCGTCGGTCGGCGCGGACGGCGGGAGCTGCCCGGCGGCCCGCTCGGGCAGCGTCCCGAAGACCATCATGGTGCCGCCCGCCGGGGCGCTGTGCACCGCGAAGAGCTCCGCGTCGCCGGCCGTCGCGACCAGCCCGGTCTCCTCGCGCAGCTCCCGGACCAAGGCGTCGCGCCACTCCTCGCCGTACTCGATGAAGCCGCCGGGGAGGGCGAGCAGGCCGCGTGCGGGCTCGATGTCCCGGCGCACCACGACCACGCCCAGGCCGGCGTCGGTGCGTACCGGCAGCACCGCGACGGCGACGGGCAGGGGATTACGCCAGACGGCGTGCCCGCAGGCCGCGCAGACCCGGGGCCATCCGCTCCCCGCCGGATAGCCGGCGCCGCAGGAGGAGCAGTGGGAGTACGGTGCGCCGGTCATGCTGCTGCACGTTACCGCCCCGGCTGCCCGGCCCCCACCGGGTGGCCGCCGGCCACGACGAGATCGGCCGCCCGGTCGGCTGCTCCGTCACCGTCGCCGTCACCGTCCCACCCGGCCAGCGCCGCCCCTGACCGCGCCGCCGCCGGGTCTCCTCCGGTGATCGTGGACAGTTGTCGCGCCGTGCTGGCGACAACTGTCCACGATCACCTTTGTCAGCCCCGCAGGGTCGACCGGGCGTCCATCAGGGCGAAGCCGAGCAGGTTCTCCCCCCGCCAACGGGCCGGGTCCTGCGCGTCGGGGTCGTCGGCGGCCAGGCCGATGCCCCACACCCGGTCCACCGGGCTGGCCTCGACCAGCACCCGGTCACCGGTGCCGAGCAGGAACGCCCGCAGGTCGTCGTGCTGGGCGAACTTGGCAATGCCGCCGGCCACCACGATGTCGTACCGGTGGGCCGCCCAGCGGGTTTCGTCGAAGCCGCGGACCCGGCGGCCGAGGGTTTTGGCCTGCTGCGGATGCCCGACGGTGAGGACCCGCTGCGCCACCTCGTCGTCGCCGAAGAGGACGGCCTTGCGCCACATCATCCAGTGCTCGGCGGTGTCGAAGACACGGCCGTCCACGGTGAACGGCGCGGGCCACCACTGGCTCAGGCAACCCGGCCCGATCGCGCCGTCCCGCCCGGGCCGGTGGCCCCAGAAACGCAGGTATTTCACCCGGGTGCCCGCGTCGTGCAGGGCCACCAGGTCGGCGACGGATCGAGGCGACATGGCGACAGTCTGCCCGTCACCCCCGACGATCCGCAGCCGCCGCCGGTCTCGCCCTGACGTGGCGCGGCCGCCCTCGTCCTCGACGGTCAGGCGGCCGGGTCTCCGAGGTACGCCGCCGTGGTCCGTGCCGCCGCCGCGGCGGCCACGTCCGGGTCGGTCCCGGAGGCGATGTCGGCCTCGCCCCAGTGCCGGCTGCTGGTCACCACGAACTGTCGCCCCTCGTCCGACGCCGCCCAGGCGGCCCCCTGCTCCCGGATGTCGTCGCCCCCGTCGTCGCCGCGCAGGTACGTGGCCAGGCCGAGCAGCCCCATGTCCCAGCCGATCCCGACTGCGCCCGGCCCGAACTCGGCCCAGACCACGTCGTCGACGTGTGCCACGTGCTCCAGCGTGAACCGGGTCCGGTCGTCGGGTTCCGGGGTGAGCCGCACCTCGATCCAGCTCATCTGTTCGCCCATCTCCCAGGTGGCGGCGAAGCTCTCCGGCGGGTTGCAGCGCTGGATCTCGCCGCCCGCGTTGCCCTCGAACTGGTACCGGCCGTGCAGCCGCAGGTCGCCGTTGACGGGCAGGAACCAGCGGGCGATCCGGGCCGGATCGGTGCAGGCGTCCCAGACGTCGGAGACCGGAGCGTCGTACGTCTGGCTGATGGTCAGCACGCGGGCCGCTCCGGCCGGCAGCACCCGGCTGCCCACCCGGCGTTCCACCCCGCTGATCTGGTGAGTGGCATCGATCATTCCGGTCTCCTCTTCTCGGGTTCGTCATCGGCCTCGGTGGCCAGCCGGCGTTCGCGGCGGCCCCGGGCCAGTTCGGTGGCGAGGGCGTGCAGGGGCGGGGTCCAGAACCGGCGGAAGTGGCCGAGCCAGTCGTCGACCTCGCGCAGCGGCTCGGGATTGACCGCGTACAGCCGGCGGGAACCCTGCGGGCGCACGGTGGCGAAGCCGCTGTCCCGCAGCACCCGCAGGTGCTGGGACACGGCCGGCTGGGAGATGCCGAACTCTGCCCGGATCACGTCGCAGATGGCCCCGGCACTGCGCTCGCCCTCGGCGAGCAGCTCCAGGATCCGCCGGCGCACGGGCTCGCCCAGCACGTCGAATGCATGCACCCGACAGTTATATCAGACAGGCCTTATATAAGCTGCGGCCGGTAGGTTCGGTCGCGGGGACGGCCCACCGGTCGGAACCCTCAGCCGAGGCGGGCGGCGTGTCGAATCCACCCGGCCCCGATCGTGTGGAGGGTGGAGGTCGGCGCGGGTCGACCCGGACCAAGGAGTAGATCGCATGAAGCAGTACCTGATCAGCATGTACCAGCCGGCCGGCCAGGGGCAGCCGGACCCGGTGTTCCTCGCCGGGGTGATGCGCGAGATCGAGGCGATCCGCCGTGACCTCGTCGAGGCCGGTTCCTGGGTCTTCGGGCAGGGCCTGCACGCCCCGGAGACGGCCACCGTGCTGCGCACCCGAGGCGACGAGGTGCTGATCACCGACGGGCCGTACGTCGAGGGCAAGGAGTATCTCGGCGGCGTCACCATCATCACCGCCGCCGACCTCGATGCCGCCCTGCACTGGGGCCGTCGCTACGCCCGGGCCACCACACTGCCGATCGAGGTCCGCCCGTTCGCCGGTGAGGCCTGACCCGACGTGTCCGACCCCGCAGCCGACGTCGAGCGTGCCTTCCGTGCCGGCCACGGGCGCGCCGTCGCCGTGCTGGTCCGCCTCCTCGGCGACATCGGCCTCGCCGAGGAGGCCGTTCAGGAGGCGTACGCCGAGGCGGTGCGCCGCTGGCCGGTCGAGGGCACGCCGGACACCGACTGGGCCCAGATCCTCCAGCTGTACGACCACCTTGTCGCCCTCGCGCCGAGCCCGGTCGCCGCGCTGCACCGCTCGGTGGCCCTGGCGGAGGTATGCGGCCCCGCCGAGGCCCTTGCCACGGTCGACACCCTGGGCCGCGAGACCCCGGCTCTGCACCGCCACCACGTCTACCACGCCGTCCGCGCCGACCTGCTGCGCCGCCTCTTCCGCCCCGACGAGGCCCGTGCGGCCTACCAGTCCGCGATCACCCACACCTCCAACACCCCGGAACGCGCCCACCTGACATCCCGCCTCCACACCCTCCCCACCCCCACCTCTCCTGACGAGCTGATGGGGGCGGGGGAGGCCGGTTAGTCGGGTGGGGCGGGGAGGTCGGTCAGTCGCGCAGGGTGCGCAGGATGCGGGCCAGGTGGGCGCGGTCGGTGGGGCTGAGCCCGCCGAAGAGACGTTCCGCCTCGGCGTGCCGGGCGGCGTGGATGGCCGCGCCGACGCGTACCCCCTCGTCGGTGGGGGTGACCACGGTGGCCCGCCGGTCGGCCGGGTCCCGGCGGCGGGCGACCAGGCCGCGTTCCTCCAGGCCGTCGACGACCTCGGTGGTGGAGCGCGGCGCGATGCGCAGGTGCTCGGCCAGCGCGCTGAGTCGCATGGCGCCGTGTCGGGTGAGCACGCCCAGTGCCCGGGAGTGCCCGGGGTTGATCTCCCAGGGCTCCAGGGTCTGCCGGGACAACCGGCGCAGCCGGCGGGCGACGGCCCAGAAGCTCTCGGCCAGGCCCTCATCGCCCGCCTCAGCGCTCTGCCCGTCCGCTCCGGCGGGCGGGGCGGGCCGAGGCACATGATCGTCGGCGGTCACGGGAATACGGTAGCAGAACTTCCTGTTGCTACCTCATGATGAGGTACCCTCAGCATTATCGTTCCCCACCGGAAAGGCACCCCCCTTGGACACACCCCCCACCCACCGCGAAGGCCGTGGCGGCCCCCGCACTGTCAGCCCCGCCGAGAAGGCCGAGGCCCGGCAGGTGTCGCTGCGCCGCATCGGCCGGCTCTTCGCCGGACACGGAGCGCCACTCACCACCGTCACCGCGATCATCGTGGTCTCGTCGATCGTCGCCATGGCGTCCCCGTTCCTGCTGCGCGCGGTCATCGACCGGGCCCTGCCCGAGCGCGACCTGACCCTGCTGGCCTGGCTGGTCATCGGCATGGTCGGCGTCGCCGCCGTGACCGCCGCCCTCGGCGTGGTCCAGACCTGGCTCTCCACCCGCGTCGGCCAGCAGGTCATGCACCGGCTGCGCACCGACGTCTTCGCCCACCTGCACCGCCAGTCGATCGCGTTCTTCACCCGCACCCGCACCGGCGAGGTGCAGTCGCGGATCACCAACGACATCGGCGGCATGCAGACGGTGGTCACCTCCACCGCCACCTCGATCGCGTCGAACCTCACCACGGTCGTCGCCACCGCCGTCGCCATGGTGGCGCTCTCCTGGCGGCTGTCGCTGATCTCCCTGGTGGTGCTGCCCCCGGCAATCTGGCTCACCCGCCGGGTCGCGCGGATGCGGCGCGAGATCACCGCGCAACGGCAGCGCGAACTGGCCGACCTCAACGTCACCATCGAGGAGGGGCTGTCGATCAGCGGCGTGCAGCTCAGCAAGAACCTCGGCGCGGGCGCCGCGCTCATCGACCGGTTCGCCGCCTCGTCGGCCCGCCTGGTCGACCTGGAGCTGCGCTCCGACCTGGCCGGCCGGTGGCGGATGGCCTCGATGAGCGTCATCTTCGCCGCCATCCCCGCGCTCATCTACCTCGGCGCCGGCCTGCCCGGTTCCGCCGGCACGCTGAGCATCGGCACCCTGGTCGCCTTCACCGCCCTGCAGGGCGGGCTGTTCCGGCCGCTCATGGGCCTGCTCGACGTGGGCGTCTCGCTCACCGCCTCGATGGCGCTGTTCGCCCGGATCTTCGAGTACCTCGACCTCCCCGTCGAGGTCGACGACCCCGAGCGCCCGGTCGAGATCGACCCGCGCCGGGTCCGCGGCCACGTCCGCGTCGAGGGCGTCACCTTCACCTACCCGGGCAGCGACACGGCCGCGCTCGCCGGGATCACCCTCGACGTGCCGGCCGGCACCGGCCTGGCCGTGGTCGGGCACACCGGCTCCGGCAAGAGCACCCTGGCCGCCCTGGTCAGCCGTCTGCACGATCCCACCGCCGGGCGGATCACCATCGACGGCGTCGACCTGCGCGACCTGCGGCTGACCGACCTGGCCGCCGTCGTGGGCGTGGTCAGCCAGGAGACGTACCTGTTGCACACCACCGTGCGGGAGAACCTGCGGTACGCCCGGCCGGACGCCACCGACGCCGAGATCACCGACGCGGCCCGCGCCGCCCAGATCCACGATCTCATCGCCGCCCTGCCCGACGGGTACGACACCATGGTCGGCTCGCGGGGGCACCGGTTCTCCGGCGGGGAGAAGCAGCGCCTGGCCATCGCCCGCACCCTGCTGCGCGACCCCCGGGTGCTGGTCCTCGACGAGGCCACCAGCGCGCTGGACACCGAGACCGAGCGCGCCGTGCAGCGGGCGTTCGACGAGCTGTCCCGGGGACGTACCACGATCACGATCGCCCACCGGCTCTCCACCGTGCGCGACGCCGACCAGATCGCCGTGCTCGACCACGGCCGGATCGTTGAGTCCGGTACGCACGCCGGCCTGCTCGACCGCGCCGGCCGCTACGCCGCCCTCGCCACCGCGTGATGGTCCGCCGTTCCTCGGCGCGACACGCCCGGGAGCGGGCGCTGAGCAACGGACAAAAGATGCTTCGTCGTGCCAACCTGGCGCTACGGCTGGCCCAATGGCCGATAGGCTGACCAAGTCTCCGCAGATGGCTGAGATCGTCCCAAGTGCGGACGGAATAGCCTGGTCGTTCGGCGGAGGAGGTCCAGTGTGGACAGGGCTAGGCTCCAACGGTTACTTGTAGCGACAGGTGAGGTTGGTCAGCGTCATGACATGGCGGTTCAACGCTCCTCCTGGTTGGCCACCTGCCCCGGAAGGCTGGTTGCCGCCAGCTGGTTGGCAGCCGGATCCGTCCTGGCCAGCGCCACCCGCCGGGTGGCAGCTGTTCATCGAGGACATCGCTGTTCAACAGTCGGCGAATCTTCCAGCAGTGAGGCCGCCGGCAGCGGTGACCGTACCGCCGTCGCGACGCGAGTTCCTCGACCTGAAGCCCGCCAACGTCACGCCGCCGGCGCGACCATCCACCCCACCAGCAGCTACGGAACCTGGGGTGCTCTGGGCGGCGCAGGGACAGCCGATCACCGGTATCGGGGGTGGGCGCTACAAGCTCACGGCGACGATGCTCTACTTCGAGAAGGGCGTTCTTTCGACGAACGCCCAGCAGGTGCCGATCAACCTCATCGTTGACGTGGATCTCCGGCAGTCGATCACGCAGAAGGCCCGCAGTATCGGCAGTGTGTTCCTGAAAGTCCAGCGGATGAACGGTGCTGAGTTGGTGATCCTGGAGGACATCCCGGAGCCGCGAAAGGCTGTGTCAGTCATCAACGACACGGCCAACGCGGCAAGGCTTGCGGTTCAGCAGCGAATGAACACCCATCACTACGCGGGCCTGCCCACCAGCACTCTGCCTCCAGTGGTGTCCCCGTCGGCGGCGCCGTCAGTCGTGTCTGTGCCGACGGACCTGATCGCCCAACTCCGACAGCTCGGCGAGCTACGCGATGCGGGGATCCTGACGGAAGAGGAGTTTGTTGCCAAGAAGGCCGACATTCTGTCCCGGCTGTAGTCCGTCTGATCGCACTGCCAGCCGGCGCGGGTTCTGTAGCCCAAGAGTTGGGCCCTAGGATCTCCCGCACGCAGGAGGCCGGTGGACGACGGTTACCCCGTCGCAGTTCGCGCACGAGCGGGAGGCGCTGGCGTACGTCCAGGCGCTCCTGCTGGTCACCGCGCCCGGCGGGCTCTACCTGATCGAGATCAAAAGTCTGACCGGCCGGTTGGTCTCCAGTGGCTCGAACTGGATCCCGCGGCTGGAGCTGTACCCGCGCGACCTCGACCCGGTCCGTGCGCTGCGGCTCGCCCAGGCCGGCTTGGTGCCTCCCGCCGTCGCGCTCGACGAACGGCGGGGCCTGACCCCCGAGCAGGTGACCCAGCGGGTGCGCAGCCGCTTCCCGGAGCTGGACCCGCTGCTCGCCGAGGCCGGCCTCGATCTGCGTTGGGACCGCGACCGGTACGTCCCGCCGCCCCCGTGCAACGCCTCGTCGTCGGTGTCGGTCATGCAACGCCGCCTCTCGGCGACCACCGCACCGAGCCGGTGGACCGCCGAGTCGCCGGAGCTGGCAGCGGCGATGCGCGCCGAGGCGCGGCTGGCCGGCGCCAGGTCCGCCGGCGGGTTCCGGGCGCTGACGGTACGCCCTCGCCCGGGAGGAACTGGCCCGGCGCTTCGACGCCCGCCCGATCAGCATGGCCGCCGGCTTCCTGCGCCACCTGCACGCCTTGGTCGACGCCGCCCCGAACCCGCCCTGGGAGACCGTCCTTGGCACGGACGTCGCGCCACCGGAACTCGCGGGGGTGATCAGGCTCGCCGAGCACGTCTGGCAACTGGCCACCCCGAGTTGCGGACGGAGTTGCGCGTCAGCGCAGGGCTGGTGCTGCTGGCCCGCTACCGAGCGATGGACCGGCTCGCCGAACTGGCCGACGCGGCGCGGCAGGGCGGGGGGACGTGTCGGTGCTCAGCCCGATGGAGGACCCGGCGTGGCTGCCCAAGCTGGACGGCGAGGTGGTACGGGGTGGGTGACACCGAGTGGATCGCGCTGCCGGACGCCCTGGTCGTCGAAGCCCACCGCAGCGCATTTTCCACGTCCTGAGGTGCTGCCGCTGCCACGCGGGATTGGCGCCATCTCGCTGAGACAGAACTTGGCACAGCCTGTTCGCCTCACCTTGGCATCAGGCGATACTGATTGCCCTGGATCCCCCATCCAGTCGAATCATGATGTTCTGCGTGCAGGTCACGCGTCCTCGATACGCCTGCTCGCTTGAACGTCCGGCTCTTTACGAGCTGCCGCCTCGGCATGAAGATCAGCCTCCTTCGCATCGGGTCAGAATCGAGGGACCATCGTCCAAGGCGCCTTCGACTGTCCCTCCGATGTATCCCAGTTCGAGTCCGAGCCTGCCGCTTCTAGCGCTATCTGTCTGCCGCGTCGATCAGCGCCAGTATGAGATCGGCGTCAAGTGATCGGCGTTCGTGGCGGCTGCCGAACGACGATGCCCTGGCGTACCCTAGGGACTCGACCGGTGGCAAGATGGTTCGATGCAACAGCTTGAGGCTCACGAGGTTCCACTGCACCGGATCTTCTGTCAGGATTACGACTTCCGGATTCCGGATTACCAGCGACCGTACGCCTGGGGTAAGGAGCAGGCGGGACAGCTTCTGGATGACCTCGTCGAGGCGCTGGAGCGGAACTCTGACGAGCCCTACTTCCTCGGCTCGGTGGTGCTGGTCAAGCAAAAGGGGCAGGCCCCTGCTGAGGTCATCGACGGTCAGCAGCGGCTGACGACACTGACGATCCTGCTTGCCGTGCTGCGGGACCTGACCGGCGACCCAGGGCTGCGGACCGCGCTGGACACGATGATCGTCGAACCTGGAAACGCCATTCTCAAGTTGGCACCCAAGCCTCGGATGTCGCTGCGGAAGCGGGACGCCGCCTTTTTTGAAAAGCACGTACAGACCACGGGCGAGATCCCTGATCTCTTGACGATGAAGCGCGATGTCTTCAAGACTGACGCGCAGGTCGCGATCGGAGCGAACGCGCAGCTTTTGCACGAGAGGCTGTCCACCTGGTCGGAGGAGACGCGACTCCGCCTGCTGCAGATGCTGAGCAGTCAGACGTTCCTCGTCGTCGTTAGCACCCCGGACCTGCACAGCGCGCACCGGATCTTCAGTGTCATGAACGCCCGAGGCCTCGACCTGTCGCCGGCCGACATCTTCAAGTCGAAGATCATCGGAGCTATGGACGAGAGCGTCGCGGAGGATTACGCCTCCCGGTGGGAGGATGCGGAGCAGGCGCTCGGGCGGGACGACTTCGCTGAGCTCTTTCAGCATATCCGGATGATCTTCGTCAGGAAGCGGGCGGAACGAGAGTTGCTCAAGGAGTTTCCGGAGCAGGTTCTCGATTCGTACCTGCCTGCCAACGCTGTCGGCTTTGTGGACGATGTGCTCGAACCGTTCGCGGCGGCGTTCGCGCAGATCCGCGATCAGGGGTATAGCTCACACGCTGGCGCCGCGGCGGTCAACGCCTGGTTCCGCCGGCTGGCCCAACTCGACAACTACGACTGGCGACCTCCCGCCCTCTGGGCGCTGCGACACCACGGTGATGATCCCACGTGGCTCGACCAGTTCTTCCGCTCTCTGGAACGACTCGCGGCCAGCATGCTCGTTCGACGCGTCTACGCCACGCCGCGGGCACAGCGGTACGCGAGCTTGCTGCGCGACCTCGCTGATGGCCATGATCTCGCCGCGCCCTCCTTCGAGCTTTCCGGGGAGGAGCGGCAGGAGACGGTGGCCCGGCTCGACGGCGACCTCTACTCGGTGGGGAAGGCATGCCGGTACGTTCTCCTGCGCCTCGACGAGATTATCGGCCAGGCCCCCGGCGTCACCTACGACCAGCCTCGCATCACGATCGAGCATGTCCTGCCCCAACGGCCCAAGGAGGACGCGGAGTGGCGTGCGCTCTTTGGCGAGGATGAGTTGCTGCACTGGACCAACCGCCTCGGCAACCTCGTACTGCTCAACCGCACCAAGAACTCACAGGCCCAGAACTACGACTTCGCCAAGAAGAAGAACCTGTACTTCAAGAGCAAGGGCGGGGTCCCCACGTTCGCCTTGACGGTCCAGGTGCTGGTCGAGGACGAATGGACGCCCGCTGTAGTGCAGAAGCGGCAGGCTGACCTGCTCGAGGCCCTTCGCGCTGAGTGGACACTCTGACCGGTCGCCACGCCCATTCGTGTCGCCCGCCCACCCGACGGCAGCGCCGGCGGGCAACCATCGAGCAGATCGCTGCGGAGGGAGAATCCGTATGAAATCAACGGACGATAGGCGAGGCACCACGCATCCTCTGGCCAGCGATCCGGAGGCGACCCGTCGTCGAACTGACAAGCTGCGCCAGTACCTGACGGCGAACGTGCTCAGTGAGTCAGGCGACTGTGTCTGTGGCAGTCTCCAACGATGTCGGCGGAGCGTGCTCCGGGACCAGGCGGGAGCACCACGATCCGGTGTCATCTACTCTGCCGGCCAGCTCTCTCACGTCGGCCACCACTACGACCTGCGGCTCGACGGTAGGCCGCTGCGCGTCCTGGTCATCGCCATGGAGACCGGGCGTACGCGCGAGAGCGTTGATCTCGACGCGCGTCACGCCGAGGTGATGGATTCGGCGGCACTGGCCTTCACCGCGCGCAACTTGCACATGCGCGGCGTCGCCAGCGCGTTGCGGCTCGCGGTCGGGCGGGACCTGGGCGCGGACCGGGACGGCGAGCTGCTCCGGCTGGACGGCCTCCGGTCCGTGCACCTTTTCGACGCGTACGCCATGGCGAACCTGCGCCTCTGCTCGGCCACGCTGGAGGAAAGCACGAAGGGGCGGGGGAGCCCGACGATGAGCCGAAACTGTCTGCCGCACCTGTCGGCTACCGTCAAGATACTCCAACCGACGCTGTGCATCGTGCAGGGCGTCGAGGTCTACCGCACCGTCACCTCGGCCATGACCCACAGGCACCGGCTCGGGTCGCACCTCGAACGCGCCCGGATTGCGGGCGTGGACACCCTGGTGGCGGCTTTTACCCATCCGTCGGCGTTGCGGCTGACCGACCACTGGGGCCGGCTCACCTCCGCGCCGTACCTGCACGGGACAGTGGTGCCGACGCTCCGCGCGGCCCACCAGTTGCACTGCGCTTGCTGGCCTGGCCCGGTGTAGGCGGCAAGGCGGGGCGGAGGCCGGCGAGCTGGACGTAGATCTCGCGTTTGGCGGTGGCCAGGCCGCGATGGTCGAGCACGTAGCCGGTCAGCCAGATTCAGCCGTGGTACGTCGGCTGGTCGGAAACCGACACGACGCGGAGGGTGAGGGCCCGCTCCCCGGCGAACTGCGCCGAGGCCCGGCCGTCGATCGTCAGCAGATCGCCGGGGGAGGGGCGCATCGCTACCAGCGGCCCCGGTTGGGTGGCTGCTGCTCCGGCGGGCGGCACTCCTGGGCGTGCATGATCTGCCAGTCGCGCACCGCCCGTTTGAGCCGGTCGTTCTCCTGCACGAGCAGCCGCACCTCCTCGTACAGCTCGGTCAGCTCGTCGGCCAGCCGGGTCTGGAACTCGCGTACCTGATCGGCGTCGAGGCCGCGCCGACGCGGGTCGAACGTCCGGGTGCGCACCTCGTGCGGAGTTAACCGGGCCGGCTGGCCCGTCCCGTAGAGCTGGCCACCTCGATACACGTGGGCCATGACGGGTCCTTTCCGGGGCAGACGGAAGCGTGCAGGGTCCGTGCGGTGGGTCGGGAAGGGCGGGCCGTCCGCGCCGGCCACGGACGGCCCGCCCGCTCCGCCGCCGCAGCCCGGTTCGGCGGAACCGGCGATCTCGTCCACGCCGCCCTCCACCTCACCCACTTCGAATACCGCTGGCTACCGAATCCTTGTTGAGATCACTTCATTGATCAGACATTCGAGTGTTGATCGATCTCCGGTTATCATGCGAAAAGTGACATGCCACGATCAGCCGGTCATCTCCGTATCGCCGACCAGGTCGTTGTTGAGGTGTTGCCGGCGTCGGGTTACCACCCTTTGCGCGGAGGCACGGATTCTGTTGCGGTTGCCTGACAAATACCCGATTTGATACTGCTGTGGCGGGTTGTGTCGCGCCGGGCCGCTATCCCGCACTCTGTGGTGTTGCGCGGGGGCTTGATCGAAAACGGGCTTGCCATCTCGGGCGAATGTGCTGTTCAGGTGAGTGCTCCCGGTCCGGCACGTCGTCTCTCGCGGCGGATCGGGAGGCACATCGGTGCACACATCGGTCGATGGGCCAACGATTCCTGATTTGTGGCTAAAGGACCCGTCGAGGCGGTTGAGCGAGACCTCGTAGACGTTCGTTTCCGAATGGTGACCGGAATGGGCCGGTCAAATTTCGCCGCCGGTCTCAGGAAGCCGGTAACGTACTTTCATGCGTCAATATGTGAGAGTGGTCGGCGGGCTGGGTCACGCGGTGCGCTACCGGGTGCTGGACGCCGTCGCGGTACGGGGCACCGACGGCACCTGGCGCGAAGCGCCGACCGCCAAGCAGCGCACCCTGCTGGCGAGCCTGCTGTTGCGCGGCAACGAGTGGGTCGCCGTCGGCCGGCTGATAGAGATGGTCTGGGGCGGGCACCCGCCGCGCTCGGCGCCGGGGAACCTGAAGACCTACGTGTGGCGGCTGCGTTCCCTGTTGGTGCAGGCCGGACAGGGCGGTGACCGGCTGGAGAGCCGGCCCGGCGGGTATCGGCTGGTCGTTGAGCCCGGCGAGTTGGACCTGTACGTCTTCCAGGAACTGGCCGACCGGGGCCGACGGGCGCTGGCAGCCGGGGACGCGACCGAGGCCGGCCGACTGCTCACCACCGCGCTGTCGCTGTGGCCGGCCGAGTCGGTCGACACCAGCCCGGAGATGCTGCCCGAAACGGACAGGGATCACCTGCGTGAGCTGCTGCGCGGCACCCAGGCCGCCCTGGTCGAGGCGGAACTGGCGGCGGGCCGTCCGGACAGCACGATCACCCTGCTCCGGCGCCTCGTGGCCGACCAGCCACTGGTCGAGCAGTGGTGGGCGATGCTGATCCGGGCACTCGCCCTGGCCGGTCGGCGGGCCGAGGCGATCATCGCGTATCAGCGGGTGTGCCGGCTGCTCGACCGTGAGTTGGGACTGACCCCCGGAGCGCTGCTGCGCGACGCGTACGGGCGGGTCCTCGTCGGTTGACCGGGCGGGCCGATCACCGGCCACCGGCCCCCGCCAGGGCCCGGCCGCATTCGGCCCGCTCCCGGCGGATATCCGCGTCGGCCGGGTCCAGCTCGGCAGCCCGGGTCAGGTCGGCCAGTGCCTCGTCGTACCGGCCCAGCGCCCGGTACGCGGTGGCCCGGTTGTACCGCAGCGCCGCGTCGTCGCCAACGGTCAGCGCCCGGTCCAGGTGGTCGACGGCGGCCCGCAGATCCCCTGCGTCAAAGGCCAGGGCGGCCAGACCGGACCAGGCAGCGGTCACATCCGGGTCGGCCTCCAGCGCCCGGCGGTACGACTGCTCTGCCTCGGCGGCCCGGCCCTCCTCGGCCTGCACCTGACCGAGCAGGCACAACAGGTGCGGGTTGGCCCGGTCGAGGGCCAGACCGGCGGCCAGGTCGGCGCGCAGCGCCGGTGCGTCGTCCAGGGCGGCGTAGAGGCCGGCCCGATTGACCAGCGCATCCGCATTGGTCGGATCAAGCTCCAGCACGTAGCCCAGGTCGGCCAGCGCGGCGTCCAGGTCACCCAGGCCGGCCAGCACGTCGGCGCGGTTGTAGTGCGCCTCCGGGAACGGCGGGCTGAGCCGGATCGCTTCGGCGTAGCCGGCCAGTGCCTCGTCGTCGCGGCCCAGCCGGTGCAGCAGGTTCGCCCGGTCGAAGTGGTACTCCGGATAGTTGGGGTCGTCCGCGATCACCGCGGTGAAGTCGGCCAGTGCCTCGTCGAGCCGGCCCAGCGCGGCCAGCACCTGGGCCCGGTTGTGCAGCAGCACCGAGCGGTGCAGCCGGTGCTCGTCAGCGCCGAGTTCCCGGTCGAGATGGTCCAGGCCCTCGCAGACCAGGCGCAGTGCGCCCGGCAGGTTGCCCAGGTGCATCTCGATAAGGGCCAACCCGTTCTGCTGGAAGACCGTGGAGAAGCTGCGGTCGGCGCCCTCCGGCTGAAGGCTGGCGATCGCGATGGCCTGGTTGATCCAGGCCCGGGCGCGGACGTGATCGCGGTGTTCGCGCTCCCGGTGCCTGGTGTGGATCATCGCGGTGGCGTAAGCGGCCTGGCGGTGAATGATCGGATTGACACTCAGCGCGCGGGCCTCGTCGTACAGCGCCTCGGCCTCCTCGGGACGACCCAGTGCCGACAGCGACGTGGTCATCTTCGTGGTGAACGCCCACCACGGGCCCTCCTGGGCGGCCCGGTCGACCACCGCCCGGCCACGCCGGCCAAGGTCCAGGGTGGCATGGTAGAAACCCATGTCCACGCAGTAGTTCAGCGCCTCCAGCAGCGCCTTGGCCCCCGTCACCGCCGGGTCACCGGCGCGCTCCAGGTGGTGTGGCACCGCACCCAGCCGAGGCGAGCGCAGCCCCGTGTCGAGCAGTTCCTCGGCCCGTTGGGCGTGTAGTCGACACCGGGTGTCCGGGTCCAGCTCGGCATAGGCGGCTAGCAACGCCGGATCGTCGGTGCAGCAGTCGGAGGCGACGTACGCCCGGGCCGGATCAGCCGGGAGTCGGCCGGGGTGGGGCACCGGCGGCGCTTCGCGCCGCTGCGCGTACCGGTCGAGGCCGGCGGCCAGGTCCTCGTCGAGCGGCCCGCTGCCGGTGCCGACGACCACGGTGAGCAGCTCGGGGTCGAGCCGGCGCAGCAGGACCAAGACGAACTCGGCATCGGTCGGGTCGGCTTCGTCCAGGCGGTCCAGGACCAGGGTGCGGCGCGGGCCGCCCAGCGCGCGGACGTAGTCGCGGAGCAGCTCGGCGAGGCCGTGCGACAGCCGTAGCGTGCGGACCCGGGAGTAGAACCGGGTCCGTTCGGCCGGCACCGCCAAGGAGGTGAGCGTCTCCCGCGACGCGGGCACCAGCGGCCGCAGGTCCGGGGCGACCGACAGCACTTCGATGTCGTGCCTGCGCACCAGGTCCGGCATGGTCGCCAGCAGGTCCGGCATCAGCGCGGTGAAGAGCGTGTTCGTTGCGGTGTAGGGGCCGTACCGGCGCCGGTGGGCGTCGACCGGCTCCGCGAGCGGCACGCTCGTCAGGGCGCGGGCGGCCGCGAGGCGCTGGTGCGCGTGCTCGCCGGTGATCCACAGGTGCTGCGCCATCGTGTGCGCTCCTCTCACTGGGCCAGGTGACGGACGCCGGCAGCGGCGCGTCGTTGCCGGCGGTTACGCAGCATCAGCACGCCGACCAGGACGAACTGACCGACCGTGACGGTAAGGAAAATCAGCGAATCGGCGATCGCGGCGCCGCCGTGGCCGGCGTGCACCAGCCGGGTGCCGGCCATGCCGATGGTGCGCACCGTGGCCGGGATCACCGCTACCACCAGCACGCCGAGCGAGACCGCGTATCCGACCAGGAGGAGCCACGAGTACCAGCGGGCCACCTCGCGGTCGCGCGGATGCAGCCCGGACTCGTCGACCGGGGGGCGCCCGACCAGCCGACGCGTCCGGTTGGTGAGCACCCGACGGGCCGCTGCCTGCAGGTCGTGGCAGCCGAGCACGGTGGTCACCACCCCGTACAGGTCGGTGCGCAGGTAGAAGGCGAACTGCCAGGCGAAGCGGAGCACGGTCAGGAAGGCCAGCGCCAGGCAGAAACCGCCCAGCGGAGACGGCGTGCCGTCTGGGCGCAGGGTGGCCGCGGCGGCCAGCGTGAGCACCGAGAACAGCAGCAGATCGGCCAGCATGCCGGCGAGCATCGGCAGGTAGCGCTGCCGGCGCGGCACCACGACCAGACCGTCCAGGCTGGTCTCGAAGGTGAGGAAGTGTAGCCGGTGGCTGATCCGCAGGGTGGAGCGCAGGCCCAGCCGGCGCCCGGCCAGGGCGTGGAAGCTCTCGTGGACCAGGATCAGCGGTATCTGGCCGAGGAAGACGGTCAGCGCCAGGGCCGTGACGTAGTCCGTGTAGAACAGATTGTCGATGTGCGGTACCAGCCGCGGCCGGGTCGCCATCGCGGCCACCGCGCCGGCCAGCAGCAACGCGTACAGGATCCAGGCGGGCGGGGCGAACAGCCAGCGACCCAGCCGCTGCCAGCGCAACGGCGCGGCGGTGGCGGCCGGCTGGTCGTCGCCGACCAGGAAGTCCAGTTCCGACAGGACGCCCAGGAACTCGGCCAGGTCGACCTGTTCGCCGTAGGTCTCGGCGTACCAGTCCGCGGCCTCGGCCGGTGGCATTCCGTCGGCGATCCGGCGCAGCAGCTCGGCGCCGTCGGGCGGGAAGACCCCGAACGAGTCGACGTCGGTGCGCCCGACCACGACGTCGTCCCCGTCGGGCAGGTAGGTCAGCGGATGCACGCGCAGCGGCAGGAGCAGCGTGGATGGTACGGGCGACATGGCGGCCTTCCCCGGCGGTGGGGCCGGGGCCCGGACCGTTGTGTCGCCAACGGTCCAGGCCCCGGTGTGCGGTCCTGCCGGCTCAGAACGGCCAGCAGAGCGGGTTGTCGTAGAACGTGGCGGCGGTGGTCAGCCGGACGGTGCCAGGCTTGCGGACGACGATCTTCTTCACGGTTCCTCCTCCCGGGGGTGTCAGGTGGTTGCCGCAGAACCTGCCACCCGCTGGTCCATTCGCCGTCCACCGTCGGTGTTCCGGCCGGTCACCGTCGGTGCGGACGGCGGCCCGCGCACCGAGGTGGCGATGGGCGATCAGGGAATCCGCGTCGGCACGCGATTGCTGCCCGGCGGATTCCCAGAATGACGGGTATCTGACGCGGCGGTCGAATCAATGCCGCTGTAGGAGCCGTTAGCCTGGCCCGAGCGCTGCGCTGATTTCGTGACGTGATCGCGAGCGGATCATCGTATGGGGGTTCTGGATGGCGCCGAGCCGGCGGCGGGCGGTTCTGATCGGAGTCAACCAGGGCGGGAGCGATGTTCAATTGCCCGCCCTGCGATATGCGGAAAGCGATGTCGAGGCGATCCGAGCGGTGCTGCTCGACCGGAAGATCGGCACCTTCGAAGATGTGGACATCAGAACGTACGTCGGCGCGGAGGCGACCTGGCGTGAGATCAAGGCCGGGCTCCGCAAGATGACGTTGGACTCCGGCCCGGCCGACGTGCTGCTCGTGTACTTCGCCGGCCATGCCCTGGTGCCCGAGTGGAGCACCCAACTCGATGCCTACCTCGTCACGGCTGACCTCGATCCGGACGCCCTTCGCCTGGAGCCGGAGAACGGCCTGCGGATGGCCTTCCTCAAGCGGGACGTCTTCGAGTCCTTCGCCGGCACCTCCTTCCTCATCCTCGACTGCTGCCACACCAGGACCTATCCGGACGCCGATCTGCGCCACGCCGAGGCATTGCAGGCCTACCGCACCCGGGTCGACCGGCACAGCGCGCTGCTGGCCTACCGCAACGATGCGGCGGCCCGGGAAAACGAGGAGTACGGGCACGGCGTGCTGACCCACCACCTGCTCAGTGCTCTTCGCGGTGGGGCTGCGGACGACAGGGGTCGGGTGTCGTTCGGTCAGATGGCCGCGTTCGTGGCCGAGCAGGGGCTCGAACCACCGCCGGTCCAGCTCGTCCAGAGGTGGGGGCCGACCACCGTGCTGGTCCAACCGCCGACTTCGCGGCACGAGCGTCGGTTGCAGAGTTCACCCGCCAACCCCAGCACCACCCGGCCCTGCAAGAGCCCACTCGAGGACCAGTCGAGCTCGATCGTGCAGCTGCTCGGTCGGGTCTTCCGCTCCGAGACCCACCCGATGCGGGCGTCCCCGCAGCGCGGGCACGTCGAGCGGGTGGAGATCGTCCGGCACGCGCTGGCCGCCGGCTCCGTGGCCGTGGTGGAGTTCTCCGGCTCGGCCATCCGGGTGGCCGACTCCACCGCCCGCTTCGACAAGGAGGAGCTTCGGCCGCTGCTGGAACTGAGCGCCGCCGACGCGATCCGGCACCGCACGTCGATGCCCGGGCACATCGTTTCGAACGACGCCGGCCTGCGGATGCTCTGCGTTCCGCTCTCCTACGAGGACGATCGCATCCTCACGTTGACCGTCGTAGACCCCGCCGTTGCGCTGCTCGACATGGGCGAGCCGCTCGCCGTCATGCTCCGGGCCCTGTGGGACTCGGACCTTCTCGGCGATCCGCTGCAGGCCGAGATGCAGGTGGTAACCGCCCTGCGCGCCGCCTTCGGCCGGCTGCCACTGAACCTGTACGAGTACGCCTTCAGCCTCTACCAGAAGCTGGTCGACTCCATGATCATGGTGTTCCAGCCCGTGGTGGAGCTGGACCTGCGCCCGGCCGGAGTGAGCATCCACAGCTTCGAGGCCCTCGCGCGCCGCAGCGACAAGGAGCTTCGCGCGCCACTCGCCGCGCTGCAGATGGCGTACGTCTGGGGTGACCGCTTCATCGTCGAGCGTGACTCGCTGCTGCTCGCCAAGTCGATCCGCTCGTACGCCACCGCGGACGCGGACGCCCCGTGGCACGGCACCAAGCCACTGTCGGTGAACGTCGCGGTCCGCTCACTGCTCAGCGACTCGTACCTCAACCAGGTGAGCAGGGTGCTCACCGAGGCTGCCATGCATCCGCGAACGCTCACGCTGGAGATCTCCGAGCAGGACGCGATCGAGCCCGGCCCGGGTGAGCGCTGGTCGCAGGAACCGCTGCTCTACTTCCACCGGCGGCTCACCGAGCTGGCCCGGGAGCTTCGGATCAGCTTCGCCGTCGACGACTTCGGCGTCGGGTACGCCTCACTGGCCCGGATGGCGGAGCTGCCACTGACCCAGATCAAGGTCGACCGGGCGGTGCTGCACCATCCGATGGCGTTGGAGGAACTCGCGCTGGTGGCACGGGTGTCCCGGCACGCGAGCGACCTCGGGCACGCCCCCACGCCACGAGCCGTCATCGTGGAAGGGTTCGACGACATGGCACCGGTGACCCTCAAGCAGATCTACGACCTGGGAATCCACCACGTGCAGGGATTCTTCAGCGGTGCCGTCGCGTCGACGTCGCTGCAACCACTGAATCAGGCTGCCTGCGAGCGGATCGCGGGCCTGGTGAGAGGCGAGGAGTGACCATTGTCGAGTTGCTGCTGTCGGCCGAGGTCTGGGATACCTCCGGCGGCTCCTCGACGAGCAGGACTGACGCCTATTCGAGGTGCCGGATTGATCGGATCAAGATTCGCGGGGTCGTGCTGATTTGACCCGCCGCCGTTTGTCGGGAAAGCATTCTCGTCATCGACCGACGTCGGCGAAGACCGGCATTGGAGCCACCCAGACCCACCTCGACAGAGGAGCGCGTGGCGGAATCGGTACCGAGACCCCGTCAGGACGAGGGACGATTGCTGTCCCGGTCGTATCGCATCGTCAACGTGGGTCACGGCGGATACGCATTCACCGATCTTCGTGATACTGCGCTCGGCGGTGTGCAGAACCGGCAGTTTCGCCTTTTCACGCCGGTCAAACGAGAGTGGATGCGCCTGCCCACCTCCCTTCCGGAGTTCTTCGCCCTCCGGCATGTGGCCAACCTGTCGGACAGCCCGCTCACGGTCGCGGCCGAACTCGGCGGGCACTGGAATAAACACAACCTCGCCGCCATCACTCACGTCGCGGCCTGCAACTTCCGTTGTTCCTACTGCTACGTCGACTTCGGTCACCTCTCCGGCGCCGACAGTTTCGTCGCCACCGCTGCGGCCGTCGTGGACGAGTTCGAGCGTGTCATGCGTTTCGTCACCGTTCAATCACCGACAGGGCGGGTGCCCACCCACGACGTCGACGGCCAGTGGCTCAACCGCACCTGGCGTCCGCAGCTCACCGACCTGCGCCTGGGCTGGGAGAGCTACGGCGAGGGCTCGGACACCCTCTGGTTCGACGACGTCGCGGTCGGCCCCGGCCGAATCGGGTGTTGACGGATCGCGTGCCGTACCCGCGGTGGTGACCGGCGCGGGTCGGGCGGCCCCGGACGGGGGCGCCCGACCTGCCTCGTCCGATCCGCACCGAGCAGGATCTCGCCCGGGCATGCGGATCTGTTTCGTCCGCACCCCTGGCCAGAACGGGCTGTTGCGCCGACACTGTTCCCCAGTAGGGACTTCATTTGCATCGATATGTTTGGTGTGACCGTGATGGGGAGGAACCGTGACCGACCCGACGGTGCCGACCACGACGAGCGGCGGCCGCTCGGGATGGGCCGCCAAGGGTTTCCCGACCAGCCGGGCCTGGTACTCGTGGAGCGGCGGGCTCTCCAACTTCGCCGGCGGCCGGTTCTACAACTATGAGGGCCAGCTTCCCACCGGAGCCACCTACTACGAGTACGACGTCTACCCGCGGGCCTCCGGCGCTTCGCGCGACCCGCGCCGGGGGAGAACACCATGACCGACGGGCATCCGCCGCAGTTGCCGCCGTGGCTGGTCATCACGGCCGCGCCGGCCGCCGCCGCGACCCATAGCCCGGGGGAGGCGGTGCTCGCAGCGGGAGCCGCCCGCACCCGGGCCGCCCTGTTCGGGGCGCTGGTGCGGGTCCTCGGCCTGCCCGGGTACGTCGGGCGCAACTGGGACGCGCTCGCCGAGAGCCTCTGCGACCGGCTCGACTCCGGTCCGCTGACCCTGGTGGTCGATGACGCCATGCAGTTGCTCGCCGACGAGCCCGCAGGACACCTCGGCCTGCTGTTGACGCTGCTCGGCGACGCCGACGCCGACGCCCCGCACCCGCTGCGGGTGGTGCTGCGCGACGCTTCCGCCCGGGTGCCGGCCCTGCGCCGTCGGGCCGCCGGCGCGCTGCCCCGCCGCTGACCGCCCGACGTCAGCCGCCCGACGTCAGCCGCCCGGAGATAGTCACGGCAGGAGGCGGGTGGCAGGAGGCCTGCGGCGTGGTCTCAGGTGACGTTCACCGGCTCGTCGAGGATCGCGCTGAAGCGTTCCTCGGCGAGGTCGAGCTGGCTGAAGATGTGCGCCTTCACCGCCGGTGCGAGCGGGGTGTCGGGTCGGGCGATCAGCTCCCGGAGGACCGGCACGAGCGGACGGTACTTCGTCGCCGACGAGTACACCTTGGGGCCGACGGTGTGGATCACTCCGACCCCGTTGTCGGTGAAGTCGGAGACCTTGATGACCCGGGCCCACGGCTCCCGGTCCAGGCTGGCCGCAACGTGCTCCCGGTACTGCACGTGCCGGTCGCGGTCCGGATCGTACGTCGGGTTGGTGACTGCGGCGACCAGGCGCGCGACCCGCGGGCCGAACCGCGTGGCGAGCACCGCCAGCGCCGCGGAGGTGGGGTCGCCGACAGCCGTCGACGCCGGGTCGTCGCCCGTCGCCGACCAGGCCGGGCCCGCCAGCTCCGCCGGATGGTCCTCCACCGCGTCGTGCAGCAGGCCGGCGACGATCACGTCCACGTCGCGTACCTGGTAGTGGTGCATCATCCGGATCGCCACCCGCAGCAGATGGTTGAGGTACGGCTCGCGGACCCGCCGGTCGTCGCAGTGCAGCTCGGCGGCGAGGTCGAGGGCGGCGGTGAGTCGGGCCCGCGCGTCGGGGTCGAATGCGCGGATCTCCAACCGGAACCGCTCCCGCAGGCCGGGTTCGCCGTGGATCTCGGTGATCGCGTGCATCGGCATTGAGGCCAGGTACGGCGGGAAGTCCATGGGTCACTTATAGCTGATCTTCACCGTCCGTCGGGTCCCGTCGTCGGGGTTGTGACGGCAACGACGTGGATCAGGAACCGCCCGGCACCCCCTTGACCCGGTCCCCCTCCGAGGTGGCGGGCGCGGGCTGGTGGTCCACGGAACGGTGGTCGGTGCCGCCGGCAGCCGGGGACAATAGCCGGATGGACCGGGTGCTGGCACTGCTGGTGGCGTTGCCCCCCGCATTGGTGCTCACCCTGGTCTTTCTGCTGCCCGCGCTGGAGGCGTCCACCTTCCTCGGGCTGGTCGTGCCGGGGGAGGCCGCGGTGCTGATCGGTGGCGTGGTCGCGCACTCGGGGCGGCTGCCGTTGTGGGCGGTGGCGGCTGTGGCGGTGGCCGGCGCGGCGCTGGGTGACCAAGCCGGCTACCTGCTCGGCCGCCGGTACGGCCGCCGGCTGCTGTCCCGCGCGCCCCGCCGGCTGGTCCGCTCGGGGGAGCTGCGGCGCGCGCTGGACCTGGTCCGCCGCCGGGGCGCGGTGGCGGTGATACTCGGCCGCTGGGTGGCGGCGTTGCGTGCCCTCATCCCGGGGATCGCCGGGCTCAGCGGGATGCCGCGGGGCGTGTTCACCCTGGCCAACATCTGCGGCGGAGTGCTCTGGGCGGTGCTCGTGGCGGTGCTCGGCTACCTCGCGGGCGCTTCGTACCGGCTGCTGGAGCGCCGCCTCGGCCTCGGCGGGGAGGCGCTGCTGGCTGTGGTCGTGCTGCTGGTGGCGGCCCGGCTCTGGCGACATCGCCGGGCCGCCCGCCGGGACGCCGCATGACGATGCGGCAGGCCCGGACGTGTCTACAGCGGCAGGCGGTTCGCCCCGGCGAGCGCGCCGACCACGAGCGGGACCAGCGGCGCGGGTAGCACCGGCCCGCCGCGCAGGGCCGGCGTCCAGCCGGCGTCGGTGCCCAGGTCGGGATCGTGGGTCGCGTTGTACGCCGCCACCAGGTCGACCGGGCCGGCCCCGTCGCCATCGACGCGGACCCAGTTGCCGCGGGTGGTGACGGCGGTGCCGCCCCAGTCGTACAGCAGGTCGTCGGCGGCGATGCCGGCGCCGAGGGCGAAGTAGTTGTTCTCCACGTACCCGGCGGACTGCACCCCGACGCCGATGGCGTACTCGAAGTCCTCGCCGGCCAGCCGGTACCAGTTGTTGTAGACGTCGACCTGGCCGAACCGGATCCGGGGCAGCCGCTGCAGCACCCGGTCGAACAGGTTGTGGCGCAGGGTCACCCTGAGCCGACCGACGTCCGGCCCGACCGTGTTGGACGAGCCGATCAGCATCAGCTTGTCCCGCCCGACGAAGCGGTTGTACGAAGCGGTGACCAGGTCGGCGGTGTGGGTGACGTCCAGCGACCCGTCGTGCACCTGGTACGGCCGGCCGAAGTACGTCGGCTGGGCGCTGTCCGGATTGTCGCCGTCGGTGAAGGTGTTGTGGTCGATCCAGACGTGCTCGCTGCGCCGCACCGAGACCTGGTCGTACTGGGAGTTCCAGTTGCCGGCAGCCCCGTCCGTCGGCGACCACGCCGGGAAGCAGTCCCGGGCGTCGTCGAAGGTCAGGTTCCGCACGATGACGTTGTCGGCGGTGTCGATCATCATGGTCAGGCCGGTCAGCGTCGCCCCGCGCAGTCCGACGATGGTGGTGTTCGGGCCGACGTTGATCTGGGTCTGCCGGGTCTGGTTGGCCACCGAGCGCACCCGGGCGGCCTCCAGCGCACCGGTCGGCGGGACCATGCCCCAGCCGGCGGGGTCGTACGCGGCCAGGTAGGCCGGCAGGGAGTACTCCGGGTCGGCCAGGTCGGCGCAGCCCAGCAGGCCGCCGTCGGCGGTGGCGAACCCGTCGATGACACCGTCGACGACGATCACCTTGGGGGTGGCGTTGGTCCGGTTGGTGGCGTTGTCGCCGCCCAGGGCGCGGACCAGGTCGGCCCGGCTGCGGACCAGGTGGAGCTGGTCGGCGGCGGCTGTCGAGCCGCCGGTGGTGCCGGTGCCGTCGGCCGCCCAGCCGTCGCCGGACGGCAGGGCCTGGCGGGCGAACCGTTCGACGGGGCGGGGCACCGGGGCGGTGGCGTCGGGGGCGGCCGACGCCGCCGCGCCCGGTACGACCAGCAGGAAAAGGGCGACCAGGGCCGCCCCGAGAACACGGGGACTCATCAGGGACCCTCCGAAGTGATCCGTCGTCTGCGAGCGTGTTTTCTGTGGCCCGTTGACCGGGCAGGGAACCTCAACCGCCTTCCTCGTCTGTCAGGTCGGTGCGCACCGGCGGCACCGCCCACGGCACCGCCAGCTCCGAGGGCAGCGCGCCGGACTCGGCCGCCCGCCGCAGCGCCCCGTTGACGCCCTGGACGGTCAACACCCGGTCCGGCCCCTGACCAACCACGATCACCAGGTCGCCGCCGAGCAGCGTCGGCTCGGGCGCGGCCCCGATCGCCTCCAGCACGGCCGTGAACGGTGCGGTGCGCGCCAGTGGGACGATCAGCGGAGTACCGGCCGGGTCGGCGCGGTGATCCAGCAGGTTCTCCAGCAGGCCGCGCCGCCCCGGCACCGTGCGGGGCATGTCGTCGCCGGGCAGGAGCAGCCGGTCGGTCGGGTACTCCAGCACCGCCCGCCCGCCGGTGCCGGTCACGATCACCTCGCCGGGGATGAATTCCTCGCCGGCCAGGGTCACCGCGGCCACGATCGGCGGCCCGGCGCGCGGGACGACCCGCAGGGCCGCCGTGTCGTCCACCTCGATGGGGCGGACCCGGTAGCGCTCCAGCTCGATCGCCGCCGGTCGCACCGGCGTGCCGGCGACTGCCTCGGCCACCGCGAGGCACTGCATCACCGCGTGGGCGAGCGGGTTGGCCAGCGCCCCGTCGAGCACCGGTCGGCCGTTCAGGGTGTGCCGGCCGGCCCAGGGGGCCCGGGCGTAGTAGCCGTCCGAGCGCTGCCAGGCGGCGACCGTCGCGATGCCGGTGATCCGGCCGAGCCGCCCGCCCGTCACCGCCGCCGTCAGCGCGGCCAGCGCCGCCGAGCCGAGGGCCTGGAAGCCGACCTGGCAGGCCCGGCCGGTCCTGGTCAGCGCGGCGGCCAGCGTCCGGTGCTCGGCCGTGGAGAGCACCGGGGGCTTCTCCAGCAGCAGGTCCGCCCCGGTGGCCAGCACGTCCAGCGCGATCGGCAGGTGGGTGTGCGGCGGCGTGCAGACCACCACCACGTCCGGCCTGGTCTCGGCGAGCATCCGCGCGTGGTCGGTGAAGACCGCCGCGTCCGCCGGCAGCGGCGCGCCGGGTTCGTCCTCGAGCGGGCGTACGTCGACCAGGGCGACCAGGCGCACCCGGCCGGCGGCGTGCAGCGGCGCGATTGCCCGGCGGTGCCAGCGGCCGTGCCCGTTCGCCCCGATCAGCGCCACCCGGGGTGGGCCACCGGCCGCCGCGTCGCCGGACCGGGCCGCGTCGGCCGGGGAGGCACCGGGGCGCTCGTCGCTCATGCCGCACCGGCCAGCGTCGCGGCCACCCCGTGCCGGTCCAGGGCGGTCAGCCAGTCGGTGACGTCGGTGCGGACCTCGTCGTCGGCCGCCACCTCGGCGGGGAAGACCTCGCGCAGCCCGAACAGCGCGTCGACCGTCCCGGCCGGAGTGCCGCCGGCGGTGGCCAGCGCACCCCGGATCCGCTCGGCGAGGGGATCGACCAGCGGCAGCGCGCTGCCGTCGTCGGCGTGCCCGCCGGCGAACCTCGCCCACGCGGCGACCACCAGCGCCGACCAGCGGGCCGACCGGCCGGCCGCGCGCAGGTCGGCGATGGTGTGCAGGATTCGCTGGGGCAGCTTCTGCGAGCCGTCCATGGCGACCTGGAGGGTGCGGTGCCGGATCGCCGGGTTGGCGAAGCGGCCCAGCACCTCGTCGCCGTAGTCGACCACCGACACCCCGGCCGGCGGGGTGAAGCTGAGCGCCACCTCCTCGGCGACCAGCCGGCGCAGCGCCCCGCTCAGGCCGGGAATCCCCAGCGCGTCGGCGACGGTCTCCCGGCCGGCGAGGGCACCCAGGTAGGCAGTGGCCGAGTGCAGCCCGTTGAGGCCGCGCAGCTTCAGCCGCTCCCACGGTCCGGCGTCGTCGGTGAGCACCGCACCCGCCCGCTCCCACGCCGGCCGGCCGCCGGGGAAGGCGTCCTCGATCACCCACTGGGTGTACGGCTCGGCGGACACCGCGGCCAGGTCGACGCAGTTGAGCGCGTGGCGGGCCACGGCGAAGGTGTCCGCCGTGCTGGCCGGCACGATCCGGTCCACCATGGTCCCGGGAAAGGTGACGTTCGCGGCGACCCAGTCGAGCACCCGCCCCGACACGCCGGAGCGGGCCAGCGACTGCTCGACCAGGCCGCGCAGCCGGACCCCGTTCGATGGCAGGTTGTCGCAGCTGACCAGCGCGATCGACCCGGCGTCGGCCGCCGCGCGGGCGGTCAGCCCGCGGACCAGCATGCCGGGCACCGTGCCCGGCGGGCCGTCGCCGGCCAGGTCGGCGGCGAGCGCCAGGTCCGGGCGCAGCCGGCCGGTGACCGGGTCGAGTTGGTACGCCTTCTCCGTCACGGTCAGCGTGACCACCCGGATCGCCGGATCGGCGAGCAGCGCCACGATCCCCGCCGGGTCGCTCGCGGCGTGCCGGACCCCGGCCAGCGACCCGATCACCCGGGTGCTGTCGCCGGTGGCGGCCCGGGTGGTCACGCTGAACAGGTTGTCCTGCGCGGCGAGCGCCTCGACCAGTTCGGTGCTGCGCGGGGCGACCCCGATGATGCCCCAGTCCCCGCCCGCCGCACCGATCGCGACCTCGGTGTAGACGGCCTGGTGGGCGCGGTGGAACGCGCCCAACCCCAGGTGCGCGATCCCGGCCGGCACGGTGCCGGGGCGCAGCAGCGGCCGGCTGGCCTCGGGCAGCCGACGCAGCGCGGCCAGCCCGAGCCGGGACGCCTCCACGGTCACCGCCATGCCGGGCCGTCCGGGAAGCCGAACTCGGCGATCGACTCCGGACGCATGGTGGCGCTGTAGCCGGGGGCCTCGGGCAGCAGGTACCGCCCGCCCCGGGTGCGCACCGGGTCGACGAAGTGCTCGTGCAGGTGGTCGACGTACTCGACCATTCGGCCCTCCAGGCCGGTGCCGACCCGCAGGAAGTCGAAGATCGCCAGGTGTTGCACGTACTCGCAGAGGCCGACGCCGCCGGCGTGCGGGCAGATCGGCACCCCGAACTTCGCCGCCATGACGATCTCGGAGAGCACCTCGTTGACCCCGCCGACCCGGCAGGCGTCGATCTGCATCACCCCGATCGCCTCGGCCTGGAGCAGCTGTTTGAAGATGACCCGGTTGGCGGCGACCTCCCCGGTGGCGACCCGGCACCGCCCGCCGGTCAGCTCGGTCACCGCCCGGGCGATCCGGGCGTGGCCGAGAATGTCGTCGGCGTGCGTGGGCTCCTCGATCCAGTACGGGTCGGCGTCGGCCAGCGCGGTCATGTTCGTGATCGCCTCGTCGACGTCCCAGACCTGGTTGGCGTCCATCATCAGCAGCGCGTCCGGGCCGATCTCGGAGCGGATGATCCGCGCCCGGCGCAGGTCGTCCGCGGGCGGGCCGCCGACCTTCATCTTCATCGCCCGCCACCCCTGCGCGTACGCCTCGCGGGTCAGCGCCCGGACCTTGTCGTCGGGGTAGCCCAACCAGCCGACCGAGGTGGTGTACGACGGGAACCCGTCGCGCTCCAGCAGGGCGAGCCGGTCGGCCATCCCGTCGCGGCCCCGGTCCAGGATGGCGGCGGCCTCATCCGGGGTGAGCGCGTCGGTGATGTGGTGGAAGTCGATGCTTGCCACCAGCTCCTCGGTGGGCAGCTCGGCCAGGAACCGCCACATCGGCGTGCCGGCGAGCTTGGCCCGCAGGTCCCACACGGCGTTGACCAGCGCGCCGGTGGCCATGTGGATGACGCCCTTCTCCGGGCCCAGCCAGCGCAGCTGCGCGTCGGCGCTGAGCGAGCGCCAGAACGCCACCGGCTCGGCGACGATCTCCTCGACCGTCCTGCCCCGGACGTGGTGGGCCAGGGCGCGCACGGCCGCACAGGTGATCTCGTTGCCCCGGCCGTTGGTGAAGGTGAACCCGGCGCCCACCGTCGCGGCGTCGGTACCCAGCTCGACGTACGTCGCCGAGTAGTCGCCCCGGTTGATCGCGTCCGAGCCGTCGCCGGCCGCCGCGGTCGGGAATCGTACGTCGTGCACGTCGACGGAGGTGATGGTGACACTCATAGGGCTTCCCCGATCTTGAAGATCCGCTTCGGCAGGCGGTACGCGAGGTCGACGATGGTCTCGGCGGCCTCGTCCTCGGTCAGCCGGTGCTCGGCGACCAGTCGGGCGAGGAAGCCGGCGTCGACCCGGCGGGCCACGTCGTGGCGTACCGGGATGGAGCAGAACGCCCGGGTGTCGTCGACGAACCCGGCGGTGTTGTAGAACCCGGCGGTCTCGGTGACCGCCTCCCGGAACCGGCGCAGCACCTCGGGGGAGTCCAGGAACCACCAGGGCGCGCCGAGGTAGAGGGCCGGGTAGCCGCCCGCGAGGGGGGCCAACTCGCGGGTGAAGGTGTACTCGTCGAGGGTGTAGACCACCACCCGCAGCCGGGGGTCGTTGCCGTAGGCGTCGAGCAGCGGAGTGAGCGCGTGCAGGTACTCGGTGGCCTGCGGGATGTCCCCGCCGACGTCGCGGCCGTGCCTGGCGTACAGCCGGCGGTTGTGGTTGCGCACCGAGCCGGGGTGCAGCTGCATCACCAGGCCGTCGTCGAGCGACATTCTGGCGAACTCCAGCAGCATGTGCGCCCGGAATGCCTCCGCGTCGGCGGCATCGGCCTCCCCGCGCCGGCCTCGTTCGTACAGCGCCGCCGCCTCCGATTCGCTCAGGTTCAGGGTGCGGGCGGTCGGGTGGCCGTGGTCGGAGGAGGTGGCGCCGGCCGCGATGAACGCCTCCCGCCGCCGCCGCAGGGCGGCCAGGAACCCGGTGTACGAGCCGGTGTCCTCGCCGGATACCTCGGCGAGGCGCTCGACGTTGGTGGCCCAGTTGTCGAACTCCATGTCGACCACGTTGTCCGGCCGGAACGTGGTGACCACCTTGCCGCCGGGGCCGCCCCAGCCGTCGGCGGCCAGCTTGGCGTGCTGGGCCAGGTCGTCCAGGGGGGACTCGGTGGTGGCCAGCACCTCGATGCGGAACCGGTCGAACAGCGCCCGGGGCCGGAACTCCGGCTCAACGAGCCGGGCCGCCAGCTCGTCGTAGACGGCGTCGGCGGTGGCCGGGGAGAGCGGGGTCCGCACCCCGAAGACCTCGGTGAGGGTCTGCTCCAGCCACAGCCGGGACGGGGTGCCCCGGAACAGGTGCCAGCCGTCGACGAAGCGCCGCCAGATCGTCCGCCCGTCGGTCTCCACCGGGCTTCCGTCCACCGTCGGGACGCCCAGCTCCGCCGGGGGCACGCCCTGGCTGAGCAGCATCCGGGTCAGGTAGTGGTCGGGCACGATGATCAGCCGGGACGGGTCCGGGAAGGGCCGGTCCTCGGCCAGCAGCGCCGGGTCGATGTGCCCGTGCGGCGAGATGATCGGTTGCTCCGCCGCCTGCGCGTACAACTGCCGGGCCAGCGCGCGCAGGCCCGGGTCGGCGGGGAGGAGCAGGTCGGGTCGGGAGGTGGTCGGCACGTCGGACGGCTCCTCAGGTGCGGTCGGTGCGGCGGGGGTCGGACCGCCCGGGGTCGGCCGGTGCCGCCCGGCTCCGGCGGGGCGAGCGCCTCGGGCGCGGTCGGTCAGGGCAGGGGGAGCAGGTCGGCGACCCGGACGGCCTGGCCGGTTTCGAAGGACCGGTTGGCGGCCAGGCCGGTGAGCAGGGCGAGGGCGCCGTCGCGGGCGCCGGCGGCCCGGTGCAGCGGGTCCGCCGCACCGCCGAAGAGCACCTTCGTCATCCGGGCGTCCGCGCCGCCGTGGCCGTGCCGGGTGTACCCCTCGACCTCGACCTGCCGAGGCGGCGACCAGAACGGGCGCAGGGTGAGGGTGGCCGAGCCGCCCTCGGCGGCGGCCTCGTCGCCGTGCAGGGTGGCGCCCTTGAGCGCCCCGGCGGCCCGCGGGCTGACGAAGTCGCTCTCCACGACCTCCAGTTCGAGGCGGCCCCGACTGCCGTTGACCATCACCCGGTAGCCCTCCCAGGGTGCGTACGCGGTGAGGTGGTAGGTCATCGTCGCGCCGGTGGAGTAGCGGGCCAGCACCGCCATGTCGTCCTCGATGGTGACGCCGGGGGCGAAGACGTTGCGGTCGCGGTGGTAGCCGTCGGCGGCCTCGGCGTCGAGGTAGAGCTCGCGCAGCCGCGGGTGCTCGGCCATCCGCAGCGCGAACGGGTCGTCGTCGGCGGCCGGTGCGCCGTGCGCCCGGTCGTAGTCGCGGGCGTAGCCGTGCCGGCTGCCGGCGTCGCCGTAGAAGAAGAGCCGGCCGGCGGCGTAGACCTCGACGGGGGTGGCGTCGAGCCACCAGTTGACCAGGTCGAAGTGGTGGCTGGCCTTGTGCACCATCAGCCCGCCGGAGTTCGCCTTGTCCCGGTGCCAGCGGCGGAAGTAGTCCGCGCCGTGGCGCACGTCGAGCAGCCACTCGAAGTGCACCGAGCCGATCTCGCCCACCGCCCCGTCGGCGAGCAGCCGGCGTAGCTGTTCGTGCAGCGGGTTGTAGCGGTAGTTGAAGGCGACGGTGACGCTGCGGCCGGTCTCGGCGACGGCGTCCAGGATCCGCCGGCAGCGCGGCGCGTCGACGGTCATCGGCTTCTCCGACACCACGTCGCAGCCGGCCCGCAGCGCGGCGACGATGTACTCGTCGTGGGTGGCGTCGACGCTGGTGACGAGCACCGTGTCGACGTGTTCCTTGCCCAGCATGGCGGCGAACTCGTCGGCCCGGTACGTCGGCACGGCCCGGTGGCCGAGCTCGACCAGCCAGCGGTTGTGGGCGTCCATCCGGGCCTGGTTGACGTCGGCGAACGCGACCAGTTCGGCGGTGTCGGGGTGGTCGGTGACCAGGGACCGGACGAACATCTCGGCCCGGGCGCCGGTGCCGACCACCGCGTGCCGTGCCCGTGCACCGGATCTCGAAGACATCGCGTCGGCCTCCCCGCTTCACTGCAAACGTTTGCAGTGAAGAAACCACGATCGATCGCGATGAGTCAACGATGGAAACAAAAGGCGCGCGCTTCGTCCGGGTTTATATCTTCTTGAGCGCATGAAAGGTGCCTCCTCGACGCCTGGCCGTCATCTTTGAGCGTTGACAGTGGAGCAACCGTTTGCATTAATTGTCGGCACCCGCCGTGACCGCAGCCACACCGACGAGAGGGCCGCCGTGCCAGTCACCATCAGGGACGTCGCGCGGGCCTCGGGCGTGCACATCTCGACGGTCTCCCGCACGTTCTCGGCACCGCACCTGGTCAACCCGGAGACCCGGGTCCGGGTGCTGGCCTGCGCGGAGGACCTGGGCTATCGGCCCAACCGCGCCGCGCGGGCCCTGATCACCGGTCGCACCCACAACATCGGGCTGATCATCGCCGACATCGCCAACCCGTTCTTCCCGCCGCTGATCAAGGCGGCGGAGGGGCAGGCCCGGCAGCGCGACTACCACGTCTTCGTCGCCGACACCAACGAGGACCCGGTGGCCGAGGAGGAGCTGGTCCACGCCCTCGCCAAGCAGGTCGACGGGGTGCTGCTGTGCAGCCCCCGGATGAGCAACACCCTGATCGAGCAGCTCAGCCGCGAGGTCCCGCTGGTGGTGATCAACCGTCAGGTGGCCGGATTGCCCTGCGTGATGATGGACGTCGGGCAGGGTGCTCGCGCCGCGGTCGAGCACCTGGTCGGCCTCGGTCACACCGCAATCGCCCTACTCAGCGGGCCGCGCGGCTCCTGGACCAGCCGGGAGATCCGCCGCTCGGCAGCCGCCGCCGCCCGCGCCGGCGGGGCGGAGCTGACCGTGCTCGGCCCCAACCCGCCCACCGAGCACGGCGGCGGGGCGCTGGCCGAACAGGTCCAGCGCGCTGGAGCCACCGCCGTGCTCGCCTACAACGACCTGATGGCGATCGGGCTGATCGAGGGGCTCGACGCCCTCGGGGTCCGGGTGCCGCAGGACGTCAGCGTCGTCGGCATCGACGACATCGCCCTGAGCCGGCTCACCCGGCCCAAGTTGACGACGGTGGCCACGCCCACCGCGGCCGCCGGTCGGACGGCCGTCGACATGCTGCTGCAACTGGAGACCGACGCGCCGCGGGGACCGCGGGGCGCCGGTCGGGACGCGGCAGCCGGCGCTCGTCGCACCACCGCACAGGTAATGCTCCAGACCGAATTGGTCATCCGCGACTCCACCGGAGGAGTTCCGTCCTCCGGCAGCCCCGGTGCCGAACGTGTCGGCCCGGGCCCGCATCGCCTTGCGGACCCGGGCCGCCCGACCGCGGCCACCGGTGGCGCCGTCGCCTCCTAATGCCAAGGAGTGAGCGCACATGCACCCCGCCACGCCCCCCACCGCCGGCGCACCCGCCGGGCGTTCCCACCGTACCGCCCGCCGTAATCTGCTGCGCGGGCTCGTCGCCCTCGCCGTCGCTGCCCCGCTGGCCCTGGGCGCTGCCGCCTGCGGCAGCGACGACGCCAGCGACGCCCCGAACGCCCCCGTCAAGCTCTCCATCTTCTGGTGGGGCGGCGACGCGCGGGGCAAGCTGACCGAGGACGCCCTCGCCCTCTACAGCAAGAAGCACCCGAACGTCACATTCGAGAAGACCTGGCAGGCCAACCAGGGCTACTTCGACAAGCTCGCCACCCTCACCGCCGGGGGCAACCCGCCGGACATCTTCCAGATCGACGACAACGCCCTCGCCGAGTACGCGGCCCGCAACACCACCCTCGACCTGACCGGTTTCAAGGACTCCGGCAAGCTCGACGTGTCGAAGTTCCCCAAGAGCCTGTGGCAATACGGCGTGGTCGACGGCAAACTCGCCGGGCTGGCCGCCGGTGAGAACACCCAGGGCCTGGTCTACAACAAGACCCTGCTGACCTCCAACGGCCTTCCGGAGCCGACCAGCGGGATGAGCTGGGAGGAGCACATCGCCTGGGCCGAGCAGGTCGCGAAGAAGGCAGGGGTTCCCGGCACGATGGACCCCAGCGCCGACTACAAGGCGTTCTGGGTCTGGCTGCGCCAGCAGGGCAAGGACCTGTACAAGGGCAAGGAGATCGGCTTCACCGCCGAGGATGTCACCAGGTGGTTCGAGCTGTGGAAGGGCGCCCGGGACCGGGGCGCCACCCCGACCCCGGACGTGATCCACGAGGGCAACGCCACCGACATCACCAAGCAGTTGGTGGTCACCGGCAAGGCGGGCACCTCCTGGGTCTGGGTCAACCAGATGCCGGAGCTGAAGAAGAACACCAAGGATGAGCTGGGCGTCGTGGCGTACCCGGGTGACCCGAGCGCCCAGTGGGCCCGCGCCTCGATGTACTGGTCGGCGTTCAAGGGCACCAAGTACCGGGACGTCGCGGTCGACGTGCTCAACTTCCTGGTCAACGACCCGGAGGCAGCCAAGATCCTCGGTACCGACCGGGGCCTGCCGTCCAACCTGGACCTGCGCCGGGTGGTCAGCGACGACATCACCGATCCGGCGATGAAGCAGTCCATCGCCGTGGAGACCGAGCTGGCCCAGAAGTTCGGCGAGTCGCCGCAGGTGCCCATCAAGGGCCACAGCAAGGTCCGCGCCGAACTGATCAAGGCGGCGGAGAACGCCCAGTACGGCCGGGCCACCCCGGCCGAGGCAGCGGCGCAGTTCCTCGCCGCCTGCAAGTCCGCCATCGTCTGAGCCGCCGCACACGTTCGGAAAGGAGTCGGCTCGTGGCACTGACCACGGCGCCCGACCCGACCCGACGCGGCACCGGATCCGCCCGCGCCCACGCACCCCGGGGCGTGGCCGGGCGGATCCGGAACAGCGAAGGTCTGGCGGGGTACGTCTTCCTCTCGCCCTGGCTCATCGGACTGATGGCCGTCACGGCGATTCCCATGCTCCTGTCGCTCTACCTGAGCTTCACCGACTACGACATCCTCACCCCCTTCTCGGAGGTCGAGTGGGTGGGGTTCGCCAACTACGAGCGGATGTTCACCGCCGACCCCTCGTACTGGCACGCGGTGCGGGTCACCCTCACCTTCGCCCTGGTGGCGGTGCCGCTGAAGCTGGCCGCCGCGCTCGGTGTGGCGCTGCTGCTCAACCGGGCCTGGCGCGGGGTCGGGCTGTTCCGCAGCCTGTTCTACCTGCCGTCGCTGCTCGGCGGCAGCGTCGCCCTGGCGATCGTCTGGGTGAACATGTTCAACCGCGACGGCGCGTTCAACTCGCTGCTGGCCGTGTTCGGCATCGAGGGCAAGCCGTGGGTCAACGACCCGGACTGGGCGCTGGAGACCCTGATGGTGCTCGCTATCTGGCAGTTCGGCGCCCCGATGGTGATCTTCCTGGCCGGGCTCAAGCAGGTGCCGACCGAGCTCTACGAGGCCGCCTCGGTCGACGGGGCCAACAGGTGGCGGCAGTTCCGCGCCGTCACCCTGCCGATGCTCTCCCCGGTGATCTTCTTCAACCTGGTGCTGGAGACGATCAACGGCTTCCAGGGCTTCACCGCGGCCTTCGTGCTCAGCAACGGCACCGGCGGCCCGGTCGACTCCACGCTCATGTACACGCTGAACCTCTACATCAAGGGCTTCACCGATCTGGAGATGGGCTACGCCTCGGCGATGGCCTGGGTCTTCCTGCTCGCCATCGGCATCATCACGGCGATCCTCTTCAGCACCGGACGGTTCTGGGTGCACTACTCCGACGGGGAGGACCGGTGACGTCGACCGCACGCCCGGCGGTGAGCCGGCCCCGCCGCCCGCGTGCCAGTGGCGGTGGCGGTCAGGCCGTACGCCTGCTCGTCCTGATCGCGATCGTGGCGGTCGTGCTCTACCCGCTGTTCTGGATGATCGGCGCCTCGGTCAAGAGCCAGGAGGAGATCGTCAGCAACATCGGCCTGCTGCCGAGGGAGTTCACCCCCGGCAACTACGTCGACGGGTGGACCAACTTCGACCTCAGCTTCGGCCGGTTCTTCCTCAACAGCGCCATGGTCAGCCTGCTGACCGTGGTCGGC
This sequence comes from Micromonospora sp. RTGN7, assembly GCF_033804645.1. Lineage (NCBI taxonomy): Bacteria > Bacillati > Actinomycetota > Actinomycetes > Micromonosporales > Micromonosporaceae > Micromonospora > Micromonospora sp. RTGN7. Next base: position 84,694 of record NZ_JAPZLF010000001.1, on the reverse strand, counting down.
AACGCGATCTCCTGCCTGCTCGCCGCGTACGCCTTCGCCCGGCTGAAGTTCCGACTGCGCGGGATGTGGTTCGCCGTCATGATCGGCACCCTGCTGCTGCCCGGGCACGTCCTGATCGTGCCGCAGTACATCCTGTTCCGCACCCTCGGCCTGGTCGGCGGCGAGTGGCCCTACCTGCCGCTGCTGATCCCGCAGTTCCTGGCCACCGAGGCGTTCTTCGTCTTCCTGATGGTGCAGTTCATGCGGGGCATCCCGCGCGAGCTGGACGAGGCCGCGAAGATCGACGGGGCCAGCGCGTTCGGCATCTTCCGGCACGTCATTCTGCCGCTGAGCCGACCCGCGCTGGTCACCACCGCGATCTTCTCGTTCATCTGGACCTGGAACGACTTCTTTCGTCAACTGGTCTTCCTGTCCAGTCTGGAGGACTACACCGTGCCGGTGGCGCTGACCCTGTTCATCGACTCGACCAGCCAGAGCGCGGTCGGCCCGATGTTCGCCATGTCGGTGCTGTCGCTGCTGCCGGTGTTCCTGTTCTTCCTCGCCTTCCAGCGGATGCTCGTCGAGGGCATCAACACCAGCGGAATCAAGGGGTGACGCCGTGAGGCAGGAGGGACCGGCCCGCCGGGACTGGCGGGACGTGGTCGCCGACGCCGCCGACCTGGCGCTGGTCGGATTCCTGCTGGTGGCGGGCGCATTGCCGGTGTTGACCGCCGGCGCCGCGCTCGCCGCCGCCAGCGCCGCCGTGCACGACCGGGTGACCAACGGTGGCTGGCCGGACCTGCGGACCACGCTGCGCCGGTACGTCCGGGCGCTGCCGGCCGGTGTGCCGGTGACCCTCACCGGGCTGGCCGGCGCGGTGCTGCTCGGGGCCGACCTGGCCGCGCTGGCCACCGGCCGGGTCCCCGGCGGGGCACCCGCCCTACTGGTCACCGGCGTGGTCGCGGCGGCCCTCGCCGGGTACGCCGGGCTGGTCGTCGTCGAGGTCGGCCGGGCCGGCGGGCGGGGCTGGCGGGCCGCGGCCCGGGCCGCCGCCCGCGCCTGCCTCGCCCGGCCGGTCGGCTGGGCGGCGGCGAGCGGGGTGTGCTGCCTGGTCGGCGTCCTGACCGCGTTGGTCATTCCGGTCGCGCTGCCGATCCTCGCCGGGTACGCCCTCGCCGCCCTGCACGCGGTCGCCCGCCGCCGCCCGGCCGTCGCCGTGGAGCCGTCGTGACCGACCACACCCCCCACACCCAAGCCGGCCAGGCCGGTACCCAGCCTGGCCTCCGGATCGGGCCCGACCCGGCCCGAGAGCCCGACCTCCGGGCCGACGATCCCGGCGAGGATCCCCGACTGCTGGTCGGCGGCGTCGAGGTGGCCCGGTACGTCGTCGCCCAGGACCTCGACGTCACGCACGGCCCCCGCCCCTACCTGCACCCGGTGCGTACCCTCGCCGGCACAGTTGTCACCGACGCGCTGCCGGAGGACCACGTGTGGCACCTCGGCGCGTCCCTGGCAGTGCAGGACGTCGACGGCACCAACCTCTGGGGCGGGCGGACCTACGTCCGCGACGCCGGCTACACCTGGCGCGACGACCATGGCCGCATCGTCCACACCCGCTGGACCGAGCGCGCCGACGACGTGCTGGAACACCGGCTCCAGTGGCGCGATCCGTCCGGCGGGGTGCTGCTCACCGAGCACCGCAGGATCGCCGCCACCCCCGTCCCCGCCACCCCCGCTATCCCCGTCCCCGCCACCCCCGGGGCGTGGCGGCTGGACCTGCGGTACGCGCTGACCGCCCCTGCCGACCGGGACGTCCCCCTCGGCAGCCCTGCCACCAACGGCCGCCCCGGCGGCGCCGGTTACGGCGGATTCTTCTGGCGGGCCGTCGCGGCCGAGCCACCGCACGTCTTCACCGCGTCGGCCGACGGCGAGGAGGCGGTGAACGGCTGCGCCGCGCCGTGGGTCGCGCTGGCCGGCACCGGGCCGGACGGCGGGGCGTACACCCTGGTCTTCACCGGGCTCGGGCCGGGCGACCGGTGGTTCGTCCGGACGACGATGTACCCGGGGGTCTGTGTGGCCTTCGCCTTCGAGGCCCCGGCCGTGGTCCCGGCCGGCGGCAGTCGGCACGGCCGGCACACCGTCACGGTCGCCGACGGGATCCTCGACCGCGACACGGCCGCCGCCCTCGCCGCCGTCGCGGAGGCGAGCGCTCCGGCCGGCCCCGACTTGCCGGCTGGCCCCGGCGCTCCGGCCGGCCCCGACCTCCCGGCTGGTACCGACTCTCCGGCGGCGCGGGCATGACCGGGCCGGCCGGACCGGAGGTGGTCACCGTCGGCGAGACGATGGTGGTGCTGTCGCCGGCCGACGTGTCGCCGCTGGAACGCGCCGATACGGTCCGGCTCGGCGTCGGCGGGGCGGAGTCCAACCTGGCGGCCGGCCTGGCCGGCCTCGGCCACTGGGTCGCCTGGGTGAGCCGGGTCGGCGACGATCCGTTCGGCCGGAGGGTGGTGCGCGAGGTCGCTGCGGCCGGCGTCGACGTCGCCCACGTCACCGTCGACCCGGGTGCTCCCACCGGTGTCTACTTCAAGGACCCCCGCCCGGAGGCGACCAGGGTGCACTACTACCGGGCGGGCTCGGCCGCGTCCCGGCTCGGCCCGGAGGCGTTGGTCGATCCGCGCCTGGCCGGTGCGCGGCTGCTGCACCTGTCCGGGGTGACCCTGGCGCTGTCGGCGTCCTGCCGGGCGTTGGTCGAGCACGCGGTCACCGACCGGCCGCTCCCCGCCGCGCTGGTCAGCTTCGACGTCAACCACCGGCCCCGGCTCTGGCCGGCAACCCGGGCCGCCGACGTGCTGCGCGATGTCGCCGACCGGGCCGACGTGGTTTTCGTCGGGCTGGACGAGGCCGAGCGGCTGTGGGGGACCGGCGATCCGGGGGCGGTGCGTCGGCTGCTGTCCCGTCCGGAGGTGGTGGTGGTCAAGGACGGTGCGGTCGGCGCCACCGCGCTGCCGCGTACCGGGCCGGCGGTGTTCGTGCCGGCGCTGCGGGTGCCGGTGGTCGAGCCGGTGGGCGCCGGGGACGCGTTCGCCGCCGGCTACCTCTCCGCCCTGTTGCGCGGCCTCGACCCCACCGCCGCGCTGCGCTGCGGCCACCTCGTCGCGGTCCGGGCCCTCGTGGTGCCCGGGGACTGCGCACCGCCGCCCCGGCGGCGGGACCTCGACCACCTCGTCGCGCTGCCCGCCGACCGCTGGGCGGCGCTCGACCTGGTCGCTGCGGGTTTGCTGGACGGCGATTCAGGGGGCGGGGTGGCCGGCCCTGGCAATTCGGGGGCCGGGGTGGCCGGCCCCGAGAGCGAAGGGAGCGGCCCGTGACGTCGCACGACTTCGGCCCGATCTTCGGCGGCGCGCGGGTCATGGTGATCCTGCGGGACCTGCCGCCGCAGGAGACGGTCCGGCTCGCGAACCGGGCCTGGGACCTCGGTATCGACGTGGTGGAGGTGCCGGTGCGCACCCCCGAGGCGATGGACGCGCTGCGAGCCGCCGTGGTGGCCGGGCGAGAACGGAACCGGATCGTCGGTGCCGGCACCGTGTTCAGCCCGGCGCGGGTGCGACAGGCGGCCAGCGCGGGCGCGGCGTTCACCGTGGCGCCCGGGCTCGACCTGGCGGTGGCCGACGCCGCGTTGAGCTACGGGATTCCCCACCTGCCCGGGGTGGCCACCCCGACCGAGGCCCAGCGGGCCCGCGACCACGGGCTGATCTGGCTCAAGGCGTTCCCGGCGGTGAGTCTCGGGCCGCGGTGGTTCACGGCCGTCGTAGGGCCCCTGCCGGAGCTGCGTTTCGTCGCCACCGGCGGGATCGACGCGGGCAACGCCGCCGACTTCCTGGCCGCCGGGGTCAAGGTGGTAGCGGTCGGGTCCGCCCTGTCCGATCCCACCCAGATCGACCGCCTCGCCGAGCTGGCCAGGGGCGGCCGGGACACCGCCACCAGCAGGACCTGACCCGGTCTCGGCCCGGCTCGGGTGAGGGTGAGGGTGAGGGTGAGGCGGTGGACGTGGGGCGGAGGCCGTGGTTCAGGCCGAGGCGCGGCCGGTGCTGTCCCGGGAGACCAGCTCCGCCGGCAGTGTCTCGACGCGGGGGCGTCCGTCGGCCGGGTCGAGGGCCAGGCTCATCGCCCGGACCCCCAGCTCGACCAGGGGGAGCCGCACCGTGGTGAGTGCCGGGGTGACGTCGGCGGCGATCGGCATGTCGTCGAAGCCGACGACGGAGACGTCCCGGGGCACCAGGATGCCGCGCGAGCGCAGCAGGGCGAGGGCGCCGACCGCCATCGAGTCGTTGAGCGCCACGACGGCGGTGAGACCGGGGGACGCCTCCAGCAGGTCGGCCGTGGCCCTGGCCCCACCGTCGCGGCTGAAGTCGGCGTAGCGGACCCGCTCCTCGGGCAGCTCCCGGCCCTCCCCGGCCAGCGCCCGGCGCAGCCCCGTCAGCCGGTCGGTGATGGTGGTCAGGACGCGCGGCCCGGCGACCACCCCGATCTCCCGGTGCCCGAGCCGCAGCAGCTCCCGGCCGATCAGCTCGCCACCGGCCGCGTTCGCCGGCATCACCGCGTCACCGAAGTGGTCGTGCCGGCCGATCACCGCGACCCGCCCGCCCGTCGCCTCGTACGCGGCGAGCTTCTCGTTGAGCAGGGTGGTGAAGGCGGCGTCGTGGTAGCCCGAGCCGGCCAGCACGATCGCGGCGACCTGCTGGGCGCGCAGCAGCTCCACGTATTCCAGCTCGCGGACCGGGTCCCGGTAGCTGTTGCAGATGATCAGCAACCGGCCCCGCTGGGTGGCGACCCGTTGCAGCCCCCGGGTCACCTCGGCGAAGTACGGGTCGGAGACGTCGTGCACGATGACGCCGACCACGCTGCGCTGCGGCCTCGCCAGCAGTTGGGCGTGGGCGTTCGGGACGTACCGCAGGTCGGCGACGGCGCGCAGCACGCGGTCGCGCAGCTCCTCGGCGACCGGCTTGCTGCTGCCGTTGATCACCCGCGACGCGGTGGCGGGGGAGACCCCCGCCCGCCGTGCGACATCGGCCAGCGTCGCCATCCGCCGCCCCCTGATGGTTCTCCCGCGCGGTCCCGCCCCGCGCGGTCGGGCACAGGTTACCGCAGTCGCACCGGAAAGCCCTTGCCCGGCGGGCGGCCGGCCCCTACGCTCCCAGGAAAGCGCTTGCCTCGCGCGCCGGTCATCCCTGCCCGCCGGGCGGGCGCCGGCTGCCCGAGGAGAGGGAAGAGCACATGAGCCGCAGGCCGATCGGCATCATCGTCAACGGCGTCACCGGCCGGATGGGCTACCGTCAGCACCTCGTCCGTTCGCTGCTCGCCATCCGGGAGCAGGGCGGGGTGCCGTTGGCCGACGGCACCCGGATCTGGCCCGAGCTGATCCTGGTCGGACGCAACGAGCACCGGCTCCGCGACATCGCCGAGCGGCACGGGCTGACCGACTGGACCACCGACCTGACCGCCGCGCTGGCCCGCGACGACGTCGAGGTCTACTTCGACGCCCAGCTCACCCAGCAGCGGGAGAAGGCCGTCCGACAGGCGATCGACGCCGGCATGCACATCTACACCGAGAAGCCCCTCGCCGAGGCCAGCGCCGCCGCGGTGGAGCTGGCCCGGGCCGCCGACGCCGCGGGCGTACGCACCGGGGTGGTGCAGGACAAGCTCTTCCTGCCCGGCCTGCGCAAGCTCAAGCGACTGCTCGACGGCGGCTTCTTCGGCCGGATCCTCTCCGTGCGGGGCGAGTTCGGCTACTGGGTCTTCGAGGGCGACTGGCAGCCGGCCCAGCGCCCGTCCTGGAACTACCGCGCCGAGGACGGCGGCGGCATCGTGATGGACATGTTCCCGCACTGGCACTACCTGCTGGAGGAGCTCTTCGCCCCGGTCCGTGCGGTCACCTGCGTCACCGCCACCCACATTCCACGCCGCGTCGACGAGGCGGGCCGCCCCTATCCGGCCACCGCCGACGACGCCGCGTACGGCATCTTCGAACTCGACGGCGGGATCATCGCCCAGCTCAACTCCTCCTGGGTCGTCCGCGTCAACCGGGACGAACTGGTCGAGTTCCAGGTCGACGGCACCGAGGGCAGCGCGGTCGCCGGGCTGCGCACCTGCCGCGTCCAGCACCGGTCGGTCACCCCGAAGCCGGTCTGGAACCCGGATCTGCCCTCGGGCGAGAACTTCCGGTCCCAGTGGACCGAGGTGCCCGACAACGACGAGTTCGACAACGGCTTCAAGGTCCAGTGGGAGGCGTTCCTGCGGCACGTGGTGGCCGACGAGCCGTTCCCGTGGGACTTCCTGGCCGGCGCGCGCGGCGTGCAGCTCGCCGAGCTGGGCCTGCGCTCCGCCCGCGAGCACTGCCGCGTCGAGATACCGGAGCTGCCCCGATGACCGCCGAGGTCACCCTCCCCGACGGCACCCGGCACCGGCTCTCCGGCGCCGGCGGCTTTCCCCGCCCCGCCGCCCCGGCGACCTCCCGCATCGCGTACGCCGCCGCGCACGTCGTCGCCGACCCACGCGCCGAGAACGTCCCCGGGGCCCCGGCCGCCGTCGACTGGGAGCGCACCCTGGCCTTCCGTCACCACCTGTGGTCGTACGGGCTGGGGGTGGCCGAGGCGATGGACACCGCGCAGCGCGGGATGGGCCTGGACCACCCGGCCACCCGGGAACTGATCCGGCGCAGCGCTGCCGAGGCCCGGTCGGCCGGCGGGCGGATCGTCACCGGGGTCGCCACCGACCAGCTCCCCGCCGGCCCGGCGAGCCTCGAGCAGATCCGCGACGCGTACGCCGAGCAGCTCGCCGAGGTTCTGGCCGTCGGGGCCCGGCCGGTGCTGATGTGCAGCCGGCACCTGGCCGCCGCCGCCCGGGGCCCGGAGGACTACCAGCGGGTGTACGCGTACCTGCTGGCCGCCACCGACCAGCCGGTGGTGCTGCACTGGCTCGGCGAGATGTTCGACCCGGCGCTGACCGGTTACTGGGGATCGTCCGACCTGGACCTTGCCGCCGACGCCGTGCTGGAGCTGGTGAAGGAGCACGCGGAGAAGGTGGACGGGATCAAGGTGTCGCTGCTCGACGCCGACCGGGAGGTCGCCCTGCGCCGCCGGCTGCCCGCCGGGGTGCGCCTCTACACCGGCGACGACTTCCATTACCCGGAGTTGATCCGTGGCGACGAGGTCGGGCACTCCGACGCCCTGCTCGGGGTCTTCGCCGCGATCGCCCCGGCCGCCGCCGCCGCGCTGGCCGCCCTCGACGCCGGCGACCTCGCGACGTACGACGAGGTCTTCGCGCCGACGGTGCCGCTGGCCCGGCACCTCTTCGCGGCCCCGACCTGGCACTACAAGACCGGCATCGTCTTCCTCGCCTGGCTGACCGGCCACCAGGAGCACTTCACCATGGTCGGCGGTCAGCAGGCCGGCCGGTCGCCGGCGCACCTGGCCCGGCTGCTCACCCTCGCCGACGCCGCCGGGCTGCTGCCCGACGCCGAGCTGGCCGCCGCCCGGGCCCGCGCGTATTTCACCGTCGCCGGGGTGGCCCAGTGACCGCCGTGCGGGAGCCGGCGGTGGCCGCCGGCCGCCTCGCCCGGTTCTCGTTCAACCAGGCCACCGCCACCGGGTGGCCGCTGGAGGAACTGGTCGCCGGCTGCGTGGCCGGCGGAATCCCGGGCATCGGGCTGTGGCGGGAGCCGGTCCAGGAGTACGGCCTCGACCGGGCGGCCCGGCTGGTCCGGGACGCCGGGCTGACGGTCACCTCGCTCTGCCGGGGCGGGTTCTTCACCACGGACGGCTGGCGCGAGGCGAACCTGCGGGCGATCGAGGAGGCCGCCACCCTCGGCACCGGTGAGCTGGTGCTGGTCTCCGGCGGGCTGCCGGCCGGCAGCCGGGACGTCGACGGCGCCCGCGAGCGGGTCGCCGACGCCATCGCCGAGCTGGCCCCGCACGCCACGGCGGCCGGGGTGCGGTTGGCCATCGAGCCGCTGCACCCGATGTTCTGCGCCGACCGGTGCGTCATCTCCACCCTGGGTCAGGCCCTCGACATCGCCGAGCGCTTCGACCCGGGCACCGTCGGGGTGGTCGTCGACACGTACCACCTCTGGTGGGACGACACCGTGTACCGGCAGATCGCCCGCGCGGGCGACCGGATCGCCGCGTTCCAGGTGGCGGACTGGGTCACGCCGCTGCCCGAGGGAGTGCTGCTCGGTCGGGCCCTGCCGGGGGAGGGGTGCATCGACCTGCGCCGGTTCCGCGACGCGGTCGACGACGCCGGCTACCGGGGCGCGATCGAGGTGGAGGTTTTCCACGCCGACCTGTGGTCCCGGCCTGGCCCCGACATCCTCGCCGCCGCGATCACGGCCTACCTTGCCCACGTCGCCTGACCCGCCGGCGCGGCGCGACGGCCCAGGGTGGCGGGGTGATCGAGATCGCCGGCGTGCTGCTCGTCGACCGGGCTGACGCCTGACGCCGCCCGGCGATCCTTCGGCACCCAGCAGGTACCGGAAATGAATCGGACAAAGCACTACTATTGGTGTGGAACGCGCGCCCGCCAGGCGGTGGAGGAGGCGGCGATGGTCCGATGGGGCTGGTTCCGGCAGGCGGCCGGTCGGCTGCGGCGGAGCTGGACGGTGGTGGTGGAGGGCACCCTGGCGGCCACCGTGTCCTGGCTGCTGGCCACCTGGCTGCTGGGGCACTCGCGGCCGTTCTTCGCCCCAGCCGCCGCGCTGATCGTCCTCGGTCAGGCCCGGGGACACCGGACGCGCCGGGCGTTGGAGGTGTTGTTCGGTGTCGCCGCCGGGGTGTTCGTCGCCGACGTGCTGGTGCAGGCCCTCGGCCCCGGCAGAAGCTGGACGATCTTCATCGTCATCCTGATCACCTTCGTGCTGGCCGTGGCGTTCGGCGCGGGCAGCGTCACCGTGCAGCAGGCCGCCGTCTCGGCCCTCTACGTGGTGGTGGTCTCCCCGCCCACCGAGTCGCTGGTGCCGTTCCGATTCGTCGACGCGCTGATCGGCGGTGTGGTAGCCCTCGTCGTCAGTCAGATCGTCGGTGCCCGCCATCCGCTCGTCCCGTTGGCCGCTGAGTTCCGGCGGATCTTCGGCGACCTCGCCGGGCTGCTCGGCGAGGTCGCCGCCGCGCTCGAGGCCCACGACGAGGCCGCCGCCCGGGCCACCCTCGACCGGGCTCGGGGGATGGACGCGGGGGTGCAGCGGCTGCGCGCCGGGGTGCGCGCCGCCGGCGAGGCGTTGACCCTGCGGGTGCGCCGCCGATCGAGCATCAACCGGCTGCACTCGGTCGACGCGTCCATCGGGCAGATCGACAGCGTCGTACGCAACGTGCGGGCTCTGGCCCGGGCCGGGGTGATCCTCACCCGACTGCCCAGTCCCGCACCGGATGGCCTCGGCGCCGCGATCCGCTCCATGGCCGAGGCGGTGCACGCCGCCGGGGAGGCGTTGGCCGCCGACCTGGATGGCCGCAAGAACACCGCCGACGGGCACGCAGCCCGCGCCGAGACCGCCGCGCTGGAGGCGGTCCGGGGCGCCGGCCGGCTGCCCACCCCGGGCGGTACCGTGCCGCTGGCGATGATCGTCGGGCATCTGCGGACCACCGCCGTCGACCTGCTGCGCGGGATCGGGGTGGACGACGACGCCGCCCTCGGCCGGATCGATGAGGCGCTCGGCCTCCCGGCGGTGTGAACCCCCGGCGTCGACCCGGGTGGCTCGCGCCGGTTCCCGGTGCGGCGGAACGGTCCGTTCCCTGGTCCTCGCCGCCAGCCTGCCCGCCGCCTACGGCCGGTCCACCGGTTCGGCTGCTGGGTAAGGGGCAGGGCCGGTGGTAGGTGCTGTCGGATCGGGGTGTCCAATGGGGCGGACAACGTCGCCCGCCGGAGAGGAAGCCACCCCGTGAGCAGGACCGCCGACGCCCCGACCGACGACCGGGGAAAGATGCCGGCCGGCGTACCGCGCGCGGTCTTGGCCGCCCGCAACGGCGTGGCGGTCGTGTTCGCCCTCAACGGCCTGGCGGTTGCGTCCTGGTTCTCCCGGGTGCCGGCGGTCCGCGAGGCGCTGGACCTCAGCGCCGGTCGCCTCGGGCTGTTGCTGCTCGCCATGTCCGTCGGCGCGCTGCTGGCGATGCCGACCGCGGGACTGGTCACCCAGCGCCTCGGCGCGGCCCGCACGGTGGCGTTCACCGTCCTGCTGGTGGCGGGCGGCATGACGGTGGCCGGGCTGTCCGCCGGGCTTGCCGGGTCCCTGCCCGGCGTCGCCGTCGGCCTGTTCCTGTTCGGCTACGGCTCCGGTTCCTGCGACGTGGCGATGAACATCGAGGGGACGGCCGTCGAGCGGCGGCTGGGTCGGACGATCCTGCCCCGGTTCCACGCCGCGTGGAGCCTCGGCTCGGTGGCCGGCGCCGGACTCGGCGCGGCGGCGGCCCGGTTCGGGGTGCCGATCGCCGCGCACCTGACCGTGCTGGCGGCGGTCGTGCTCGCCGGCACGCTGCTCGGGGCCCGGTCCTTCCTGGCGGCCGGCGGGGCCGAACCGGGAACCGCCCACGACGCCGCCGCCGCGCGTCGCGGCTCGCTGCTCGCCGCCTGGCGGGAGCCGCGCACCCTGCTCATCGGCCTGTTGGTGCTGGTGATGGCGTTCACCGAGGGCAGTGCCAACGACTGGCTCGCGGTGGCGTTCGTCGACGGGTACGGGCTGAGCGAGGCCGCCGGCGCCGCCGTCTTCGGCGTCTTCGTGGTCGGCATGACCGTCGGCCGCACCGCCGGCACGGTGGCGCTGGACCGCTGGGGCCGGGTGCCGGTGCTGCTCGCCACAATCCTGTGCGCCGGCCTCGGCGCCGCTCTCGCGGTGCTGGCCGGTTCCGGGCCGGTCGCGATCGCCGGGGTCGCGCTGTGGGGGCTCGGCGCGTCGCTCGGCTTCCCGGTGGGGCTGAGCGCCGCCGCGGACGACGAGGACCACGCGCCGGCCCGGGTCAGCGTCGTCGGGGTGATCGGCTACACCGCGTTCCTCGGCGGCCCGCCGCTGCTCGGCCTGCTCGGCGACCACGTCGGCACGCTGCGCGCCCTGATCGTGGTGCCGCTCCTGCTGCTGCCCGCCCTTGCCCTGGTCCCGGTGACCCGACCGTTGGCCGGTTCCCGACCGGTTCGGTGACGGCCTGGCGGACCCCGCGCCGCCACCGCCGGTCACCGGGTGAGCGTGCGGCCGGCGCTCACCGTGGTCAGCTTCTTTTCACCCGGCACCCAGTAGGTGGCGATCGCCCACGACGGCGAGTGGATCCGGCGGCGGACCGGGTCGCTGCGAAGATTGCCCCACGGCACGCGGTGCCGCTCTACGAGGCGGCGCGCACCGGATATCCGGAACGGATGCGGGTCTGGAGTCGGGCCCACCCCGAGCGTCGGGCGCGCTGATCCCGATCCGGCCCGGTGGGCCGGTACCGCCCGCCGCGGGCCCCGGGTCGCTCGACCCCGGGTCGTGGCGCCACGTTCTCCCGCGGGTCACCCGGTCAGCGCGCGGGTCACCGCGTAGCCGAGCGACGCCGCGGCCAGCCCGGCGGCCACGCTGGTCAGCGTGTTGGCCAGGGCGGGCCACCGGGACCCGTCGCGGGCCAGCCGCAGCGTCTCGTAGCCGAAGGTCGAGTAGGTGGTGAGCGCGCCGCAGAAGCCGGTGCCGAGCAGCGCGGAGAGGGCCGGCCCGACCGGCGCGGCGACCAGGGCGCCGAGCAGCAGTGAGCCGAGCACGTTCACGGTCAGGGTGCCCCACGGGAACGACGAGCCGTACCGGGACTGCACGGCCCGGTCGGTGAGGTAGCGCAGCGGCGCCCCGACGGCCGCGCCGAGGGCGATCAGCAGGACCGTCACCGGGCCTCCCGATCCTCGTCGGCCCGGCCGGTCGGGGCCGACCCGTCCGTCGCCCGCAAACCGCTCGCGCCCGGCGGGCCGCCGCCCGCCACCACCGGGGAGGCGGGGGCCGTGCGGCGCAGGAACCGGCCGGCGGCGGCGTCGCCGAGCCACACCGCGATCAGCGCACCCACCAGGGTGGCGGCCAGGTACGTCAGCGCGGTGCCGGCCGCCCCGGCCGCCACCGCCAGTCGCACGTCGACCGCGTACGTGGAGAAGGTGGTGAAACCGCCCAGCACGCCGACGCCGAGGAAGGGCCGGGTGAGCGGCCGGGCCCGCCCGGCGGTGACCACCGCCATCAGCGCCCCGATCAGCAGGCATCCGGTCACGTTGACGGCGAACGTCGCCCACGGGAAGCCGGTGGGCCGGTGTGGGAAGGCGGCCTGGAGCCCCGCGCGGGCCAGCGCGCCGAGGACGCCCCCGGCCGCGATCACGCCGAGCACCGCCGCCGGGTGCGACCGCAGTTCGCCCCGGTCCCCGGGTACGCGCAGGTCGGCATCGGGGTCGACCCGGTGCGGGTCCGCTCCGGTCACCTCGTCCTCCCAGCAGCACGGCCGCCATCGGCGGGGACCGGACGGGGCGACTCGCGGCGCCACGGCGCTGCTCCTGTCGTGCCTCCGCCGGCCGGATGTTACCGCCGAAAGGCCCGTGACCCACGTCGTTCCCGCCGCCGGTTGACCTCAACGCCGCTTCATGTCCGAGTCTGGGCGGTGAGGGCGAGCCACATGGAGGTATGGCATGAGAGTGATCGAGGTGACCCGGTTCGGTGGACCGGAGGTGCTGGCGCTGACCGAGGTGCCGGACCCGTCGCCGGGCCCGGGCGAGGCGGTAATCGAGGTGGCCTATGCGAACGTGCTGTGGATCGACACGGCGATCCGTGCGGGCCGGGCCGGGACGTGGTTCCCGGACCGGCCTCCGTACCGGCCCGGTTCGGGGGTGGCCGGGACGGTCGCCATGGTGGGCGCCGGCGTCGATCCTGCCTGGGCCGGCCGGCGGGTGGTCACCCGGACCGGGCCGGGGGGCGGTTACCTGGACCGGGCACTGGTGCCGGTCGACGACCTCTTCGCCGTGCCCCCGACGGTGTCGCTGCGGGACGCTGCCGCCCTGTTGACCGACGGACTCACCGCGTTCGCCGTGCTCGACCTGGTCGGCGGCGTCCGGGCCGGCGATCGGGTGCTGATCACTGCCGCCGCCGGCGGATCGGGCGCGCTGTTGCTCCAGGCGGCACACGCCGCAGGCGCCCGGGTGGTCGGGGCGGCGCGCGGCGCGACCAAGCGGGACGCGCTGCGCAGGTTCGGCGCCGAGGAGATCGTGGACTACTCGGCCCCGGACTGGACCGAACGAGTACGCACCGTCCTCGGCGGCGTTGACATCCTCCTCGACGGCGCCGGCGGGGCGTACGGCCGGGCGGCGTTCGACCTGGTCGTGTCCGGCGGCCGGACGTGCGCGTACGGCGCTCCGGCCGGTGGTTTCGCCGTGCCGGACCCCGCGTCGGCCCTTGCCAGGGGCGTGGCGGTCAGCGGCATCGGGGACCTGCGGGCCCTCACGGCGCAGGCCCGACGACGCCACCTGCTGGCAGCACTGGACGCCGTCGCGGCCGGCCGGGTGGCGCCGCTGGTGGGGCAGACGTTCCCGCTCGACCGCGCCGCCGACGCGCACCGGGCCATCGAGGACCGGGAGACGGTCGGCAAGACGCTGCTGTCCGGCTGACCCGGACGGCCCCGGGCCAGCCGGGTCAGACGCCCCGGCCAGCCGCCGGTCAGCGGCCCGGGTCGGCCCGGGCCGGCGGGACGGGGTCGGCGACCACCGGGGCCGCACTGGCCGGCCCGGCCGGGGCCGGGATCCGGACCGGGACGGCCGGGGGTGGTGTCGGGGCGGGGCGGGCGGCCAGGCCGCCGAGCAGGGCGCCCAGGAGCGCGGCGAGGGTGACGACGCCGGTGGTCACCTCTGGCGTCCAGCGGATTCCGGCGGCCAGCGCGAGGCCCGCCAGGTGCCCGGCGACCACCAGCCCGGCGAGCAGGGCGCCGGCGACCGGCAGCCGCAGCACGGCGTCCCGCCCACGGATCGCGTCCAGCCGCAGCAGCAGCACGTCGGCGAGGCCGGCGCCGCAGACCGCCGCGAGGGCGGCCCACACCTGCGGCGTCGGGAACTCGTGCATCACCATGTCGAACAGCGCCACCCCGGCGACCAGGGCGGCACCCGCCCCCGGGGTCGCCCGCCTTCGGTGCACGAGCAGGAACGGCCCGACCAGCACCAGCGCGGTGATCAGGTACGCGTCGACGCCGAGGACCGCCGTCTGCTGCATCCCGGCGGCGCCGATCGCGCGGGTCGGCGCCAGGGTGAGAAACGCCGACGCGTAGGTGAGCAGGATCGACGGTGCCATCACGCCCAGGGCCAGCGACGCCACCCCCGTCGCCGATCGTCCCCCGCGTTCCCCGCTGGCCCACCAGGACCGCAGCGGGCTGGTCAGCAGCAGCACCGCCGACGCGTCCAGCAGCAGGTGGCTCGGGCTGAACTCGGCGTCCAGGCCCACCTCGACCCCGATGATCTCGTGCCAGGCCAGGTCGGCCAGGCCGGCGAGCAGGAAGGCCACCGCGCCGATCGCCCCGACCCGGTAACCGGCCGGGAAGGCGTCGCGCCACCACCGGGGCGCCACGTCGCGCCGCTGGTACGCCAGCCAGAACGTCCACGCCGCGGTGGCGGTGAAGCCCGCGTAGAGCAGGCCGTGCCACGGGGTGAAAAACCCCTCGATGGTCTCGACGATGTTGCTGTGCGCCCAACCGTCGGACATCGCCCCGGCCACCAGACACGCGCCGAGTACGACGGTGACCAGGTCCTCCCGGCGGGTGGCCGGCGGCACCCGGGGGGAGCGCGGGGGTGCCTCCCGGTGAACTTCGCTGCTTGTCATCGGTGGTCCTCCTGGGGGCTGGCAACTGCGCGTCATTGTGCAACCGCACCGCGTGATGAGGTGGGACCGGCGGGTGTCCACGCCGGGCGGGTCGCACCGCCGTCCGCCTGGTGGAACAGGGACCCCTGGACCAGGATGGCGACATGAGCGATGTCGCGCTGTTCCACTCCGTCTACGGCCTGCGCCCGGCCGTGCTGGCCGCCGCCGACCGGCTGCGTGCCGCCGGGCACCGGGTCGTCACCCCCGACCTGTACGGTGAGCCCGCCGTCGACACCGTCGAGGCAGGGTTCGCCCTGCTGGACAAGGTCGGCAAGCAGACCACGCTGGATCGGGCCCGAGCGGCGGTGGCGGGCCTGCCGCCCGACACGGTCATGGCCGGTTTCTCCTTCGGCGTGTGGGTGGCCGCAGAACTGCTCGCCGAGCGACCCGCCGCCGCCCTGCTCCTGTTGCACGGCATCGCCGGCACACCGGGCGCGGTCCGACCGGGCCTGCCGGTGCAGTTGCACCTCGCTGACCCCGACGAGTACGAGCCGCAGGACGAGGTCGAGGCGTGGCAGCGGGCGATGACCGCTGCGGGAGCCGACCTGTCGGTCTACCGCTATCCCGGCCCGGGTCACCTCTTCACCGACCCGGGCGTCCCCGACTATGACGCGGCCGCCTCCGAGCTGACCTGGGAGCGTGTGCTCACCTTTCTCGACGGTCGCTGACGGCGGACGCCGGGCGGCCGACGGCCGGGTACGTGGCCTTCTCCTCAGGCCGCCACGGCCAGGAGCCCGTTTCCCGTGCCCGGTCGGTCCGTCCGCCTCGGGCCCATCGCCCCGGCCGCCGTGGTCGAGCCGGCCGCCGTGGTCGCCCCGGCCGCCGTGGTCGAGCCGGCCGCCGTCGCACCGACGGCTATCCTGCCGACCGTCGTACGCCTCGACGCCGCCGGTGCGCCGATCGCCGCACGCGACGGCGACGTCCGGGTGCCCGATCCGGCCCCGATTCCGACGGAGTTGCGGTCCGGGTCGACCGGATTGCCGGGCACCGCCGGCGACGGGGCGCCTTCGCGAAGGCTGACGAGTCGGGCCAGGGGGGCGTTTTCGCGAAGGCTGACGAGTCGCGCCAGGGTGGGGCCGGCGGCGCCGGGCCGGTCGGGCCCGGCCGGGCGGAGGTCCCCCGGCGCACCTGCGTCGGCCGGGGGCGCGGGCGAACCGGTTATCGCGAGGCGAGGGCTCCGGGCCGGCTCGTGCGCCGCGCTGACCACGGCACGTGACCACACCGTGGGGTTGAGCGCGGCGGTGTACGCGACGGCGGCGGGGCGTGGGCTGGGGGTCGGGGCCGACGCGGCGACGGCCTGGTCGACGGTGGGGCGTGGGCCGAGGGGCGGGGCGAACGCGGCGGCCGTGGGACGTGGCCAGCCGGGCGTGCCGGCGAGCGCGAGCGCGGGGCGTGCGCACACGGCCGGACCGGTTGGCGCGGCGGAGGCCGGCCCCATGATCGCCGGCGTGCCGAACGAGTGGGCCGGAGCCGCGTCGTCCGGTCGCGCCATGTCGTAGAGCCGAGTTGTCCCGACGGCTCCGCCCGCCCCGGTCGGGGTCGTCAGGTCGGTCCGACGGGCGACGTCGGCCCGTACCGATCTCGGCAGCCGGTCGTGCGCGACCCTGCGCAGCGCCGGGTCCGCGACGTGGTATCCATCCATGGTGGCGCGGCGCAGCAGGCCGCGCCCGGCGAGCCGGAGCAGGACCGGCTCGGCCCGACCCGGCGCCCAGCCGAGGGCCTGGTCCACCCGCGCGGCGGAGACCGCAGGCCCCAGCGTGGCGACCACCATCGTCACGGCCCGTTCCGGGCCGGCGCAGGTGTCCAGCCGGGCACCGGCCGCCGCGCGCACCCGATCCGGCAGCTCCGCCGCCGGTTCCGCCCCGTCGACGAACCGCCGCACGTACGCCTCGGCATGCCCGGGTAGGCCGCCGACCAGGGGCAGCAGCCGCGCCGTCAGCGCCGTCGGCCGGCCGGCTCGGGCGAGCAGCCGGCGCAGCAGCCGCCCGGTCTCCACCCCGGACAGCGGGGGCAGTGGCACCTCGGTGCGCCGGTCGCCCGGCCCGGGATCGGTGTGTGCCCACTCCGGACGGTGGGTGGTCACCACAGCCAGCGGCAGCCCCCGGGTGACGGCCGCCGAGAACAGCGTCCGCAGGAACCGGGTCACCGCCGGGGCAGCGCGGTCCAGGTCGTCCACCGCCACCACCACAGGCTGGGTGGCGGCCCGGTGCAGCAGCAGCCGCTGCCAGACCGCCGCGCCGGCCGGGAACGAACCGTCGAGCAGCCCCTCCAACGCTGCCACCGTGGAGAGCGCCCGAACCGGCGGCACCAGGCCGTCCAGCGCCGCGAGCAACCGCCGGCGGACGATGGCCGGGGTGTCCTCGGCGCGTACGCCGGCGAACGCGCGCAGTAGGTCGGCCACGGGTTCCAGGGGCCGCTCCGGGTACGGCGGGCAGGCCGCCACGTACCAGGGCACCGGCGTCGTGCCGACGGCGTCGACGGCGCGGCGCAGCTCGTGCAGCACCCGGCTGCGCCCGCTGCCGGCCGGGCCGACCAGTGACACCCAACGCGGGCTGCGCTCGTGTACCGCCCGCAGCACCTGGTCCCGCGCGCACGCCAGCTGGCGGCGACGGCCGACCAACCGGCCGTGATGCCCGGCCGGCTCGCGGCGGGCCACCCCGGCAGCGAGCGCGACGTCCATCGGCAACGGCTTGCCGGCGACGGTCAGCGGGGGGAGCGCGCCGTGGTCGATCAGGCCGGCGGTGGCGCGGCGGGTGGCCGCGCAGACGATGACTGCGCCGGGCGGGGCGTACTCCTGGAGGCGGGCGGCTGCGGTGATGACCGCGCCGCTGGCCGTGCCGTGCGCACCGTCGCGCAACGCCGCGACATCCACCAGCGCCTCGCCGGTGGCGACACCGACCCGGGTGCGCAGGGCCGCCGCGCCGGGCAGCGCCCGCCCGTCCAGCGCGCGCTGGATCTCCAACCCGGCCCGCACCGCGCGGTACGCGTCGAAGCCGTCGGACTCCCGGGCCCCGAACAGGGCCATCACCGCGTCGCCGACGTACTTCTCGACCACCCCGCCCCACCGGCCCAGCACCCCGGCGACGGTGTCGAAGTATGCGCGTTGCAGGGCCCGCACCTCCTCCGGGTCGAGCCGGTCGACCAGCGCGGTCGAGCCGACGATGTCGGCGAAGAGCACCGAGACCGTCCGCCGTTCCTCCGGCACCGGCCACTCCGCCGGTGCTGTGACCAGTGCTTTCGCGACGATCGTGGACATTGGCAGCGCACCGTCCTTTCCCCCCGTTTTGGTGCCTGATGACTCCAGGAGACTCCCACCGTCGGCACTTCCGGGGATCGGCAGAACGACGTATGTCGGGCCCCCCGCAACCTTTAGTCGCAATGTCGACGCGAGGCGTACGAATGGCGGCGCGGACCCGTAGAACGGTTCGGGGACCTGTGACTAGGCTGCGAGCCATGGCCAGCGATGTGGACACCGCACCGCTCGTCGGCCGTGCCGACCAGATGGCGACGCTGCGGTCGGCGCTGCTCGACGACGTCGGGCCGGGGCAGACCGCGGCGGTCTTCCTCACGGGCGAGAGCGGGGTGGGCAAGACCCGGCTGCTGCGCGAGGTGGCCGACCGGCTGCGCGCGGCCGGCGCGTTGGTGCTCACCGGCGCATGCCTCGACATCGGCGACGCCTCCCCGCTACACCCCCTGTTGCAGGCGTTGCGCCGGTTCGACGCCGACCTGACGGCCGCACACGCCCGTACCTCGTCGGCGGTGCGGGGGCTGCTGAAGACGTTCGCCGAGGAGACCGGCGGCCCGGACGGGGCGGGCACCCTGCTGGAGCGGGTGTCCCGGGGGCTGCACCTGGTGGCCCAGGACCGCCCGCTGGTGCTGGTGCTCGACGACCTGCAGTGGGTGGACCGCAGCACCCGGGAGTTGCTGCTCTATCTTCTCGCCGGCCTGGGCGACCTGCAACTGTCGGTGCTCGCGGCCGTGCGGGCCGAGTCGTTACAGGGCGCGCATCCGCTGCGTCGGGTGCTGACCGAGCTGCGGCGACTGCGGTCGGTGCGGGTGCTCGACCTGGCCCCGCTGGACCGGGCGGACACCGAGCGGTTGGCGACGGAGATCGTGGGCCGGCCGCTGGGCGGGGAGGCAGCGGAGTCGGTGTGGCAACGCAGCGGGGGCAACCCGTTCGTGGTCGAGGAGCTGGCCCGGGACCTGCGCGACGGCCGGGACGGGCTGTCGGACACGCTGCGGGAGATCTTCCTGGCCCGGGTGGACGCGCTGCCCGAACCCGCGCACGCGGTGGTGCACGCGGTGGCCGTCGGGGTGGAGCCGGTGGCGCACTGGCTGTTGGCCGAGGCGACCCGGTTGCCGGAGGAGGAGCTGATCGACGCGGTCCGCGCGGCCGTGGCGCACCGGCTGCTGGTCGTCGACGACGACGGGTACCGGCTGCGGCACCGGTTGGTCGCGGAGGTCCTCGCCCACGAGTTGCTGCCCGCCGAACGCGCGGTCCTGCACCGCCGGTATGCCGAGGCACTGACCGCGGTCCCGGCGGAGCTGCACCAGGCCCGGCTGGCGCACCACTGGCGGCTGGCCGGCGAGCCGGGTCGGGCCCTGCCGGCGGCGGTGGCCGCCGCCCGGGAGGCCGAGCGACTACACGGCTTCGCCGAGGCGCACCGGCACTGGTCGGCGGCCCTCCAACTGGCCGACGTCCCGGTCAGCGGGGCGTCCCCGGCCGACCGCTTGATCGACGTCGACCGCGCGGAGTTGCTGCGGCACGCCGCCGAGACGGCCCACCACTGTGGCGAGCACGCCCGGGCGTTGGCCCTGCTGGAGGAGTTGGCCGCCGTCGGGGGTGCGACCCCGGCGTGCGCACTGCACATCCGGCGGGCCCGTTACCTGGCCGCCGCCGGCCGGTCGGCCCCGGCGGAGGCGGAGTACCGGCGGGCCCTCGCTGTCGCCGACTGCACCCCCCGGGAGCGGGCCGTCGCCGCCGCGCACCTGGCCGAGCTGCTGCTGTACCTGGGCCGGTATGCCGACGCCGGAGACCGGGCCCGGGAGGCTCTGGAGTTGGCCGCCGAGGTAGAGGGATCCGTCTCCGAAGTCGTGCTGGCCAGCATGGCGCTCGGGTTCAGCGAGGCTTACCTGGAGGACCCGGACGCCGGGTTGGCGGTCATGCGGGAGGCCCTGGACACCGCCGAGCGGGCGGGTCGGCCCGAGGACGTGGCCTGCGCGTACCTGCACCTGGCGGAGCTGCTCACCGGGCCGCTGAACATCCTGGAGGAGGGCGTCGTGGTCGCCCGCCGGGGCGCCGAGCGGGTCGCCGAGTTGGGGCTGGGGCGCACGTACGAGACCCGGCTGTTGGCCATCGCCACGAACGGCCTGTTCCGGGTCGGGCAGTGGGCCGAGGCGGAGAAGGTTATCGCGGCGGCGCTGCGCCACCGGCCCTCCGGGGCGGACGCCGTCGAGTTGCTGCTGGCCCGTTGCCGGCTCTCCGTCGGCTACGGCGACATCGACGCCGCCGACCGGGACCTGGAGGCCGTGGCGACCGTGCTGGCCGGCGGGGGCGCCCGGCACGTCATCCCGCTGCTGACCCTGCGCGCCGGGCTGGCGATGTGGCAGGGGCGGCACGACCTGGCCCGGCAGGCGGTGCAGCGGGGCGTGACCGAGAGCCGCTCCGACGACATGGGCATCCTCGCCGCCCTGGTCTGGCACGGGCTGCGCGCCGAGGCCGAGGCCCACGCGTCCCGCACGGTGCCGGTCGACGCCACGGCCGTGCGTCGGCTGCGCGAGGTGACCGAGCGGGTGGCCCGCAAGAGCGAGCACGCCGCCCGCCCGGTGCGCGATGTCGTCGACGGATTCCTGGCGCTGTGTGACGCCGAGCTCAGCCGCCTCGACGGCAGCGACCCGGCGCTGTGGGCCCGATCGGTGGCCCAGTGGGACCGCCGGCACCACCCCTACCCTGCGGCGTACTCCCGGCTGCGGCAGGCCGAGGCGCTGCTGGCCCGGCGCAGCCGCACCGCGACCGCCGGCAAGCTGCTGCGCCAGGCCTACCAGGTGGCCCAGGCGCTGGGCGCCGTGCCGCTGAGCACCGAGATCCGCACCCTGGCAGGTCGGGCCCGGGTGCGGTTGGAGGAGCACGGCATGTCGGTCGAGGGGCGGTCCGCGGCCGGGGACGAGTCGGCCAGCGACGAACTGGCGGTGCTCACCGCCCGGGAGCGCGAGGTGCTCACCGCGGTGGCCGAGGGGCTGACCAACAAGGAGATCGGCCAGCGGTTGTTCATCAGCGAGCGGACCATCGGCGTGCACGTCTCGCACATCTTCGACAAACTCCAGGTCCGCACCCGGGTGCAGGCCAGCGCGATCTTCCTGCGTAATCGTCCCGGGTAGGCCCGACGTACGTGGGTCGGCTACATATACGTCGTTCTACTGATCCGTCACACCGGCGAGGGCTGAGAGGCTGTGCTCCGATGTCGACGGCACGGGGGTGCCTCGGACCACAGTGGAGGAAAAATGGGCGAGCCGGTCTGGGGCCCGGTGCACCAGGACATCGTCGGACTGCTGGCCGACCACCCGGCGGACGTGCCGGCGGTGGTGGACCACCTCACCAAGCTCCAGGACCTGCTGGTCCGGCTGCCTCCGCTGGAGCGCAGCTGCCCCCTCGCGGATTTCAACGAGCTCTACCTGACCATCACGACCAGCGTGCTCGACGGCCTGTACGGCGATCGATTCGCCGATCCGGTCTTCCTGGCCCGGCTCGACGTGGAGTTCGCCGCCCGCTACTTCGACGCGCTGCGATACTGGACCGAGTCGAGCCCGAGCACGCCGCGGGCCTGGGCGTGCCTGTTCAAGCGGATGCGGGGCCCCGACGCTCGGCCGCTGCCCTCAGCCGCGGCCGGGGTGAACGCGCACATCAACTACGACCTGCCGTTCGCGCTGGTGACCACGCTCGACAGCCTGGAGTCCGAGCCGGTCGACGGCAGCGACCAGCACCGCGACTACCTGCAGATCAATCATATCTTCGCCGAGCGGATCCCGGAGCTGCGCCGCGGTTACCTGGACAACTGGCAGCTCATGATCGACATGCTCAACGGTGACATCGACGACTGGTACCAGGGCGAGTTGGTGGAGTACACCCGGAACGTGGCCTGGCGCAACGCGCAGAAGATCTGGCGCTGCCGGCACGATCCGGAGGCCCGCGAGTGTGAGCGTGAGCGGCTGGACGACAATGCCGCCACGCTCGGCCGGCTGCTGCTGTCGCCCCTCGGGGCGTTCCTGCAGTAGCCGGGACGGGGGGTCCCCGCGCTACCGGGGGGGAAGCGCGGGGACACCCCCTGCCCAGACCGTGCCGACCGGCCGTCCTGGGCCGCCAGGTGGGGGGCGACCCGGGCACGGACACCGCCACGACCCTGTTCGACATCGACACCACGCTCGACCAGGTCGCGGTGCGGTCACCGGCCAGCACCGGGCAGTTGTCCGCCACCGGCAGCTCGGCGTCGCCGCCGGCCGCGCGGCCGGCGTCGACATCTACAGCGTTGTGCGTGACGGCCGGGCGGTGCAGGCGAAGGGCTTCGAGGGCCGGGCCGGACGCTAGAGGGCTGCCCGAATGGACGGGGCAGGGCATCGAGGCCGGCAGGGCGGGCCGGACGCATCGGATAAAAGCAGGGACGGCCGGACGCACGTACGGCAAGAAGGCAGCGGCGGGCCAGACGCGTACCACCGAGCGAAGGCAGGCACCGGCCACGCCCTGCGGCACGAGGGGCGGGGCGAGGTGGGCGCGCAGACGGGGCAGCTCCCTAGGGAACGCGATGGTATGCCCATCCCGCCCCGAACTCCGAGGACATACCCCCGGGAACTGGACACCTGGGACGTGGCCGGGAAGCCGTCTAGTTCGAAAAAGAGAACCAGCCTCCTAGGATGCCACGGGCGGTGTGACGGGGTCGATCGGGCAATGCCACGGCCCGCGTCCCCGGGTGGGGGCGCGGGCCGGAGACCGGTGGACCTACTTGGACGGCTCGGGAAGTTCGCAGTCGATCTTCGGGTTGGCGCCGATGTAGTTCAGCGGTCCGGCCACGATGGTCACCAGAATCGTGCCCGCCTCGGCGCAGTTCGTGTCGTCGCCTTTGTAGTAGCCACGCTGGCCTGCGGCGATGGCGCCGATAACGAGCCAGATGACAAGGATGATTCCCAAAATCGACGGGCCACGCCGCATGGCTTCCTCCCGGGTTGTGGTGGGTCGAGCTGAGCCCGTTGTACCCAGACGTGAGGATCGGCTAAACGGCGCCCGGGGTCCGAGCCAGTGCGACGGTTGTCCGAGTTCGGTCAGTGCAGCGCTGCGGGAAGCGTGGTCGACCGGCTACGGGTGTGCCCGGGGCAGTGAGGGCACGCTGGTGCTTGGCGTCCCACCACGAGGCGGGGAACCGGGTGGATCGCCGCCGGGTGTCGATGCCGGTGGCTGCGGCAACCGGAGCGGTCCGCGTCCGAGCTGGATCACGACGTACCCGTTGGCGTACCCCGGGATGGGCGTTGTCCCGACGCGTTGGCGGGGGCGGCGTCCGCCAACAGAATGGCCGCCCGGGCCGGTGACCCCCTGTTCGGGGCCACCGGCCCGGGCGGCGCGGTCAGGACGTCCGTCGGGCGTCAGCGCCAATCAGGACGGGCTGTCGCCGGCCGGCACCGGGAAAGTCCGCTCGGCCTCGGCCGGAGCCCCGGCGAGCACCCTGGCCTGCTGAGGCCAGGTGGCCAGGCTCGGGGCCGCCCGGAGGCCGGCGGTCCGGATGGTGTCGCGCAGGGCGGCCTCGTCCAGGTCGGCCAGCTGCCGGTAGGTACGAATTCCGGCGTTCTGGAGCGCGGTGGCCATCTTGGGTCCGATGCCCTGGATCCGCCGGAAGTCGTCGGCGGCCGCTGCCCCGCCCCCGTCCACTACTCCCGCTTCGGCTTCAGTCGACCCGGGCGTCGGCGTCGTGACGGGGGACGCGGTCGGCGTTGACGGGGCCTGCTCGTTCACGCCGACCGGCGCGTCGGTCGCCGGCGGCTCGGCGTCGTCGGCGGCGACGCGGGGGGCGGGGATGGCCGGTACCGGGGCTGCCGGGGTCGAGACAGGAGCATCCTCGGCCACAGCGGCCCGGGTGGAGGCGTCACCGTCGGCGGGGGCGTCCTCGGTCGGAGTGGCTTCGGCGGAAACGGCCTCAGCGGAAACCGGCTGGACGGGAACGGCCCCGGCGCGGGTCGGCGTCGTTTCCCCGGTCGGCTCGGACGCGGTCAGGGGCTCGACCTCGGGCTGGGACGCGGTCGCCGGGGCGACGGGTGACTCCGGCGTGAAGGTCGGTTCCGCCTCCGACACCGGAGTGGTCCGCGATTCCGTTCCGGTCGTCGGCTCGTCGGTACGAGCGGGGTCGTGCTCGTCAGCCGACGGCTCCTCCGGCCGGTGGATCACCGGCGGGGTGTCCTCGGCGGGATCGGTGAGGGCCGGGGTGGCCGCCTCGATCGGGCTGGCGGCGTCGGCCGAGGAGGAGACGGCCGAGGAGGAGACGGCCGGGTCGCTCGCGGCATCGGCCAAGCCGCCGGGGGTGAAGACGGCCGGATCGCTGTCGTGCAGGACCGCGCCCGGGGGAGTCGCCTCGGCGGTCTCGGGAGCGGGGCGGTCGACGACGGCGATCGTTTCGGCCGCCGGGGCGATGGTGGCCTCTGGCCGCTTCGTGTCGACGGTGGCCTCGGCGGCCGGGGCGGACATCACGGCCACCCCGGCGACGGGATCGCCCTCCACGATGGGCGTACCGGTGGCCGGAGCGCCCCGCCGGCCGCGTAGCACCCATCCGGCCGCCGTACCCAGCAGAATAGCCAGGATCACGATCAGCCATTGCCCGAAAGTCGACGGCACGGCGAACCTCCCTCTTGTGAGTGTGTTGGTGAAAAGTCGCGAGAAAAATCCGTCGCAGCTTCGCACACGCGTCGTGCCGGCGACAGACAGGTCTGTGGGCCTGCGGCACTGGCGGGGACGCTCAACACCTCTTGTGGCGGCGCAATGACCGAGCGTGCAACGGTCGCATTCCGTGCTTCGTCCCGTCGTGGTCTTCCGCGGACGGCATATGGGCGGCACCCGCGCGCGTGATGGGCGGCATCCGCCGAGCCTGGAGGACACCTGGACGGCACGCGGCCCGGCACCGTGGGGAGGTGCCGGGCCGCGTGGACGGTTCAGTCGGACTCGCTGCGATAGCTGTAGAAGTCGTCAACGAACTTCCGGCGCAGCGCGGGGACCCGGCTGGTGACGCCGAAGTGGCTTCGCGCGCCGAGTAGCGCGAGCCGGCCGATCACCGGCCGGTACATGGCGTCGCCGCCGCTGGTGCCGCTACTGCGCAACGAGTCGGCGACCCGGGCGAAGCCGTACGGGATCATCTCTGCCTCGTAGTCGGCGACGGCCTGCACCAGGGGCTTGTCGCCGGCGGCGGCGAGTCTGATCTGTCGGCAGAGCAGCGCGGCGTCGCGCAGGGCGGTATTCGCGCCGACGCCGCGGCCCGGTGTCATGCTGTGGATCGCGTCGCCGAGAAGAGTGACGGTGCTGCTCTTCCACGGCGCGACCGGGTCGGAGGTGGCCACCTTTACCGGCAGGGCGCTGCCGGGGTCACAGCGGGCCAGCAGTTCGCGCAGTCGTGGATGCCAGTTGCGGGTCAGGTCCAGGGCGACCTGGACGAGTTCTCCGCCCCGGCGTTTCATGATGTTTGCGGGGAACCGGCGGGCTGTGCTCCACATGATGAGATTGATGTTGTCGCGGGTGGGGTCGTGCCGCAGGCCCGGCCAGCGGCGCAACAGCGCGGCGTCGGTGTCGCGCACCCAGGGCTTGACGTCACCATGGCGGTCCCACTTGAACTCCATCACGTGCAGCACGCCCATCATCCCGCCGCCGCCGAAGATGAGCGAGATGCCCTGCTGGAGCCGCTCCGGGATCAGCTCTCGGGTGTAGTCGGTCAGCGGGATCCGGGTGGCGATGTTGATGGTGCCCGCGTCCCGGCTGGTGGCGTGTGGCAGGTATTGGCGGCGGACCGCGGAGTGCGTCCCGTCCGCGGCGACCAACAACTCGCCGGTGGCGCTGCTGCCGTCGGCGAAGTGCGCGGTGACGGTGCCGTCGTCGCGTTGCTCGTACCGGGTGAAGGTCCTGCCGAAGTGGACGACGTCCTCCAGGCCGGTGAGCAGCACCTGGCGCAGGGTCATCCGGGCGACGGACCGTTCGGTGTCGACCGTGCCGGTGTCCGGTCGCAGTTCGAACGACGCGGTCTGGCGTAGCCGCTCGGTGATGACGTTGAAGTACCGGGGGGAGCGGGCGCAGGTGACGACGAAGGTGTCGAACAGTTCCTGCGGGAGGCACTCCCGCAGGGCCCTGCTGCCGGTGGGGCTGATGCCGACCCGGTAGCCGAGCAGCCCGTCGGAGCGGTCGGTGACGCGTTCGTGGACCGAGACGTCGAGGCCGGCCCGGCGTAGCCCCTGGGCCAGGCACAGGCCGCCGGTGCCGGCACCGATGATCAGGATGTGTGGGGCCTTGGCTGACATGTGGGTCGGCCGCCGGCTCAGCCGGCCGTGCCGGTGGTGCTGACCGACGATGTGGCGTCCCAGCTGTAGAAGCAACCGGCCATGGCGTCGCGCGGGGAGCGCCATGTCGGCAGGTACGGCGAGGTGTGTGCGGAGAGGCGCTCGTTGACCTGGAGAAAGAGCGGGTGGTTGCGCGCCGCGGCGAAGCTGCTGGGGTCTACGTCCTCGGTCTCCATCAGGTGTACGCACAGATCGTGCAGGCAGTACAGGGAGCGGTGCCGGACCCCGGTGAGGCCCGGCAGATCCGTCACGTCGGACTCGGCGAAGATCTGCGCCACCCGGCCTTCCGCGCCGGGGATGATCCGGCTGACGATCAGTAGACGACTCATGGGACCCCTCCCGCTGGTGGTGCCCCTCCGATGGTGGTCGGGTGACCACGGGCACCGCTGCGGCCCACCCTTCCCGACGGTCTGTCACGTCACCGTCACCAGCAGTGTGGTGGTGGTGACGGTTCGGTTGGGCCTGCCTGGGGCGGGACGCGGGTCAGCGCGGGCGGGGGCTGGTGCGGGGGGCCGGTTCGCGGCGCGGGTCGGGGGCGACCGGTCGGGTGGCCCGCCGGATCGGCGCCAGCGTGTCCTGGAGCAGGGCGGACATCGCCGGGGACGGTTCCAGGCGCAGCTCCCGCAGGAGCATGTCGCGGTAGGCGTAGAAGGCGTGCACGGCCTCGAAGACATTGCCCTCGGCGAGGTGGATGCGCACCACCAGCCGGTGCGGCGTCTCACGCAGCGGTTCCGCCGCCATCGCCTCCAGCGCGGCCTCCAACGCCTCACCGTGACGGCCCGCCGCGATGTGGTTGCGGGCGACCTGTTCCAGCATGTGCAGCCGTAGCTGGCGCAACCGTTCCCGGTCCAGCAGCACCCAGTCGTCGTACCAGCCGGGCAGCAGGTCGTGCCGGCCGGCGCTGAGGGCGGCGCTGGTGGTGCCCGGGTCGTCGCCGTCGCGTACCCGGGTGGCGGTGGCGGTGAGGTCATCGACGTCGAGCCGGACGCTGGGGTGCAGACATGCGGTGTCGCCGGTGGTGACCAGGGGGCAGCACGGGTCCTGGCGCAGCCGCCACAGCGCGGTCCGCAGGGAGGACAGGGCGCGCTCCTCGGGTGCCTCGGGCCAGAGCAGGCCGGCGAGGTGGCTGCGGGTGGCGCCGGGTCGCAGCCCGATCAGTGCCAGGACGCGTTGCAGACCCCGGGGTACGACGACCGGTTTCCCGTTGTGCAGCAGGCGGAAGCCCCCGAGCAGGTGCAGCGACACCTCCGGGGTCGCGTCGTGCCTTGTCGTCGGCGTGAGCCTGTCAGCGGTCACGGCGGCACCCCCTGCACCGGACCTGGTCCGGACTGTCATGTGTCCCGGCGCGCGGGGTGTGCCCGGGGCGCCACTGCTGTCGGTGGCTCCACGCGGCCGGACCGAGTACCGCGACGGCCGGGCTGACCCGATTGAAGATTAACAACCGCGATTACGGTGAGTCAACCCGCTGTCTGCTGTGGTAATTGCTCTGTCGTCAGCATGACACGTCTTCAACTGCGAAAACTTGTCGCCATCAGTATGTGATTCACAGGCGCGGCACGGATTATTCACAGGTTCCATCAACGCAGCGTCACTATGAGTCGTGTCCGGTGGGTAGCCGACGGTGACGCCGTCGTGACGGCGGTACGCGCACCGTGGCGGCAGTCGTCCCGCGTGACGGACGGGCCACGCCACGCCCGTCGCGGGTCCTAGAGAGGCACGTTCATGGATCGTTCGCTGATTGTCGCCGACGTGGTGCCCACCGCCGAGGAACAGGCCGTCGGGGTTGTCGCCGAGCCGGGCGCGGCGGAGCCGCCGCACCCGGCCGGGGTCCGGCGCCGGCCGTACGACCTGCCCGTCCATCCGCTGGAGATCGGGCGGGCGGGGCGGGACTCGTTCTCCTGCCGTCGTCGGGATTCGGCGATCGGGCGGCGGTCGTGACCGCCACGGTCGGTCGAGACGAGCAGCTCTGGTCGCGTTGCGGCGGGTGCGCCGCCCTGCTCTACCGCAAGCGGCTGCGACGCAACCTGGATGTCTGCCCGGAGTGCGGCGCGCACGCCCGGCTCGGCGCGCCGGAGCGGCTGCGTCAGCTCGTCGATCCGTCCTCCTTCGTCGCCCTGCCGGACTGTCCGGACGACGTGGACCCGATCGGCTTCGTCGACGTGCTGCCGTACCCGCACCGGCTCACCGCAGCCCGCGCCGGCACCGGCCTGGCGGAGGCCGTCGTCTGCGGTACGGCCACGATCGGAGGCCACCCGGTGGCGCTGGCGGTGATGGACTTCCGGTTCCTCGGCGGCAGCCTCGGCTGCGTGGTCGGCGAGCTGATCACCTGTACCGCCGAGCGGGCTCTGACCGACGGCGTGCCGCTGGTGCTGGTCACCGCGTCGGGTGGGGCGCGCATGCAGGAGGGCGCCCTGTCGCTGATGCAGATGGCCACTGTGAGTCAGGCGGTCGGGGCGTTGCGCGAGGCGGGGCTGCTGACGGTGAGCGTGCTGACCGATCCGACGTACGGGGGTGTGGCCGCGTCGTTTGCCACCAACACCGACGTGCTGCTGGCCGAGAGCGGCGCCCGGATGGGCTTCGCCGGCCCCCGGGTGATCCGGCAGGTCACCGGCCGGGCGCTGCCTGAGGGGTTCCAGACTGCCGAGTTCCTGCTGCGCCACGGTCAGGTCGACATGGTGGTGCAGCGCCGGGCCCTGCGGGGGCGGCTGGTGGCGCTGATCGCCGCTGCCCGGTCGGGCCGGCGGGCCGTGCGCCGGACGGAGACCGGGCAGCTCGTCCCGCGCCAGTGCGCCGCCGCGCCGGCCGGGCCGGGCCGCACCGTGACCGGCACCCCGGACGGCCGCACCGTGACCGGCACCCCGGACGGCCGCACCGTGACCGGCACCCCGGACGGTGCCGGTGCCGGCGACCCGTGGGACACGGTGCGGATGGCCCGCCATCCGGGCCGGCCGACCACCCTGGACTATCTCGACAGCGCGTTCGACGGCTTCATCGAGCTGCACGGCGACCGGCTCGGCGCCGACTGCCCGGCCGTGGTCGGCGGGCTGGCCCGCCTCGGCGACCGGCACCTGATGGTCATCGGTCACCAGAAGGGGCACCACACCGCGGAGCTTGTCGCCCGCAACTTCGGCATGGCCAGCCCGGCCGGGCACCGCAAGGCGCTGCGGTTGATGCGGCTCGCCGCCCGGCTGGGCCTGCCGGTCGTCACGCTCGTCGACACCCCGGGGGCCGACCCCGGGGTGCGCGCCGAGGAGCAGGGACAGGCGGCGGCGATCGCGGAGAGCATCCTCACCCTGAGCAGCCTGCCGGTCCCGGTGGTCGCGGTGGTCACCGGCGAGGGTGGCAGCGGCGGGGCGCTGGCCCTCGCGGTCGCCGACCGGGTTCTGATGCTCCAGCACGCTGTCTACTCGGTGATCAGTCCCGAGGGATGCGCCGCGATCCTCTGGCCGGACAGCTCCGCGGCACCGCAGGCGGCCCGGGCGCTGCGGTTGACCGCGCCGGACCTGTGCGCGCTCGGCATCGCCGACGACATCGTGGCGGAGCCGGTGCCGGGGGCCCACGCGGACCCGGAGGCCGCCGGTGAGCTGCTGCGCCGGGCGGTGCTGGCGAACCTGGCCCCGCTGCTCGACGTGCCGCCCGCGATCCTGGTCCGCCGGCGCCGGCAGCGGTTCCGCCGGTACGGCGCGGCGCGGACCACCGGCGGCGTCGGCGCGCCGACGGAGGTCGTGCGGTGACCGCCGGGGGGACGTCCGACGAGGCCGTGCTGGCCGAGCCCGACGACGCCGTGCTGACCGGGTTGCGCCGCCACGCCCGGGACCTCGTGGCCGAGCTGGCCGGCCCGGTCCGCCGGGTGCGGCTGAGCAGCGGGCAGACCGTGTTGGAGGTGGAGTGGCACGGGGTGGCGCAGCCGACGTCCGCCCCGTCCGTTGCGGCCGTCGCGCCGACGCCGGCCCCGGCGGGCAGCGACCAGATCGTCGTGCGGTCACCGGTCGTCGGCACCTTCTACCGCGCGCCGGAGCCCGGGGCCGCGCCGTTCGTCGCGGTCGGCGACCTGGTCCGCTCCGGCCAGGTGGTGGGGATCGTCGAGGCGATGAAGCTGATGAACGAGGTCACGGCCGAGAGTGCCGGCCGGGTGGTGGCGGTCCTCGCCGTCGACGCGGCGCCGGTGGAGTACGACCAGCCACTGCTCGCGCTGGAACCGGCCTAGGGCGGGGTGGGCATGTTCGAGAAGGTACTGATCGCGAACCGGGGCGAGATCGCGCTGCGGGTCCTGCGCGCCTGCCGGGAGCTGGGGGTGCGGACGGTCGCCGTCTACTCCAGCGCCGACGCGGACTCCGCGGTGGTGCGGCTGGCCGACGAGGCGGTCCGGATCGGGCCGGCGGAGGCCCGGCGCAGCTACCTCAACGCGGCGGCGATCATCGAGGCGGCCCGGCTCACCGGCGCGCAGGCTGTGCACCCCGGCTACGGGTTCCTCTCCGAGGACGCCGACTTCGCCGAGATCTGCGCCGAGAACGGGTTGACGTTCGTCGGCCCGTCCCCGCAGGTGATGTCCGCGCTGTCGGACAAGGCCACCGCCCGGGCGTGGATGCGTCGGGCCGGGCTGCCGCTGCCCCCGGGCAGCGTGGAGACCCTGCCGACGGTGCAGCAGGCCGCCGAGGTCGCCGCCGAGGTCGGCTATCCGGTGATCGTGAAGGCCGCCGCCGGCGGCGGCGGGCGGGGTATGAGCGTGGTACGCGCGCCGGCCGACCTGCCCCGGGCGTACGCGCGGACCCGGGCCGCCGCCCAGGCCGCCTTCGGCGACGACCGGGTGTACGTCGAGCGGTACCTGACCGACGCGCGGCACGTCGAGGTGCAGGTGCTCTGCGACGGCGACGGCAACGGCGTGCACCTGGGCACCCGGGACTGCTCGGTGCAGCGGCGACATCAGAAGCTGGTGGAGGAGGCGCCCGCCCCGTCGTTGTCGGCGGCGACCGCGCGGGCCATCGCGCAGGCCGCGCTGCGAGGGGTGCTGGCGGTCGGCTTCACCGGTGCGGGCACGGTGGAGTTCCTGGTGGACGACGCCGAGCAATTCCACTTCTTGGAGATCAACTGTCGGATCCAGGTGGAACACCCGGTGACCGAGATGATCACCGGCGTCGACCTGGTGCACGAGCAGCTGCACATCGCCGCGGGGGTGCCGCTGCGGCTGCGGCAGTCCGACGTCCGCCTGCACGGGGTCGCGGTGGAGTGTCGGGTAAACGTGGAGGACCCGGACCGCGGCTTCGCGCCCACCCCCGGCCGGCTCGACCGGTTCCACCCGCCCGGGGGGCCCTTCACCCGGGTGGACACCCACGGCCACCCCGGCTACGTGGTGGGCCCCCACTACGACTCCCTGTTGGCCAAGGTCGTCGTCTGGGCCCCGGAACGGGAGTTGGCGCTGAATCGCCTGGAACGGGCGCTCGACGAGTTCGACATCGCAGGCCCGGGCGTGCGGACCACCATCCCCTTCGTCCGGCGGGTGCTCGACGACCCTGCCTTCCGCAAGGGCCGCTACTCCACCGGCCTGGTCGACCGGCTGCTCGGCGGGACCGACCCGCCCACCGCGACGACAGCCGTACCCGCCACCCCCACCGCGACGACAGCCACCGCCGCCGCCACCGCCACCACCAGCACCGCCACCACCACCACCGTCGCCGTCGCCGACGGCCCTGCGCCGTCCCGCCCCGACCAGAGGAGGAAATGATGACCGTCACCCACGGCCGACCGTTGACCGCCGAGATCACCGACATCCTGGTGGCGCACTGCGGCCTGGACGCCGAGGCCGCGGCCCGGGCGCCCGACGCGTCTCTGGAGGAGCTCGGCATGGATTCGCTCGCCCTGCTGGAGCTCTCCGCCGTGCTCGCCGACCGCTACCGGGTGCGCATTCCCGAGGAGGCCGGGCAGCTGAGCATCGGCGCCGTCGCCGACCTGGTCGGCCAGGAGACCGACCCGCCGGGGCACACCGAGAACGGCATCGTCATCGCCGCGCCCCTGCGGCTGGTCTGGGAGCTGACCAACGACGTGGCGAACTGGTCGGACCTGTTCACCGAGTACGCGGCGGTGGAGATCCTCGAACGCGACGGCCGCACCGTGCGGTTCCGGCTGACCATGCACCCCGACGAGAACGGGGCGGTGTGGAGTTGGGTGAGCGAACGCACCACCGACTGGGAGAACCGGCAGGTGCGGGCGCACCGGGTCGAGACCGGCCCGTTCGAGTACATGAACATCCACTGGCGCTATCACACCGAGCCCGACGGCACCCGGATGACCTGGACGCAGGACTTCGCGATGCGCCCGCAGGCGCCGCTGGACAACGCGGGGATGACCGCGCGGATCAACGCCAACAGCCGCGTCCAGCTCGCGGTGATCAAGGAACGGATCGAGTTGGCGGCCCGCACCCGGCCCGCCACCACAGGAGGCGACGATGAGTGAGACGACCGACCAGCGGACGGCGGCCGGCGGGCCGGCCCATCGGGGGACTGTCGCCGGCCGGGACGTGCCGGCCGACCGGCGCCGCGGCGGTGAGCTGCGCGTGCTGCTCGGCCCGAAGACCGTCGGCAGCACCTCCGGGTTCATGGGGGTGGCGGTCCTGGCCCCGGGCGAGCGGATCGCCGAGCACTACCACCCCTACAGCGAGGAGTTCTTGTACGTCACGCGCGGGGCGCTCACCGTCGACCTGGACGACCACCCCGTGCCGCTGGCCGCCGGGGCGGCCCTCTTCGTGCCCGTCAACGTCCGGCACCGGCTGCGCAACACCGGCGTCGAGCCGGTCGAGGTGGTGTTCCACCTGGGCCCGCTCGCGCCCCGCCCGGAGCTCGGGCACGTCGACACCGAACTGGCCGAACAGCGGGGCACGTCGTGACCGCGCGCCGCACGGTGGTGACCGGCATCGGGGTGGTCGCCCCGGGCGGCGTGACCCGGGACCGGTTCTGGAAGACGATCACCGAAGGGCGGACGGCGACCCGGCGGATCACCTTCTTCGACCCGTCGCCGTTTCGCTCCCGGATCGCCGCCGAGTGCGACTTCGACCCGGTCGCCGCCGGGCTCACCGAGGCCGAGCGGCGCCGCGCCGACCGGTACGTCCAGTTCGCCCTCGCGTGCTCGATCGAGGCGGTCGCCGACAGCGGGCTGGAGCTGACCGACGCCGAGCGGGACCGCGCCGGGGTGGTGCTCGGCACCGCCGTCGGCGGCACCATGGCCCTGGAGCAGGAGTACGTCACCGTCAGCGACTCCGGCAGCCGCTGGCTGGTCGACCACGCGCGCGGCGGACCGTACCTGTACCAGGCGCTCATCCCCAGCAGTCTGGCCGCCGACGTGGCCTGCCGGCACGGGCTGCACGGCCCCGCGCAGGTGATCTCCACCGGCTGCACCTCCGGCATCGACGCCATCGGGTACGCCCACCAGCTCATCGCCGACGGCGAGGCCGACATCGTGCTGGCCGGGGCGGCCGACACCCCGATCTCCCCGGTCACCGTCGCCTCCTTCGACGCGATCAAGGCGACCAGTCCGGACAACGACGATCCGGCGCACGCCTCGCGGCCGTTCGACGCCGACCGGCACGGGTTCGTCCTCGCCGAGGGAGCGGCGGTGCTGGTGTTGGAGGAGTACGGCCACGCCCGCCGCCGGGGCGCGCACATCTACTGCGAGGTCGCCGGGTACGCCAGCCGCAGCAACGGCTACCACATGACCGGGCTGCGCCCGGACGGGCTGGAGATGGGGTTGGCCATCTCGGCCACCCTGAAGCAGGCTCGGCTGATCCCCGAGCAGGTCTCCTACATCAGCGCGCACGGCTCCGGCACCCGGCAGAACGACCGGCACGAGACAGCAGCGTTCAAACGTGCCCTCGGCGACGCCGCCCGCCGGGTGCCGATCAGCTCCATCAAGTCCATGGTGGGGCACTCGCTCGGCGCGATCGGCTCCATCGAGATGGCGGCCTGCGCCCTGGCCGCCGAGTTCGGGGTGGTGCCGCCGACGGCCAACTGGGCGACCCGCGACCCCGAGTGCGACCTGGACTACGTGCCGAACGAGGCGCGGGAGGTGCCGGTGGACGTGGCGCTCTCGGTGGGCAGCGGCTTCGGCGGCTTCCAGTCGGCGATGGTGTTCCGCCGGCTCTCCCCGGCGGTCGCGGCGTGAGCACCCGGGCGGTGATCACCGGCATCGGGGTGGTCGCCCCGAGCGGGATCGGCCTCGACGCACACTGGTCCACGGTGTCCACCCGGACCCGGCGCACCGGCCCGATCACCCTGTTCGACCCGGCCTCCTACCCGACCCGCCTCGCCGGCGAGGTGCCCGGCTTCGCGGCGCCGACCTGGGCGGACAACCGTCGGCTGGTGCAGACCGACCGGTGGACCCACCTGGGGTTCGCGGCGACCCGGCTGGCGCTGGCCGACGCCGGGCTGCCCGAGACCGCCCCCGACCCGTACGGGTACGCGGTCACCCTCGCCAGTTCCTCCGGCGGGAACCTGTTCGGCCAGCGGGAGCTGCAACGGCTCTGGGGCGGCCCGTCGCGCACCGTCGGGGCGTACCAGTCGATTGCCTGGTTCTATGCGGCCAGCGTCGGGCAACTCTCCATCCACCACCAGTTCAAGGGCCCGTGCGGGGTGCTGGTCAGCGAGGCCGCCGGCGGGCTGGACAGCCTCGCGCACGCGGTGCGCACCGTGCGCCGGGGCACCCCGGTGGTGATCGCCGGGGCCACCGAGTGCCCGCTGAGCCCGTACGCGCTGGCCTGTCAGCTCGCCTCCGGGCTGCTCAGCGCGGAGGCCGACCCGCAGCGGGCGTACCGGCCCTTCGACGCCGACGCCGCCGGGTACGTCCCGGCGGAGGGCGGGGCGGTGTTCGTGGTGGAGGAGTTGGGGCACGCCCTGGCCCGGGGCGCCCGGGTCTACGGGGAGGTCACCGGTTGGGGGGCCACCCACGACGCCGTCCACACCAGCCCCGACTCGGCGGCCGACCCCGCCCAGTACGCCCGGGCGATGCGGCTGGCCCTGGACCGGGCCGGGGTCACCCCGGACGACGTCGACGTGGTGCTGCCCGATGCGCTGGGCGCCCCGCGTCAGGACCGGGCCGAGGCTGACGCGCTGCGCGCGGTGTTCGGGGTCCGGCCCGTCCCGGTGACCACCCAGAAACCGCTGACCGGCCGGGCCCACCAGGGCGGGTCGGCGCTGGACGTGGCGACGGCGCTGCTGGCCTTCGCGCACGACACGCTGCCCGCCTCCGCCGGCCCGGACCGTCCCGCCGACGGTTGCGAGCTGGACTTCCTGCGTGAGCCACGCCGGCCCGCCTCTCGGGTGGCGTTGGTCTGCGCTCGCGGCTTCGACGGTTTCAACAGTGCGTTGGTGCTGCGCGGCGCGGCGGCCCGCCCGGCGCCGCAGCCCCGTCGGGCGGCCGAGCCCGGCGCGACGAGAGGAGCGGACGGATGATCGAACAGCGGGCCCGGGTGGTGTTCCTGGTTCGGGTGCCGGACGAGCGCACGGGGGACTTCCTCCGCGCGTACCAGTCGATCCGGCATTTGGTCGCCGAGGGAACGCCGGGGCACCTGGTGGACCAGGTGTGCCGCTCGGCGACCAACCCGGAGCAGTGGCTGATCACCAGTGAGTGGGTGAACCTGGCCGCGTTCGAGGCGTGGGAGCGCAGCGCCCAGCACCGGGACCTGGTCCAGCCGTTGCGCGAGTGTTTCAGCGAGGAGGAGTTGTCGCTGCGCTTCCTGGTCTACGCGCAGACCCCCGCGCTGGCGTGATCGGAGCCGCAGGGCGCAGGCGGGGCCGGCCACGCCTCAGCCCGGGCACAGCTCGCCCTGGTAGGCGTCGTCCGGCACGAGGGCGCGTACGGCGTTGTCGGTGTTCGGGTCGGCCAACAGCCCACAGAGCCGGTCCATCACGTCGTCGACGGAATGGCGGTGGGTGTCGGAGGTCTCCGCCAGCCGGTGCAGCGGCGGCGGCTTCCCGGCCGCCGGGAGGGCGACGCCGATCGTGCTGTTGTCCAACACCGCCACCGGTCCGTCCGGGCCCCGGCCCAGCGGCACCACCGTCCCCCACTCGGCGGAGTGGGTGCGACGCTCACCGGAGCGCACCCCGTCGGGCAGCGACCACACGCTCACCTCGGGGGTGGAGTTGGTGGACAGCTCTCCGATGTTGCTGACGGTGGCGCTGAGCAGGTCGCGCCGCCAGGACAGCATCAGGGTCGACCCGGTCGCGTCCAGGGCGATGGCTCCGCTTCGTTCCTCCGGCCGCAGGTCGATCACCGGGGCCTTCGGGCGCAGTGCGGCGGTGTCCAGAATGCTCACCCGGGCGTTGTCGCCGGTCCGGTCCCGCGTGGCGACGGCGACCGTGCTCCAGTCCGCGCTCATCGCCACGTCGCTGATCCCGTCGACCAGGACCCGCCGGGCGGTCGCCCCGGTCAGGTCCGCGGCGGACAGGGCGATCCGCCGGCCGAGCGTGCCGCCCTCGCCCGAGGGCAACTCGACCAGCAGCGCGCTGCGCCCGCCGGGGCCAAGCCAGAGCTTGGCGACCGTGCTGCGCCAGGCCAGGGTGACCCGGCTGCGTTCCGCCCCGGTGCGCAGGTCGTACAGGACGACGGTGTTCAGGTCCGCGCCGGGGTCGCCGAGCTTTCTGCTGGCCGGCGTCACGAGGGCGAGCACCTCCCCGGTGGGGTCGATGCTCATGGCCCGGACCCGCAGGCCGGCCGTCATTCCGTCCAGCGGCACCGCGTGGCTCACCCGCCGCGCCCCGGTGTCGTAGACCACGAGGCAGCTCAACGTCGCGAGCAGCGAGGCGGGCCGGCAGGTGGGGTAGTCGTCGGGGTCGGGCTTCGGCAGCCCGCTGTCGTCCACCGGTGCCCCCATCCGCAGGACCGGCGCGACCGACTGGACGAACGCCACCCGATCGCCGGAGCGGCTGACGACTGGCCGGCCGGTGCCGACGCTCGATCGGGCCAGCCAGGTCAGGGTGGTGTCCCGGCTGACCGGGTCGGTCAGGTGCCACAGTGCGGGGCGGAGCGCCGCGTCCTGCGTGACCAGGCGGGTGCCGTCGGCGCTGAGCTGCTGCGACAGGTCGCTGCGGAACCACTCGCCCGGGGGCGGCTCGCCGGACGTGCCGCTGGGGGCGGGTTCCGCCCCGCTGCTCCGCGCGCCCGCGTAGTGCGGCAGCAGCGCGTCCACCCCCTCGTACCAGTCCGGGGCGGATGTGAACGACACGTCGGGGTCGGTGCGCCAGGCGCGCAGCGCGAGCTGGTTCGCCCCATAGCTGTCCCCCCTCGCCTGATTGCCGGCGTTCCTGACGAGGTCGGCGGCGGCGATCTTGGCGCGCTGTTCGGCGGTGGTCCGCCACGCGCCCCCCACCGCCCCCACGATGACCAGCAGGACGAGGCAAGCCGCGAGGACCCGCCGGTTGCGCCGGCGCAGGCTGTCGGCGATGAAGGCGTGTTCGGCCGGGGTGAACTGGTCGCCGTGCGTGCCGGCCCAGCGCCGGGCGTCGTGCAGGTCCGCCCCGGTGAGCCACCGCCGCCCCGCGCCGCCGGCCGTCCGTAACCGCAGCATCTCCTGCCAGGTGCGGAACTCGCGGTACTGGTCGGTAAGCGTGCGCAGCCGGTCCCATCGGGTCACCAGCGACTCGTGGGCCAGCTCCACCCCGGGCGTCGCGCCGACGGTCCGTAGCACCAGCAGCCGGGTGGTGGCCAGCCGCTGGGCGACCGCCAGTTGCGCGTCGTCCAGGTCGGCCAGGGCGGCGGTACGGCGCACCGACAGCTCGGGCAGCGGCCGGGTGAGCTGCGCGAGCAGTCGCTGCGCCGCCTCCCGGGCCACCGGGTCCAGGGTGCCCCACACCCGCTCGGCGTAACCGGCCAGCGCGCCCCGCACCCCACCCAACTCGTCGTACGCCCGGTGGGTGAGCAGGCCGGCGTGTCGGCGTTGCCACAGCTCGGTCAGGGTGAACTGCATCAGGGGCAGCGGGTTCGGCGCGTCCCGCACGTCGTCGACGATCCGGTCGATCAGCCCGGCCTCCGGCGTCACCGTGCCGGTCCGGGCCAGCGGCCCGGTGACCACCTCGCGCAGCTGGGACGGGGTGAGCTCGGCGACGGTGGCCAGCAGCCAGCGGCTGGTCAGCTCCGCCATCGCCGGCTCGCGCAGGCACGCCCCGAGGAAGGTGTCCCGCAGGGCGAGCAGGACCGACACCCGCGCCCCCGGGCGCAGCGTCACAGCCAGCACGTCGGCCAGGGCTCGGCGGGTCGCCTCCGGCTGGGCGAGCACCTCCTCGAACTGGTCCACCACGAGGACCAACCGGTCGGCGCCGGTGGCGGCGAGCACGACCGCCAGCACGTCGGCGCCGCCCCCGTCGGCCAGCCGACCGGCCAGAGCGGCCACCCGGTCCACCTGGTCGGCCGGGGTGGACTGGTCCGCCGGGGCCCGGTCGGGGGTGGCCAGCCGGTCGAGCGCCAGCGCGAGGGCGTGCAGCGCGGTGGCCCCGTCCGACGGGCGCAGGACGGCGACGGCGAGGTGCGGCGTGCGGCGCAGCCGGGCGAGCACCCCGGCGTGCAAGAGCGAGGTCTTGCCGACCCCCGACGGCCCGACCAGGCAGAGCACCGGCACGGACAGCGCCTGCCGGGCGAGCTGCTCCGCCTGCTCGGCGCGGCCGAAGAAGCACGCCTCGTCCTGCTCGCCGAAGGCCCGCAACCCCCGGAACGGGGATTCGCCCTCGGCGACCCGGGCCAGCTCCGGCCAGACCGGCAGCAGCCGGTCGGTGGGGAGCAGATAGCCGATCCGGGGCGGGGCGCCGAGGGCCTTCTGCACCACCATGCCGATCACGGCGTCGAGCTCGGTGTCCCACACGGGTGACCCGGAGAAGCCCTTCTCCAGGGTGGACGGCCGGCGGCCGTCGCTGAGGATCTCCACCCAGCCGGTGGCGACCGCGCCGCCGGTGCGGCCGTACACCCAGCTGCCCATCGTCAGGGCGGCGGGGAAGCCCACCATGACCAGTTGGGCGTCGGAGAGGCTGCGGTGCCGGGCGAAGGTGAGCGCCCGCGCCCCGGGCGGGGGCGGGGAGAGTAGGCGCAGCCCGGCGACGTCGCCGGTGTGTTCGGGGGCGACCGGCTGCCAGGCGACCACCTCGGCGGTCAGCCGCCGACCCGGGTCCAGCAGCGGGAAGTCCACCTCGACCACGCCGGCGGGCGGGTCGCCGTCGGCCGGGCAACCCAGCGCGGTAGCCACCACGTGGGCCGCGGTGAGCAGGTGGCTCGGCCCGGCGAGGAAGCCGGCGCCGGCCGGGGTGCCGCCCTTCCAGAGGCGGACCAGCGCGGCCTCGATCGGGATGCGGCGCGCTCCGTCCATCGTCCACCCGTTTCCCGTCGGTCGATCGGCGGTGTCGGGCCGTCGGCGGGCCCGCCGACCATCATGCCGGGTCCGTGTCGTCACGGACCCGACCCGGGCCGGGACGTCTCACCCGCACGTCGTCGGTCGATGAGGGCTCGCCCGATTTATACAGACGAATCGCACATCGTCCACCGATCAGGCATTGTCGACCGGCTAATCGTCGACAGTCATGGATGACCGACCGGCCGTCGCCGACCGACCAGCCGCCGCGGTCGGCGGACCGGCCGGCCGCCGTCCCGCCGGAGCCGCTTCCCGGAGGGCCGACGCCCGTGCGCCGCATCGGGCAGGCTGCCGCATCGGAGAACGTTTGTGCAGGTGGGCATGCTTATGCCTGGCTGCGGCGACGTTTCCCATGGCCTCGTGGCCTCCGATACTGCACCCCGGATCGGCTGACCGGCAATCGGGCCGGCCGACCTTTTTGATCTAGCCATTTGCATCTGGTAATGGTTCCGGAACTTGCCGTAGTGTGCCGTCAACGCCCCGAAAGACGCACCACATTGGGCGAATTCGCCCTCTCCGATGCTGGACGGTAAACCACAGTGAGCTTTGACCCCTCGGCAGCGAGATCCGCAGCGGACAGTCCTGGTTGGGTGGACGAGATCCTGCTGGCCGGTCCGGCGGCCGACGTGTGCCTCCGGCTGCCCGACCCCGTCGACCGGGGCACCCTGCGCCGGCTGGTCGGCGAGGCGCAGGCCCGGCTCGCCGGGGCCGGGCTGCGTCCCGGTGGCGCCGTCGCGCTGCGTCTGCCGCCGTCGCTGGCGTATGTGGTGAACCTGCTGGCCGCCTGGCGCAGCGGGGCGCAGGCCATCCTCCTTGACCACCGGCTCACCGACCACGAGGTGGAACTCGCACTCGTTCGGCTCACCCCGCAGGTCGTGGTCTTCCCGGTGCGTCGCGGCGCCGGCGCGCTGAAGATCTTCGTGGACGTGACCGAGGGCGTCAGCGCCTACTCCGACCAACCGGCGGGCAGCCCGCATGCGGTGATCCAGCTCAGCTCCGGCTCCACCGGCCCGGCCAAGGTGATCGGTCGCAGCGCCGCCTCGCTCGTCGCCGAGGTGCGGCGCTACACCCGCATCGACGGGGTCGCGCTGCCCGGCGAACGGATCATCCTGCTGCCGTCCATGGTGCACGTGCTGGGCCTCGTTGGTGGCCTGCTCTACGGCCTGCACGCGGGGGTGACGCTGGTGCCGCCGGATCGCCTCAGCGGCGACGCGGTGCTCGCCGCCATCGCCGCCGACGACAGTCCCGCCACCGTGCTCGGCGTGCCCTTCCACATCGGACTGGTCGCCTCTACCCGGTGGGCCGGCCCGCTGCCGCAGTTCACCCGGATGACCACCGGCGGGGAACTGGTCCCGGCGGCCGTCGTCGCGGCGTTCACCGACCGCTTCGGCGTGCCGCTGGGCAACATGTACGGGATGACCGAGGTCGGCGTCATCGGCACAGATCTGCACGGACGGCACCGCCCGTCGATCGACCCCGCCCCCGGCATCGAGGTGCGCGAGTCCGCCACCGGGGAGCTCTGGGTGAGCTGCCCGGAGTCGCCCTACGTCGGGTTCTCCGACCCGGACCGCTGGTCCGACGGCTGGCTGCGCACCCGCGACGCCGGCACCGTCGACCCGGACACCGGCCTGGTCACCGTGCGTGGCCGGCTCGACTCCCAGGTGTCGGTCGGCGGGATGAAGGTCGACCTCACCGAGGTCGAGGCGACCCTCGCCGGGCTGCCCGGGGTCGCCGCCGCCGTGGTGGTCTACGACGGCGGAATCATCGCGTACGTGCAGCCGGACCAGCCCGTGTCGGAGGAACTGCTGGAGGAGCTGCTCGCCGAGCGGCTGGCCGGCTACAAGCGGCCCCGCACCCTGCACCTGCTCGACCGGCTGCCCCGGACCACCACCGGCAAGCTGGTCCGCTCGACCGACGCGCTGCGGGCGGCCACGCCGTGACCGGCCCGCTCCAGTGCCCTGTCGGCCTGCCCGCGATCCTGACTGATCAATCAGTCGGCGACGAGCTCGACCCCGTCGACCGTCCCGTCGACCGCCACGGCCAGCACCAGAGCGCCGAGCGGCAGCGAATCGCCGGCCAGCACCAGAGCGCCGAGCGGCAGCCGGGTGCCGGGCGAGAGCGGGTCGTCGCCGAGCCGGGGGTGCCCGACCCGCAGGCCGTCCGGCCCGGGCACCGGGCGCAGCAGCCCACCCGGCCCGTCGGGCACCGGCATCCGCCGGCCCAGGCCACCGTCGCGCAGGCCGCGACCGAGAACCTTGCCGACCGCCTCCTTGGCGGTCCAGAGCAGCAGGAACGCCTCGGCACGCCGGTCTGCGGGCCGATCGGCCAGCCAGACGGCCTCCTCCGGGGCGTACCAGCGGCGGGCCAACGCCACGGCGGGAAGCTCCCGGCGCGCCTCCACGTCGACCCCGACCGGGCCGGCGCGGCGGGCCGCGACCACGACGGTGCCGCCGGCGTGACTCACGCTGACCGGCAGCCCGGCCGCGTCACCGGCGCGGACGAACGGCCGTCCGGTCGCGTCGCGGCCCACAATGATCTCCGCCTCCGCTCGGCCGAGCAGCGTGCCACCCGCGCGCCGCAGCAGCCGCCGGGCCGTCTCCGGCCGACCGCCGGTGCTCCGGCCGACCCACACGTACACGGTGTCCCGACCGGGCACCGCTGACTGGCTCACGGAAAGAGGTTAACCATGCGCGACGAAATTCGTGCCTTCGTCATCGAGCAGCTCACCGACATGAACTACGACATCGACGACATCGACGACGACAGCACGCTCGGCCCCGCCGGCGTCGACCTGGAGTCGCTGGCCCTGGCCGACCTGGCCGTCCGGGTCGAGGACCGCTACGGCCTGAAGTTCGACGACGACGAGTCCGAGAAGCTGGCCCTGATGACGGTCGGCGAGTTCACCACGATGATCGCCGACCGCGTCGCCGCGACGGCCGACGGCAACTCCTGATGTCCGGTCAGCCCGACCTGGGGCGAGCTGACCTGCTGACCATGCTCGCGGAGATGACCGGGAAACCGGTCGAGAAGGTGTCCGACCGGGTGGGGTCGATGGAGCTCGCCTGGCTGGTCCACCTGGTCGAGCAGCGTTACGACACCCGGCTCGACCTCACCGACGACCAGCTCGCGGGCATCCGGACCGTCGATGATGCCCTGACGGTGTTCCACACCTGCCTGACCGCTCCCGCAGATGGCTGAGCGGCCCGGCGCACAGATCACCGGCGTCCACGCGATCAGCGCCCTCGGCAGGGGAGCCGAGGCGCAGCTCGCCGGGGTGCTCGCCGGCACCCCGGCGTTCCGGCCGGTCGGCCGCTTCGACACCGCGGCCCGCAGGGTCGCCGTGGCGGCCACCCTGCCGGAGACCGGCGCCCTGGCCGACGAACTGGCCGATGCGGTGGACGTCGCCTGCGCGGCGGCCCGCCTCGACCCGGGCGACCGGGCCGGCGCGCCGCTACTGCTCGCCGCGCACGGCGGCGCGGGCGTGCCGGCGCTGGCCCGGGAACTGGCCCGCCGCTGCGGATTGGCCGGAGCCTTTCGGGTCTACACCAGCGCCTGCGTGTCGGCGTCCACGGCGGTGGCCGACGCCGCCGCGCTGATCGGTCGCGGCGACGTCGACCG
This sequence comes from Micromonospora sp. RTGN7, assembly GCF_033804645.1. Taxonomy (NCBI): domain Bacteria; kingdom Bacillati; phylum Actinomycetota; class Actinomycetes; order Micromonosporales; family Micromonosporaceae; genus Micromonospora; species Micromonospora sp. RTGN7. The sequence goes on along the minus strand of NZ_JAPZLF010000001.1, from coordinate 41,279 downwards.
GATCGTGGTCGCCGCCGGTTACCTGGTCGAACCCGACCAGTACGCGCTCTTCGACGCGGGCCGGGCCCTCGCGACCGACGGGGCGGTACGCCCGTTCAGCGCCGGACGGCGAGGCCTGCTACTCGGCGACGGGGTGGCCGCAGTGGTGCTGGAGTCCGCCGAGGCGGCCCGGCGACGGGACGCGCCGAGGCTGGCCTCGGTGCTCGGCTGGGGCCGGGCCGGCGACGGCCACCACCCCTGCCAGCCCGACCCGCAGGGGCGAGGGCTGGCCCGGGCGGTCGGCGCGGCCCTGCGCCGGGCCGGGATCGCCCCCGAGGAGATCGGGTACGTCAACGCCAACGCCACCGGCACCGGGTTCAGCGACGCCGCCGAGGCGGCGGCCCTGCGGCTGGCCTGGGGCGAGCACGCCGGCCGGGTGCCGGTCAGCTCCACCAAGGCGCTGCACGGGCACGCGTTGGAGGCGTCCGGGCTGCTGGAGCTGGTGGTGACCGTGCTCGCGGTGCGGCACGGGAAGCTGCCGGTCAACGCCGGCTGGCTCGGCCCGGACGAGGCGTGCCCGCTGGACGTCATCCTCGATGCGCCCCGCCGGGCCGCCACCGGATACGCGCTGAGCCTCAACTCCGCCTTCGGCGGCGCGAACACGGCCCTGCTGGTGGGTGCGGCGTGACCGGGGAGCCCGACCGGGCCGGCGCGGGAACGTCCGCCGACGGCCTGCGGGTGCTTGCCGAGGCGCGCTGGCCCGAGCCGGGCGACGACGCCCCGCCGACCCTGCCGGGCTTCGTGCACTCGACGTTCAGCCCGGTCGTGGCGGCCGTCGCCGAGCGGTGCCTGACCCGACGGCACGGCGAGCGGCCGGCCCCGCAGCCGGTCGGCGTCCGGACCGCGGTGGTGCTGGTCAGCGCCGCCGGGGACCGGTCCGGCGCCGACCACGTGCACGCCACGGTCGCGCGGGGCGGGCGACCCGGGCCGCTGTTCTTCTTCCAGTCGGTGCCCAACAGCGTCGCCGGGCACGTCGCCGCGCGCTGGGGGCTGGGCGGGCCGGTGGTCTGCGTCGCCCCGATCGGAGATCCGCTGGCCGAGGGCATGGCCCAGGCGGGCCTGCTGCGCTACGACGGCGACGCCGACGAAACCTTGTTGATCATGATCGAGCAGGTACCCGAGGACGCCGGTGCGGGCGTCACGGCTGGGACACCGGGCGACGCGCCCGGCACCCGGGCCCTCGCGGTGCTGCTGGGGGGAGGAGACACACGATGAGGACCAGGGGACTGCGCGGCGTGCTGGCCGCCGACACCGAACTGGGCGCCGGCAACGTGCTGGCCCGGATGCTGGCGCACGGCGCCGACCCGGACGGCCCGGGGTTGACCTTCGACACGCCCGTCGACGGGCACCCGGCCGAGCACCCGCTCACGCTGGGACAGCTCGACGAGCGGGTCGCCGCCCGGGCGGCCTGGCTGCACACGCGCGGCGTGAAGCCACGCGACCCGGTCGCCGTCTGGGCCACCGCCGCCGCCGACATGGTGCTCAGCTTCCTGGCGTTGACCCGCCTCGGCGCGATCCCGGCGCTGATGAACGGCCGGTTGCGCCCCGAGATCGCCGCCGAGTACATCCGCCGGCTGCGCGGCGCGGGCGTGCTCGCCGACGCCGCGCACACCGAACTGCTGGCCGGGCACGACCTCGGCGCGCCGCTGATCGGCACCCCCGCCGAGGCGGGCGCGGGCGACCCGGCCGCCGCCCCGGCCCACTACCGGCACCACCCCGACGACCCGATCGTCATCACCCACACCTCCGGCACCACCGGGGTGCCGAAGGCGGTGCTGCACTCGCACGCGAGCCTCTTCGCCGCCACCCGGCACCTGCTGTCCATGCCGCAGGCGCAGGGCACCCGCCGGATCCTCAACGCGCTGCCCGCCCCGCACACCGCGACCGTGCTGATGGTCAACCAGGCGCTGGGCAACCGGGCGGAGATGTTCCTCCTCTCCGAGCAGGGCGGGGAGCGGGTGCTCGACGCGATCCAGCGGTGGCGGCCGGACGGGGTGTTCGGGTTCTCCGTGACCTGGGCGGAACTGGCCCGCTTCGACCTGTCCGGTTACGACCTGGACTCGGTGCGGCTGTGGTTCAACACCGGCGACTGCTCCCACGAGCCGCACGTGCGCCGCCTCGTCGCGGTCGGCTCGCGGGACACCGTCACCCGGCAGGGGTTGGTCCGGGTGCCCGGGTCCGTCTTCATCGACGGGCTGGGCTCCAGCGAGATGGGCCACTCGATGTTCCACATCACCCACACCGCCGAGACGTTGCGGTACGGCCGCTGCGTGGGCCGCCCGTACCGGTTCGCCAGGGTCGCGGTGCTCGACGCCGAGGGCAACGAACTGCCCACCGGTGAGGTCGGCTTCCTCGGTGTCGACTCACCGACGCTGTTCCGCGGCTACTGGAACGACTCGGTAACCACGTACCGGTTCCGGCTACGTGGCTGGTACCTCACCGGCGACCTGGTGTACGCCGACGACGAGGGCCGGTACTACCACATGGACCGGGCCGTGGACTCCGTCGAGGTGGGCGACGGCAGGCGGTTCTACACCGCCCTGTCCGAGGAGCGGATCCTCGCCGCCTGCCCCGACGTCACCGACTGCACCGTGGTGATCGTCTCCGAGGGCGGCACCGTCGGCACCGACGTGCTGCTGGAACTGGCCGCCGGCGCCGATCCGGCCACCGACCGCACCGAGGCGGTGCGCGCGGCGCTCGGCGCGGACGTCGGGGCGACCCTGCGCCGGGTGGTGCCGGTGCGCTCGGAGGACATCCCGGTCACCGTCACCGGCAAGGTGCGCAAGGTGGCGCTGCGGGAGCGCTACCTGACCGAGTCGCCGTCATGACCGCCGTCATCACCGGGATGGGCCTGTTCACCCCGGTTGGCCGGGGCGTCGCCGAGACCTTCGACGCCCTGCTCACCGGCCGGTCCGGGCTGACCCGCCCGGCCGACGACCACCCCGCCCGGGAATCGCTGGAGGTGGCCGGGCTGCTGCCGAAGATCGACCCGCGCACCGTCGCCTCCGGCCCGGAGACCCGGGTGCTCGACCGGATCGTGGTGCTCGCCCTGCTCGCCGCCGCCGACGCGCTCGCCGACGCCGGCATCGAGGTGGGCCGCGACGTCGACCCCGAGCGGATCGGGGTGATCGTCGGCGGGGTCGGCGGAATGTCCACCCTGGAGAGTCAGGTGCTGGCCCGCGCCGCCCGGGGCCGGGCGGCGGTCAGCCCGTACCTGCTCACCGGCATCCTGCCGAACATGCCGGCGGCGCGGATCGCCATCGCCCACGGCATCCGGGGCTACAGCTCGTCGGTCGGCACCGCCTGCGCCTCCGGCGCGCAGTCCGTCGCCGACGCGGTCCGGCTGATCAGGGCCGGCGAGGCCGACGTGGTGGTCTGCGGGGCCAGTGAGGCCCCGCTCTTCCCTACCTTCGCCGACACCTTCGGCAACGCCCGGGCCCTGGCCCGGGGCTGGGCCGACCCGACCGAGGCGAGCCGGCCGTTCGACATCCGACGAAACGGATTCGTCCTCGCCGAGGGGGCGGCGCTGCTGGTGCTGGAACGCGCCGAGCACGCCGCCGCCCGGGGCGTCACCGGGTACGCCGAGGTGGCCGGCTACGGGGCGAACACCGACGCGTACCACCCGACCGCGCCGCGGCCGGACGGGACGGGGGCGGCGCAGTGCATGCGCCGGGCCCTGGCCGGCGGGGGCGTGACGGCCGACGACGTCGGCTACGTCAACGCCCACGGCACCGCCACGAAGCTGGGCGACATCGCCGAGACCACCGCGCTGACCGCGGTCTTCGGTGCCGGCGGGGTGCCGGTCAGCTCCACCAAGGCGCTCACCGGGCACCTGCTCGGTGCGTCCGGGGTGCTGGAGGCGGCGGCCACGGCGCTGGCGCTCGGCCGGGGGCTGCTGCCGCCGACCTGGAACCTCGACGACCCGGACCCGGCCTGCCCCGCCGACCACATCCGCTCCGCGCCGAGGGCCGCGACCGTGGAACACGCGCTGACGAACTCGTTCGGGTTCGGCGGCCAGAACGTCAGCCTGCTGCTGCGGCGCACCACCGGTGTGGGTGCGCGCGTCGCCGGAGCGGGGAGGTGATCGCTCGTTCGACCCCGGGCGGCGCGCCCGGCTGGCAGTCACGGGGGGACATGGGAAGGGCTGGTAAATGGACATCCGTTCTATAGATCACATCGAACTCTACGTAGGGGACGCCCGGCAGGCCGCCTTCTACTTCGGCACCGCCGTCGGGTTCCGGCTCTGCGGGCAGGGCGGGCCGGAGACCGGGCTGACCGGGCAGCGCTCGCTGCTGCTGTGTCAGGCCGACGTCCGGATGGTGCTCACCTCGGGGCTGACCGCGCAGCACCCGGCGTCGACGTACGTGCAGCGCCACGGCGACGGCATCGCCGTGGTGGCGCTGGAGGTCGACGACGCCGCCGGGGCGTACGCGGAACTGCTGGCCCGCGGTGCGACGCCGGTGAGCGCGCCGACCACCTTCACCGGCGCGGACGCCGAGGTGGTGACCGCCGAGGTGAGCGGCTTCGGTGACGTGCTGCACCGGCTGGTGGAGCGCCGGGGCGACCGGCGCGAGTTCCTGCCCGGGGCCATCGAGATGGACTCACCGGCCGGCGGCGACGACGGCCTGCTCGCCGAGATCGACCACCTGGCCATCTGCGTGCCGCCGGGGCAGCTCGACGAGACCGTCGCCCACTACGAGCGGGTCTTCGGCTTCGCGCAGATCTTCACCGAGCACGTCGAGGTCGCCGGGCAGGCGATGAACTCCACCGTGGTGCAGAGCCCGTCCGGGCGGGTCACCCTGGTGCTGCTGGAGCCCGACCGCAGCCGCCGGCCGGGGCAGATCGACGCGTTCCTCACCGAGCACGCCGGGGCCGGGGTGCAGCACCTGGGGCTGCGCACCGACGACATCGTCACCGCCGTCGGCGCGCTGCGCCGCCGGGGGGTCCGCTTCGCCGGCGGCACCCCCGGCACCTACTACGACGATCTGGAACGGCGCGTCGGCCCGGTCGACGCGCCGCTGGACCGGCTGCGCGAGCTGAGCATCCTGGTCGACCGCGACCACGGTGGCCAGCTGTTGCAGATCTTCACCGAGTCGATGCACGTGCGCCGCACCCTCTTCCTCGAACTGATCGAGCGGCGCGGGGCGCTCACCTTCGGCAGCGGCAACATCAAGGCCCTCTACGAGGCCAAGGAACGGGAGCTGGCCGCGGCGGGGGCGACCCCCGCCGTCGCGGTCGGCACGGCACAAGGGGTTGGGGCATGACCACCACACAGTTCCGTCCGACACTGACCGCCGAGGAGGAGGCGCTGCTGCCCTCCGAGTCCGACGTGCGGTTCTACGCCGAGCACGGCTGGTACCTGTCGAAGAAGCTCTTCACCGACGAGGAGGTGGACGCCCTCGAGGCGGCCACCGACCGCTACTACGACGGCGAGCGGGACCGGACCCTGCCGGTGCGCCCGCCGAAGCTGGCCTACTGGGACCCGTCGAAGGGCCCGGTGCAGCGGCACAACGACTACGTCCACCACGAGCACGACGGCATCGCCGCGATCCTGCGCAAGCCGCTGCTCGGTGCGGTCGCCGCCCGGCTCGCCCGGACGAACGAGATCCGGGTGTTCCAGTCCACGCTGATCTACAAGCCGCCGATCTCCGGCGAGCCGTCGAACATCGTGCCCTGGCACTTCGACAAGCACTACTGGTCGTCGTCGACCTCGGAGAACATGCTCACCGCGTTCATCCCCTTCCATGACTGCGGCGAGGAGATGGGCACCATCACCATGGTCGACGGGTCGCACCGGTGGTCCGAGATCGGCGCGAACGACACCGTCGTGCGGCACTTCGCCGAGCGCGACCGCAGCCAGCTCGAGGAGATGCTGGCCGAGAACGCCGCCCACAACGGCGCGGAAATCCGCAAGATTCCCATGGTGATCCCCAAGGGACACGTGAGCTTCCACCACTGCCGCACCTACCACGGCAGCGGCGCCAACGTCAGCGGCCGTCCCCGCCGGGCGGTCTCGCTGCACCTGCAGGACGGGGCGAACGCCTGGCGGGAGTTCCCGCTCTCCGACGGCACCGTTGCCGCGTACAACCACGACGTGCTGGTGCGCCGCACCGACGACGGGCGGCCGGACTACGCGGACCCCGAATACTGCCCGGTCATCTGGCACGACCGAGCCCAGCAGGAAGGCTGACACATGTCACGGTACGACTGGGGTAGGACCCACCCGGGTATCGAGCGGTTGGAGCAGGCGGTGAACGACCGTCGCGAGGTGGTGGTCAAGCACCCGCTCTACGCCAACCTGGACACCCACGACGCGCTGGTCACCTTCATGGAGCATCACGTCTTCGCGGTCTGGGACTTCATGTCCCTGCTGAAGTCGTTGCAGCGCCAGCTCACCTGCGTGACGGTGCCGTGGATTCCCACCGGCCCGACCGGCAGCCGCCGGCTGATCAACGACATCGTCATGGTGGAGGAGAGCGACGAGCTCGGCGAGGGCTACATCAGCCACTTCGAGCTGTACGTGCAGGGCATGGCCGAGGCCGGCGCCTCCACCGCCGCCGTGGACGTGTTGATCGACCTGCTGCGGGCCGGCACGCCGGTGGCCGAGGCGCTGGTGAAAGCCGGCGTGCCCGGCCCGTCCGCGGCGTTCGCCGCCACCACCTGGAAGATCATCGAGTCGACCCCGGTGCACTGCCAGGCGGCGGCGTTCGCCTTCGGCCGCGAGGACCTGATCCCCGACATGTTCACCCAGGTCGTCGCGGTCAACGAGCGCAGCCAGAGGCTGCACAAGTTCGTCGACTACCTGGAGCGGCACATCGAGGTCGACGGGGAGCAGCACACCCCGATGGCCATGCAGATGCTCGCCGACCTGTGCGGCGACGATGACACCAAGTGGCAGGAGTGCGCCGACACGGTCAACATGGCGCTCGCCGCCCGGGTGCAGCTCTGGGACGACATCCTCGCCGCGATCAAGGAGGGACGCCCGGCGTGACCGGATGCGATTCCGTCCGGCTGTACCGGACGGTACGGCTGATCCGCCGGTTCGAGGAGCGGGCGCTCGACCTGGTCCGCTCCGGGGCGATCGTCGGCGGCATCCATCCGTACCTCGGTCAGGAGGGGATCGCCGCCGGGGTCTGTGCGGCGCTGCGCGCCGACGACCTGGTCACCGGCACCCACCGCGGGCACGGCCACGTGCTCGCCAAGGGCGCCGATCCGGCCCGGATGCTCGCCGAGCTGCTGGGCCGGGTCACCGGCCTCAACCGGGGCCGGGGCGGGTCCATGCACGCTGCCGACTTCGGCGTCGGGGTACTCGGCGCCAACGCCATCGTCGGCGCCGCCGGGGCGATCCTCACCGGGGCGGTGTGGGCCCGGCGGCGCCGCGGCGACGACGTGGTCGGGGCGACGTTCTTCGGCGACGGCGCGGTCAACGAGGGGATGTTGCTGGAGGCGTTCAACCTGGCTGCGCTCTGGCGGGTGCCGGTGCTGTTCGTCTGCGAGAACAACGGCTACGCCACCACCATGCCCGTCGACGGCGCGGTGGCCGGCACGATTCCTGGCCGGGCCGCGGCGTTCGGCATGCCGGCCACCGTCGTCGACGGCCAGGACCCCGAGACGGTACGCGCCGCCACGGCCGCCGCCGTGGACCGGATGCGCGCCGGGGGCGGGCCGGAGCTGATCGAGGCCCGCACCTACCGCTTCGATGCCCACCACACCTTCGAGCACGCGGTACGCCTCGACTACCGCGCGCCCGAGGAGGTGGCCCGGGGCCGGTCCCGGGACCCGGTCGAGATCGCCGGTGGGCGGTTGTCCGACGCCGCCCGGGCCGCCGTCGACGCCGAGGTCGAGGCCACCCTCGACGCGGCGGTGCAGTTCGCCCTGACCAGCCCCGAGCCCGACCCGGCCGGCGCGCTGGAGTACCTGTATGCCAGCGGGCTCATCGCCCGGACGGGAGGTGGCTGATGCCACGGCTGTCGTACCGCAAGGCGCTCACCCGGGCGTTGGCCGACGAGATGGCCCGCGACGAGTCGGTCTTCCTGCTCGGCGAGGACATCCGGGTAGCCGCCTCGAACGTCACCGCCGGGCTGCTGAAGAGGTTCGGGCCGGAGCGGGTGCTGGACACCCCGCTGTCGGAGCAGGCGTTCACCAGCTTCGCCACCGGCGCGGCCCTGGCCGGGTTGCGCCCGGTGGTGGAGTTCCAGATCCCGTCGCTGCTGTTCCTGGTCTTCGAGCAGATCGTCAACCACGCGCACAAGTTCCCGCTGATGACCGGCGGGCAGTGCGCGGTGCCGGTGACCTACCTGGTGCCGGGCTCCGGCTCGCGGACCGGGTGGGCGGGGCAGCACTCCGACCACCCGTACAGCCTCTTCGCCCACGTCGGGGTGACCACGCTGGTCCCGGCCACCCCGGCCGACGCGTACGGGCTGCTGGTCTCGGCGATCCGGCACGTCGACCCGGTGGTGCTCTTCGCCCCGGCCGGGGCGATGGACGTCCGGGCCGACGTGGATCTGGCAGCCCTGGCCCCGGTGCCGATCGGCAAGGGGCGGGTGCACCGCTGCGGCGACGACGTCACCGTGGTCGCGGTCGGCCACCTGGTGCACGACGCCCTCGCCGTCGCCGAGGAGTTGGCCGACCAGGTCTCGGTGGAGGTCTTCGACCCCCGCACGCTCTACCCGTTCGACTGGGACGGCCTGACCGAGTCCGTGGCCCGCACCGGGCGGCTGGTCGTCATTGACGACTCCAACCGGTCCTGCGGCATCGCTGGGGAGATCATCGCGACCGTGGTGGAGCGGGTGCGGCTACTCGCGCCGCCCCGGCGGGTCACCCGCCCCGACGGCGCGGTGTTGCCCTTCGCCCCGGCGCTGGACCGGGCTGTGCAGCCCGGCCGCGAGCAGCTCACCGCCGCCATCCAACTCACCCTGAAGGACGCCTGATGATCGACCCGAACTACCACTGGCCCGAGGCCGACGAGGCGTGGCAGGCCCTGCCGGAGTCGACCCGTACGGCGATGGTGGCCGCCGGGGCCGCCGCCTGGAAGGAGGTCTTCTACGGCTGCGCTACGTACAACCAGACGTGGCGGCTGGCCCGCCCGCCGGTCATGCCGGCGGACGCGTTCCGCGAGCTCAACGAGGTCTGCGACCGGCTCGCCCAGCTCATCCTGGAGTCCTGCCAGCGGCGCGCTCGCACCGCCGGGGAGCTGACCCGACTGCTCGGCGTGCCGGCGGCTCAGACGAGGCTGCTCGACGAGGACGAGGAGCTGTCGGAGGCGCTGCTCGCCGCGTACCGGCCGGACGTGCTGATCTCCGGCGGGGTGCCGAAGTTCGTCGAGTACAACATCGACAGCAGCCTCGGCGGCGGCTTCGACGCCGACACGGTGGTCTACCGGTACGCGAAGATCTACGCCGACCAGGGCATCCTCGACGGTCTGCCGGTGCGCCCCGCCCCGTCCCTGCTGGACCAGCGGTTCGTGGCCATCCGGGACGAGCTGGGGCTGTCCGACGGGGCCCGGGTGGCGCTGCTGCTGGACTTCGACGCCGACTATCCCGGCCTGGAGACCCCGGACGACTTCATCAGGATCCTGTCCCCGCTGGCCGACCGGGCCCGGCACTTCGGCATCGACCTGGTCATCGCCCAGCTCAAGTTGTCGACCCTGGACGAGCAGGGCCGGCTCGTCGTCAACGGCGCCCCGGTGGACGGCCTGTTCCGGCTCTTCGTGCCCAACCGGGTGCACGCCAGCGCCGGCCTGGACGCGGTGGCCGGCGCGCTGGCAGCCGGCACCCTGCCGATGTTCGTCAGCTCCGCCGCCTGGCTGCTCGGCAACAAGATCAACTTTGCCTGGCTCTGGGAGGATCTCGACGCCCTGGCCGAGGCCGACCAGGCGCTGGTGCGCCGGTACGTCCCGCGCACCAGCGCCCTCACCGCCGCCGAGCTGCCCCGGGCCCTGGCCGACCAGCACGACCTGGTCGCCAAGCCCGCCGACGGCTCCGCCGGCCTCGGCGTGCTGCTCGGCCGGGAGACCAGCGCCCAGGCGTGGGAGGCCGGCTTGCGCGCCGCCCTCGACGAGGGCGGCTTCATCCTCCAGGAGTACATGGAGGCCGACCGGGTGCCGATGGACTTCGTGCGGATGGAGACCGGGGAGACGGTCACCGCCGACGTCCCGTACAGCCTCGCCCCCTACCTGTTCGGCCGGCAGGGCTCCGGCGCCCTGGCCCGGGTCGGCTTCCCCGGCTGCGAGAGCGTGCTCAACCTCGCCCGCGGTGTCCTGCTCACCGGCATCCTGCTCACCGACTGACCCCGCGGCGTCGCCTTGGGGGGGGGGGGGGGGGGGGGGGGGGGGGGGGGCCACAACAACCCCCCCCCGAAGCGGCCGTCCTCAGCGCGGGGCGGGCGAGGCGAGGTGGGCGCCGAGGCGGCGGATCGTCTCGGCGGCGGCGATGGCGTCGCTGCGGGCGCTGCCGTGCCGGCCGTCGCCGCTGTACAGGCCCGCCTCGGCCACCGCCGGGTGGTCGGTCAGGTGCACGTGCAGGGTGCCCAGCCGTTCGCCCAGCGCCCGGGTGCGCGCCGACAGCCGACGCATCCGTTCGCCGAGGCTCTCCCGCAGCCGCTCGGGCACCGCCGGGCTCTGCGACACGTCGAACATGCCCACCGTGATCACGTCCGCCCCGGTCGCCTGGAGGGCGGTGACGATGGCGGCCAGCTCGGCGTCGACCGCGTCCGCGTCGTACGCCTGGCGGAACGCGTCGTTGCCACCGCAGACCACCAGCGCGAGGTCGGGCCCGAACTCCACCGCCGGGCCGAGCTGCGCCGCGCGCACCTCGTGCGCCCGCAGCCCGCGCAGCCCCAGGTTCCGGTACGCCAACCCGGGGTGGGCCGCTTCCAACTCGGCGGCGATCCGGTCGGCCCACTGCACGTCCGGGTACCCGTCGACCGGCTCGCAGAGCCCTTCGGCGACGCTGTCGCCCAGCACCACGAACCGTCGCCACGGGTGGCCGGTCAGCAGCCGCGCGCTCTCCCCGGCGCGCAGGCAGTGCGGATCGGTTGCTTCGGTCAGGCTCGACGACATGATCGGCACGCTAGCCGACCCCCGGGCGGGCGTCGACAGCACGATCGGTCGAGGCCCTGCCGAGCGGCAGGGAGCCGCAGCCGCGTGCGGCCGTCCGGCCGCCGGCCCGTGCCGCTGCACCGCACCCGTTCGGCGGGGCCGTAGCCGTACGGGTGGAACATGTCCGAACTGGGGCGGTGACGGAGGACGCCGGTGCGTTAATGGGTGCGTGACAGTCCTGGCGATCATCCTTGGCGGCGGTATCGGCGCCACGCTGCGCTACGTCCTGGGGCTGAATTTCGCCCCGGCCACGCCGCCGGACTTCCCCTGGGTCACCTTTGTGATCAACATCGTGGGTGCCTTCGCCCTCGGTGCCGTGATGACGTTGCTCGCGGCGCACCGGCTGCCGGGGCCCTGGGGCAAGCCGTTCCTCTCGACCGGTCTCATCGGCGGCTTCACGACCTGGTCGCACTTCATCGTCGAGGCCGATCAACTCATCGGGGCGCGGCGTACCGGGGTGGGCATCATCTACCTCGTCGTGAGCATTGTCGGCGGAGTGATCGCCGCGGCGCTCGGCGCGCGCCTCGCGGAACTGCGGGTGGGGCGGCCGACGGGCAGGGGTGCGTGATGTGGGTGGGCATCGGGGTGTTCCTGGCCGGCGGGCTCGGGGCGCTCAGCCGCGCCGGGGTCGACGCGCTGGTGAAGCCCTGGTGGAAGGCGCGGGTCAGCGGGGCCAGCCGGGCCTTTCCGGCGAGCACCTTTCTGATCAACGTCTCCGGCGCCTTCGTGCTCGGCATCGTCACCGGCTATGCCGCGAAGAACGTCGCCGCCGGGGCGCAGGACTTCACCACGATCGTCGGGGTCGGCTTCATCGCCGCCTACACCACCTTCTCCACGGAGGAGTGGCACACCCTCGGACTGTTGCGCAAGAACGCCGCCGTCGAGGCCTTCAACGTGCTCGGCAGCCTCTGCGCGAGCCTGGTGCTCGCCGCGTTCGGCCTCTGGCTCGGCAGCCTGCTCGGCTGAGGCCTGTGTCGCAGTGGGTGGCGGGGCCTGAGCCGGCTCTTTCACCTCGCAGGCCTCGTGGACACCCTGACGGTTGCTGAAAGAGGCCGGCCGCGCTGTCCGCTGTTTCGCAGTGCCCCGCTGACCGCCCGGTGATGTCTCCCCGCCCCTTTGCTCTGCTGCCGTCACCGCAACACCGGCACCACGCGGCCGCTTCACGTCACCGGCCAGCACGAACGCAGGGCAGAAAACGCCGCGAACCCGCGCGCGTTGCACCGGGGGCAGCAGAGCAAAGGGGCCGGTACAGGTGTCACCCGCAGACCGGCAACAACGCCGGTGCCTGCGTCGAGATCAACACCACCACTCCCGCCCAACGCCACCGTCCCCGGTCACCGGCGTGCGTAGGCCACCGGTCGTACGGTGCGCACCGAAGTTGCACCAGGGCGATCGCTGCCCCGCCCGTGCAGTCACACCGGCGGCGGCAGCACGCCCCGCGACGGCGGGCCGGAGTCGGCAGGATCGATCGAACGCGGCATCGGCCGATCCACGCACAACCCCGCCACCACGACCCACCCCAACAGGTCGACAGGTCGGCCGTGCCACTCCCGGTCGCCCCTCCGGTGGTGCCACCCGTTTGCCGCCGGGCGGAACCGGTAATCAATGAGGCCATGAATGCCGCAGAGGCACCGGGGGAGGTGCGGTTCCGGCGGTCCCGTCGCAGGACGCTGTTGTACGCCGCCGGAGGAGTTCCGGTCGCCACGGCGACTGCCTGGCTGACGGTCCGCCTCCTCTTCGGCACGGCTGCGGCCGACCCGTTCCCAAACCTGTTGATCTTTCTGCTCACGGCGGTCGGCGGGTACGTCCAAGCGCAGCGGCAGATCGGCCTCCCGCTGCTGCTGACCGGGAACCAGATCGTGCTGACCTGTCCCGGTGGCGGGTCGCTCGCCATCGGCTGGGACAACCTGGCGGTCGCCGAGGTACGCGGCCGGATCGCGCCGATCCTGGTGCTGGAGCCGGCCGACCCGGGCCGCACCCGGCCGGTGCTGAGCCGCTGGGAGTGGGGCCGAAACGGCCTGTGGAACCAGTCCCGAGCCCAGCGGCCGCACGAGATCCGGGTGCCCCTGTACGGCCTCACCCCCGGGGCTGGTCGGCTGCGCGCCGAGCTGGCCGGCCGACGGCGTTCCGCCACCGCGTCGGGCGTCCAGGAGGCGAACCCGGCCGGTCCGCCGGCCCCACCGGGCCCGGGCCGGTAGAGCCGCCCCACCGGGCCCGGGCCGGTAGAGCCGCCCCACCGGGCCCGGGCCGGTAGAGCCGGATCTGCCGTCCAGGCCGGCGCTCAGCCCGCCGGGGCCGGCCGGGGCCGCGACCGGCCCGCCCGCAGCGGGCCGGCGAGCAGCGGCCCCACGGTCAGCACCGCGCAGACCACCGCCATCACCAGCAGCGCCCGCTCGAGGCCCAGCGCCGCCACCGACCAGCCGCCCACCAGGCCACCGACGGGCAACCCGACGAACGCCAGCGAGCCGGCGATGCCCAGTACCCGGGTCTGCAACGCGTCCGGCACCCGCTCGTAGAGCGCCGCCCCGAGCAGCGGGTTGACCGCGGCGATGCCGATCCCGGACAGGAACGTCACCACCAGCACCACCACGAGGTGGTCGGTGAGCGCCATGGTCAACAGCCGGGGGGCACCGCTCATCGCGGCGCCGACGGCGAAGACGAGCGTGCGGGGCAACCGGGGGCCGATCGCCGTGAAGACCAGGTTGCCCAGCAGCGCCCCGGCCCCGAACACGCCCAGCACCAGGCCGAAGCCGGCCGGGTCGCCGAGCACGTCACGGATCCAGAGCGGCACCCAGACGGCCGTGTTGGCGGCGGCCATCATGTTCAGCGCGGAGACCACCAGCAGCATGGCCAGCAGCACCCGGTCGGTGCGCAGGTAGGCGAAGCCGGTGCGCAGCGCCTGGAAGTAGGGCTCCCGGGGTGCGGCCGGCGTGTCGGCGGCCGGCGGGCGCACCAGCATCCCGACCAGCAGCGCGCAGACCGCGAAGCTGGCCGCGTCGATCCAGATGGCCCAGGTGACCCCCACCCAGCCGATGAGCAGACCGCCGACCACCGCACCGAACAGGGTCACCCCCCGGGCCAGCCCGTCGTAGGCGGAGGTGAGCCGGATCAGCTTCACTCCGGCCCGCTGCGCGGCCGGCCGGAACATCACGTGCTTGACCCGGTCGCCGATGCCGCGCATCCCGCCGGCGACGGCGACGAGGGCGACCAGCGCCCAGAAGCCGAGCCACGGGGTCATCGCCACCACGGCCATGGCCACCGCGCTCGCGGCGTCCACCACGATGGACGTACGCCGCACGCCGAACCTGTCGGCCCACGGCGTGGCCAGGGAGCTGGAGAGCATGTACGGCAGGAACTCCGCCGCCGCCACGATGCCCATCTTCGCCGGGCTGCCGGTGGTGGTCAGCACCAGCCAGGGGATGGCGATGACCGAGATGCGGCTGCCCAGGTTGGAGATCAGGTCGGCGGTGACGAGGGTGACCAGCTCCCGCCGGGCGGCGGCCACGCCGGGCGGCCGGGCGGCCTTCGCCACGGGCTCGGTTCCGGCGTCGGTCGTCACGCGGGGCTGCCGACCGGGTCGGCGCGACCGCCGGCGGCGTACTGGTCGCGCAGCGCCCGCTTGTCCACCTTCGCCGACCGGTTCAGCGGCAGTGAGTCGACGAACTCCACCGCCCCCGGCGCCCACGTCGCGCTCAGCTCGGTGGTGACCAGGTCGATCAGTTCCGCCCCGGTCACCGTGGCCCCCGGCACCGGCACCACGTACGCGTGCGGCACCTCGCCGGCCACCTCGTCGGGCACCCCGATCACGGCGGCGGCGCGCACCTGCGGGTGACCCGCGAGCACGTCCTCGATCGGCCTGGAGTAGATCGGCCAGCTCCGCTGCCGGGTGAGAATGCGGTCCTGGAGCCGGTCGACGAGGTAGAGGTACCCGTCGGCGTCGAGGTGACCGATGTCGCGGGTGCGCACCCAGCCGTCGACCAGGGTGTCGGCGGTCAGCTCGGGCTGACCGTGGTAGCCGACGAAGCTGAGCTTCGTGCGTACCCACACCTCGCCGTCGGCGCCGACGGGCAGCACCGCGTTGTCCGCGTCCCGGATCTCCACGGCCACGTCCCCGTAGGGCTTTCCGCAGGAGCGCAGCCGTTCCGGATGCGTGGGGTCCTCGGTCAGCCCCGGCTGCGCGGTGATCACGACGGCCTCGCTGAGGCCGTAGACGATGCGCAGGACCGGGCCGAAGCGGGCGATCGCCTGCCGCAGCCGGGCGGGCGCGGCGGGCCCGGCACCCACGTTGAACATGAACATGGCGGAGAAGTCCGCGCCGTCCAGGGCCGGGTGGTCGAGCACCTCGTAGAGCATCGGCGGGGTGACGAACGTCGAGTTGACCCGCTCCCGTTCCACGGTGGCGATGAACGCCGCCGGATCCCACTGCTCGCGCAGGAACAGCACGCCGCCGCTGAACAGGTTGACCAGCGTGGTGATCTGCCCGCTGGCCAGCCACATCGGGGAGTGGGACAGGTGCCGCAGCAGCGGGATCGCACCGGACCGGAAGCCTGCGGCCAGGGTGAGGATCTGGCAGTAGAAGCTCTCCCGGTGGTGCACCAGCTTCGGGGTTCCGGTGGTGCCGCTGGTCTGGAGGAACGACTCCGGCTCCGGCACGTCGGCGGGCAGGTCGGCCACCTCGGCCCGGTCGGCCGCGGTGAGGTCGGGGCCCGCGCCGTCCGGGCCGAGGCAGAGCACCGGTACGCCGGGCAGCCCGGCAGCGATCTCCGCGCCCAACCCGTCGCCGGTGCGCGCGTCATAGACGAACGCCGCCGGGCGGGACAGACGGACGAAGTCGTCCACCTCCCGGCGGGAGGTGACCGGGGCGACCCACATCGTCCGGCAGCCCAGCAGGTGCAGGGCGAGCTGGAGCAGTGGCCCCTCCACCGCGTTGCCGAGCATCACCAGCACGGGGGCGCCCGGCCGGACCCCGCCCCGGGCGAGCGCGCCGGCCATGCCGCGCACCTCGTGGCCGACGTCCACATAGGTGTACCGGCGTCCGTTGCCCACCAGTGCCTCCCGGTCGCCGAAGCCGGCGAACAGTTCGAGCGCCTCGTGCACGTAGGTGATCGGTCGGTCGGACCCGTCAGTCATCGCCAGCCCCCATCAGCTTCTCGGCGGCGGTCGGCGGCGACCCGGCCAGGGTGCCCGCGACGACCGGCTACGAGCGAGGTCCGGGCAGCTCAGGGCCAGGACACGGCGACGGCGGGACGCCCTCGGCGACCGCACCGCCGCCGACTCCGAGCCTAGGCCGCGCGGCCCGGCGGGGCACAGGGCCGATCGGTGTCCCGGCGTACCGCGATCGGTGCTTCAACGCACCTCGACGTCATTTGACCTTGTCGATCAGGTTGATTGACGCACCTCAGGGCCGGGGCTAGGTTTTTGCACCATCGTCCGGCCCGCTGTCGTCTGTGGACGACCCTGGGTTGCCAATATGGAGGTTCGATGTCGGCCCCGAAGAAGTGGCATGTGATAACCGCTCCGAAGAGATGGCAGATGGTGGCCGCCGCGGCTGCGGCGCTGGTGGTGGGGGCACCGGCTGTGGTCGCGACCGCCGGCCCGGACACCGGGGAGCGCCGTGGTGCCCCCGTCTGGGCGGGCAGTTGGGCCGCGGCGGTGACCCGGGGCAACACGGTCGGCCTGACCAACACCGGTCTGAACAACCAGAGCATCCGGATGATCGTGCACACCACCGTGGGCGGTTCCCGGTTGCGTGTGCGGCTGAGCAACATCTACGGCGAGCAGGCGGTGCAGGTGGGCCGGGCCACCATCGCCCGACCGGACGCGTCGACCCCGACGGACCTGTCGGACGTCACCGCGCCGAGCGTGCGGGAGCTGAGGTTCAACGGCTCCGCCTCGGTGACCATGAACCGGGGCGCCGAGCTGCTCAGCGACCCGATCGACTTCCCGATCGGCGACCAGCAGGACCTGGTCGTCACGCTGTACTTCCCGGTGCTGACCGGCCCGGTCACCTTCCACGGCCAGTCCCGGCAGACCACCTTCATCGGCGCCACGGACCTCACCGGCGCGGCTGCGGGCACCGGGTTCACCACCCGCCCCGACTGCTGCTGGATGTTCCTGTCCGGGGTGGACGTGCAGCGGCGGCAGAGCCCCGGCTCGGTGGTGGTGCTCGGTGACTCGATCGCCGACGGCAACGGCAGCTCGGTCAACGCCAACAAGCGCTGGCCGGACCTGCTCGCCGACCGGCTGATCGACGGCCGCCCGGAGGTACGCACCCCGGGCGTGCTCAACCTCAGCCTCGCCGGCAACCGGCTCAACCACGAGGGCACCGAGCCCGGCACGGGCGGCTTCCCCGGCTACTACGAGCTGGGCCCGAACGGCCTGGCCCGGCTCAACGAGGACGTCTTCCCGCAGACCGGCGTGCAGACCGTCGTCACCCACCTGGGCATCAACGACATCTGGATGTCGGGCGACTCCGCCGAGAACATCATCGCGTCGCTGCGGCAGATCAACCAGCAGGTCAAGGCGCGCGGCCTGACCAGCCTGGTGGCCACGCTGACGCCGTACGAGGGGCACGGCAACCCGGGGGTGTGGACGCCGGAGAAGGAGGCCACCCGCCAGGCGGTCAACGCGTACCTGCGGGGCAGCCAGGAGTTCGACGGGGTCCTCGACTTCGACCAGGTGCTCCGCGACCCGGCCCAGCCGAGCCGGCTGCTCCCGGCCTACGACTCGGGTGACCACATCCACCCGAATGACCTGGGCAACCAGGCGATGGCCAACGCGGTGCCGCTGCGCCTGCTCGGCCTGTGACACCGGCGGGGCGGCGGGGATCCTCCCGCCGTCCCGTCATCTGATTCCTGGGGAGGAAGCACCACCGTGGACGTCCGAGAGTTGCTCGCCGGCCTGTACAGCGAACAGGGCCGGCAGAACCCGTACCCCTTCTACGCGGCCCTGCACGAGTGGGGGCCGATTCGCGAGATTCCGAACCGTGCCGCGCAGAGCACCGTCACCGCCGTCGCCGGCGGGTACGACCTCATCGACCAGGTGCTGCGCGACCCCGAGTGGTCCAAGCAGTCCCCGCCGGGCTGGGAACAGCACGAGATCCTGCGTACCTTCGAGTCCTCGATGATGTTCGTCAACCCGCCCGACCACACCCGGATGCGGGCCGTGTTCGCCAAGGCGTTCACCCCGCGCCGGCTGGGTGCCCTGGAGCCGGTGATCGACCGGATCACCGACCGACAGCTGGACCGGATGGCCGAGGCCGGCGCGGGCGGCACGGAGGTCGACTTCGTCGCCGACTTCGCGTATGCGATCCCGGCGCTGGTGATGGCCGAGTTCATCGGCCTGCCGGAGGCCGACCTGGCCTGGTACCGGGAGCGGGTCGAGCGGATCGACGAGTTCCTGGACATCGCCGGGGCGACCCCGGAGCGGCTGGCCCGGGCCGACACCGCCGCCACCGAGTTGCGCGAGTACTACCGCGAGCTGATCGCCGACCGCCGTCGCGCCCCCGGGGACGCCCTGATCAGCGCCCTGATCGAGGCGCTGGACTCCGGCGACGTGGACCTCACCGAGGATGAGTTGATCAGCAACCTGATCGTCCTCTTCAACGCCAGCTTCGTCACCACCGTCTACCTGTTCAGCAACGGGCTGCCGTTGCTGCTCGACCACCCCGACGTGACCGCGGCACTGCCCGGCGACGACGAACTGACCCGGGGCTGCGTCGACGAGGTGCTGCGGATGCAGAACCCCGTACACTTCCTGGCCCGGGCGGCGCCGCGGGACACCGTCCTGCACGGCGTGCCGGTGGCCGAGGGTGAGAACGTGATGCTGCTGATCGCCGCCGCGAACCGGGACCCGTCCCGCTTTCCCGATCCCGACCGCTTCGACCCGCGTCGCTCCGGCCCGCCGTCGCTGGCCTTCGGCGTCGGCCTGCATTTCTGCCTCGGCGCGGCGGTCTCCCGCCTGGAGGGCAGGCTCGCCCTGCCCCGGCTCTTCGCCCGCTTCCCCGAGTTGCGCATCACCCGGACGCCGGTCTACAGCGGCAGCCTGTTCCTGCGCGGCATCGACAAACTGTTCGTCACGACCGGCGGATGAGGAGACCGGCATGCCGCTCGACCCGCAGGTGATCGCGTACCGGGCCGCCCGTGCGGCAGCCGGCGTCGCACCGCTGTACACCCGGGACCTCGCCGAGGCCCGCGCCGCTGACCTGGCGGCGATCCGGGCCGGCGGCGGCGACGTCGAGCCGGTGCACGACGTACGCGACACGACCGTTCCCGGCCCCGCCGGTGACCTGCCGGTGCGGATCCACCGGCCGGCCGGCGTGGGCCGGCTGCCCACCCTGGTCTACTTCTTCGGGGGCGGCTGGACCCTCGGCAGCGTCGACACCGCCGACGGGATCTGCCGCCGGCTGGCCAACGCCACGGGATGCCAGGTGGTGACCGTCGGCTACCGGCTCGCCCCCGAGAACCCCTTCCCGGCGGCCGTGCACGACTGCCACGCCGCCGTGCGTTGGCTGGCCGGGCACGCCGACGAGTTCGGGGTGGACCCGAGCCGGCTGGCCGTCGGCGGGGACAGCGCCGGCGGCAACCTCGCCGCCGCCGTGACCCTGCTGGCCCGGGACTCGGGCGGGCCGCCGCTCGCCGCGCAGCTGCTGATCTATCCGAACACCGACCAGCGGGAGCTCGCCGCGTCGGCCGGCGACCAGGATCCGTTGCTGTTCAACCGGCACTCGGTGGCCTGGTATCGGGGGCACTACCTGCCGGATCCGGCCGACGCGGAGAATCCGCTCGCCTCGCCGCTGCTCGCCGAGGACCTGACCGGCCTGCCGCCGGCCCTGGTCGTCACCGCCGAGTACGACCCGCTGCGCGACGAGGGGGAGCGGTACGCCGAACGGCTGCGCGCCGCCGGGGTGCCCGTCGAGCTGGTCCGCTACGACGGCATGATCCACGGGTTCTTCGCCATGCCGGGGGTGTTCGACGCCGGCCGGCGGGCCCAGGACCGGGCCGCCGGGTTCCTGCGCGACCGGCTCGGCGCAGCCGGGGCGGTCCCGGCCGACGCGGAGGCCGTCGGTGGTTGAGCCGGCCGCGCCGCGCACCGCGCCCGCCGTCCCCGCCGACGCGCCGTTCGCGGCGAGCCTCGCCGACTACGCCGCGCTGGCCCGCGACGTCCTCCCGCCCGAGGTGTACGACTTCGTCGCCGGCGGCAGCGGCACCGAGACCGCCCTCGCGGCGAACCGGGCCGCCCTGGACCGCATCGCCGTGCTGCCCCGGATGCTGCGCGGCGTCGACCGGCCCCGCACCGACGCCCCGCTGCTCGGCCGACGCCACGCCCTGCCGGTGGCGGTGGCGCCGATGGCGTACCAGCGGTTGGTGCACCCCGACGGCGAGCCGGCGCTGGCGGCGGCGGCGGGCGCGGCCGGGGTGCCGTACGTGGCGAGCACGCTGAGCAGCGCCACCGTCGAGGAGATCGCGGCGGCCGGTGGGCCGGTGTGGTTCCAGCTGTACTGGCTGCGCGACCGGGGGATGGTGCGGGACCTGGTGGATCGGGCGCACGCGGCCGGCTGCACCGCCCTCATGGTCACCGTCGACGTGCCGACCCTCGGCCCCCGGCTGCGTGACGTGCGCAACGGCTTCGCCCTGCCGCCCGAGGTGGCCGCGGCCAACCTGCCCGGCAGTCGGGGCGACCTCGCGCACGCCGGCACGCCCGGCACCTCCGCCGTCGCGCGGCACACCAGCGCCGAGTTCGCCTCCGGCCTCACCTGGTCCGACATCGGCTGGCTGCGCGGGCAGACCGACCTGCCGCTGGTGGTCAAGGGCGTCCTCGATCCCCGCGACGCGGTCCTCGCCGCCGACTCGGGCGCGGATGCGGTGGTGGTGTCCAACCACGGCGGACGGCAGCTCGACGCCGCCCCGGCCGGCGTCACCCTGCTGCCGGAGGTGCTGACCGCCGTCGCCGACCGGTGCGAGGTGCTCGTCGACGGCGGGATCAGCGGCGGCGTCGACGTGCTGCGCGCCCTGGCGCTCGGCGCCAGCGGGGTGCTGGTCGGCCGGCCGCTGCTCTGGGCGCTGGCCGTCGGCGGGCGGGCCGGCGCGGACGCCGCGTTCGCGCTGCTCGCCGCCGAGCTGCGCGACGCGCTCTTACTCGCCGGGTGCGCCGACCCGGCCGAGGCACGCGACCTGCGTACGATCAGGGGAGGCTGAACGTGGAGGCTGGACGACCGGTGGACGTGGTCACGGATGTGGACCTGGACGTCGCCGACCTGCATCCGGCGGTGGACGACCCGGCGCTGAACTCGATGAACTTCCTCAACGAGGTGGCCCAGCGCTACCCGGCGGCGGTGTCGCTGGCGGCGGGCCGGCCGTACGAGGAGTTCTTCGACGTCGACGACCTGCACCGGCACCTGGAGACCTTCCGGGCGTACCTGGCCGACGACCTCGGGCAGAGCCCGGAGCAGGTGCGCCGCACGCTGTTGCAGTACGGCCGGACCAAGGGGATCATCCACGACCTCGTCGCCCGCAACCTGGCCGTCGACGAGCAGATCACCGTGGACCCGGAGTCGATCGTGGTGACTGTCGGCTGCCAGGAGGCGATGCTGCTGGTGCTGCGGGCGCTGCGCGCCGGCCCCCGGGACGTGCTGCTGGCTCTCGCCCCGACGTACGTGGGGCTGACCGGAGCGGCCCGGCTGGTGGACCTGCCGGTGCGGCCGGTGGCCGCCGGCCCGGGCGGAATCGACCTGGCTGATCTGCGCGCGCAGATCCGCCAGGCCCGGGACGAGGGGCTGCGCCCCCGCGCCTGCTACGTGATGCCCGACTTCGCCAACCCGTCGGGGACCAGCATCGGCCTGGCCGACCGGCGGCGGCTGCTCGACCTCGCCGCCGCCGAGGACCTGCTGCTGATCGAGGACAACCCGTACGGGCTCTTCCCCGTCGACGACGCGGAGCGGGTACCGACGCTCAAGGCGCTGGACACCGGGCGTCGGGTGGTCTATCTCGGTTCGTTCGCCAAGACGGTGCTGCCCGGGGCCCGGGTCGGCTACGTGCTGGCCGACCAGCGGGTGCGTGACTCCGACGGGACGGTGGGTCCGCTCGCCGACCAGCTTGCCAAGATCAAGAGCATGATCACGGTGAACACCTCGGCGATCGCCCAGGCCGTGGTCGGCGGGGCGCTGCTCGCCCACGGGTGCAGCCTGGTCGCGGCGAACACCCGGCAGCGGGCCGCGTACGCCCGCAACCTGCGGCACCTGGTGGCCGGCCTCCAGCGCCGATTCCCGGCCCCGTCCCCGGTGCGCTGGAGTGTCCCGGCCGGCGGCTTCTTCGCGGTGCTGACCGTACCGTTCCCCGTCGACGACGCGGTGCTGCGCCGCTCGGCGCAGGAGTACGGCGTGCTCTGGACCCCGATGGCGCACTTCTACGACGACACCGCGCCGGTCGCCGCCCTGCGCCTGTCGATCAGTGCCGTCACCTGCGAGCAGATCGACGTCGGTCTGGACCGGCTCGCCGCGCTGATCGCTGACGAGTCGGTCCGGGCATCGGCCCCGGCTGCGCTGGCCTGACCCCGCACTGTCGTCGTTACGCCACCCCCCGTGCGCCCGCCGCCGGAACGTATTGGCCATAATGGACCGCATGGTCGCATGGGAGTACGCGCTGCTGGTCCGTCGCTACCAGGGGCAGGGGCGCAATTTCACCGTCTCGTTCGTCTGGTACGGCCCGGACGGGTCCCGCACCGACATCACCGCCTACGGCGACACGGCGATCGCGCACCTCAACCGGGCCGGCCGGGAGGGCTGGGAGTTGGTCTCCGCCGCCGAGGACGTGAACAACGTCCAGGGCAGCACCGAGGTGCACCGCTACCACCTCAAGCGCCCGCTCGCCTGAGCCCGCCCTCCCGCCCGACGGCACTGCGCCCCGGTAGCGTTTCCTCCCGCCCGCCGGCGCCCGTCCGGCGACGGTGGGAGGAGCAGTGATGGGTGACCGACCCCGGTACGTCGTCGGTGTCGACTTCGGCACCCTCTCCGGCCGCGCCGTGGTGGTGGACGTCGCCGACGGCCGGGAGGCCGGCTGCGCCGTTCACCCGTACCGCCACGGGGTGCTCACCCAGCGGCTGCCCGACGGCCCGCCGCTGCCCCCGGACTGGGCGCTGCAACACCCCGCCGACCACCTCGACGTGCTGCGGGTCGCGGTGCCCGCCGCACTGGCCGACGCCGGCGTCGACCCGGCCGACGTCGTCGGCATCGCCGTGGACGCCACCTCCTGCACCCTGCTGCCGACCCTCGCCGACGGGACCCCGCTCTGCGACCTGCCGGAGTTGCGCGACCGGCCGCACGCGTGGCCGAAGCTGTGGAAGCACCACGCCGCGCAGCGGCAGGCCGACCGGATCAACGCCCTGGCCGTGGCGCGCGGCGAGGCGTGGCTGCCCCGCTACGGCGGCCGGGTCTCCGCCGAGTGGCAGCTCGCGAAGGCCCTCCAGGTGCTGGAGGAGGACCCGGCGGTCTTCGACCGCGCCGCCCGCTTTGTCGAGGCGGCCGACTGGATCGTCCGGCGGCTCTGCGGCCGGGAGACCCGCAACGCCTCCGCCGCCGGCTACAAAGGGTTGCGCCAGGACGGCCGGTACCCGTCGGCGGAGTTCCTCCGCGCCCTGCATCCCCGCCTCGACGGCCTGCTGGCCCGCCTCGACGGCCCGCTCGTCCCGGTCGGCGGGCGGGCCGGCGGGCTCACCGTCGAGGCGGCCGGCTGGACCGGCCTGCGCCCCGGCACTGCCGTCGGGGTGGGCGCCATTGACGCCCACGTCACCGCCGCGGCGGCCCGCTCGGTCGCGCCGGGCCGGATGCTCGCCGTCCTCGGCACCTCCACCTGCCTGATCGTCAACGCCGAGGACTACCGGGACGTGCCGGGGGTGTGCGGGGCGGTCGACGGCGGGGTGACCGCCGGCCTGTGGGGCTACGAGGCCGGGCAGAGCGGGGTCGGCGACATCTTCGCCTGGTACGTCGACAACGCCCTGCCCGCCGGGTACGCCGACCGGGCCCGCCGCCTCGACACCAGCCCGTACGACCTGCTGGACTCCCTCGCCGCCGACCAGCCCGTCGGCGCGCACGGTCTGCTCGCCCTGGACTGGCACAGCGGCAACCGGTCGGTGTTGGCCGACCACGAGCTGAGCGGGGTGTTGCTCGGGCTGACCCTGGCGACCCGGCCGGAGGACATCTGGCGGGCGCTGCTGGAGGCGACGGCCTTCGGCGCGCGGACCGTCGTCGACGCGTTCGCCGACGCCGGCATCCGGGTCGACGAGCTGACCGCCGCCGGTGGGCTCACCCGCAACCGGCTGCTCATGCGGATCTACGCCGACGTGCTCGGCCGGCCGCTGCACGTGGTCGACTCCGTCCAGCCGGCCGCGCTCGGGGCGGCCATTCACGCGGCAGTGGCTGCCGGGGCGTATCCGGACGTGCCCACGGCGTCGGACGCGATGGGCGCCGCCCGCCGGGAGACGTACCAACCGGACCCGGCCCGCCGCATCGCCTACGACGCCCTCTACGCCGAGTACCGCGCCCTGCACGATCACTTCGGCCGCGGCGGCACCGAGGTCCTGCACCGCCTCCGCGCCCTCCGCTCCGGCCCCCGCTGAGCCCCGACGACCATGGAGGCGTGCTGGGAAACGAACCGGTGGGAACCGGTTGCTCCGGGCACCACGCCGCCATGATCGGCGCGCCCGCGGGCGGGGGTCAGGCCAGGTCGACCGAGGGGTAGAGCGGGAAGGCCGACAGCAGGTCGGTGGCCTGGCGGCTGACCTTGTCGGCCAGGGCCGGGTCGAGGACGTACTTGGCCTTCGAGGCGGTGCCGTCGGCGTTGGAGCCGGTGGTGGTCTGGCTGAGCACGGTGTGGATCAGCTCGGCGGTGGCGTCCATCTCGGCGACGCCGAGGCCCCGGGTGGTCAGCGCCGGGGTGCCGATCCGGATGCCCGAGGTGTACCAGGCGCCGTTGCGGTCCTGCGGGACGGAGTTGCGGTTGGTGACGATGCCCGAGTCCAGCAGCGCCTGCTCGGCCTGCCGGCCGGTCAGCCCGTACCCGGAGACGTCGATGAGCACCAGGTGGTTGTCGGTGCCGCCGGTGACCAGCGTCGCGCCGCGGCTCAGCAGCCCTTCCGCGAGGGCCTGGGCGTTGTCGACGATGCGCTGGGCGTAGCCGGCGAAGTCGGGGCGGCGGGCCTCGGCCAGCGCGACCGCCTTCGCGGCCATCACGTGCGGCAGCGGACCGCCGAGCACCATCGGGCAGCCCCGGTCCACCTGGTCGGCCAGCTCGGGGCCGCAGAGCACCATGCCGCCGCGCGGGCCGCGCAGCGACTTGTGGGTGGTGGTGGTGACGATGTGCGCGTGCGGCACCGGGTCGAAGTCCCCGGTGAAGACCTTGCCGGCGACCAGGCCGGCGAAGTGTGCCATGTCGACCATGAACGTCGCGCCGACCGAGTCGGCGATCTCCCGCATGATCCGGAAGTTCACCTTCCGCGGGTACGCCGAGTAGCCGGCGACCAGGATCATCGGCTTGAACTCGCGGGCCGCCTCGGCGACCTTGTCGTAGTCGATCAGCCCGGTCACCGGGTCGGTGCCGTAGCTGCGCTGGTCGAACATCTTGCCGGAGATGTTCGGGCGGAAGCCGTGGGTGAGGTGGCCGCCCGCGTCCAGGGACATGCCGAGCATCCGCTGGTTGCCCAGCTCCCGGCGCAGCGTGAACCAGTCCTCCTCGGTCAGGTCGTTGACCTGCCGCACCTGCGCCTTCCTCAGCGCCGGCACCTCGACCCGGTCGGCCAGCACCGCCCAGAACGCCACCAGGTTGGCGTCGATGCCGGAGTGCGGCTGCACGTACGCGTGGGTGGCGCCGAAGAGCTCCTTGGCGTGCTCGGCGGCGAGCGCCTCGACGGTGTCGACGTTCTGGCAACCGGCGTAGAAGCGACGGCCGACGGTGCCCTCGGCGTACTTGTCGCTGAACCAGTTGCCCATCGCCAGCAACGTGGCGGGGGAGGCGTAGTTCTCGCTGGCGATCAGCTTCAGCGACTCGCGCTGGTCGGTCAGCTCCGCGGTGATCGCGTCGGCGACCCGGGGCTCCACGGCGCGGATAACCTCAAGGGCACTGCGGAAGGCGGTGGACTCGGCATTCGGCGACGGCATGCGACCTCCTGGTGACGTGCGGAAGGCCCAGGCGCTCGGCAGACGTCCTCATGACGGGACCGCTTCCCGATGGTTTTTTCCATCCCCACGCGCCAGTCACGGCCCGGTCCGATCCTACCTGGTCAGCCCCTGCCGGCCCGCGCCGGCGTGTCGCCCGCGCCGGCAGGTCCCGTAGGATCAACTGATGGGGGAGGAACACGGCGCGCTGCTCGCCATCAGCGACCTGCACGTGGGGCACGCGGAGAACCGCGCGGTCGTCGAGGGGCTGCGGCCCGAGTCGCCGGCCGACTGGCTGCTGGTCGCAGGCGACGTGGGCGACACCGTGGCCGACGTCGAGTGGGCGCTCGGCCTGCTCAGCCGCCGCTTCGCGAAGGTGGTCTGGGCGCCCGGCAACCACGAGCTGTGGACGCCCCGGGTCGACCCGGTCACCCTGCGCGGCCAGGCCCGCTACCGCCACCTGGTCCAGCTCTGCCGGAGCCTGGGCGTGGTCACCCCCGAGGACCCGTACCCGGTGTGGCGGGGTGCCGGCGGGCCGGCACTCGTGGCGCCGTTGTTCCTCCTGTACGACTACAGCTGGCGGCCCGAGGGGCTGGACACCCGCGAGGCGGCGCTCGCCGAGGCGTACGCGACGGGGATCGTGTGCACCGACGAGTTCATGCTGCATCCCGACCCGTACCCGAGCCGGCAGGCCTGGTGCGCGGCCCGGGTGGCCGCGACCGCCCGGCGGCTCGACGAGCGCGACCCGGCGCTGCCGACGGTGCTGGTCAGCCACTGGCCGCTGGTGCGCGAGCCGACCCGGGTGCTGCGCTACCCGATCTTCGCCCAGTGGTGTGGCACGGACGCCACCGCCGACTGGCACCTGCGCTACGGCGCCGTGGCGGCCGTCTACGGCCACCTGCACATTCCCCGCACCACCTGGTACGACGGGGTGCGCTTCGAGGAGGTGTCGGTGGGCTACCCCCGGGAGTGGCGCCCCCGCGCCACCCCACCCGGCCAGCTCCGCCAGATCCTCCCCCCGCCCCCCACCACCTGACCCGCCCCACCACCTGACCCGCCCCACCACCTGACCCGCCCCACCACCTGACCCGCCCCACCGGCGGGCCCGGCCCCCGGCCGGGCCCCGGGTCGGGGTCGGGCGCGCTTAGGCGGTGACCGCGTCGACGGCCTGGCGAACTGGCCCCGGGCGGGCGACGCGGGCGTGGGCTCCGCCTCAGGCCCCCAGCTCCCGGACGTGCCGCAGCCCGGGGCGCCCGTCGAGCAGCACCTCGCCGGCCGGGACGAAACCGGTGCGCCGGAGCACCCCGAGTGACCCGGCGTTGTCCAGTGCGGCCGACGCGACCAGCCGACGCAGCCCGTACCCGGCGCGGGCCAGCTCGACCACGCGGCGCACGCCGTCCGTCGCCACGCCCCGCCCGGCCGCCCGCTCGGCCACCCGGAAGCCCAGCTCCGCGCCGCCGTCGGCAACATCGACCAGGTTGAACCGGCCCAGCACGGCCCCGTCGCCGTCGACCAGGACGTGGAAGTGGCACAGGCCGGCGGCCTGCTCCGCGAGCAGCCCCGCGTGCCGCGCGGCGAAGCCGGCGAAGTAGTCGTCGCCCCGGTCCGGCACGAACCGGGCGAAGTACGCCCGGTTCTCCCGCTCGAAGCGGAGCAGCGCGGCGACGTGCCGGACGTCGAGCCGCTGGAGTTCGATCACCCGCGCGACCCTAGCAACCCGCGGTCCGGGCCGGCTGCCGCGACCCGGGACGGGCTGGGCCGGGCGAACCTCCGCCCCGGACGGTACGGCCCTGGGCTCAGAGCGGCCCGCGGACCGCCACGCTGGTGGTGGAGAGGTCGATGATCGCATCTATCCCACCCGGTCCGGGGTCTTCGTCGCGAAGTCCGGTGCGACGACACCGAACCGGTCCTCACCACGCGCGACGAGCATGAACGGCGCCCACCCCGCTCGTACGCTGAACCCGTCCCGCAGCTCGTCGGCGTAGGCGGCGACGATGTCCAGCAGCGCATCGGCCTGCGTCCCGAGATGCTCCACGGCGTCGACCGTGACGGTCGCAGAGCCGATCCGGCGGGAGAACTCGCGGAGCGGGAGCGTCATCGCCCCGCCTCCCACCCGCCCGGGCGCGGATCCTCCTGCGGGCGTCATCCCACGAACTTCTCGGCGGGCGTGCGCTGGCCGGACCGGAACAGTTCGAGCGCCTGGTGCGGCGGCACGGCGGACGCCGCGAACAGCACGCTCCCGTCGTACGCGACGTAGATCGAGCCGCCGCCCCTGACCGGGCGGACGACGAGCACCGCGTCGTCCTCCGGCAGTAGGTGGTGGACGAGTTCGGCGCCCGGCGCGATCCGGCCGAACAGTTCGGTGCCCCGCTCGATCAGGCGCTGAGGCAGCTGCGCACGCCCCTGCCTCAGGCGCTGGCGCAGCCACGGCGGCTGGTGCGTCTCCTTGCGGGGAAAGCACCGCTGCTCCGCCACGTAGGAGGTGGGGTCGACGGGTTCCGACCACCACACCGGCTCGTCGTCACGGTCGAACCGCATCGTCACGTCGCCCGTTGACGTCACGGTCAGCTCCAGGCCGAACCACGTACCCAGGCCCGGTCGGTAGGAGGCCCGCCGCGACGCGTGGAGCGCGTCGCGGAGCGCGGGGTCGTCCGGGCGGCGAATCTCCTCGCGCCGCTCGCCCCACGCCGCCCACCACCGGCAGGAGTCGATCGTCGCCAGGACGCCGGCGCGCATCGTGAGGCGGTCCGCTCCCGCCGGCAGTTCGCGGCGCACCAACCGCACGATCTCCCGGACCGCCGCCCGCTGCTCCTCGGTGTCGGTGTCGGTGTCGGAAGGGGCGGTGGTGCCGGGCGGCAACGCGTCCGGCGTCGCCCCGCCGCCGACGAACTGCCGCACGATCGATTCCTCCGACAGGTCGGCGTACCTGGCGAATCGCGCGGCCCTGCCGCGCCACGGGCCGGGCGGGAAGCGGACCGACAGCTCACCGGACGCCTCGCGCCAGGACAGCACGAGCCCCGAGGGCCCGAGATCGGTCAACGTGAACCCGTCCCGAAGCGGCTCGTCCGGGGACGGCCCTCGCGGTCCCCGTTCCACGAAGGCCCGCACCCAGCCGCCGATCTCCCCGATCACGTACCGACGCGCGACCGTCAGCGACCCGGCGGACATCTGAGGGCGCCATCCCCCGCCGCGGTCCCGCTTCTCCACCACGAAACCGCCGTCCCGCTCGACGATCCTGAGCAGGGTCTCCGCATCACCGACCTGAAGCAACGCCTCGCGCGCGGGCCATACCGTGACCCGCGCCGGATTGCCGAAGGCGCGTAGCCGGTCGTCGTCGAGGTGGCCGATCATGGCGCAACCCTTCCCCGGCCACCGAGGGCTGTCAACGGGCGTTGTCATCGCCCGTGCCGTCCACGCCTCGGCAGGGGGTGATCTGAGTGCCCCCGCAACGGGGTAGTCGCACAACGGGTGACGATTTCCGGGTAATAGCTGCCCTACCTTCCGTAGTGGGCGCGGTGTGCACCTCTGTGGAAGTAGGGGATCGGTCGCCGTCGCGCCCGTCGTCCGGGCGCGGCGGTGACGGTCCTTCCACGAGCTTGCCGCCGCGCCCCTGCCAGTGGAGGTGGGGATGCAGGTGCACGGTGACGATCCGGTGTCGAGCCGGGGTGAGCAGGCCGAGGCCGCCGAGCGGGAGGCGGCGAGGCAACGCCTGTTGGCGCAGGCCGAGGCGGACCGGATTCCGGTGGACGACACCACCCGGGCGGTGCCCGACCGGCGGTGGCGTCGTGACCACCTATGACCTGCCGACAGGCCGCCGGGTCGCGCGGTGGCGGTCGACGCTGCGCGGGCGTACCTGCCCGTCGGTGACCTGCTGCGGGCAGGCCGCGCCCTGGTCGACGCCGACCGGACCGCGCCGGCCGGCGTGGCGCGCCTGGTGATGGTGGTCGGACTGGCCACGGTGACCGCACGGGTGGGGCCCGACGCGTGCGCGCCGGGCCCCACCACTGGTCGGGCGGTCAGCCGGTCACTTCACCACGTTGTACGCGTTGACCATGCCCGCGCCGTAGAACCCGTTGTAGTCCTTCACGCCGGAGCACTTCGCGTCGTAGGCGTTCGGGCCGGCCGGGATCAGCGGCACCGGGTTGTACACCGCGCCCGCCGGGCACGCCTGCGCCACCGCCGTGAGCTGCAGGAACACCGTCAGCTGCAGCGGCCCCATCCTCGGGTGGGCCGACAGCGCCAGGGCGGCGACGCCGGTCGCGTGCGGGGACGACATCGAGGTGCCCTGCTTGTAGCCCCAACCGTTGGTCCGGGTCGCCGTGTTGAAGGTGGTGGAGAGGATGCTGTCGGCAGGGGTCGACTGTGCACCCTGGGTGCGGAACCGCGTACGACGCGGTGGTGCCCGCCGTCGATGTGGACTGCACCGTCGTGACAGGACAGGATGGGGGCCACGCCGACGGCCAGCGGGGTCGGGCCGTGCCGCAGCGGCCACGATTGGCTCGGCTACGCTGACTGGATATCAGCGCCAGCCGAGGAGTTTTTGTGTCACAGACGGGCGATGTCGAAGTCCGCGACGGGGAACGGGCCGAGCGCCTTGACACTTCGGTGGCGCACAACGCCCGGGTCTGGAACTACTGGCTCGGGGGCAAGGACAACTTCGAGCCGGACCGCCGGGTCGGCGACCACGTCCGCGCGACGTTTCCGGTCATCGAGGAGGTCGCCCGCGCCGACCGGCGCTTCCTCGCCCGCGCGGTGCGGCACCTGGCCGGCGAGGAGGGCGTGCGGCAGTTCCTCGACATCGGCACCGGCCTGCCGAGCGCCGACAACACCCACCAGGTCGCCCAGGCCGTCGCCCCCGACTCCCGGATCGTCTACGTCGACAACGATCCGATGGTGCTCGTGCACGCCCGCGCCCTGCTGACCAGCTCCGTCGAGGGGGCCACCGACTACCTGGAGGCCGACATCCACGACCCGGGGTCGATCCTGGCCGGGGCCGCCCGGACGCTGGACCTCGACCGCCCGGTGGCGGTGATGATGCTGGGCATTCTCAACTTCGTGCACGACACCGACGAGGCCGTGGCGATAGTCCGCCGGCTGATGGACGTGATGCCGTCGGGCAGCTTCCTGGCGCTCACCCACCCCACCGTCGAGTTGGGCGGCACGGCGAACGTGCCGGCCATGAAGTTCTGGAACGAGAACGCGACCCCGCCGATCCGTTCCCGCACCGGGGCGGAGATCGCCCGGTTTTTCGAGGGCCTGGAGCTGCTCGACCCCGGGCTGGTGTCGTGCGCGCGGTGGCGGCCGGACGACGGGCAGGAGCCGGTCACCGTCCCGCAGTACGGCTGCGTGGCCCGCAGGCCCTGACCGGTGGGGGCCCGCAGGCCACTGGACGTCCCGCCGGAACGCTGCACCATCCCGGCCGGGTGGGATTCACTCCCAGGGGCTCTGCGCGCCGTCGAACTCCTCGAAGACCAGCCAGGTCCGGGTGGAGAGCACCCCGGCGATGCTCTGCACCCGCGCCAGCACCACCGTCCGCAGGGTGGCGTTGTCGGGGGCCCGGACCAGGGCGAGGACGTCATGCTCGCCACCGAGCAGGGCCGCGTGCTCGATGTAGCGCACCCGGGCCAGTTCCGCCGACACCTCCCGCCAGGTGTTCTGCTGAATCGTCAGCGCGATGTACGCCGAGGTGCCCAGGCCGGCCGGCTCCGGCGCGACCTGGGCCCGGAAACCGGCGATCACGCCGTCGCGCAGCAGCCGCTCCACCCGCGCGTACGCGTTGGTCCGGGAGACGTGCACCCGCTCGGCGAGGGTGCGGATCGAGATCCGGCCGTCGCGGACCAGCTCGGCGAGGATCCGCCGGTCGACCTCGTCCAGCGTCCCGGCCGAACGTCCCACCCCGCCCGTCCCGGCCGGCTCCGGATTGGTCTCCTGGCTCATATTCACCCCGATCCGGTGCCGTTCGTCCCACGTTCATCATGAATCTTGAGTCAATCATCCAACAGCAGGAGCATAGGGCCACCACACGTCCAGGAGGTCCCCGCCGTGACGACCACACCCCAGGCGGCCCGTAGGGCATCCCCGCGCACCCGCCCGCCGGCCAAGAAACCCACCAAGGCCGCCCGCGCGCAGGCCGCGAACGACCCGTCCGCCGCCCTGCTGCCGCAGACCGAGCCGGTGCGGCTGCTCGACCCCGACGGCGCCCTCCGTCCGGCCCACCCCGACTACGCCGAGCCGCCCGTCGAGGCGCTGCGTGAGCTGTACCGGCGGATGGTGATCGGCCGCCGGTTCGACACCCAGGCGACGGCGCTGACCAAGCAGGGCCGGCTCGCCGTCTACCCGTCGTCCCGGGGCCAGGAGGCCTGCCAGGTGGGCGCGATCCTCGCCGTGCGGGACACCGACTGGGTCTTCCCCACCTACCGCGAGTCGATGGCGCTGATCTCCCGGGGCATCGACCCCGTCGAGGCGCTCACCCTGCTGCGCGGCGACCAGCACTGCGGGTACGACCCCGTGCAGCGCCACACCGCCCCGCAGTGCACTCCGCTGGCGACCCAGTGCGTGCACGCCGCCGGCCTCGCCTACGGGGAGGCCCACCAGGGGCGCGACACCGTGGCGCTGGCCTTCATCGGCGACGGTGCCACCAGCGAGGGCGACTTCCACGAGGGGATCAACTTCGCCGCCGTGTTCAAGGCACCCGTCGTCTTCTTCGTGCAGAACAACAAGTACGCCATCAGCGTCCCGCTGTCGCGGCAGACCGCCGCGCCGTCGCTGGCGTACAAGGGCGTCGGCTACGGCGTGCCCAGCGAGCAGGTCGACGGCAACGACCCCGTCGCCGTGCTCGCCGTGCTGACCCACGCGGTCGAGCACGCCCGCGCCGGCCACGGCCCGTTCCTGGTCGAGGCGCACACCTACCGGATGGAGGCGCACACCAACGCCGACGACGCCTCCCGTTACCGCGACGGCGCCGAGGTCGACACCTGGCGCGACCGCGACCCGGTCGCCCGCCTGGAGACGTACCTGCGCACCCGTGGCGCCCTCGACGACGACGCCGTCGCCGCCATTGCCGAGCAGGCCGAGGCGTACGCGGCCGACCTGCGCGAGCGGATGCACACCACACCGGAACTCGACCCGCTCAGCCTCTTCGACCACGTCTACGCCGAGCCGACCCCGCAACTGGTAGAGCAGCGCGAGATGGTCCGCGCCGAGTTGGCCGCCGTGGCGGACGAGGAGGGCGGGCGCTGATGGCCACCACCACCATGGCGAAGGCGCTCAACGCCGCGCTCGCCGACGCGCTGGCCGCCGACGAGCGGGTGCTCGTCTTCGGTGAGGACGTGGGCAAGCTCGGGGGCGTCTTCCGGATCACCGACGGGCTCCAGGCCCGGTTCGGCGACAAGCGCTGCTTCGACACCCCGCTCGCCGAGGCCGGCATCGTCGGCTTCGCCGTCGGGCTGGCCATGTCCGGGCTGCGGCCGGTCGTGGAGATGCAGTTCGACGCGTTCGCGTACCCGGCGTTCGAGCAGATCGCCTCGCACGTGGCGAAGCTGCGCAACCGCACCCGGGGGGCGCTCAGCGTCCCCATCGTCATCCGGGTCCCGTACGCCGGCGGCATCGGCGGGGTGGAGCACCACTGCGACTCGTCCGAGGCGTACTACGCGCACACCCCCGGCCTGAAGGTGGTCACCCCGGCGACGGTCGACGACGCGTACTCGCTGCTGCGCGAGGCGATCGCCGACCCCGACCCGGTGGTGTTCATGGAGCCGAAGAAGCTCTACTTCTCCAGCGCCGAGGCCGAGCTGCCGACCCGCACCGAGCCGTTCGGCCGGGCGGTCGTGCGTCGCGCCGGCCGCGACGCCACCCTCGTCGCGTACGGGCCGGCGGTCCCGGTCGCCCTGGAGGCCGCCGAGGCCGCCCGCGAGGAGGGCTGGGACCTGGAGGTGGTGGACGTACGCACCATCGTCCCCCTCGACGACGCCACCATCGCCGCCTCCGTCCGGAAGACCGGCCGGTGCGTGGTGATCCAGGAGGCGCAGGGCTTCGCCGGGGTCGGTGCGGAGATCGCCGCCCGGGTGCAGGAGCGGTGCTTCCACGCCCTGCACGCCCCGGTGCTGCGGGTCAGCGGGCTGGACATCCCGTACCCGGCGCCGATGCTGGAGCACACCCACCTGCCCGGGGTGGACCGGGTGCTCGACACAGTGGCCCGGCTCCAGTGGGACGACCGGCCCGACCCACGCTGGCTGACCCAGGGCAGCGCGGCATGACCACCGTCGGGCGCACCCAGGTCTTCCTCCTGCCGGACCTGGGCGAAGGGCTGGCCGAGGCGGAGATCGTGCAGTGGCGGGTTGCCGTCGGCGACACCGTCACCGTGGACCAGACCGTCGTCGAGGTGGAGACCGCCAAGGCGGTCGTGGACGTGCCCTGCCCGTACGCCGGCCTGGTCGTCGCCCTGCACGGCGTGGCGGGCGAGACGCGCCCGGTCGGCCAGCCGCTGATCACCATCGCGCCCCCCGACGGCACGGGCGGCGGCGAGCCCGCCGGGCACGCCACCTACCGGGAGGAGGAGCGCGCCGGCAGCGGCAACGTCCTCATCGGGTACGGCACCGGGCACGGCGGGACGGGCCAGCGGCGCCGCCGGCCCCGCCTCGCGGTCGCCCCCGAGCCGCCGACCGGCCCTTCGGCTCCGGCCGTGTCGCCCGTTTCCACCGTGTCGGCCGGGTCGTCCTGGGCCGCGCCGGTGGGGTCGGCGGCCTCGCCGGCGCTGGTGATCTCGCCGATCGTCCGGAGGCTGGCCCGTGAGCACGGCATCGACCCGGCCACCCTGCGCGGCACCGGCCTGGGCGGCGTGGTCCGCCGGGCCGACGTCGAGGCGGCCCTCACCGCCCCAGCACCCCGGCTGGCCCCGGTGCCGGACCGGCCCGAGCCCGCACCGACCGCCCGGCCGGCCGGCGACGAGGACCTCGTCATCCCGCTCACCGGCATCCGGAAGGTGATCGCCGACAAACTCTCCCGCAGCCGGCGGGAGATCCCCGAGGTGACCATCTGGGTCGACGCGGACGCCACCGCGCTGATGGAGACCCGGCGGGCGATCAACGCCGCGACTCCGGAGGAGCCGGTGAGCGTGCTGGCACTGCTGGCCCGGATCTGCCTCAGCGGGCTGCGCCGGTTCCCGCAGCTCAACGCGCGCGTCGACACCGAGGGGCAGCGGATCATCCAGTCCCGAGGGGTGCACCTGGGCATCGCCGCGCAGACCGATCGGGGCCTGGTCGTCCCGGTGCTGCGCGACGCCCAACTGCTCACCACCCGGGAGCTCTCCGTGGCCCTCGCCGAGACCACCACCGCGGCCCGGGCCGGCGCGCTGCCCCCGGCCCGGCTCACCGGCGGCACCTTCACCCTCAACAACTACGGGGTGTTCGGCGTCGACGGCTCCACCCCGATCATCAACCACCCGGAGGCGGCGCTGCTCGGCGTGGGGCGGATCGTGGATAAGCCGTGGGTCGTCGACGGGCAGCTCGCCGTGCGTAAGGTTGCCCAGCTCAGCCTCACCTTCGACCACCGGGTCTGCGACGGCGGGGTGGCCGGTGGTTTCCTGCGGCACGTCGCCGACTCCGTCGAGCAGCCCGCCCTGCTGGTCGCGAACGTCTGACCGCCGGTCCGGGACACCGGATCGGTCCGTTCGCATCCGACCACCGACCCCGACCGGCACACGGCCCGACAATTCCGCCAATCTGTCAGGACGGGGAATATCGTGCCTGATCCGGCAGATGGTGGCGCGCGGGTGCGATGAGGGAATTGTTTCCCAGATCGGGCGTAATCCTGCCCGAGACGTCGGGGACAGCGGCAGCGAAACCATTCCGTTTCCCGGCGAGCCTGCCGGGAAATCGGCGGCATCGACGGCTCTCCCGGCCGTCTGTGACGGTCCGCGGTGCGCGCCGCGCCGCCCGTCGTTCGCCGTCCGAGAGGAGAGCGGAGTGCCATTCCAGGGACTGCCCGTCGCCGTCCGGGACCACCGTCCCGCCGTCGCCGGAGCGCCGCTGCATTGTGACGCCACCGAGTACGGGCTGCGCGGTGACGGGGTGGCCAACGACCAGCCCGCACTGGCCGCGCTGGTGGACCGCCTCGGCGACGGGTACGCCGCCGACGGCCGGGCCCGGGTGATCTACTGCCCGCCCGGCATCTACTCCATCCGGGACGCGGGCACGGTGTGGCGCAGCGGAGTGTCGCTGATCGGGGCGGGGCCGGGCGCGACCCGGTTCCTGCTGAGCAACGAGGGCAACCGTGCCGAGCCGACCCCACTGGCCTTCTGGACGACGCTCCAGCACGGCGCGGACCGCGACCGGCACATCGCCGACTGCACCTTCGCCGACTTCGAGATCGACGGTTCCGGCGTGGCCATGGCCCAGTACAACTACCTGGCCAAGGGCCTTGGCCTCCAGTACATGGTGCGCGGAATCTTCCGCAACCTCTACATCCACCACACCGCCGCGACGGGGCTCGGCTGCGACTTCCTCCAGGACAGCCTGATCGAGGGGGTGGTGGTGGTCGGCTGCGGCCGACTGGACAACGGCGAGGAGATGGGTGGCGCCGGGATCGGCGTCGGCATCGGTGGTTGGGGGACCGTGGAGCGGCTCACCATCGCCAACTGCACCACCCTCGCCAACGGCACCAACGGCATCTTCCTCGAGCTGCAGAAGCCCTACTGGTCGCCGCCGCGCGGCTACCGGATCATCGGCTGCCACAGTCAGGGCAACCGGTTCGGCATCTCCGACTGGGGCGCCGACGGGCTGGTCATCTCCGCCTGCACCCTGATCGGCAACCTGGAGGCCGGGTTCGACGTCTCCGCCGAGGGGACGTCCGGGATCGCCGGCCGGGGCGGCCTGCTGACCGACAGCGTCATCGACGGCAACATCCGCGACGGCGTCAGCATGGGCAACACCTGCGGGCCGTACACGATCCGGGGCAACCGGATCAGCGGAAACGGAGCGTACGGGTACCACGAGCACGACCTGGGCCACGGCTATCGGGGGACGGCCGTGGACGTGGTCGTCGAGAGCAACGACATCTGGGGCAACGGCCTGGACGGCATCCGGATCGACCGCCCGATGATCGACGCCGTGCTGCTCAACAACCGGATCCGCAACAACGGCCGGCAGTGCGCCGACGAGTACCGGGGCGGCGGGGAGTCCGTCCGCTACAACAACCGGTCGCTGGTCGACCGGACGGCGGACTGGCCGCACGACGGGCACCGGGGCAAGATGCTCCGGGTGGGCAGGCGGGTCGCCGTGGTCGCCGCCAACGACGGCAAGGAGATCACCCTCGCCCCGGTCCGCCCCGACGCCTACAGCGGATGGAGCGGCGACACCCCACTGCCCGGCGCGCCCTACGAGCTGCCGGCCACGCCGGAGTGCCGGGCCGGGATCACGATCAACGCGGCGTTCGACTCCGCCACCGTCCGGGGCAACCGGATCTGGGACAACCACGAGCGGCGGACGCAGACCCACGGGCTGTGGATCACCGAGCGGGGCAGTTGCGTCGCCTGCCGGGTGGAGGACAACGACCTGGCCGGCAACGCGGTGTCCGCCACCCGGCTGGACACCCCGCCCGTCGGCGGCCGGTGGGACCGCAACCACGGTGACCAGGACTGGGACTGCTGACACCGGGTGGCGCGCAGCCGTCCGGGGGCGGGGCACGGCAGGGCGAACCGGTCGTCCGGGTTGGGCCGGCCGAACCGTGACACCGGGTCCTGCCGGGGCAGCGGGAACAGTTTCGCCGCAGCGTCGCCGAAACTGCCGGCAATTGCTTCCACGTAATTCCCCGAAAGCTGCGCCGCGCCTCCCATTGCGCCGTACAGAATGGGGACAAGGGGAGAATGGAATGGGGTGCGGGAGATGAACGTGAGGCGGCGACTGACGCTATTGGCGGTAACCATCGCAGCCACACCGCTGGCCTTGGGCGGGTGCACCGCTGAGCGGAAGACGGCCGGGGGAACGGCTCCACCGCCCGCGGTCGAGCTGACGCCCGGTGACCGCGCCCGGGGCGTGCCGGTGAGCGCCGAGGTCGGCATCAGCGTGAAGAACGGGTCGGTCAGCGCCGTCCGACTCACGGACGACAAGGGCCGGCAGGTGGGTGGCGAGCCCCGGGAGGACGGGTCGAGCTGGGTGCCCAGCGAGACCCTGGCGAACGGGCGCACGTACACCGCCGAGGTGACGGTGACCGGTGACCAGGGGCGGACCACCACCCGGAAGAGCATCTTCACCACGGCGCCGAAACCGACCCGGCCGGGGATCACCAGCACCCTCTACTTTGCGGGCAACCAGACGTATGGCACCGCGATGCCGGTGACGGTGGCCTTCGAACCGGTTGTGCCGAAGGAGGCGCGGGCGGCGGTGCAGAAACGGCTGTTCGTCAGGACCAACCCGCCGCAGCCCGGCACCTGGTCGTGGCTGGAGGACGGAAGTCAGGCGTACTACCGGGCACCCGACTTCTGGCGGCCGGGCACCACGGTCAGCGTCCGATCGGCCCTGGAGGGCCTGCCGATCGGCAAGGAGTTGGTGGGCGACGCCGACCGCAGGGCCACCTCGAAGATCGGGCCGCAGGTCGCCCTCGACATCGACAACGCCACGAAGCAGATGTCGGTGTTCCAGGACGGCAAGCTGGTCCGCCGGATTCCGGTCAGCCTCGGCAAGCCGAGCACGCCCAGCTCCAGCGGCAAAATGGTGATCATGGAGAAGCACGAGCGGACGACGTTCGACACCCGGGGCGAGCCCAACGGCGGGTACGTGGTCGACGTCGACGACGCGCAGCGGCTTACCTGGGGCGGTGAGTTCATCCACTCGGCCCCGTGGTCCGAGGGCGACCAGGGGGCCACCAACGTCTCGCACGGCTGCGCCAACGTCTCCGCCTCGGCGGCCGACTGGCTGATGGGGCTCACCCGCGTCGGCGACCTGGTGACGGTCAAGGGCACCGAGGTGCCGCTGGCGGCCGGCAACGGCTGGACGGCCTGGAACGTCAGCTGGGACGAGTTCGCCAAGGGCAGCGCGCTGCCCGTCCCGACCGGGCTGCGGCCCAGCCCGACCGTGGCGCCGCACCCGGGGGCGGTGGCCGGCGGCGGCTCGCCCGCGCCGACCCCCTCGGCCAGCGGCGGCTGAACAGGGCCGATCGGGGGAGGAACGACCGGCGGCCGGCCCGTCACCGCAGGGTGGCGGGCCGGCCGCTGTCCGGCCGGGATCCGCCGGTCTCGCTCGGTCGGGGCCGGCTCGACGCCGTCGGGGGAGTAGCGTCCGCTCGTCACTGCTCCCGCCCGGCCCCTGCCCCGCTCAGGGAGACCCGGGGGGCCGCTCAGGGTCAAACCCCGGATGTACCCCGACTCACTCTCCGGCAGGGCGGAATTGTCGGTGGGTGGGGCTAGATTCGGGGTTATGCAGCAGCGCAGCGATCGGTTCCACGTGCAGGTCAGCGTGGGTGACGACGTGGTGGAGATGTGGGCGACCGGTGAAATCGACGTCGCCACCGTCGGCGTGCTGCGTGCGGCGCTGTGGGCGGCACCGGGCCGACGGCTGCTGCGGCTCGACCTCTCCGGCGTTCGGCTGCTCTCCGCCGCGGGGGTGCGGGCGCTGATCGCGGGGCACCGCCGGGCCCGGGCCTGCGGCGGTGAGCTGGTGCTTGTCGATCCGGCCCCGATGGTCGCCAGGGTGCTGCACGTCACCGGCTTGGACCGCGTCATCCCGGTCCGGGAGAGCGTCGCCGCCGGCTCGCCCGCCCTGGCCCCGTTGGTCTCCGCGTCCCGTGTCGTGGTCCCGCTCGTTGCCGCGTCCGGCGCCGGGGGCCCGGTCGCTCCTGTCCCGGCAGTCCGGGTCCTGACGCGGATTGCGCCCGTCGCGGCGGTTCACGCGTCGTCGCTGATCGGGCACGACGCGTTCGGGGTCCGGCGGGCCGTCACCGCGCCGGGGGTCACCGAGCCACTCGAGGGCCCCGAGCTGCCGTACACACCGGCGTCGTTGGTCGGACCGGAGTCGACGGTGACATCGCCGGAGCCGACCGTGCCCGAGCCGCTGGGCCGCGCCCTGGGGTCGCTCGTGCCGGTGGCGGAGGCGTCCTCCACCCCGATGCTGGCCTGCGCCTGACGACCCTTGCCTCCGACGTCCCGGCCCGGGTCCCGTGGCCTGTGCCCGGCGGTCCACCCGTCGTCGGGTCGGGGGGGCCGGGGGGGGCCGGCGACCCCGCCGGGTCAGCGGACGCCGAGCAGATCGACGACGAAGACCAGGGTCTCGCCCGGCTTGATCAGGCCGCCGGCGCCCTGGTTGCCGTACCCGAGGTGCGGCGGGATGGTGAGCTTGCGCCGGCCGCCGATGCGCATCCCGACCACGCCCTGGTCCCAGCCGGCGATGACCCGTCCCCCGCCCAGCGGGAACTCGAACGGCTCGCCGTGGTTCCAGGACGCGTCGAACTCGCGGCCGGTGGAGTGGGCCACCCCCACGTAGTGCACGGTGGCCCGCTGGCCGGCCTGGGCCTCCGGGCCCTCGCCGACGGTGAGGTCCTCGATGACGAGATCGGCGGGCGGCGCGCCCTCGATCGGGCCAACCTCGGGCTTGTCCATGGTGTACGCCTCCTGCTCACTGCTGCGGATGCTGCGGTCGCCGTCGATCCTGCCGGATCGTGATTCACCGATGCCCGGCGGTCCCGCCCCGGCCGGGCGAAAACGGCGGGGGGGGGGCCCCCGCGGGGGGGCGCCCCCCCCCGCGGGGGGGGGGGGGGGGGCGCGCCCGGGGCCCCGGGGGCGGGGCGCGCGGGGGCGCCGCCGGGCGGGCGAGGGGGGGGGGGGCTGCGCCGGGGGGGGGGGGGGGCGGGGGGGGTGGGGGGGGGGGGGGGGGGGGGGGGGGGGGGGGGGGGGGGGGGGGGCGGGGTGGTGCCGTCGAGGCCGAAGAAGCGGACGGCCTGGGCCGCGTCCACGGGCAGGTTGTGCGACACGCCCTGCATGCTGATCGCCTCGATCGGCGCGGTCGGGCC